>NZ_JBSGUQ010000005.1:230106-515780 GCF_053608005.1 Lentzea sp. NPDC055074
CCTCTCTTTTGAGCCCGCCCCCCAATTCTTTGGGCCCCCCGCCCCCCGCGGCGCCCCCCCCGGCCCCCCGGGGGGCGGGGGCGCCGCCGGCCCCCCCCCCCCCCCCACGACGATGCCCGGCGTGTTCCGCGCGCGTCCGGTGGTCACGCCGTCCGGCACGTTCGGGCACCTGCGGATCTTCACGTTCAGCGTCGACGACCCGGACGCGTTCCTCGCCGAGTTCGTGCGGCTGGCGAACCTGTTGCCGCAGAACGGACTCATCGTCGACGTGCGCGACAACGGCGGCGGCCACATCTTCGCCTCGGAGTTCCTGCTGCAGACGATGACGCCGCGCCCGGTCCAGCCGGAGCCCGTGCAGTTCCTGAGCACGCCGCTGAACCTGCGGATCTGCCGCCGCCACGCCGAGGACCCGACCGGCCAGATCAACCTGGGCCCGTGGTTCCCGTCGCTCGACAGCTCGACCGAGACGGGCCAGGCGTTCTCGTGCTCGCACACCATCACGCCGGTCGACGGCGCGAACGCCGTGGGCCAGACCTACCACGGCCCGGTCGTGCTGGTCACCGACGCGCGTTGCTACTCGGCCACCGACATCTTCGCCGCGGGCTGGGCCGACCACGACCTGGGCCCGATCCTCGGCGTGGACGACAACACCGGCGCGGGCGGCGCGAACGTGTGGACGCACGGACTCCTGATGACCCTGCTGAAGATCCCGGCACCGCTCGACGCGGAGTCGCCGTACAAGGCGTTGCCCAACAAGGCGAACATGCGCGTGTCGATCCGCCGCACGCTGCGCGTCGGCAAGCTCGCCGGCACCCCGGTGGAGGACCTGGGCGTGCGCCCGACGCACCAGCACAAGGTCACGCGCGCGGACCTGCTGGAGGGCAACGTGGATCTCCTCGCGCGAGCGGGAGAGCTGCTGAAGGAGCAGCCCGTGCGGCGGCTCGGAGTGGCGGTCCAGGGAACGACCGTCTCACTGGACACCGTGAACCTCGACCGGGTGGACATCTACGTCGACGGCCGCCCGATGACCTCGCTGGACGTGACCGACGGCGCGCACACCGCGACGTTGACCGCGACCGGGCACGAGGTGCGGGTCGAGGGCTTCGCGGACGGACGGCTGGTGGCCGCGCGCAAGGTCGCCAGTTGATCGAGCGGGTGCTTCCGGTGTCTTCCACGACCGGAAGCACCCGCTCTCTCTTACATCAGAGCGTTTTCTCCAGCGCGCGCTTTCTCGACGCGTGCTTTTCTAGCGCGTGAACGTGAAAGCGCGGTCGGTGGCCAGAGCCGCCAGCTGCGCCTCGACGCCCGGCGTCCAGGCCTGCACCCACACGACCTCACCGTTGGCGCGGAAGTTCCGGGCCTCGGTGATGCCGAACCGGTCGTCCTTCGAGAAGACGGTCACGCCACCCCGGTGGTCGCTGACCTGCCCGGTGCACTGCGCGTGCTGCGCGCAGTACTCCTTCGGCGACCACGCGTGCATGCCCGGCGCGTTGACCTGCGTGTACGTCGTGACACCTTGGCCCTTGTAGGTCAACGTGACCGTGTTGCCCATGTACTGCATGTCGTCGAACACGCCCTCGGCCTCGCCGCCCCAGTTGCCGGTCGAGACGCCCTGCGCGCCGCGGAAGACCTTCGGGTAGGCCTGCTGCTGGCGAGCGGAGAACCCGTCCGCCTGCTTCTGCAGCTCCGCCTTGGTCTTGTGGACCGGCGTGATGTCCTTCGGCGGCCACACGAGGTCCCCGGAACCCTGTGCCGACGCCGATGCCGTGCCCGCGAGACCGATGAGTGCCAGGCCCGTCAGGGCAGCCGCCATCACCTTGCGCATGCGCATTTTCGAATCCCCCTGGTGAGTTCCTGCTTGCGATGGCTAAGACGCCACAAGATCACCAGAGGTTGCGTCGGTCACGACCAACCGCGCCCGGCCTCAGCCGACCCTGCCCTTGCGCCCAGGAGGCAGGACACCTCGCTCACGGGCCTTTGCCACCCACTTCCGCACGGTCTTCGGTGACACGCGAGCGAGTTCGGCGATGGCCGGTGCCGGATGGAGGCCCTTGAGGACGGCGAGCCGATAGGCCCTCGCAACAGTTTCCAGGAACTCGCCGGTGATCCGACTGCCGGCTGGTGGCGTGATGAGCGGAAACTCCTCGCTTTCGACATCGAACCCGTCGCGCTCCCTTGCTGCTGGCGCCTGCCGCACGGTCGAGTCGTGGAATTGTGCGAACCAGGCTTCCGCCACCCAGTTGTGCATCGCCTCCTGGATCCCTTTCTCGCGACGCCAGTTGCCACCTTTGACAGGTCCACCGCAGGTGTCGCACGCCCGACCGTCATGGGTCAAGGTTCCCCAAGTCGTCGCGTAGTGTCCTGCGAGCCTTCGGAGGTCGGGTCCGGGAGTCCTGAGACGCCTCTCCAGGTGATCCTCTTCGCCTACGACGACTGACGCGAGCAGACCGGTCGGCAACTCGCGAACCACGTCCGTGGGCAGAGGTTCACCCGCACCGTCGAGGTAGAGCTCGTACACGCGCCAAGTGCCGTCGGCGTGTTTGTCGAACCGCGCGTATACCGCACCGGGAAGACCTGCACCGTCCAGGCGAACCCAGCCGCCGTTTCCGTATCCGATCTGCATGAGGACAAGTCTGCGCCGAAGAGGGGTAAGTGAGCGCGCCTTACCCCTCGACCGGGTCAACTACCGTCGGTTCCGAAGCGTTTTGAACGATGAGCGGAGTCCGATGTGATCCTGGTTCTCGTCACCTGTGTGGTCGTGGCACTTCCGGTCTTGATCGCGGTGTGCGGCTCGGTCATGCCGCAGTCCGCCCATCGTCGACGCGATGCGTTGCGCGCATTGGAGCTGTTGATGAAGAAGCCGCGGAACAAGCAGCGGCAGCTGGACTGAGTACACCGACGCCCTACAACCACCCGCGCCGCATCGCCTGAACCCCGGCCTGGAACCGGGTCTGCGCCCCGCACCGGTCCATCAGCTGCCGCACCCGCCGCTGCACCGTCCGCGGCGCCAGCCCGAGCTGCCGCGCGATCGACTCGTCGGTCAGCCCGGCCGCGAGCAGCCCGAGCAGGTTCGGGTCCACGTCGGCCGCCGCCGCGTAGATGCCGCCGGGGCTGAACGGGATCCCCTTGTCCCAGTAAAGCTCGAACGTCGAGCGCAGCACGTCGAGCAGTGCGGACGGGCGGATCAGCAGCACCTTGTCGACCACGTCGCCGTTGACGACGGGGAGGACGGCGGCGTGCAGGTCGATGACGGCGAGCTTGAACGGCAGCGTCGGCGTGACGCGGGCGCGTTCGCCGGCCGCGACCAGGTCGATGATCTCCGTGACGCGGCCCGGGATGTCGACGGCCGAGCGGTCGTAGACGACCCGCCACTGCACGTCGCGCAGCCGCGTCTCGTCCTCCAGCGCGACGTGCTGGCCCAGCGGGGTCACGTACGGCGGCTGGTCGAGCACGCAGACCTCTTCACGGGCGCCGCGCAGCAGGGCGTGCCACAGCTCGCGAACGGCGTCCACTCCGGACACCACCTCGACGAACGCGTTGTCGGCGAGTTCCTCGTCGCGGTTGCGCAGGTACAGCTCCATCAGCGGGCCGACGTCCGCGCGGGCCCGGCGGTTCGCCTCCTCGCGGGCCGCGATCAGCGCCTCGACGGCCAGGTCGGGCGCGATGGCCTGCCACACGTCGCCGGGCAGGTGCCGGACGAGGCCGAGCTCCCGCATCTGTTCCAGCACGGGGACGGCGACGCCGACCTCGGCCGTGGTGCGGCTACCGCCCGTCACGAGCAGCTCGTAGACGGCGGAGAGCTCCGGGGATACGCCCAAGTGTCCGAACACGGCCATATTGTGCGCCATTCAGCCCAGCGGGCCTGTCGTGAACACGACAGTGTCGTCATTCGGACTCGCCTAGACCTGTTTTCGCAGGTGTGACGCGACTTACGGTCCCTCCACCTCCGCAGCCGGTTCAGAACACTGACGCCCTCAACGGCACGCGAAGGCCCTGCGTGGAAGGACCTCACGTGAACGGATTGCGACGCACGAGTGTGTGCGCCGCGGCAGTTTCCGCCGCCGTGCTCAGCGTTGTCGCCCCATCGGCGACCGCTGCCCCCGCCCAGATCCAGTCCCAACCGGACTCGACCCAGGTGAACCGCCCCTTCGAGCGGCTGATCGTCGGCTACAAGCCGGGCACCGCCGAGGCCTCGTCCGACACCGCTGCCTCGGACGACGCCCGCAAGAAGGGCAAGTCCGTGCACCGCCGCATGTCGAGCGGTGCGGTCGTCGTCGACCTCGGTTCGAAGACCACGAACGCCGACAACACCATCCAGGCGTTCAAGAGCGACCCCAAGGTCGCCTACGTCGAGCCGGACCTGCTGATGCAGCCGTTCGCCGAGCCGAACGACACCGAGTACTCCCGGCAGTGGGACCTCTTCGAGGCCACCGCGGGCATGAACGTGCCCGGCGCGTGGTCCAGCACCACCGGCTCCGGTGTGACCGTCGCGGTCATCGACACCGGCTACGTCGCGCACAGCGACCTGGCGGACCGGGTCGTCGCGGGGTACGACTTCGTCTCCGACTCGGCGCGTGCCCGGGACAATAACGGCCGTGACTCGAACCCGGCCGACCAGGGCGACTGGGCCGCCCGCGGCGAGTGCGGCACCGACGCCAACGGCCAGCCGGTGCCCGCGCAGGACAGCAACTCGTCCTGGCACGGCACCCACGTGGCCGGCACGATCGCCGCGTCCACCAACAACGGCAAGGGCATCGCGGGCATCGCCTACGACGCCAAGATCCAGCCGTTGCGCGTCCTCGCCAAGTGCGGTGGCGCCACCTCGGACATCGCCGACGCGATCACCTGGGCGTCCGGCGGGACGGTGAGCGGCGTGCCCGCGAACCAGAACGTCGCCAAGGTCATCAACATGTCGCTCGGCGGCAAGTCGTCCTGCTCCACCACGTACCAGAACGCGATCAACGGTGCCATCAACCGCGGCACCACGGTCGTCGTCGCGGCCGGCAACTCGAACGACAACGCGTCGCTCTACACCCCGGCCAACTGCTCCGGCGTGATCACCGTCGCCGCGTCGTCCCGTGAGGGCAACCGGACGTTCTACTCGAACTACGGCACCCGCATCGACATCGCGGCGCCCGGCGGCGAGACCCGTCGCGGCACCGACACCCCCGGCACCATCACCACGCCGGAGAACGGCATCTGGTCGACGCTGAACGCGGGCGCCACCACCCCCGGTGCCGAGAACTACAAGCCGTACCAGGGCACCTCGATGGCCGCCCCGCACGTCGCGGGTCTCGCGGCACTGCTGGTCGCCAAGAAGCCGTCGCTCACGCCGGCCCAGGTCAAGGACCTGATCAAGACCAACGCCCGTCCGCTCCCCGGCACCTGCTCGGGTGGCTGTGGCGCCGGTCTCGCCGACGCCGCGAAGACGGTGGCCGCGATCGACTCGACTCCGCCGCCCTCCGGTGGTCTGGAGAACACGACCGACGTCGCCATCCCGGACCGCGGCACCGCCGTGACGTCGTCCATCACCTCCACGGTGACGGGCAACGCCTCCGCCACCACCAAGGTCGGCGTGGACATCGTCCACTCCTACCGCGGTGACCTGGTGATCGACCTGATCGCGCCGGACGGCACCGCCTACCGGCTGAAGAACTCGTCCTCTTCGGACAGTGCCGACAACGTGGTGGCGACCTACACGGTCAACGCCTCGTCCGAGGTCGCGGCGGGCACGTGGAAGCTGCGGGTCCAGGACGTGTACTCCGGTGACACCGGGTACATCAACGCCTGGAACCTGACCCTGCGATAGCTCCACGAGTTCGCCGAGGGGCGGCGCCTCCCAGCCTGACTCTGGGGAGCGCCGCCCTTTCACGTGCACGGGTAACGTCGCCGTCATGGCCACACTGGTGACGTTCCACGCCCATCCCGACGACGAGTGCATCGTGACGGGTGGCGTGATGCGCAAGGCGTTCGAGGAGGGCCACCGAGTCGTGCTCGTCGTCGCGACGCGTGGGGAGGCCGGCGAGGTACCGGACTTCCTCGACGAGGGCGAGGAACTCTGGCAACGGCGCGTCGTCGAGACGCACGCGGCGGCCGACCTGCTCGGCGTCGAACGCGTGGAGTTCCTGGGGTACCGCGACTCCGGGATGATGGGCGACGCGCTCAACGACCAGCCCGGATCGTTCTGGACCGCGGACGTCGAGGAGGCCGCCCAGAAGCTCGCGGCCATCCTCGTCGAAGAGGACGCGAAGGTGCTCACCACGTACGACAGCTTCGGCGGCTACGGCCATCCGGACCACATCCAGACGCACCGCGTCGGCATGCGCGCCGCCGAGATCGCGGGCACCCCGGCGGTCTACCAGGCGATGGTGCGCGAGTCGGCGTTCCGTGAGGCGTTCGTCCGGGCGGGCATGGACCAGCCGCCGCCACTGGGCGAGGGCGCGGTGCCGGAGTCGGAGATCAACGTCGGCGTCGACGTCACGAAGTACCTGGAGGTCAAGCGGAAGGCGATGCGCGCGCACGCCTCGCAGATCCCCGAGCAGTCGTTCTTCCTGTCGCTCGACGACCCGACGTTCGCGCACGCGTTCGCCACCGAGTGGTTCATCCGCGAGGGCCACGGCCCCGCGACCGAGCTGGACCTCTAGAAAGCCGAGAGCGGGGGCGGTCCGAAGTGGACCGCCCCCGCTCTCGTTCGTTCAGCTAGTTCACGCGCTGCGGCGGCGACGCAGGAACAGCAGGGTGCCGGCACCGGCGCCCACCAGACCCAGACCCGCGAGCAGCAGCCCCGTCGGGGACGCACCGGTGGCCGCGAGGGGCGGCTCCGGGTTGCTGCCGCCGGGGGCGACCGGGGTCGTCGACGGAGCCTCGGAGGACGAGGGCACCTCCGGAGACGTGGCGACCGGCGTCGTGGTGGTCGTCGTCGGCTTGGTCTCCTCCGTCTTGGTCGGAGGGGTCTTCACGCACTTCGGCGTCGTGAGGGTTTCCTTGTAGTTGTACTTCTCACCGTCGGACGCGGTCACCTTGATGGTGAACGTGTGCTCGATGGTGCCGTCGGCCTCGAACTTCTTCGGCTCGAGCTTGTTGCCGACCTGCTCGCCCCAGTTCTGGCCGAACTTCTCGTCGACCAGGACCTTCTCGCCGTCCTTGATCAGCACGGTGTTCTTGTTGCCGCCCGCGTACTGGGTCAGCTTGACCTTCAGCACAGCCTTGTCCTTGACGCACTCCGCTGACGACACCGGGGTGTGCGCGCTGGCCGGGGTAGCCAGTGCCAGCGAAGCGAGGGCTGCGGTGGCGGTCACCGCGAGCGCGCCGAGAACTCTGCTTGCCATGGAGACTCCTGCTCTGCGTTGATGCGTGGCGGATCGAGTGCAACATTCATGATCTGAATCACCCGACCGGGTGAACCGCGCCACGCTAACAACTCAGAGCACGCAGAAGGTCACCGTATGACAACGCTACGGTGTCACCACGGAAAGATCCTCATGTTTTCTGTTAGGCCGATGACGCCCGCGACCAACCTCATCTGTTCGACGCCGCGCACGTCGGCGTCGAGCAGCCGTGGCGAGCAGATCATCACGGCGAGCACCTGGGCACGGGAGAGTGCCACGTTCAATCTGTTGCGTGACAAAAGAAAGTCCAGGCCACGGGGCAGGTCCACGGTGGACGACGACGTCATGGACATGACGACGGCGGGTGCTTCCTGGCCCTGGAACCGGTCCACGGTGCCCACTCGCGTCTCGGTGAACCCCGCCTCGGCCAGCCTGCGCCGGATCACCCGCACCTGCAGGTTGTACGGCGCCACCACCAAAACGTCCGCATCGGTCAGTTCGCGTGTTTTGCCGTTGTCCGTCCAAGTACGACCGACGATCGCGCGCACCGTGTCCACCACGGCTTCCGCCTCCTCGACGGACGACGTGATGTTGTGCCGGTGGTCGACCTCGCGCAGGTAGATGCCGGGCTCGATGCCGGAAATGGACCGATGTGCGGCCGATTCGTGCGAATGGAGCAGCCCGGCATAGGAAAGCTCGGACACGGGACGACACACCGCCGGGTGCATTCTTCGCGTCTCGGCCAGGAAATAGCCCAGGTGCGGGGGGATCACGTCCGCGTCGCCGAGCAGATGGCCCAGCGCGGACGCGTCCGAACCCGGCGGGTGCACGCCCTGCACGACCTGCGGCAGTTGCTGCGGATCGCCCAGCAGCACGAGGTTGCGGGCCGCCGTCGCCACCGCCACCGCGTCGGCCAGGGCGAACTGGCCGGCCTCGTCGATGATCATCACGTCGAACGGCTGCGCCTTGATCACGGCGTTGGAGAACGTCCACGCGGTGCCGCCGACCAGATGGCCCCGCGAGTTCTCCTCACGCCACTGCGCCAGCGCCGCGTTGTTCTTCGGCTGGGCCCACGGCAGGCCCTCCTCGGGCTTCTTCTCCTTGGGGCGCTTGGCCATCGGGATGTCCGGATCGACGCTCGACAGCACGTTCTCGACGGCCTTGTGCGACGTCGAGGTCACCGCGACCGTCTTGCCCTGGTCGATCAGGTGCCGCACGAGCTTGGTCGCGAGGTACGTCTTGCCGGCGCCGGGCGGGCCCTGCACCGCCAGCGTGCCGCCGTCGAGCTGGTCGACCGCCTTGATCACGGCCTGCACCACGTCGTCGTGCTGCGGCAACGGTTGCGCGGGCGGCGTGCGCAGCAGCAGGTCGATGCCGGGGTTGCGGGGGAGCAACGGCAGCAGTCCCACGGCCTGCTCGGCCAGTTCCGCGACGGCCTCGTCCTTGGGCGAGGCGGGCACCGGACTGCCCGGCAGCACCGCGATCGGCATCTCGCCGTGCTCGACCGCGTTGCTCTCGGTCAGCACCAGCTCGTACGGGTTGTCGTCCGACACGACGGCGTTGCGCGTGACGTTGCCGGGGTACAGCAACCGGACCTGCTCGTTCGCGCCGAACGGGTGCGGCCGCTCCGGGTCGATCCGCGCGTGCACCTGGCGCTTGTGCGTCCGGACCCGTCCGGCGGGCGGCACCCAGTCCTCGGCGCGCACCGTGATCGGCACCGCGCAGTGGGAGTCCGTCTCCAGGTCGGAGATCGGCGCCAGCGCCTGCCGGAAGAAGTCACCCCACGCCGGACTCGCCTCCCGCCGGTGGTACCCGACGGTCGCCGCGAACAGGTCGTGCCCCTCGGCCACCAGCGGTTCCGTCAGCGCCGCCATCCGCCGGGCCCGTTCGGCGGCCTTCTCCAGCGCCGCCTCGTCGCGTTCCTGCGGCGCCGTGGTCTCGATCTCGCGCTCGACCTTGATGCGGTGCAACAGGTCCCGCAGCCCGCGGGTGGGAACCTCGTCGTCCAGCAACGGTGCCAACGCCGGCAGCGTGTACTCCCGAGTGGACACCCGCAGCACCCGCCGGGTCAGCGCGCCGAGGTCGACGCACCGCCGCACCAGTTCGTCCACTTCGGACTCCAGCGTGGCCGTCCGCGCGGCCCGCCCGGCGAGGTCGTGCGGCGCGAAGTGGTAGACCGTGCCGGACGGTGTGCGGGAGACGAACTCCGCGAAGGTGCCGGACCACCCCGGCGTGCGGAACGTGTCGCCGTCGACCTCCAGGAAGACGTCGTCCTCGGCCGGTTCGGGCAGGTTCGCCAACGCCTCGGGCGCCACGACCTCGTACGTGGTCTCGCCGGTCCGCTCCTGCCGCACCTGGAGCCGGGCCTGCGCCGTCAGCGCCGTGAAGCTCGCCGGTGACAACGTCGCCGGGCGCTCCTCGGTCTCCGCGAGCGCGTCGATCGTGTCGATGCCGGCCGAGACGAGCTTGCGCCGCTGGTCGGCCCGCAGCCCGGCCACCAGCGACAGGTCCCGCGCCTGCTCACGTCCGGAGGCGCAGTGACGGGCGAACCGGCACCCGGTGCAGGCCGCCCGGACGTCACCCCAGGACCGGGACGGTGCAGGTGAGGGCGTCGCGAGCCGGACCCGCAACCGTCCGAGCAAGGGAGTGAAGTCGGCGATCCGGAACGTCGTGCGGCGCCCGTCCACGACCAGGTGCGCCCGCTCGGCACCCAGCGCCTGCGCGGCCGCGACCAGCGACAACACGGCCAGGGGAGTGGGCTCCGAGACCTCGTCGCACGGCTCGTAACCGCCGGCCGTGCGCACGAGGGTCCGGGCCGCGCAGTGGAACGTGCCGTCGAAGAAGACCGCGTTCTCGACCAGGTCCGCGCCCGCACGCATCTCCGCGGCGGTGCGTGCGGCGGCCTGTGCCAGCTCAGCGGGGTCACCCCGCCGCTCGTCACGCGCGAGGAAGCTGCGGTGCTCGCACTCGAGCAGGTCGACGAGATCGGACGGACTGGCGAGCATGGCTGCCGATGCTAGTGCCGCCCCCTGACAGAACGGGCGCGCGACCCGCGTTCATCCCCGAGACGCGGGTCGCGCGCACCCACCTGGAGCGGTGGTCTCAGACGTTCGCCTCCACGAGGTGCAGCAGGGCCTCGTGGTGCGTGTTCGGGTAGTCGTGCGGCCGGAACGGACGCGTCTGCGCCCTCACCAACGCCGCCGCGGCCGCCAGCTCACCGGTGCGCACCTCGGTGTCCCGGTGCAGGAACGCGAAGTGCGGCTCCCGCACCTCGTCGGGCCACAGCAGCGTGTGCAGCACCAGAACCCCCTGCTGCGGCCTGATCGCGGCCAGCGTTTCCTTGCCCCGCAACGCGAACTTCACGATCGCCGCGGACTTCGTCCGCTCCAGCGTCTCGCGCAGCAGCACGTACGAGCGCACGGCCAGGTCGTCCGGTTCGAGGTAGTAGCTGCGGTGCAACGCGACCGGGTCGACGTCGACCTGCGGCGCGAACTGCTGCACGTCGATCACACCGTCCTCCGGCGCCGGCAGGTCGCCCGGATCTATCTGCACGATCCTGCCGTCGTCGAGCTCGTAGCCCCGCCCGATGTCCTCCGGCATGAGCCGCAACGAGCACTCGCCGCACACCTGTTGATGGCGCACGCGACCGCTGTCCTCGCGATGCACGAGGTGCACCTTGCTGCGATGTTCGGTGGCGGCCGACACCAGCCGCACCGTCATCGTCGTCATCCCGAACCGAAGTGCTCCCCGCCACACAGTTCTCATGACAAATGAGTACTCGAACAGGTGTTCAACTAAGCATAATGCCTGATGAAAGGCCTCGTTCGGACGCGTCCGACAGGTGCCTCGGACACGTGTTTCCGACGAAAGTCACTCCGAAGGCCTACCACGACATCACCAGGGCGACGGCGCGTAGTCCTTCAGGAAGCAGCCGTACAGGTCCTCGCCGACCTCGCCGCGCACGATCGGGTCGTACACCCGCGCCGCGCCGTCTACCAGGTCCAGCGGGGCGTGGAAGCCCTCCTCGGCGAGCCGCATCTTCATCGGGTGCGGGCGTTCGTCGGTGATCCAGCCCGTGTCGACGGCGGTCATCAGGATGCCGTCGGCCTGCAGCATCTCCTCGGCGCTGGTCCGCGTCAACATGTTCAGCGCGGCCTTGGCCATGTTCGTGTGCGGGTGCCCGGAACCCTTGTAGGCGCGGGAGAACTGCCCCTCCATCGCCGACACGTTCACCACGTACTTGCGGCGGTACGACGACTTCGCCATCGACGCGCGCAGCCGCGAGATCAGCAGGAACGGCGCCGTCGAGTTGCACAGCTGCACCTCCAGCAGCTCCACCGGATCGACCTCGTCGACGTTCTGGATCCACGAGTTCACCGCCGCGGTGTCCGGCACCAGGCCGCCCGCGTCGATGTCCTTCGAGCCCGCCATCAACGCGAGCGTCGTCACCGAGTGCGCCTCGGGCACCGCCGTGCCGGGCAGTGCGAGCTGGCCGTGGCCGCCGAACGAGATCAGCTCCGGACGGGCGGCGTCCCCGGTCAGCGCGTCGTGCTCGGCGTGGGCCAGCGGCGCGTACGCGCCGGCGGAGCGGCGCACGGTCTGCGCGGCGTTGTTGATCAGCACGTCCAGCGGGCCGCGGGAGGCGACCTCGTCGGCCAGGGCCAGCACCTGGGCCGGGTCGCGCAGGTCGATGCCGACGATCTTGAGCCGGTCGATCCAGTCCTCGGCGTCGGGCATCGTGGCGAACCGCCGCGCCGCGTCCTTGGGGAACCGGGTGGTGATCGTGGTGTGCGCGCCGTCACGCAGCAGCCGCAGCGCGATGTACATGCCGATCTTCGCGCGGCCACCGGTCAGCAGCGCGTTGCGGCCGCTCAGGTCCGTGCGGGCGTCGCGCTTGCTGTGGTTGAACGCCGCGCAGTCGGGGCAGAGGTTGTGGTAGAAGGCGTCTACCTCGACAAACCTCTTGCGGCACGTGTAGCAGGACCGTGCGCGCAGCAACGTGCCGGCGGTGGCGCCCTGAGCGGTCGACACGAGCGGGAGGCCCTGCGTCTCGTCGTCGATGCGGTCCGGCGACCCGGTCGCGGTCAGCGCGGTGACGGCGCGGTCGTTGGCCGTGATGGCGGCCTTGCGCTCGGTTTTGCGGAACTTCTTCGCGGCCTTGAAGATCTTCGCGGTGGCCCGGCGGACGCGCACGGCGTCGTCGTGTTCCGCCGGCAGGTCCTCGACCTGGGCAAGCACGCGCAGGCAGACTTCCAGCTCTGCGGGGTCGATCGAGGTCATGAGCAGGCATTTTACGGGGAGCGGGGGGTGGTCCGGTGACCGGGCCCGAGCTGCTGGTGCTGTGGGACATCGACAACACGCTGATCTCGGCGCGGGGTTTCGGCGGGCTGATGTACCGAGAGGCGTTCCGGACGGCGTTCGGCAGGGAGCTGACAGGCCCTGTCGACCTGGGTGGCCGCACCGAGGTCGACATCATCGAGGAGACGTTGCGCCTGCACGGCATCGAGCACACGGACGAGGCCGCACAGCTCCTCAGCGACGCGCTGGCGAGCTCGTTCGAGACCCGCCGAGCCGAGCTGCCCGGCCACGGCGAGGTCCTGCCAGGGGCGTTGGAGGCCCTCCAGCACTTCGCCGGCGACCCGCGCGTGCACCAGGGCGTGCTGACGGCGAACCTCCGCAGCGTCGCGCTCATCAAGCTGCAGGAGTTCGGGCTGGCCCACCTCGTCGACTGGGACGTCAGCGCGTTCGGCGACGAGCACGTGGATCGGGCCGAGCTGGTCACCTTCGCCCGTGAACGCGCCCGGCGCATCCGGCGGTTCGCCCACGACGAGGTCGTGCTCATCGGCGACACCCCGCACGACGTGTACGCCGCCACGAAAGCGGGGGTGCGGCTCGTCGCCGTCGCGACCGGGCGCAGTTCGAGACAGGATCTCCACCGAGCTGGGGCCCAGATCGTGATCGACGACCTCAGCGACCTGGAACTGCTGGCCAGCAGCGTGTGGGCGCCCTGAGACGGGTCTGAACGGCTCTGGCCTCGCCTCGATCACGGCGTTATGGTGCGCGGCATGCCCACAGCAGGCGGCCCGACAGTCAAAAGGCTGTCCCAGCCGGACGCCGACATCAAACCCAAGGCCCTCGGACTGCCCCGAGGCCGCACGGTGATCTCGGTCTTCGGCTCCACAGAAGACATCGAGACGGATCTCGCCGCGAAGTTGTTGCCGGTGCTCAGATCCGTCGTCGTGACCGCGGCGCGCAACGGCGCCGTGTTCGTCACCGAAGGCACCGACCGAGGCGTTGTCCACTTGCTGGGCATGGCTTTGCAGGCGTGCGAGCAGCGCTGGCCCGTCGTGATCGGGGTCGCGCCGAGCAGCAAGGTGCACGACCTCACCGAGGCCTCCACCAACGGTCAGGTAGCGCTGGAACCCAACCACAGCGTCGCCGTCATCGTCCCCGGTTCGGAGTGGACGGACGCGACGCCGGTGCTGTTCCGCACGATCGACGCCGTGCGCAACAAGAAGCCCGTCGTCGCCCTCGTCGTCGGAGGCGAGAGCGAGCAGGAGGTGGTCGACCACCTCAGCGGCGACAACCCGTTGCTGGTGCTCGCCGGCACGGGCGGTCTCGCGGACCGCATCGCGACGGGGGACCTCAAGGGTGACCTGGCGGTGCTCGTGCGCAGCGGCAAGATCTTCGTCGTCCACGTCGACGAGGGCGCCGGCAAGGCCGTCACCGCGCTGGAACGGCTGCTGGGCAAGGAGAAGCCCGTCAAACCGCCGCGGATCCTGCCCAAGGTCCGGTACCGGGCGCCGGAGGCGCGGCCGCTCGTCGACCCCGGTTTCGTCGTCGCGTACCCGACGCTCGCGGACGCCATCCACGACGCCAACCAGGTCGTCGCGCCCGCGTTCCAGGAGCTCGACGCGGAGGCGGAGGTCGAGCAGAACCGCTACCGCCTGATGGCCGTGCTCGCGATCGTGGGCGGCCTGACGACGACGGTGTTCGCCGGGTTGCAGACGTGGCTCGCCGACACGCCGTGGCCCGGTGTGCTCGTCGTGGCGGGTGGCGCGTTCGCCGCGGCCATCACGATCGTGGCGCGCAAGCGCGAGTCGCTCGACAAGTACCTCACCGCCCGGTCGCGCGCGGAACGCCTGCGGGCGCTCTACTTCGCGCACCTCGCCTCCGTCGCGCCCGCCACGGACGAGGAACGCCAGGACAAGGTGGCCGACCTGGAAGCTGCGGTCAGCAACCGCAAGCACGAAGTGGTGAGGACATGACCGACAAACAGCGCCAGGCCCAGTTCGTGGAAGCCTATCTGCGCCACCGCTTCCAGGACCGGCTCGACCACTTCGAACGCGGCCGCAAGCGCTACTCCCGCGCTCGCACGTGGACGGTCGCGCTCGCCGCGGCCTTCTTCATCGCCGCCGCCGCGGCCGCCGCGATCGGCATGGCCGACGGGCCGCGCAGGGCCATGTGGTCTTTCGTGGCAACGACTTTGGCCGCGCTGGGCACCGCGATGTCGCTCTACGAGGCGACGTTCGGGTTCCGTCGCCTGGCGCGGGAGAGCGCCACCACTTCCGTTGCGCTGCAACGGCTCGCGGTGGACGGTCCCACGCCGGACGATGTGGACGACGAACGGCTGGTTGCATTTGTGACCGAAGTGGAGTCGGTGCTGAGGTACGGCAGGTAAAGCCGAATCCCGGCATAAATGATCACCGGTAGACTCCAGGAAAGCGCTCCCACGGTTTACACGCTGCGTGGGTGATCGATTACGGTAAGCACAAGTTCTGGTGTTTCGGTCACCCAGTTGCCATGATGACCACATCCCCCGATGCGGAAGCAGGCACGACATGACTTGGGCGCGTCCCGCGATCGCCGAGCCCGAAACCGGCACCTTCGCCGAGGCCAAGGCTCTGGAAAAGGAGCACAGCACGATTCAGAACAGCAAGGCGGCACGCACCGTGGCCTGTCACGCCACGGACGCGCTCGACTGCGCCGACCTGCTGGAGATGCTGGGCCTCAGCGCCACGGAGGGCAAGGTCCGGGTGTAACCCCGCGACTGGATCCACCACTCGGCCACCAGCAGGTTCACCACGAACGACAGCCAGTTCGCGGTGGCGAAGAGCAGCAGCCCGTCCCCGTCGGGCATGAGTGCGCCGAGTGCGAGGCCCCAAAGGCGACCCGTCACGGCGGCGCCGGTGAGTGCGAAACCGCGGATCATCCAGATGCGGTGTTCGCCGAACTGGCGCCGCCGTGCCGTATTCAGGCCGTGGACCGCGGTCACGAACCAGAGCACTGACAGCACCGTCAGCGGTGCCGACGACGCCAGGCCGGCCAGGGACAGCTGCGCGCACACCACGCCGAGCAGAGACGACGGCAGGACGGCCCCGAAGTAGACGCGGCCCATGACCCGGTGCACGCGCGGGTGGCGGGCTCTCAGGCCCGGCCAGAACTGCGAGACACCCGCCAGGACGGCGACCGTTCCGGTGAAGATGTGCGCGACCAGGAGCCCGTAGTGAACGGCCCCGTGCAGCGGCGGCCGCGACTGCTCCACGTCCAAGGTGACGTACGCGCTCGCCGCGAAGATCGTTATCGCGACGCAGACGAATCCCGACACCGCCAACCAGGCGGCATACCCCCTCGAAGTTTTCATGCTCGTAAGGGTGTCAACGGTTTCACTCGAACGCGCTGGGGTGCGCCCCCGAGCAAGCAGTGGGGTGCGCCCTACTGGGATGATGGGACTCATGCGGACGGTCGAGATCTCCGAAGAGCCGATCAGGCTAGGACAGTTCCTCAAGCTGGCTCAGCTGGCCGAGGACGGCGGACACGCCAAAGTGCTCATCGAGGACGGAGAAGTCCACGTCAACGGCGCTGTGGAGCTGCGGCGCGGCGCCCAGCTGAGGCACGGCGACGTGGTGGTTGTCGAGGGTGACGAAGTGCGCATTTCCGTTCGGCCGTAGGCTGTTGCTCCGTTCAGCGGTAAGTGCATGCACAATCGCAGTCGATCAGACTAGGGCCCGAAGGCCTGTTCTGAACGATTACCTCGCGACATACGTAACCTTTATGTCCCTTGTGGACATCTGGAAACGCGTTACGTCGCTTTGGTTTCCAAGTGGTGAGACGCGCGTCACGTCCGGTATTCGAACTTCGGGAAACTTTTTTCCAGGGTCTGTAACGCCGATCCCGGTACGCGCGAATCACCGGTTGCGAGCTTCGGCTGCCGATCCAGTTTCGACGGCGCTGGCGAAGATCGCGGAGTCCTAAGAATCAAGGTCCTCGGGGTGACCTGTGCACGTGCACGTCCGGAATCGCCGCTGAGCCGGGGAGATCAGAACGATGAGTGAGCAGGTCCGCGCTACCCGTGACGTCGCTGACGTCGAAGGGTCGCGCTCCACGCTCAATCCTCTGTCGGAACACAGACAGACGCACCCACCCGTTGCCCGCTGGGAAAGCCGCTACCGCTATGCCGTGATCACCGCCGACGTGCTGACCGTTGCCCTGGTCGTCCTCGCCGTCGGTGCGGTCATGAGCATGCGTCACACAGCCTTCGGCCCGCTTTCCCTTGCTCTGCTGGACATACTCACAGTAGTCCTCGTCGTTGGCTCGCTCGCCATCAACCGAGTGTGGACACCGACGGTCCTCGGCCAGGGAGCCGAGGAGTTCCGAAGACTCGGCCGGGGTTTGTTCGGTGCCGTCGTGGCGCTCGGCCTCGGAGCGCTCGCCGTCGACATCCCCGGCGCTCGCCTGTGGATCTTCGTCGTAGTCCCCGCGATCGCCCTGGTCGCGTTCCCCATGCGCTACCTCCTGCGCCGCCCGCTGCACCGCGGCCGCAGTGAAGGACGTTTCCTGCTCTCGGTCCTCGCCGCAGGCAACCTGGACACCGTCGAGGACCTCATCCACCGCACCAAGCGCGTCGCCCACCTGGGCTGGCGCGTGGACGCGATCTGCACGATCGACGGCCGCGGCCGCTCCGGCACCGATGTCGACGGCGTGCCCGTCGTCGGCCAGCTGCGCGAGCTCGCCGAGCACGTCCGCCGCGGTGGGTACCGCATCGTCGCCGTCACGCCCGATGCCTACTGGACACCTCGCCGTCTCCAGCAGCTCGCGTGGGCACTCGAGGGTTCCGGTGCCGAAATGGTCGTGTCGCCCGGACTCATGGAGGTCGCCGGCCCGCGACTGCACATGAGCGCCGTGCTCGGCATGCCGCTGCTGCGCGTGAGCGAGCCGGCACTGAGCGGGTTCCGCCGCCTGGTCAAGGAGGTCGTGGATCGCGTCGGAGCGTTCCTCCTCCTCGTCCTGCTGGCGCCGCTCATGTTCGCCGTCGCCGCGTTCGTGATGATCGACAGCCGTGGACCCGTGTTCTACCGCCAGAAGCGGGTCGGCAAGACCGGTGTCCCGTTCACGATCATCAAGTTCCGCACCATGGTGACCAACGCCGACGCGTTGCGCGCCAGGCTCGCCAGTGTCGACGAGGGCAACGGCGTGCTGTTCAAGATGAAGAAGGACCCTCGCATCACCAAGGTCGGCACGTTCCTGCGCCGCTACTCGATCGACGAGCTGCCGCAGCTGTTCAACGTCCTCGCGGGCAGCATGTCGCTCGTCGGTCCGCGCCCGCCGCTGCCGGAGGAGACCGCGAAGTACTCCTCGGACGTGCGGCGCCGCCTGCTGGTGAAGCCCGGCCTGACCGGTCTGTGGCAGGTGAGCGGCCGGAGCGATCTCTCGTGGGAGGAGTCGATCCGCCTCGACCTGCGCTACGTCGAGGACTGGTCGCTCGCACTCGACCTCGTGATCATGTGGAAGACCTTCCGCGCCGTCTTCGGCGGCCAGGGGGCTTACTGATGGGGAACCAAGACGTGATTGGCCTTGCCGTCATCGGAGCCGGGTACTGGGGGCCGAACCTCGTTCGCAACGCCCAGGCCACTCCGGAGCTGCACCTCCGCTACCTCTGCGACCTCGACGTCGAGAAGGCCCAGCGCGTGCTGGGCCAGTACTCGACGGTGCGCGCCACCGCCTCGCTGGACGAGGTCCTCGCCGACCCCGAGGTCCACGCGGTCGCCATCGCGACACCCGCGGCCACGCACCTGCCCGTCGCCCTCGCGGCGCTGGAGGCCGGCAAGCACGTCCTCGTGGAGAAGCCCCTCGCGGCCAACTTCGAGGACGGCCTCAAGCTCGTCGAGACCGCCGAGCAGCGCGGCCTCACGCTGATGCTGGACCACACCTTCGCGTACACGTCGTCGGTGCAGCACCTGCGCAAGATCATCCGCGGTGGTGACCTCGGCGACATCCAGTACATCGACTCGGTGCGCATCAACCTCGGTCTGGTGCAGCCCGACGTCGACGTCCTCTGGGACCTCGCCCCGCACGACCTGTCGATCTTCGAGGCGATCCTGCCCGACGACGTCACCCCGGTCGAGGTCTCGGCGCACGGCTCCGACCCGATCGGCGCCGGCGTCGCGTGCGTCGGCCACCTCACCGTGCGGCTGTCCAACGGGGCGATCACGCACGTGCACGTGAACTGGCTGTCGCCGACGAAGATTCGCACGATGGTCATCGGCGGTTCGCAGCGCACGGTCGTGTGGGACGACAACAATCCCGCGCAGCGGCTGTCCATTTACGACCGGGGTGTCGACCTCTCCCCGGAGCAGCAGAAGATCTCCTACCGCACCGGCGACATGGTCGCGCCGGCGTTGGTGGAACGCGAGGCGTTGCGCACGATGATGGCGGAGTTCGCCGCGTCCATCACCGAGAAGCGCGCACCGCTGACCGACGGCCGCGCGGGTCTGCGCGTGCTGGCGGTGCTGGAGGCGGCGTCGGAGTCGCTGCGCTCCGGCGGGGTCTTCGTTCCCGTTCAACAAGTTGAAGGCAAGGTGTCTTGATGACCGCCCAGAACGACTTGGGCCAGCCCATCACGGGCCAGCGCGCGCTGGTGACCGGCGGAGCGGGCACGATCGGCTCCTCGGTGGTGGACCAGCTCGTCGAGGCCGGCGCGGCCGAGGTCGTCGTGCTGGACAACTTCGTGCGCGGCCGCCGCGAGAACCTGGCGTCCGCCCTGGAGTCCGGTGTCGTCCGCATCGTCGAGGGCGACATCAACGACAAGGCCCTGGTGCGCGAGCTGACCGAGGGCAAGGACCTCGTCTTCCACCTCGCCGCCATCCGCATCACCCAGTGCGCCGAGGAACCGCGGCTCGCGCTGGAGTGCCTCGTCGACGGCACGTTCACGATCCTCGAGGCCGCCGCGGCCGCCGGGGTGAAGAAGGTCATCGCGTCGTCGTCGGCCTCCATCTACGGCCTCGCGGAGTCGTTCCCCACCGACGAACGGCACCACCCGTACAACAACGACACCTTCTACGGCGCCGCGAAGGCGTTCAACGAGGGCATGCTGCGCAGCTTCAAGGCCATGTACGACCTCGACTACGTGGCGCTGCGCTACTTCAACGTGTACGGCCCGCGGATGGACGTCCACGGCCTGTACACCGAGGTGCTCATCCGCTGGATGGAGCGCATCGTCGACGGCAAGTCGCCGCTCATCTTCGGCGACGGCGCCCAGACGATGGACTTCGTGCACGTGCACGACATCGCCCGCGCCAACATCCTCGCGGCCAAGGCGCCGGTCACGGACACGGTGTACAACATCGCGTCCTCCCAGGAGACCTCGCTCAAGGAGCTCGCCCTCGCGTTGCTTGCCGCGATGGACTCCGACCTGCCGCTGGAGCACGGCCCCGAGCGCAAGGTGAACGGCGTGACGCGCCGCCTCGCCGACATCAGCCTCGCGGCCACCGAGCTCGGGTGGAAGCCCGAGATCGAGATGGACGGCGGACTGCGCGACCTCGTCGCGTGGTGGCGTGCCGAGAAGGCCGCCGCCGAGAAGAACGCCGCCGAGTAACACCCGAGAGCCGCGGCCGTGGCGCCGCCGACACCCCCAGGTCGGCGTGCGCCGCGGCCGCACCCCGGTACGAACGTTCGCCCGGCCCGTTCGGAGGGCACGGCGGACGCGGTACGACAGTCGTGCGGGTGGAGTTCACCGCCGTCGAACTCCACCCGGGCAAGGCACGAAGTCCGCTCGTGCAGGGGCTCTACCGCCGTAGGGCCGCTGCCACGTCGCGGGCGCGGCACCAGGTCCGCGTTCGGCTGGCACTCCAGCCGTGCGGGCGCACCACGAAGTCCGCGTGCGGCCGGAGTCCCGGCCCGCGGACGCACCCCAGACGTCCGCGGGTGCCGTCCTGCTCCACACCGCCGTCGAGCAGGCCGGCACCCGCCGACACCCAGGCCACCGATGAAGGGCAGTACCAGTGATTCCGGTTATGCGGCCATTGCTCGGTGAGGAAGAGGCGCTCGCCGCCGCCGAGGCCGTCCGGTCCGGCTGGGTGGCGCAGGGCCCGCGGGTCCGCGAGTTCGAAGAGGCGTTCGCCGCGTCGGTCGGTGCCGCCCACGGTGTCGCCGTGTCGTCGTGCACGACCGGCCTGCACCTGGCCGTGCACCTGCTCGGCATCGGCCCCGGCGACGAGGTCGTCGTGCCGTCGTTGTCGTTCATCGCCACCGCGAACTCGGTGCGCTACACCGGCGCGACCCCGGTCTTCGCCGACATCGAGGCGGAGACCGGCAACCTCAGCGCGTCCACAGTGGAGCCGGTGCTCACCGAGCGCACCCGCGCTGTCATGGTCGTGCACCAGGCCGGCGTGCCCGCGGACGTCGACGCCATCAAGGCGCTGTGCGAACCGCGCGGCATCGCGGTCATCGAGGACGCGGCCTGCGCGGCGGGTTCCACCTACAAGGGCAAGCCGGTCGGCACGAACGCGCTGCTGGCCGCCTGGTCGTTCCACCCCCGCAAGCTCCTCACCACCGGTGAGGGCGGCATGGTCACCACCGACGACCCGGACTGGGTCGTGCGGCTCAAGCGCCTGCGCGAGCACGGCATGAGCGTCTCGGCGGCCGACCGCCACCACGGCGGCAGCGCCGTCATCGAGCAGTACCTGGAGACCGCGTTCAACTACCGGATGACGGACATCCAGGCCGCCGTCGGCCTGGTGCAGTTGTCCAAACTGGACGCGATCATCACCCGTCGCCGTGAGTTGGCCGCGCGTTACCACGAGTTGCTGGCGGACCAGGACATCACGACCGTTCGTGACCCTGAGTACGGGACGACGAACTACCAGTCGTTCTGGGTCTGGCTGCCGGAAGGCGCCGACCGTCAGGAAGTCCTTGCGGGCCTTGCCGAACGCGGCGTGAGCGCACGGCGCGGAATCATGGCGTCACACCTCGAACCCGCCTACTACGGCCACCCCACCACGGAGCTGCCGGCGACCGAGGCCTTCACGGCCCGGACGCTGATCCTTCCGCTCTTCCACGACATGACCGAGTCCGAACAGGACACGGTCGTGTCAGCGTTGTCGGAAACTCTCCACACATCCCGGCTGACCGTGCGTGGTTGAAAGATAAAGATTCAACCCTCACTGGAACATTTTTGTGTTGACACGTAACAGTTTTAACGAGATCGCCGACGTTCGGAGTAGCAGCCCTGTGCTGTCCAGCGTAGTGCGCGGATCACACACGGTAACTCCGTCCGAGAGGTGAAACCCAATGGTGGCTCAGCAGTCGCGTCTCGTGCGGGTGCTTGTGATCACGGCATTAATCGCATCGACGATGTTCGTGCTCGGCGTCTTCAACCCTCCGAAGGCCAACGCCGCTCCGTGTGACTTCCCGGTCACCAACAAGGTCGCGTGTGAGAACACGCAGACCGGGGCGGACAACTGGCAGGCCCAGTACCGGGACGACACGATCCTCGGGTACACAACGGACATCAGCTACAACATCGGCCAGACCGTCAGCTTCAAGATGCTGACGTCGGCCTCCTCGTACAAGCTCGACATCTACCGGATGGGCTGGTACGGCGGCAAGGGCGCCCGGTACATGGGCACGGTCAACCGGAACACACCGCAGAACCAGCCACCATGTCTGCGGGAAGCGGCGAGCGCGCTCATCGACTACGGCAACTGGGCCGTGTCGGTCACCTGGAACATCCCGTCCACCGCGGTCTCCGGCATCTACTACGTGCGCATGACGCGCAACGACACCGGCGCCGAGAACGAGATGGCGTTCGTCGTCCGCGACGACAGCTCCCAGTCGAAGATCTTCTTCCAGACCTCCGACGCCACCTGGGTCGCCTACAACCGCTACGGCGGCAACAGCCTCTACTTCGGTGACGGCCCCGGCCAGGGCGGTTCCTCGTACAAGGTCAGCTACAACCGCCCGTACACCGGCGGCGACGGCGACGAGAACTTCATCTTCAACGCCGAGTACCCGATGCTCAGGTTCCTCGAGCGCAACGGGTACGACATGAGCTACACGACCGACGTCGACTCCGCCCGCCGCGGCCACCTGATCAAGAACCACAAGGTGTTCATGGCGGTCGGCCACGACGAGTACTGGTCGAACGAGCAGTGGAACAACGTGATGGCCGCCCGTGACGCGGGTGTGCACATGGCGTTCCTGACCGGCAACGAGATCTTCTGGAAGACGAAGTACGACAAGAGCATCGACTCCTCCCAGACGGACTGGCGCACCATCGTCTGCTACAAGGAGACCAAGGGCGCGCAGAACGACGGGGAGAACACCTGGACCGGCACGTGGCGCGACCCGCGCTACAGCCCTCCGCAGGACGGCGGCAGACCCGAGAACGCGTTGCTCGGCAACATGTTCACGGTGAACGGCCGGCGTGACGACTCGCTGCAGGTCCCGGCCGCGTACGGCAAGATGCGGCTCTGGCGCAACACCGACCTGGTCAACCTGGCCGCGGGCACCACGTACACGTTCCAGCCCGGCACGCTCGGCTACGAGTGGAACACCGTCTACGACAACGGCTTCCAGCCCGCCGGCGTCGCGCAGATGTCCCGCACGACGGTGAACCTCGACGGCTACTACGCGCTGAAGAACTACGGCGACGAGTACGGCTCGAGCACCGAGACCCACGCGATCACGTACTACCGCGCGCCCTCCGGTGCGCTGGTGTTCGGCGCGGGCACGGTCCAGTGGGCGTGGGGCGTCGACGACGAGCACGCGTTCCCGACCAACACCCCGACGTCGGACAAGCGGATCAAGCAGGCGACCGTCAACTTCCTCGCTGACATGGGCGTCCAGCCCTACCAGCTGTGGGCGGCCGACCAGCTGACCATCTCCGGCGCCATCAACGACAACGCGGCACCGGGCGTGCAGATCACGACGCTGCCCGCGCAGTCGACGGTCGGCCAGCCCTACACCTTCAGCGGCACCGTGATCGACGCCGCCGGCAAGGTCGCGGGCGTCGAGGTCTCGACCGACGGCGGCACCCGCTGGCACTACGCGACCTGGCAGGCCGGCCAGACGTCGTGGAGCTACACCTACACGCCGAACCAGTCCGGCACGGCACAGATCAGGGTCCGCGCGGTCGACGACTCGCTGAACCTGTCCACGCCCGTGTCCGCGACGCCGACCGTCGGCGCCAAGACCTGCCCGTGCGGCATGTTCTCCGGCACGGAGGTCCCGAAGGTCACCTCCGCCGACGACAGCTCGCAGCTCGAGCTCGGCGTGAAGTGGAAGGCCGCGAGCAACGGCTACGTCCGCGGCGTGAAGTTCTACAAGGGCACCGGCAACACCGGCACGCACACCGGCAGCCTGTGGTCCTCCAACGGTGACCTGCTCGCCACCGGCACGTTCTCGAACGAGAGCCCGACGGGGTGGCAGACGCTGCTCTTCCCGCAACCCGTCGCGGTGAACGGCAACACGACGTACATCGTCAGCTACTACACGCCGACGGGGCACTTCGCCTACGACACCGGCGGGTTCTACCAGCAGCAGGCGTACATGCAGCCGATCACCGGCCTGCAGTCCGGTGTGGACGGACCGAACGGCGTCTTCCGCTTCGGCGCCGGCTTCCCGAACCAGACGTTCGACCACACCAACTACTGGGTCGACGTGGTGTGGGCGACGGACCCCGGTCCCGACACCCGCGCGCCGCTCCAGAGCGCGATGTCCCCGGTGGCCAACGCCGGTTCCGTCGCGCTGAACACCACGGTGTCCGGCACGTTCGACGAGAACGTGACGCTCTCCTCGGCCCAGGTCACGGTGACGGGTCCGTCGGGTGCGGTCACGGGCACCAAGTCGATCTCGAACGACGCCCGCACGATCACGTTCACGCCCTCGGCACCACTGGCGGCGGCCACGGCCTACACCGTCACGATGAGGGCCGCGGACGCGGCCGGAAACCTGTCCTCGCAGGCGAACTGGACGTTCACGACAGGCTCGCCGCGCCCGGCGACCTGCCCGTGCACCGTCTGGGACGACTTCGCGGCACCGGCGGTCGTCGACTCCGGTGACACCAGCGCGGTCGAGGTCGGCACGAAGGTCCGCTTCGACGGCAAGGGCGAGGTGCTCGGCGTCCGCTTCTACAAGGGCACCGGCAACACCGGTTCGCACACCGGCTCGCTGTGGACCTCCACGGGTCTGCTGCTCGCGACCGGCACGTTCACCGGGGAGACCACGTCCGGCTGGCAGAAGCTGATGTTCACCTCACCGGTCCAGGTGCAGGCGAACACGACGTACGTCGTCTCCTACACCGCGCCCAACGGCCGGTACTCGGTCACCTCCGGCTACTTCAACGGCCAGGAGGCGAGCTACCAGTCGCTGCACGCGCTGCAGAACGGCACGGACGGCGGCAACGGCGTCTACAAGTACGGCGCCGGCTTCCCGAACAACTCCTACAACGCGACCAACTACTGGGTCGACGTCATCTACCGCAACGGCCTCAACGGTGACACCACGCCGCCGACGATCACGAACCGCACGCCGGCCGTGAACGCGACGAACGTGGGCCTGCAGAGCGCGCTGTCGGCGACGTTCAGCGAGCCGGTCGACCCCGCGTCGGCGCAGATCTGGCTGAAGGACCCGAAGGGCGGCAAGCTGTCCGGCTCGGTGTCGCTGTCCGGAGACCAGAAGACGGTCACCTGGACGCCGTCCGCCAAGCTCGTGTCGGGTACGCAGTACCAGGCGCACGTGGGCATCGCGGACGTCAACGGCATCGCGATGACGGCTGCCGCGGAGTGGAACTTCACGACGACCACGACGCCGACCTGCCCGTGCTCGCTCTTCAGCACGGCGACGGTGCCGGACGAGACGTCCGCGGACGACTCGGGCGCCTACGAGCTCGGTGTCCGGATCACCCCGACCCAGTCGGGCCAGATCACCGGTGTCCGCTTCTACAAGGGATCCGGCAACACCGGCACGCACACCGGCAGCCTCTGGAACGCCAACGGCCAGCGCCTCGCCACGGGCACCTTCACGGGTGAGACCGCGACGGGCTGGCAGACGCTCACGTTCGCCCAGCCGGTGATCGTCAGCTCCGGTCAGACCTACACCGCCTCGTACACGACGACCACCGGGCACTACGCGGTGAACGCCGGGTACTTCGGGACGGGCCCGGTCACGTCCGGTCCGCTGACGGCGCCGCAGGAGACCAACGGCGTCTTCGTTCCGGGCAGCGGGTTCCCGACCATGACGTACGGCTCGGGCAACTACTGGGTCGACGTGATGTACCAGCCCAACGCCGACAACGTGGCCCCGGTGGCGCAGTCGCACACCCCGCTGGCGGGTGCGCAGGCCGTCGCGCTGAACTCCACGGTCACCGTGTCGTTCGACGAGCCCGTGGACCTCAACTCGGCGCAGTTCGACGTCACCGACCCCGGTGGCGCGAAGATCGCCGGCACGAGGTCGCTCTCGCAGGACAGCAGGATGATCACGTTCACGCCCGCCGCCAGGTTCGCGGCGTCCACTGTGTACTCGGTGAGCGCCAAGGCCGCGGACACGTTCGGCAACATGATGGCCAACCCGGTCACATGGTCGTTCACGACCGCGACGACGCAGACCTGCCCGTGCTCGTTGTTCAGCGCGGCGACGGTTCCCTCGGTAACGTCGGCGGACGACAACGGCGCGTACGAGCTCGGCGTGAAGTTCACGTCGGCGACGAACGGGCAGATCACCGGCGTGAAGTTCTACAAGGGAGCGGGCAACACGGGTACGCACACCGGATCGCTCTGGTCCTCGGACGGCCAGCGCCTCGCCACCGGCACGTTCTCGAACGAGACCGAGTCCGGCTGGCAGACGCTGACCTTCAGCTCGCCGGTGACGATCACGGCGAACACCGAGTACACGGCCTCGTACACGACCACCACGGGCCACTACGCGGTCAACGCGGGCTACTTCGGCACGGTGACCTCACCGCCGCTGACCGCCTCGCCGTCCGCCGGTGTGTTCACGGCCGGGTCGGGCTTCCCGACCTCGACCTACAACGGTGGCAACTACTGGGTGGACGTGGTGTTCCAGTGATGCACGGGTGACCGCACGGCCACTGCTGTTCATCGGGGCAGGTGGACTCGCTCGCGAGACTCTCGCGGCGGTCCGCCTCCTCCCGGAGACGTGGGAGCCCCTCGGGGCTCTCGACGACTCCACCGCCCTGCACGGCACCCTGATGGACGGGGTGCCCGTGCTGGGCGGGATCGACTCCCTGGCCGACCACCCGGACGCGGCCGTCGTGCTCTGCATCGCGAGCGCGCGGCGGTCGCTGGTCCGGCTGGCCGTGGCCAGGAGGCTCGACCTGCCGGACGAGCGGTGGGCGACCATCGTCCACCCGGCGGCCGTCACCTCCGGCGCTTCTCTGGGCGCCGGAACGGTTCTGCTGGCGGGTGTCGTGATCACGACCCCGCTGTCGATCGGCAAGCACGTGGTGGCCATGCCCCACGTGCTGATCACCCACGACGACGAGGTGTCGGACGGCGTCACGTTCGCCGGCCGCGCCTCGCTCGCGGGTTCTGTGCACGTCGGGGAGGCCGCGTACCTCGGACAGGGAGCCATGGTGCGCGAGGGGTTGAAGATCGGCGCCGGTGCCGTGATCGGCATGGGAGCCGTTGTCCTGCAGGACGTTCCGGCAGGAGAGACGTGGGCCGGCGTGCCGGCCCGCCCGTTGCGTGGGGAGAGCGCGTGATCGAGATTCCGCTGGTGGACCTGCGTGCCCAGCACGAGCAGGTGGCCGACGAGGTCGCCGACGGCTGGGCCGAGGTGCTCAAGACGACGGCCTTCATCGGCGGCCCCCAGGTCGCCCGGTTCGAGTCCGAGTTCGCTGCCTACCAGGAAGTTCCGCACGCCATCGGTGTCGCCAACGGCACCGACGCCATCGAGCTGGCGTTGCGCGCGCTGGGCGTCGGCCACGGCGACGAGGTCGTGCTGCCCGCCAACACCTTCATCGCCACGGCCGAGGCCGTCGCCCGTGCAGGCGCGACGCCCGTGCTCGTGGACTGCGTGGACGACACGCTGCTGATCGACACCACTCAGGTGTCCTCCGTGATCACCTCTCGCACCAAGGCCATCGTGCCCGTGCACCTCTACGGCCAGGCCGCGCCCGTCGAACTGCTGCCGCTGGGCGTGCCGGTCGTCGAGGACGCCGCGCAGGCCCAGGGCGCACGCCGCAACGGCGTGGCCGTCGGTGGCCTCGGTGTCGCCGCCGCGACCTCGTTCTACCCCGGCAAGAACCTCGGCGCGTACGGCGACGGCGGCGCGGTGCTGACGACGTCCGACGCGATCGCCGAGTCCGTGAAGCTGCTGCGCGAGCACGGGTCGCCGCGCAAGTACGAGCACCCGGTGCTCGGCTTCAACAGCCGCCTCGACACGCTGCAGGCCGTGGTGCTGTCCGCGAAGCTGCGCCGCCTCGAGGGCTGGAACCAGGCCCGCCGTGCGGCCGCGTCCCGCTACACCGAGATGCTGGCCGACGTGGAAGGCGTGCGCACGCCGGTGGTCCTCGACGGCAACCTGCCCGTCTGGCACCTCTACGTCGTGCGCGTCGCCGAGCGCGACCGCGTGCTGAAGTCGTTGCACGAGGCCGGGATCGGCGCCGGCATCCACTACCCGACGCCGCTGCACAAGACCGGCGCGTTCGCCCACCTCGACGGCTCGTTCCCGGTGGCGGAGACCTCGGCCGCGGAGATCCTGTCGCTGCCGCTGTTCCCGGAGATCACCGAGGCGCAGCAGGCTCGCGTCGTCGAGGCGTTGAAGGCGGCGCTCTGATGACGGGCGTGCGCGTGCACCCCAAGGGTCTGTGCGAGTCCGAGGACGTGGGCGACGGCACGCGCGTGTGGGCGTTCGCGCACGTGCTGCCGGGCGCGCGCATCGGCCGTGACTGCAACATCTGCGACGGCGCGTTCGTCGAGTCGCGCGCGGTGCTGGGCAACAACGTGACGGTCAAGAACGGGACGCTGGTCTTCGACGGTGTCACGTGCGAGGACGACGTGTTCCTCGGGCCGAACGTGTTGTTCACCAACGACCTGCGGCCTCGGGCGCACGTCAAGAAGACCGGCGACGCGCTGGAGACCACGCTGGTTCGGCGTGGTGCGACTCTGGGCGCCGGCGCGATCGTCGTGTGCGGCACGGAGATCGGCGAGCACGCGTTCGCGGCGGCCGGTGCGGTGATCACGCGCTCGGTGCCCGCGCACGCGTTCGTGGCGGGCAACCCGGCTGTGGTGAAGGGCTGGGTCTGCGCGTGTGGAGTTCGGCTCTCAGATGATTTCTCGTGTCCTGAGTGCGGGATCCGGCACGAGGAGACGCCGGACGGCCTGAAAGCCGTCTGAGCAAGCGTTCAGGGCCGCCGGAGCCAGGGCTTCGGCGGCCCTTTCGCGTAAAACCCGGACGCGTCGCCGCAGGACTTGTAACGTCCCGGCGGTGCATCTGCTCACCACCGCGCAACAGGACCGGTTGCGCCACCTGGCCCGCCGCAGTCCGGCGTTCATCGGCATGCGGATCGCCGTCCACGACGACCACGTCGAGATCATCCACCCGGAGCCGCTGGAGCTCGGGTTCGAGTCGCTGTCGGCGAGCCTGGCAGGCGTCCCGGCCGACGAGTGGCCGGACCTGGTCGACGAACACTTCCGGCGGGCCGTCGCTCTCGGCACGAGGGACGGGTCCGACCTCGAAGGGCCGTCCGACGTCGTGCTCCAGCGCACCTACCTGCGTCTGGCCACTTCGGACAGCGGGGTGTCGGAGGTCGCGTCCTACGCCGGCGAGATCACGCCCGGCCTGCTCCAGGTGTTCGCCCTCGACCGCCCCGACTCCATCGTGGTCATGAGGGACGAGGACGTGCTGCGGCACGGTTACGACCAGCTCTACGACGCCGGGGCGGAGAACCTGGCGAGAGAGCTGCCGGACGGGTACTTCGAGGCCGACGGCGTCTACTACCTGCAAGGGTCGGACTACGTCGGCTCCCTGGTGCTGATCATCCCGTGGGTGATCGAGGCGGTGACCGGGGTGGCCGAGGCGCCCCACGGCGCACTGGTCGCGATGCCCGCCCGCGACCAGTTCGTCTTCTCCGTCATCCGCGACCAGGACACCGCGGGCGTGCTGGCGGCGCTGGACGAGGTCGGGCGGCTCACCGCCGAGTGCCACGCGAACAGCGCCTTCCAGCTCAGCTCACGGGTGTACTGGTGGCGTCCTCTGCCCGTGGGCGGGCTCGAAACCGTCGGGCACCACGACGGCGCGGGCATGGCGACCTACTACTCCAACGACTTCGAGGACATGCTCTTCACCGTGGGCCTGGAGCACGGAACCGCCTGAGCCTGGGTTATTCGGGCTCCCAGGCCACAAGCCGGTCGAACGTGCGCCGGTCGCCCTCGACCTTCAGGTCGTCCGCGGTCAAGCGGCCGTAGAAGGACAGCACCAGGTCACTCGCCGTGCCGCTGAACGTGGTGTCGGCCGTGCCCGGGACGTCACCGAGCCGAGCGCCCTCGCCGTCGAGCGTCACGCGCCAGGAACGGCCCTCGGCGGCGTGGTAGTCGACGATCACGGGCTCGTGCGGCCACGGTGACGTCGTCGCGACGCAGGTCGTCTGGAACTCCTCCACGCCGTCGAGCGCCACCTCGGCCGGCAACGGCTGCGGGGCGCCGATGGTGAGCTGGGCGTCGTAGGTGTGGACCGCGATCTCCTGGAGCTGGTGGCGGGCCGCGGTACCGGTGGTCCTCGGCGACTGGAAGTCGCTCCACCACGCCCAGCAGCCGCGGTCGGGGCCGGACTCCTTCAGCGCGTCGACCAGCAGCCGCGACGACTCCGTCATCCACGCAACGAGGTCTTCGCGCGGCGCCTCGACCGGGGTGCGGGCCGGGGGAGCGTCGGCCGGGCCGGCGGCGACGATCTCCGCCCACTTGCGGCGGCCGTCACCCAGGTGCTGGACCAGGTCGTACAGCGTCCAGCCGGGGCACGACGGCACCGGTGCGTCCAGATCAGGGGCGGAGGCGATGGCGGTGGTGAAGGCGGCGGTCCGCTCCTCGATCAGTCGCAGGAGGTCGGGGAACGCCAGGTTGTTGTGCACGGGCGCTGTCTATCACCGTGCCGGGATGGGCGCACACTCATTTTCCGCGGCGAGCAGGCGAAGGCGTTCGTCGTCCCGGCTGCCCGGCTCGACGGTGTAGACGAGGAGCACGGGGCCCGGCGCGCCGGGGATCGGGTAGGCGTCCCAGTCCAGGTTCAGCTCGCCGACCAGCGGGTGGTGGACGCGCATGCGGCCGCGGGTCGTGCCCTCGACGTCGTGGCGGGACCACAGCGCCGCGAACTCTCCGCTGTGCGCCTTCAGGTCCTCCACCAGCTCCGTCGCACGCGGATGCCCTGGCTCGGCGGAGACCTGGGCTCGCAGCATCCCGGTCAGCTCCGCGACCGTGGCCGCGCGGTCCGGGCACGCCTGGCCGGCCTCCGGGTGCAGCAGCAGGGCGAGCAGCACGGCGCTGATCGCGTTGCGGGACAGCGTGGGGCTGGCCGAGGGGGAGCGGGTCCTGGTCCGGGGCGCGGCCGGAGGCGTGGGCACCGCGGCCGTGCAACTGGCTCACGCGATGGGCGGCCACGTCACCGCACTCGCCCGCGACCGTCACGCCGAGGTCCTCAGCGCTCTGGGAGCCGACGTGGTCCTCGACCACGGCACCACCACCCCGGACCAGGTCGGACCGTTCGACGTCGTCGTCGACACGGTCGGCTCCGAGCTGCACCGGTACCGCGGCAGGCTGGCCAAGGGCGGCCGGATGGTCACCATCGCGCTCTCCGGTCCCGCTTTGGCCGCGATCGCGGTGTCGAACGTCCACCGCTCCCGGCGCATCCGCACGTTCAGCGCCAACCCCGGTTACGCCGTGCTGGACGACCTGGCCGACCACGTCACGTCCGGCGCGCTCCGCCCGGTGGTGCACAGCGTGTACCCGCTGGCCGACATCGCGATTGCGCACGAAGCCTTCGAACGCGGCGGCGTACTGGGCAAGCACGTCATCTCCGTTTCCAGCTGAGGTAGGCGGGGATGGTTCGGCGGCACAGCTCGGCTGGGCGGGCTGTGTGTGGGTCAGGCGACCACGTGGATCTGGTTGTGGCGCGGTGTGCGGTGAGGGTCTACGTAGGCCGGTGGTCGGTAGGTCGGTATGCCGCTGGCCATGTGGAGTTGCCAGTCGGAGTGGTGAACCAGGTCGTGGTGGCGGCGGCAGAGCAGGGTCAGGTTGCCGAGGTTGGTCTCGCCGCCGTTCGACCAGTGCTGGACGTGGTGGGCTTCGCAGTGACTCGGCGGGCGGTCGCAGCCCGGGAAGGTGCAGCCCTTGTCTCTGGCCACCAGGATCCGGCGCAGGCCCGCGTTGATGGTCCTGGTCCTGCGGCCCACGTCGTGGACCTGGGAGCGGGTGCCCAGCAGCATCGGGATCACGGCGGCGTCGCAGGAGATCTTGCGGACCTGGTGCATCGGGATCTGCTCGCCGTTGTCCAGGCGGGCGGTGCCGATGCCGGCCCGGAGCTTGTCGTAGTCGAGGGTGATGGTCAGCTGGACGCGTTCGCCGCCGGTGATGTGGTGGTGGCTTGCGCGCATTGCCAGGTCGATCACCTCGCAGAACGCGTCGCCTTCTCGCTCCGGTGCGAAGCGGAGATCGGCCGGTGCGGGCTTGGCCAGCGGGGTGATCAGTGCGTCCAGCTTCGCGCCGGTCTCGGCATCCACGTCGGCGAAGAGGTGGTAGCGGCCGGCCTTCCACTGGCGGCGGACCACGTTGTGCGGCTGCGCAGGCTCGGGATCCTTGGGTTCTGGGCCGTCCTGGTCCAGGTGGTAGGCGAGTTCCTTGCAGAACGCTTTGACCGACCGGGGTTCGTGCTGCTGGGCGTAGCCGACGAGGTGGACCTCGGCGATGGGGGGCAGGCCCGCCATCGCCTCTGTCACCACGTCGACGTGGTCGTCGGACAGATCTCCGGCGGCCATCGCCGCCGCTGCCAGCGGGAGCAGCGGCTCCACCGTCGCCCCGCTCGGGGTGACGGTGGAGCACACAGCCTTGGCCTGGGCGAGTTTGCGGCGTGAGAGCTTGGATTCCCACCGCAGCGAGTGCTTGAAGAGTTCGATCAGATCCTTGTAGCCCAACGACTCTGCCGCACCCTGCTGATCCAGCGCGCCGACGATCTCCAGCACCTGGAACTGCAGCCGGTGCAGCGCGCGAACCTTCTGCTTGAGCTCATCGAGGAGCTCCAGCGGGGAGGCGAGACCGAGGGCTGACATGCGTCCATCGTGGCATGAACATGTGTTCGAATTCCATTCCACGATGAGGTGAAAGGGCAGGTCAGACCCTATGACGCCGTTTGTGTGCCGTATCCCCCCGGATACGTGACGCATCTGCTCCGTTTTCACCCGAACGAGCCGTTCATTGGAGCTCCTTCAACACATACGGTCCAAGAGCATGACCGTCATCACATCCACCGCGTACAGCCGTGACCTGGGCGATGAGCTGCGCAGACTGCGGGAGACCTGTACCAGTTTCGGCGGCCGCGGGATGGCCACCGCGCTGGGCTGGGACCCGAGCAAGGTCTCGAACATCGAGACCGGCAAGGCGCGTGCGACCGAGGTCGACCTCGCCCAGTACTTCGCGACGTGCGGCAAGGACCTCGACTTCCTGCTGGACTTCACCAGCCGGTACCGCCACGCCTTCGACCTGTACTTCGCCCAGGTACCGGACAACCTGCGCACACTCGCCATGGTCGAGTCGACTGCCACGAAGATCTTCGTCTACGAGATCCTGACGATCCCGGGCCTGCTGCAGACCGAGTCCTACGCCCACGCGCTGTTCGTGGAGACCGGCTGCGAGTCGGCGGAGGACATCAAGCGGTTCGTGGATCTGCGGATGGAGCGGCAGTCCATCTGGCGGCGCCCGTACCGGCCCGAGTGCGTGTTCTACGTTCACGAACTGGCGCTGCGGATGCGGATCGGCGACGCCAAGGTCATGGAAGACCAGTACCTGCGCCTGCTCTTCAACGCGCACATCGTGCGAATCGTGCCTGCGAACTCGCTCGGCCTCGCGCTCAAGTCGATGCGCATGCTGTTCGAGTTCGGCAAGGCGTCTCCACTGGCCTACACGGAGAGCGATCTGGCCAAGGTGTTCGCACAGGAACCCTCGGCCGTCACGTCGAGCAGGAGGCTCTTCGAGCTGTTGGATGCGGTTGCCCTGGATGAGGAACAATCTCGGAGCATGCTGGCGGAGTACGTCAGCGGACTGCGAGAGGAACCTCATGACTGGCGAACGGACCTGGCGTAAGAGCTCCTACAGCGGCGGCACCGGCGACAGCAGCTGTGTCGAGGTCTCGCTCGCCCAGGACGCGGTGGTGCGGGACTCGAAGAACGCGAGCGGCGACGTCCTCGCGTTCTCCGCCCCCGCCTGGCAGAGCCTGCTCAACTGGCTGGACTGACCTCGGCCGCCTTGCGCACGGCGGCCTCCTGTCTCGCTATTCGCAGCAAGGCCCCGGACACGCCGATCAGCATGAACGTCATGCCGGTCGCGACGCTGAACGCGAGCTCGTCGAACGTCGCGGCGCCCAGCGCGGACGTGAGCATCGCCGCCACCAGGCACATGGCGATGCCGCGCACGCCCTCGTCGCGGGACAGCGCGCGGGCCCGCAGCGCCGCGAAGATGCCGCCGATGAACAGCAGGGCGAACGCGATCAGGCCGAGGTAGCCGTTCTCGATCATCGTCAGCAGGTACTGGTTGTCGAGGATCGTGTACTTCGAGGGCAGGAAGGTGCCGAAGCCCCTGCCCAGCCAGGGATGTTTGGCGATCTCCAGCCACGCGCCGTCGTAGTCCTTGGTGCGGCCCTGGAACGACGGGTCGTCCTCGATGTTCGAGAACATCGACGTCACCGTGCCGAACAGGCCCGGCACGACGACCGAGGCGCCGCCGAGGAACACGGCGCCGATGCCGAGCAGCGGCAGGCCTCGTTCGCGGGGGAGCAGGATCGCCATCACGATGCCGGTCACCACGAGGCCGATGATCGCCGTGCGCGACAGCGACAGGATCGCCATCAGCGCGAGCAGCGACAGGGCGGTCCACCAGCGGCCGACGGGTTCGCCTCGGTCCTTGGCCTGGAACACGAAGTGCGCGGCGAACGGCACGCCCAGCACGCACACCAGACCGAACTCGATCGGGTGGTTCACCGTGCCGGCCGGGCGGAAGAAGATCGACCGCGACTCCAGCGCCGAGTAGCCGTTGTCCTGCACGCGCAGGCCCGGCAGCGTGATGTACGAGGCGAGATCCAGGCCCAGGCCGAACTGGAACAGGCCCACGAACGCGCTGACCGTCAGGCACGCCACCATCACCCGCAGCGCGCGGCTGAGCCGGTCACCCGTGCGGACGCCGTCGACGATGAACACCGCGAGCGCCGACATCGACACGATCCTGATCAGCGCCGAGTCCGACACCGACAGCTCGTCGATCGGCAGGTAGCGCCGCGTCGCGAGCGCGTACGTCGTCAGGTGCAGGATCACGTAGATCGCGAGGATCGTGCGGACGGCGTTGCGGCCCTTGGCGATGCCGAGGTGGTCGACGAGGTGCGCGGCGAACCACACGATCATGAGGCACATCGCCATGAACAACGCCGGCGGCAGCGTGATCGGGACGAACGCGATGGTGAACCGGGCGGGGACGACGAGCAGCGCCACCATGTAGAAGATGAGCAGAGTGGCGCCGTCGGCTCGCTGGGCGGTCAGTCGTCTTTCGTCGGCCATGCGGGGTCTGGCTTGGGTGCGGCGATGATGACGGTCTTCTGGTGTGCGTTCGGCACGCCCTGGGGTGCCGGGCGCGGGGGAGCGCCGTTGCCGTTGGCCTGCGGGTTCGGCCGGACCGGGGGCAGCGGAGCCGGCGTGGTGTCCTTCTCGGACGGTGCCGGGTCCTTCGCGTCCTTGCCTTCTTTGGAGTCCTTGCCGTCCTTGCGGCGCTTGGCCCTCAGCAGGATCGAGTCGGCGGCGAACGTGGAGGCGAGCGTCAGCAGCAGCAGCACGACCGTGGCCGCGCCGACGTACCGCACCTTGCCGCCGATCTTGGCCGAGGCCGTCGTCGGCTTCACGAGGACCTGCGCGGTGATGAACGTCTGTTCGGGCGCGCTCAACGCCTTCTGCTGCGCCGCGAGCTCCGCGACGGTCTTCTCGAGCACCTTGCCGACGAGACCCTCGGCGGACTCGGCCGAGTCGGACTCCGTCGTGATGAACAGCAGCGGGCCGCCGACGGGGCCGGTGTTCGCGGTGTAGACGGACGTCGAGCCCTTGCCCGCCAGCTCTTCGGCGGTCTTCGGGTCGCCGAGGACCTGGGTGAGGATCTGCGCTGTCGTCGTGAGGCTGCCGTCGAACTGCAGCAGCGGGTTGACCCTGACGACGTCCTCGGGCTTGGTGTTCGCCGTGTACCGGCCGCCGGCCGCGGGGGAGGTGAGGACCAGCACGCCGCTCGACTCGTACCGCGTGGGCACCGAGACGTAGACGGACAGCGCGAGGATGCCCGTGAGCAGCACTGCGGGGAAGGCGATGTACCACCGCCGCCGCAGCACTCGTACGGTTCCCCAGAAGTCCATCAAAATCCCCGATCCGCGGCTCGGTCTTGCGAACGCAATGTCCGTAGGGTATCGCCTGCTTTGAAAATCGGAGTGAGCTGCCAACTGTTACAGGCCGTAGCTGACGAGCGATGAAGGAAGGGAAACCAGGAGGCAGCATGCGTGCAGGACGACTGACCGTGACCATCGCGGCCATTCTCGTGGTCATCGGTGGGACAACGGCTTACGTCGTCACGGCGGCCACCGACGCGAACCAGCCGGCGGGCGCCGAGAAGGTGTCGCAGGCCAAGACCGGCGATCTTCTGTTCGTCGATCTCGCGGGTGGCCAGAACCGGGTCGAGAAGCTCGCCGACGGAGGCACGCGCACCCCGCTGGAACTCGTCTGCCAGCGGTTTTACGCCGCCGGTGGCACGAGCGTGTGCCTCAAGCTCTCCGGTCCCGGCCCGACCTACTCGGCCGAGGTGAGCCGCGGCGGCAAGCCCGTCAAGACCATCCCGCTGCCGGGCATCCCGAGCCGCGCGAAGGTCTCGCAGTCCGGGAACGTCGTGTCGTGGACCAGTTTCGTCACCGGCGACTCGTACTCGGTGCCCGGTGGCTTCTCCACCCGCACCGGTTTCTACGACCTGCGCACGGGGGAGACGGCCGAGTCGCTCGAACACTTCGCCGCCACTGTGGAGGGTGTCCTGCACACGGCGAGTGACGTCAACTACTGGGGCCTCACCGTCGCTTCCGACGACAAGACCTTCTACGCGACGCTCGCCAGCGGCGGTTTCACCTGGCTCGTCAAGGGTGACCTCGTCACCAGGTCCGTGACGACCCTGCGCCGCGACGCGGAATGCCCGTCGCTGTCGCCGGACGGCACGAAGGTCGCCTACAAGAAGCGCATCGGCCGTCTCGGTCCCTGGGACCTCGCGGTGCTCGACCTCGCGACCAGCACGGAGAAGCGGCTGCCCGGCACGGCCGGCGTCGACGACCAGGCCACGTGGCTCACGCCCGACGAGCTCGCGTTCGCCGCGGTGCCCAAGGACGCCAAGCTGCCGGCCGTTCACGTCGTGCCCGTCGACGGGTCCGCGGACGCGCGGGTGCTGATCGCCGACGCCACGTCGCCGTCCCCGGTCATGTGACGGACGCCCCTGCGGCTCATACCGCGAGTTCGCGGCGGAGCACCTTCTCGAGCTCATGGCCAGCCGCATCCCAGGAACGTCCCTCCACACTGGACGCGGCCGCACGGGCGACCGCGTCGAAGTCCGGCGATGTGACCACTTCGGACAAAGCACGCGCCAGTGAGTGCGGGGTGGGTGTCGCGTACCGGACGTGGTCGTTGTCCAGGACTACGCGGTTGAAGTGCGCATCGTTCACCACGGGGACGCATCCGGCCGCGAGCATCTCGTGCGGCACCAGGGAGACGTTGGTCATCGACAGTGACAACCCGGCGAAACAACGGTTGTAGATGGCGTTGAGATCGTCCGGCGTGACCAGGCCGTGGTCGAGGAACTGCGGCCCGAGGTCGCCGATCTTCTCGCCGTAGACGTGGATCTTGAGGTCCGGGTGCTTCTCGGCGAAGACCTCCAGCGCGAGCACTCCGAGCTCGAACGCCCTGCGCGGTGCCTTGCGCCGGGCGTAGAAGACGATGCCGTCGCGCTTCTCGTCACCGAGCTTGTACCTGTCGGCGTCGCAGCCGAAGTCGAAGTGGTCGGCCGGCATGCCGTGCTCGTCGCGGACCTTGTCGGCGAGGAACCTGCCGGCCGTGAAGCCGTGCATGCCCATCCGGTACGTGTTCTCCGCCAGCGCGTAGAGGCCGCCCGACGGGTAGAACCACGGCTCGTAGTCCTGCACGAGGTAGAACCTCTTGCCGGCGCACGGGTCGTTGAACGCCGGGTACGCCGTGATCCACGCCGTCGCGAACACCGCGTGCGCGTCCGCCATGCCGTCCGTCACGTCGTGGATCGAGCCCCGGAAGAACGGGAACGCTTCCCTGATCCCGGGTTCGAGGTCCGCGACGGTGTTGCCGAACGTGTCGTACAGGTAGAGCCGGCACTCGTGGCCGATCGACTCCAGGTGCCGGATGAGCCGGAACATGGTGGTGTGACCGCCGGACCCCTTGGACGGGGGAGTGGTGACCCAGTTGATCGCGAGCCTGCCGTCGTGGGGGATCGGCGGGACCACCACGGGCTTGCGCTCTTCGACGTCGGCCCTGCGGACGTCCTCGAGGCGCACGGGCAGTTCCTCGCCCTCGGCGCCGAGTCTGCGGGTCGCGGCCGTCAGCAGCCGGACGCCGAGCTTCTTGGCGCCCTGCTCGCGGACGATCTTCGTGACCTGCCTCAGTCGTCTCACGCGTTGGCCCTCTTCTTCAGCACCGCAATGATTTCGTGTCGCATCGGGAACACCACGAGCGCGTAGGCGAGACAGGACACGGCGCCGCCGACGAGGATCTGCAGCAGCTCGCTGTCGATCGCCTGCCGGACCGCCAGCACGACCGCGACCATCAGCACACCGCCGAGGAACGGCCGGAGCAGGCGCGCGCCGAGTGCCCCGGCCCGGATGCCGTAAGGCTTGAACGTGACCAGGTACGCCGGCGTGATGATCAGCACCGCGACGATCACGTGGGCCGCCGCGACGCCGCGGATGCCGTCGAGGTGCGCGCCGAGCGCCAGCAAGGGCACCAGCGCGCCGAGCCACACCACGTGGATCACGAGGATCGCCCGCGACCGGCCGGCCGAGGCGAGGAAGTCGTAGCCCAGTTCGAGCGCGACCCGGACCGCGCCGAGCAGCACCAGCAACGCCAGCGCGGCGGCGGCGGGTGCCCAGCGCTCGCCGTAGACGACGCGGATCAGCGGTTCGGCCAGCGCCGCCAGCAGAACGCACGCGGGCACCGTGACGAGCGCCAGGAGCCCCAGAGCACGTCCGAACGACTTCTGGAACAGCTCGGGATCCTCGCGGACCTTGGAGAACGCGGCCAGCGACACACTGCGGACCGGGGCGCTGAACGCCGCCACCGGCCAGCTCGCGAGGTTGAACGCCAGCAGGTAGAAGCCGAGCGGGATGGTGCCGAGCATCGCGCCGACGACGATGTAGTCGACGTTCATCACGCCGAGGATCAGCAGGCTGGACCCGGCCAGCGGCAGGCCGAACGAGAGCAGTTCCTTGGCCTGGACGGGATTCCAGCCCGGCCGGAACCTGTCCTCGGTGAGCCAGAACATGATCACCGCGGCGGAGAGGTTCTGCGCGATCCGCTGCCACGCGAGGCTCCACGCGCCGAAGCCCATGAGCGCCAGCACGACCGCGACGGCCGTGCCCGCGACGAAGGCGGCCGTGTCGGCGTAGAACTTGTGGTCCTGCCGGAAGTTGCGCTGCATCATCGCGCCGGGCACGGCGGTGGCGCCCGCGATGACGAGGGCGACCGACATGAGCTGGATGATGCCGGCGGCCTCCGGGGCGTCCATCGCGTTGGAGAACCACGGCGCGCCGACCGCGCAGATCAACGCCAGCATCGTGCCGGACGCGAGGGACAGCGTCGTGACGGTCGGTGCCATCTCGTCGATCGGGCCGTTGTGGCGCACGAGGGCGGCGCTGACGCCGAGCTCGGAGACGCTCAGGACGATGTTGAGCACGACCAGGGCGACCGCGAACACGCCGAACTGCTCGGGCGCGATGAGGCGCGCGAGCAGGACGCTGATGCCGACGGCGGCGAGGCGTTGCAGGAGTGAGTTGACGGCGCTCCAGCGGATCGCCGAAGACACCTTGCCTTCAAGGCCGGTGGTGGGAGGCGGGACGGGGGGTTCTTCGGCGAGCGCGGTGCCCACGCGGCCTGCCGGTTCGACGGCCTCGCGGCCGGGGGAGCTGTGGGTCAGGGCTGTGCCGTGGCCTGTGGAGGTGTGGCCGGTCGAGCCGTCGCGCGGGGCGGAGCCGTGGGAGCCGTCGCCGGAGGTACCGCGGCCCTCGTCGGCCACGCCGTCCCGCCCGTCTCCGCTGCCTGCCGTCACCATTCGCCCCGCCACTTCCACCGCTGCGTGCCGATCCACAACTTCGCCCTCTTGTAGGCGTGCGGCGCAAGGAAAAGTTGCGTGCGACTCAGGAAAGACGGGCTGAACTTCTGGCGTCGCAACAGAGCGCGATGCTCCGGTAGCTCTTCGACGTTCGCGTAGGTCTCGCGGGCGAAGTCGAGCAGCTCCTTCTCGGTGCCGTCGAGCTGGTCGCGGTCGTGCAGCCGCACCGCCCGCCACAGCGCGTCGGCCGCGATCGCCTTGCGCGCCAGCGTCCTCAGCCGCGCGGGCAGGCCGGGGTTCTGCTCCAGCACGAGGTCGAACACGTCGCGGCGCTGTTCGAGGTCGGCGAACACCGACTTGAACGTCGTGCGCATCATCGAGTTCTCGTGCACCCGGTAGTACGCGCCGGGCTTGCCGCTGACGTACCCGATGTCGGACACCGCGGCGATGCGCAGCCACATCTCCAGGTCACCCGCGTGGGGGAGGTCGGAGCGGTAGCCGCCGACCTTCTGCTGGACCTTCGTGCGCACCACGACCTCCGGCGAGGAGATCACGTTGCGGCTGCTGCGGAAGCGGTTCTCGATCCACTCCTCGCCGCGCCAGACCTTCGACGTCGTCGGCAGCTCGGTGACCTTCGGCAACGCGTTGTGGTCGCTGTAGTACACGACGCGTCCGTAGACCATGCCCACTTCGGGGTTCTGCTCGAAGACCTCGGCCGCGCGGTGCAACGCTCCCGGCGCCAGCAGGTCGTCCGCGGACAGCAGCACCGTGTAGTCGGCGGTCGCCCAGTCCAGCAGGCCCTCGTTGTAGGTGGCGATGTGCCCCTTGTTCACCTCGTGCCGGTAGCCCTCGACGCGCTTGTCCGCGGCCATCAGCTCGGCCATCACCTCAGGCGTGTTGTCCGACGACGTGTCGTCGATCACCAGCACCCGCACGTCCACGCCGGGCTGGTCGAGGACGCTGCGGACGCAGGCCGGCAGGAAGTGGGCGTAGTTGTAGCAGGGGATCACGACGTCCACTGTGGGAAGCGTTGGCACATCCTCACTATCGGTCTCCGCAGGCATTCGTTAGCCGCAACGTTTTGGTCCCATCCGGCGATGTACGCGATGACCGGAGTAAGGGGAGTCATGGCCGACCACGTCATCCTGACGCGCTTCAACCTGCCTTCGAAGGGCGCCGAAAGTTACGTCCGGGCAAAGGAAGGATGGCTGACCGAACGCGTTGCGCTGTTCGAGCGCTACTGCCTGCCATCGGTCGTGGCCCAAACGGACAAACGGACGCGTTGGCTCATCTATTTCGACCCCGAATCACCGCAATGGCTCAAGGACAAAATCGCCTCACACGGTGACGCGTACACGCCCGTTTACCGTCCGGAAGTGTCGCGGGAAGAACTCCGATCGGACATCCGGTCGCTTTTCACCGAGACCGGTTCCGAGCTCATCACGACGAACCTGGACAACGACGACGGCCTCGCGGTCGACTTCGTGGAACGCCTCTGCGCGGCTCCCCGTCCCACCACCACGGCGGCGTACTACCTGGTCAACGGCCTGATCAAGTCACCGGGCGGGCTGTACCACCGGGTCGACCGGCACAACGCGTTCGTCTCGGTCCGCGAGTCCTGGGACGAGCCGGTGACGTGCTGGGCGCACTGGCACAACCACATGCACCTGCACTTCCCCGTCGTCGAACTGGGCGGCGCGCCGGGCTGGCTGCAGGTCGTGCACGGCGGGAACGTGTCGAACCGCACACGCGGCCGGCTGGTCTCGCCCGAGGCGTACAAGGGGTCGTTCGGGGACTCGCTGGACGACGTGCCGGCGCCGGGCTCGCTCGCCGTGGCGCAGGATCGGCTGGTGGACCAGCCGGTCCGGTTCCTGCGCGACTCGGGACGGGTGGCCGCGAAGAACGCGGCCATGAAGGTCCTCGGCAAGGGCGGCTTCGAGAAGATCAAGCAGAAGCTGGCTGCTCGCGGTTGAGTCCGCCTCTGTCGCTCACGAGCGCTTTTCTCGTGAGCGACAGAGGCTTCTTGGCCGTCTACTGGTTGAGCACAGCGGCGATGAGCGTCACGGTGAGTGCTGCCAGCGCCACCGTGACGCTCGCCCCGAAGCTCGAGTACTGCAGCAGCAGTCCAAAGGCGACGGACGAGACGAGACGGCCCAGCGCCTGGCCGGTCTGCACGACGCTCAGGCCCGAAGCCCGCAACGACTCCGGCGCCGTCTCGCTCACCTTGGCCGACAGCACGCCGTCCGTGGCCGCGTAGAACAGGCCGTGCAGCAGCAGGGCCGCGATCGCGACACCCGTGCCGCCCTCGGGGATGAACAGCAGCGCGTACACGCCGAGCAGCAGCGCGTGGCCGGCGAGGAACATCCGCCAGCGCCCCACCCGGTCCGACAGCTTCCCGAGTGGCGCGGCGGCGACGAGGAAGACGACGGCGGTGCCGAGCGGCAGCAGCGGCAGCCAGCCGAGCGGGATGGTCGTCGCCTTCTGCACCAGCACGTAGACGAACGCGTCCGACACGGTCGCGAGGCCCAGCATCCCGGCGGAGATGGTGGTGCGGCGGAACTGCTTGTCGGTGAGCAGGTTCAGCCCGGCCCGGAACGACGGCCGCGGACCCTTCGGCTTCTTGTCGGTCGGCGTGTCGCGCACGAACGCGATGAGCACGATCAGCCCGATGACCGCGAACGCCGCCGACACCGCGAAGATCGGCCCCGGCACGGTCCCGATCTGCATGAGCAGCGCGAACGTGATGAGCGGGCCCAGCAACGCACCGAACGTGTCCATGCTCCGGTGCACGCCGAACGCGGCCCCGAGCCGGTCCTCGGGAGTGGCCAGGGAGATCATCGCGTCGCGGGGCGCCGTCCGGATGCCCTTGCCCGCCCGGTCCGCCGCCATCAGCGCGCCGATCCCGAACGGCGAGGCGCCCACCAGGGGGAAGAACACCTTGGTCGCGGCCGACAGCCCGTAGCCCGCGGCCGCGACGGCCTTGGGCTTGCGGAACTTGTCGGAGACGCTGCCGCCGACCAGGCGCAGCACCGCCGTGGCACCCGTGTAGATGCCGTCCAGCAGACCGAACTGCGCGTAGCCCAGGTTCAGCGTGAACAACAGGTACACCGGGAGGAACGCGGTGATCATCTCCGCGGAGATGTCGGTCAGCAGGCTGACCGTGCCGAGCGCGAACACCGTGCCCGGCAACCGCTTGCGGAAGTCGGTCTTGGACGGACGGGAGGAGGCGACGTACATCGGCTCACCCACCCGCCCCGGCGATGAAATCCCTGTTCATGGACCGTCCTACCAGCTGAGCGTTTGGTGCCACACTTCAAGCGACAGCAGCGTCCAGATGCGCGGCTGCTCGTTGCGGTCACCGGAGTCGTGGTCGTCGAGCAGCGACCGCACCGCGGCCCGGTCGAAGGTCTTGCCCACGAACGACGTGGGCCCGGTCAGCAGGTCGTACGCCATGTCCCGCAGGCCGTCGCGGAACCAGGCGTCGAGCGGCACCTTGAAGCCGGACTTCGGCCGGTCGACGATGTCGGCCGGCAGGTGCTGGCGCGCCACCTCCTTCACGACCCACTTGGTCGTTCCGCCGCGCACCTTCACGGAGCTGGGCAGCGAGAACGCGAGCTCCGCGACGCGGTGGTCGAGGAACGGCGGCCGCAGCTCCAGCGACGCGGCCATCGACATGCGGTCGCCGCGTTCGAGGAGGTTGTCGGCGAGCCAGGTGTGCGAGTCGGCGTAGAGCATGCGCCTGAGGGCATCCCCGCGGCCGTTCTCGTACGGGGCCAGCACGGAGCGGGTCGCCGGGCCGCCGAGAAGCGCTGCCCGTTCGGACACCGTGAACGGCGCGAACCAGCCGCGCATGCGTTCGGCGTAAGAGGGTTCGGCGATGGCCCGCAGAGCGATGCCCAGCCGTGCCTTGGAGGCGGGCAGCGCCTTCTCCAGCCGCTTCAGGGCGGCGGAGGGGGCGAACCCGGCGAGGCGGGTGGCCTGGGCGAAGCGGTACTTGGGGTAGCCGCCGAAGAGCTCGTCGCTGCCCTCGCCGGACAGCACGACCTTCACGTCCCGGCGGGCCAGCTCGGCGAGGCGGAACACGGCCACGTCGGCGGGTTCGGACAGCGGCGCGTCGCGGTGCCAGGAGAGCTTGGCCCAGCTGTCGCGGAAGTCGTCGGCCGTCACGATCACGTTGTGGTGGTGGCTGCCGACGAGCTTCGCGACCTTCTCGGCGTGGTGGATCTCGTCGACGCGCGGGTCGCCGAAGCCCGCGGAGAACGTGTGCAGCTCCGCGTCACCGCGTTCCCGGGCCACCAGAGCCGTGATCAACGACGAGTCGACGCCGCCGGACAGGTAGGCGCCGACCGGAACGTCCGCGACCAGAGCGTCGCGCACGGAGGCCGTCAGGGCCTCGTCCACGAGCCGCACGGCCTCCTCGGGCGTGACCTGGCGGATCTCCGACTCGCGCGGCAGCTCCCAGTACGCCTCGGTGCGCACCTCGCCGTTGGCCGTGACGACCAGGTGGTGGCCCTGCGGGACCTTCCGGACGCCCCTGACCAGCGTGTACGGCGCGGGGACGGACCGGTGCGCGAGGTAGTCGTGCAGCGACTCCTGGTCGACCTCGGCCGCGCCGATCGCCGGCAGCAGCGCCTTGATCTCGGACGCGAACGCGAACTGCGTCTCGTCGACGTAGTAGTAGAGCGGCAGGATGCCCAGGCGGTCGCGGAACAGGTGCGTCTCGCCGGTGTGGGCGTCGTGAACGGCGTACGCGAACTGGCCGCGCAGCTTCTCCACGGCCTTCGGGCCGTGCTGTTCGTACAGCGCCAGCAGGACCTCGGTGTCGCCGTTCGTGCGGAACGGGTACGCCAGGTCGGTCCGCAGCTGGCGGTAGTTCAGGATCTCGCCGTTGAACGCGATCGTGGTCGTGCCGGACGCGCCCGCCATCGGCTGCGGCGACCCGGCGAGGTCGATGATCGACAGCCGGGTGTGCGCGAAGCCGATCGAGCCGTCGCTCCAGAACCCGCTGTCGTCGGGGCCGCGGTGATGCAGCCGCTTCGCCATCTCCGCGAGGAGCTCCGGCGGGACGGGAGCGCCGTCGAACCGTCTGATGCCTGCGATGCCGCACATGTCAGCGGTCCTCCGCGATCTGCATGAGCTCACGGGCGCGGGAGTCCCAGGAGGAGGCCAGCACGGCGTTGCGGCGCTCGGCCGGGGTCTTCAGACCGCCGTCCTTGAGCGTGAGCCGGATCTGGTCGATGAAGTCGGCCTCGCCCTTCGCGATGCGGATGACGTCGCCGTACCGCTCGACCTCGGGGAAGTCCGTCGACACGACGGCCAGGCCCAGGGCCAGGTACTCCTTCATCTTGATCGGGTTCGCGTGCTTGATCCAGTCGTTGTCCAGCCACGGCATCAGCGCCACGTCGAAGCCGCTGCCGTAGCCGGGGATCTGGTCGTAGGAGCGGAAGTCGAGCCAGTGCACGTTGGGGTAGCGGTCGTAGCGCTCCATCGAGCAGGTCGCGTCACCGATCAGCACGACGGACGCGTCGGGGAACTCCTGCGCGACCTTCTCGATCAGGTCGAAGTCGACGAGGTAGTCGTCGAGGCTGCCGAAGAACCCGATGCGCGGGCCCGGGACGCTCGCGATGTCCGCCGGCAGCTCGGTGCGGCGGGTGAAGTGGTCGACGTCCACGCCGTGGTCGAGGAAGTGCGCCCGCTCGCCGGTCAGCGCGGACTCCTCCTCCTGCAGGGCCCGTGAGACGTAGAGCACGGTGTCCGAATTGGACAGCAGCTGGTTCTCGAGCGCGGCGATCGTGCCCTGGTCGGCCTCGGGGAACGCGGAGTGCCGGTCGGAGCGGTTGAAGATCAGGCCCTTGGTCTTCATGGGCTCCACGACGTCCCACGCGGTGGGGATCGTGGCGACGACGACGGGCGTGCCCATCCTCAGGAAGAAGCAGACCGCGCGGACCTGCGTGCGGACGAGGACCGAGTTCAGCTTGCGCAGCCACGGCTTGCCGTAGAACGGCAGGGGAGCGGGCGTCATCACGTAGAAGTTCGGCGTGTCCTCGATCGGCTGCCGGACGAGCTTCGCGACGCTCATCGCCTTGCGGAAGATGCGGCGCAGGAACTGCGTGCTCTTGCCGGGCGACGGCATCCGCAGGCCGATGCTGTTGACCAGCAACACCTTGCGGTGCTTGGCGACGCGGCGCAGCAGCTGGAAGTCCGAGTGGGCGCGGTTGTGGTACCACCAGTCCTGCGCCGAGAAGCACAGGTAGCTCGGGCCCTCCGACGCCACTTCCTCCGGCCAGCGGCGCATGCTGAAAAGCCCCTTCAACGCGGTGCGGTGCTTCGGCGAACGTGCGCGAAGCCCTTCGTTCACGACCATGGCGACCCACATGAGCGCGGCGGCGAACCTGCCGTGCAGCTCGCGGTGCAGGCGGACCTTGTTCGAGGTGAGCATCGACCAGAGCCGGGCGTTCGTGGAGACCTCGCCGCCGATGTGCGTGACGACGGCCCGCGGCTCGAACCAGACGCCGCCGGCCTTGAGCATGTACTCCGTCTCCTCCGAATAGAGGAAGTATCGCTCGTCCAAAAGGCCGTGCCTCTCGATGACCTCGCGCTGGACCAGCCACGCGCAGCCCGTCGCCCAGTCCGCGGCGTGCGCGCCCTGGTAGGCCTTCGCGTCGGTGACGGTCTCGCCGAGGCCGATGCTCCCGGCCCGGCCGCCGCCGACGAGGGCTTCGGCGAGGGCTTTGACCGCCGTCGGTGTGCGGCGCAGCGAGAAGGAGAGCGCGCCGGATTCGTCCACGAGCCTGGGAACGACGATCGGTTTGTTCGCGGCGCGGAGTGATTCCACGGCTCCTGGGTGCAACCGGATGTCGGCGTTCAGGATGAGAACGTCGTGGCCTTCCGCCGCTTTGATGCCCAAATTCACACCGGCGGCGTATCCGCCGTTGACCGGGCTGCGCAGAATTTCCACGCCAGGTCGAGTGGCGGCCGCCACAGTGCCGTCCGTCGAGGCGTTGTCGACGACGATCACTTTCACGTCGTCCGGCAACGAGTCCAGGCATCCGGCGATGACCTGTTCGCTCTGGTAAGTGACGATGACCACCGCGACAGGTGACCGCTCCACAACCGCTCCTCGCTTTTCGGGCCTCTGCGCCTACATCGAGTCGTTTGCAACCTCCGTTACGAGAATCGGCGAAGGTGTAACCGTTTCGCCCTCCGGAACGAGAACCAGAGCGTGACGTCATCGCCTCACGTGTTGATCATCGTGCAGAACCTCCCCGTGCCGCTGGACCGCCGGGTGTGGCTGGAATGCCGCGCCCTGACCAACGCCGGCTACGAGGTTTCGGTGATCTGCCCCAAGGGTCCGGGTGATCCCGCCTACCAACTCCTCGACGGAGTGCACATCTACAAGTACGCTCCGCCGCCCCAGGCCGAAGGCGCGCTGGGCTACGCGTGGGAGTTCCTGTACTGCTGGGTGCGCACGGCGTTGCTGAGCGTGAAGGTGCGTGCCCGCAGGCGGTTCGACGTCATGCAGGCGTGCAACCCGCCGGACACCTACTGGGCCTTGGCGCTGCTGTGGCGGCTCGGTGGTGTGAAGTTCGTCTTCGACCACCACGACCTCAACCCCGAGGTGTTCCTGTCTCGTTTCGGTGAGCCCAAGGGGTTCGCGGGCAAGCTGCAGTACCGGATCTTGAAGTGGCTGGAGCGCAGGACGTTCCGCACGGCCAACCGGGTGACGTCGACCAACACCTCGTACCAGAAGATCGCGTGGACGCGGGGTTCCGTGCCGCCCGAGCACACCTCCGTCGTGCGCTCCGGGCCCGACACCACCGTGATGCGGCCTGTCGAGGGCGTGGACGAACTCCGACGCGGCGGCAAACACCTGGTGGCCTATCTCGGAATCATGGGACCGCAGGACGGCGTCGACGGGGTCCTCGAAGTGGCACGGAGAGTTGTTTTCGACCGCGGCCGCACCGACGTCCGCTTCGCGCTGCTGGGCTTCGGCGACTGCCTCGAGGACCTGAAGAAGCAGGCCACGGCCTGGGGGCTCGATCCGTACGTGGAGTTCACCGGACGGGTTGGGCCCGAACAGATCACCCGTTACCTGTCGACCTCCTCGGCCGGACTGGGCCCGGATCCGTTGTCGCCTTTGAACGACGTGTCCACTATGAACAAGACCATGGAGTACATGGCCTACGCGCTGCCGGTCGTCACGTACCGGTTGCAGGAGACCGTGGTGTCCGCGGGCGAGTGCGCCGTGTTCGTCGAGCCGGGTGACGTCGAGGGCTTCACGACGGCGCTGCTCGACCTGCTCGACGACGCCGAACGCCGCGGCCGCCTCGGCTTCGAGGGCCGGCGCCGCTGCGAGGCGGAGCTGGACTGGCGCCCGCAGGCCGAGAACTACGTGGCGGTGTTCGACGGGCTGACCGGCTTCGTCTCGCGCGGCCCGTTCCCCGACGGCCGGCCCGAGCTCGGCGCGGGCAGTGACCAGTGGGGCAACAAGATGATCGACGTGAGCGACGACGCCGTGCTCCGCGCGTTCGCCGTGAACCGAACGGGAGAATGATGTTCGTCAGAAGGATCGCTGTCGTCGGCACCGGCTACGTCGGTCTGACCACCGGTGCCTGCCTCGCCTCGCTGGGCCACCGCGTGGTGTGCGCGGACGTCGACGCTTCGAAGGTCGAGCGGCTTTCGCGTGGCGAGGTCGACATCCTCGAACCGCGCCTCGCCGAGCTGGTCGCCGAGGGTCTGGCCTCCGGTCGCCTGTCGTTCGTGCTGGGCGCCTCGGCCGCGGTGGCCGACGCCGAGGTCGTGTTCCTGTGCGTGCCGACGCCGATGGGCGTCGGCGGCATCGCGGACCTGCACGCCGTCGAGTCCGTTGTGGACGAGACGCGCGACCTGCTGCCGTCGGGCACCGTGATCGTCAACAAGTCCACCGTGCCGGTCGGCACCTCGATCCGCACCGCCGAGCTGCTGCGCCGCGACGACGTCGCCGTCGTCTCGAACCCCGAGTTCCTGCGCGAGGGCTCGGCCGTGCACGACTTCCTGAACCCGGACCGCATCGTCGTCGGCTGCGACCAGCAGGACGCCGCCGAGCGCGTCGCCGCCCTGTACGCCCGCCTCGGCGCGCCCACGGTGCTGACCGACGCCGCCTCGGCCGAGATGGTCAAGTACGCGGCGAACTGCTTCCTCGCGATGAAGCTCTCGTACGTCAACGCGGTCGCGGAACTGTGCGAGCGCCTCGGTGCGAACATCACCGACGTCACCGAGGGCATGGGCTACGACAAGCGCATCGGCCAGGCGTTCCTCAACCCCGGTCCCGGCTGGGGCGGTTCGTGCCTGCCCAAGGACACGCACGCGATGCTCCAGGTCGCGGACGCCGCCGACTTCGAGTTCCGCCTGCTGCGCGCCACGATCGACACCAACGAGCGTCAGCGCCAGCGGATGGTCGAGAAGGTCCGCCTCGCCGTCACCGGCAAGCGCGGCGGCTCGCTGTCGCACGTGCGCCTCGGGTTGCTGGGCCTGACGTTCAAGGCCGGCACGGACGACCTGCGCGACTCGCCCGCCCTGGCCGTGGCGGCGCTGCTGCGCCAGGCCGGTGCCGAGCTCGTCGGCTACGACCCTGCCCTGACGGGCGGCACGGACCTCGGGCCGGTGTCCGTTGTGGACGATCCGTACCAGGCCGCGAAGGACGTCGACGCTCTGGTCGTGCTGACCGAGTGGCCGGAGTTCCGCTCGCTCGACTGGGCCCGGCTGGCGGAGACCGTGCGGCAGCCCGTCGTCGTCGACACGCGCAACCTGTTGGACCCGGACGTCATCCGTCGTGCGGGACTGACCTGCACGTCGCTGGGTCGATAGTCCTTTTGGGACCGTCCATTCAGCTCAATGGTGTGACAGGGCGCGCGCGGTGTTCGCGCCAGCGCTTTGATTCCCGGCAACACCCGGTGGGACTCGCCCGCCGGGTTTTGTCGGGGAGGTTCCCGTGGCTGGACTCATGGACGTGGTCAGCGGTCTCGTGCACCAGGCTTCTCACCTGCTGGCGCAGGCTTCCCATCTCGCCCAGGGCCTGCTGTCCGCCCTGCCGCTCTAGAGACCCGCGAACAGGTCCGTCTCCGGCAGTGGGGCGTTCGTCCTGTCCAGGTCTCGGAAGTAGTGCTCCTGCTGCTTCTGGACGGCGGACGCCCCCACGTCGATCACCGTGGCGCCCTCGGTGGCGGTGAGGTAGAACTTCGCCGGGATACCGGTCCGGTACACCGCCAGCTTGGTGGCGCGCAGCGGTCCGTTGTGGTCGCAGACGACGACCTGCGGCTCGTACTTCTCGATCAGGTCGTACGGGTCCGCGCTCTCGGCGATCGCTCCGAGGCTCTCTGCTTGTTGTCTTGTGCGCGCGTTCTGGCTGTGCACAACGGTTCGGACGCCTTTGTTGGCGTAGAGTGCCACTGTTCCGGCGGTCTGGCCGATGTCGTCCGCGAGCACGACCAGCAGCGTCCTCACCACCGCGGCAGATCCGGCCCGTGGTGCGTGATGCCGGCGAAGAGATCCGTCTCGGGCAGCGGTGCTCCGGTCGTGTCGATCGCGCGGATGTACGACTCGGCCGCGAACCTCTGCTGCGCCGTCAGCTTCCCGATCAGCGACTGGCTCTCGTAGCAGTACAACGCTTTGCGCTTCACGTCCGCGACGGCCGACGTGTCCACCGTCGTCGTGGCGAGCGTGTCGTGCGCCTCCAGGTACAGCTTCGCCGGGATCCCGGTCTCCTTGACCGCGTGGTGCGCGACGCGGGCCGCGTGCACGTGGTCGCGGTGCTGGTGCGGGTTGTGGTGGTCGTGCGTGACGACGACCTGAGGCCGGAAGTGCTCGATCAGCGCCGCGACCCGCCCCGCCGCCGTCTCCACGGGAATGGAGCAGAACGCACCGGGCGGCACCTGCCCCGTCTCACCGGAGTCGTGGTATCCCAACAGTTCCAGGTCCGTGATGCCGAGCACGTCACAAGCGGCGTTGAGCTGCGCGCGCCGGCTCGCCGCCACCGCCTGAGGGTGGTGGTTCAGCTCGCCCGGCCGGGCACCACCGGGCATGTTGCCGAGCTCGCCGCCGGTACACGTGACGAGGACGATCCGGACGCCCTGGCGGGCGTAGTGGGCCAGGATTCCGCCGGTCGACCGAGACTCGTCGTCAGGGTGAGCGTGGACGGCCAGCAAGGTTCTCGGTCCATCGAACTGCACGCGGCGAAGGTACCTCGAAACTATTGTCTTGCCGGTGACCGACTTGCCGTCCGGCTTGAAGCCGTTGGAACTCGCTCAGCACCTTCGTGGACAGATCTCCCGAGGGCACGCCTACGCCCGCTCGTGCAAGCAGCGGTTCAGGTGGAAGTCCGTAACTGTCCGACTGACCACTTTGGTGCTTTCGGCGGTGTCGACGATCATCCTCGGCCTGCAGAACCTGGATCCCTGGACCGGCACGGCGTTCTCGCTGGTCGCCGTGGTGACCGTGGTGTCCGCTTTGGAGCCGTTCTTCGCGTGGCGCTCGCTGTGGGTGCTGATGGAGGAGGCCAGCCACAAGTTCCACCGGCTGGAGGACGACCTCTCCTACTACCTGGCGTCCACACCGGCCGAGGAGGTGGATCCGGAGAAGGTGCGGGAGATGTTCGCGCGGTACCAGGAGATCTGGGACTCGCTCAGCTCGCGGTGGTTGAGGTTCCGCGACAACGGCTGAGGGGGTGCCTTCGCTGTCGAAGGGGGTCGGCGGCGGAGTCGGGGTGGCTGGGAAGCGGGACGTGTGGGGTGGTGGGGCGGCGGGCCGCGCGGGGGCTGTGCGGCGGGCGCCTGGGAAGCGGCCGCGTGCGGGTGTGGGGCTGCCGGGCGGATGGGAGCGGGGCGGCTGTGATGCGGACCGCGTGGGCAGAGGAGAACCTCAGCGAAGACGCTCGGGCTTGTGGCATCCGTCTCACCCCGAACGGCGAATCGCCCCCACCACCAGCGGGAGGCTGTGCGGCGGAGGCGACTCGGCGACAAGGCGACCAGGAGCTACGGCGTGCCCGCAGGCTTCCCCTTGGCGTCCGGCGCGTTGGCGTCCAGCAGGAAGTTGTCCTGCCACACCGCCCACTTGTAGTTGGCGCCCTTCTGGCTGACGTAGGCGGCACCCCAGCCGGTGCCGGTGAAGCGGTTGTTGATGGACTTCATGTTGCGCCCGTAGACGTTGTCGAAGCCCGACTCCAGCCCGAGCTGGTAGCCGCCGCCCTCCAGGAGGTTGCCCTCGACGGTGACGTTGTCGATGTCGCCGCCGTAGGTCTGGATGAACAGGGCACCGGTGTCGTTGCCGGTGGAGCAGTCGATGCGGTTGTTGCGGAACGTCAGGGTGCGGCCCGCGTTCTTGTCCAGCGGGAAGTCCCGGACGGTGGCGCCGTCGTTGTGGCTGTCGCCGTCGGAGCGCAGGCCGCGGACGTAGTTGCCCTCGGCGAGGCCGCTCAGGGTGCTGCCGGTGTTGTAGAAGCAGATGCCGGAACCCATGCCGCTGATGTAGTTGCGCTGCAGGGTGCCGACACCGAGGAACGCACAGGAGCCCGCGATCGTCTTGGCGGAGAGGGCCGAGCCGTCGATGTTCGAGTCGCGGATGGTCACGGGGGCGCCGGTGACCTGGCAGGAGTTGCTGCCGCACGGGCCGTTCGTCGTGATCAGCGGCTGGGTCTCGCCCGCGCTCTTGGGACGGACGCAGGACTTCTCGATCGTGATGTTGCCCGCGAACAACGTCAGGGTCTGCTCGATGCGCTTGCCGGAGATCACGGTGCCGGCGGCGGGGGCGCCGGGGCCGGTGTAGAGCGGCAGGGAGTCGCAGTTCAGGCCGTGCGCGGCGAGGCCGGTGTTGCCCTGGGTGAGCTTCCAGCCGGGGGAGCCCGAGGGGGCCGGGGAGTTGGCGGGGGGCTTCACGGGGCCGTTCGTGACGGTCTTCGTCGTCGAGCTGCTGGGGGCCGCCGAGCTGCTGCTCGGGGCTTCGGAGCTACTGCTGGGGGTGCTGGTCGAGGTGGCGCTGGTGCTGTCGGCGATGGGCGTTGGCTGAGCCGCCTTGGTCGGGGTACAGGCGGCTAACGCGATGACACCACCGGTCAGCAGTACGGCCAATCTCAGTCTCACGGCTGGTTCTACCTCCACGCGCGTTCACGACGGGGGACCGTGAACTCGCTAATTGTGTCGTCGGCCGTTGCGGAATGTGTACAAAACTCGTGCGACGGAGTTCGTACGGGGCCGTTGAACGGTCAGCACGATGCCTGGGACGACCGGTGGAGTCAAGCGGATCTCGTTGCGCCGCAACATCATCTTCCGCTCGGCGGGGAATGCTCCATCCGTGTGAGCTGGTAGATCACGGTTTTATCACTGAGCCATATGATTCTTTGATGTGTGAGATCAGCGACCTGTGAAAGTCGCGCGGCCGGGACCGTCCGTGAGGAAGCTGTGCACAGCGCGTGGCAGGTCCTCGGTCTCGAACAACGCCGACGCGATCGTCGTGACATGAGCGTCGGCCTCCGGGACGCCGCCGTTCTCGAAATGCGCGAGCACCTGTTTGGTCGCGAAGTGTGCCTGCGTCGGACCGGTCGCCAGAGACAAAGCGAACTGCTCGGCCGCCAATGCGAACCCCTCGTCGGGCAACACCCGGTTGACGACATTCCACCGCTCGAGCGTCGCCGCGTCGTAAAGATCACCGGTCATCACGAACTCCTTCGCGCGACCGACCCCCGCCCGCGCCGCGAGCCGCTGCGTGCCGCCCATCGTCGGCGTCAGGCCCACGACCTTCTCGACCAGCCCGAACCGCGCCGAGGAGGCGGCCACAATCAGGTCGCACGCCACCGCCAGCTCGAAAGCCCAGGTCAGGCACAGGGCGTGTGCGGCGAAGACGGTCGGGATCGGCAGTGCGGCGAGGCGCTGGGGCAGCACCAGCATGCGGTCGAACAGCCGCTGCGCCTCCTCGCGGTACTCCTGCGCGGCGAACAACGACACGTCCACGCCGCCCGACACGACCTTGCCCGTGGCGTTGACCAGCAACGCCCGCGCGTCCCCGAGCTCGTCCAGGGCCTCGTGGAACTCCGCGTCGAGGTCGAGGGAGTAGAGGTTGAGCGGCGGCGCGTCGATCGTGACGATCGCGAGCTCGTCGCGGCGGGTCAGGTGGATCTTCACAGCGGGTTCACAACCAATCGCGGCGCTTGAACATCAAGTAGAGGAAGTACGAGAGGCCGAAGATACCCAGCGTGGAGACCCAGACCCCCCATTTCTGCTCGAAGCCGGGGTACGGGACGTTCATGCCGTAGTAGCCCGAGATCGCCGTCGGCACCGCGATGATCGCGGCCCAGCTGGTGACCTTCTTCATGATCGAGTTGAGCCGGTTGCCCTGCACGGCGACCTCGGCCTCGCGCAGGTTCGTGATCAGCTCCCGCATCGACTCGGTCAGCTCGGCCGTGAACAACGCGTGGTCCTTCACGTCCAGGTAGTACGGCATCATCACGTCGTCCACGATCTCGTGCTCGCGGTGCAGCAGCGACCCCATGACCTCACGCATCGGCAGCGCGACCCGCCGCAGCTGCACCAGCGCGCGCCGCAGCTGCAACGCCTTGCGCCCGACGTGCGGCTTCTCCTCGTAGATGTGGTCCTCGAGGGCCTCGATGTCGTCGTCGAGCTTCTGCGCCGCCGCGTAGTGGCTGTCCGCGATGTCGTCGAGCAGGCCGTGCAGCAGGAACCCGATGCCCGACGAGGCCAGGGCCGGCGCGCTGTCCCACCGCCGCTGCACGCCGTCGAGCGAGTAGTCCTCGCTCTCGCGCACCGTCACGAGCACGTTCTTGGTGATGAAGACGTCGACCTCGCACGTCTTCATCTCGTGCGTCTCGTACCGCACGGCGTAGACGGAGAGAAACAGGTGGGTGGGGTAGCGGTCGACCTTCGGGCGCTGCCGCTCGGAGAACGCGTCCTCGATCGCGAGCTCGTGCAACCCCAGTTCGTCGCGCAACAGACCTGTCTCGGCCTCGGACGGCGCGCAGAGGTCGAACCACACGATGGCGGAGTGATCTTCGAGACGCCCGGCGACCTCCGCGACCGGGAAGTCCCTGTCCACGAGTTCGCCGTTGCGGTACAAGCGGGTCCGACCCATGGGTGACAACGATACGTAGATCTACTCAGATGTGAGGTTTCAGCCCGAGTTCCCGCTACCCTCGATCCGGTGAAGGTGGACCAACCACAGCGCATTGGCGACTACCTGCTCTTGGGCAGGCTTGGTCGTGGTGCCATGGGAACGGTCTACCTCGGGCAGGGCAGCGACGGCCGCCAGGTCGCGGTCAAGGTCGCACGCGCCGAACTGGCCGATGACCCGCGGTTTCGCGAGCGGTTCCGCCGCGAGGTGCAGATGGCCCGGGCGGTCGGCAGCGCCGGCACGGCCGCGGTGGTCGACGCCGACACGCGCGCGCCCCGCCCGTGGATGGCCACCGAGTACGTGCCCGGCCCGACGCTCCAGGAGGCGATCGAACGGCACGGCCCGTTGCCGGAGCACCATTTGAGACGACTCGCCGAGGGACTGGCCGAGGCGCTCACCGCGATCCACCGCGCCGGTCTCGTGCACCGCGACCTCAAGCCGTCGAACGTGCTCCTCGGCGCCGACGGACCCCGCGTCATCGACTTCGGCATCTCGCGCGCGATGGAGCACACGGCGCTGACGGAGACCGGCATGGTCTTCGGCACGCCCGGCTTCCTGTCGCCCGAGCAGATCACCGGCCAGGAGGTCGCGTCCCCGAGCGACGTGTTCGCGCTCGGCGCCGTGCTGGTCTACGCCGCGACGGGCAAGGGCCCGTTCGGCGAGGGCCCGACGGCGACGTTGCTCTACAAGGCCGCGCACGGCGAGCCGGACATCGACGGCGTGCCCAAGGCGCTGCGGCCGCTGGTGCAGAAGTGCATGCACCGCGACCCGGGCAAGCGACCGGAGCCGGCCGAGGTGACGCGCCTGCTCTCCCAGGTCGTCACGCCGAAGCCGTCCACCACCAAGCTGCCCGCCCCGATGACGCCCGCCGCCGCGACGTTCTCGACGTCGCGGTTCGTGCCGATGGCGTGGGGCGGTCTGAACCTCGCCGTGGCGCTGCTCGCCGCCGCGATCGCCGACCCGGCCGCCCAGGCCAACGGTGCCACGCAGCTGCTCGCGCTGGCCGCGTTCTGCGTGCTCCTCGTGCGCGCGGTGCGGTACTTCAGCGCCGCCGCGCGCCGCAAGGTCGTCATCGAGATCAGCCGTGAGGGCATCGCGACGACGCGCAACGGCAAGTTCCACCAGTACTGGTGGTACGAGCTCGCACGGGTGCGCGTCGTGCCGCACAAGAAAAGGCCGTGGGTCGTCGTCTGGCTGAAGGATCCGGCACCGCGCCGGTTCTTCGGCGCGCACCACGGCGGCGTGCGGGTGTTCCCGATCGCCCACGAGCGCACCAGGAGGCGGCGCGAGCGCGACGTCGCCGAGCTGCGCGCCGCCCTGGCCTGGTACCTGCCGCGGTCCTACGACGGGCGCTGATCGGTCCACTCGGACGTGATGGTGACCGAGGTCGTCACCGTGTCCGCCGGGATCCGGGAGTCGGTCGCCCTGCGCTGTTCCATGCCGGTGACTTGGCCGGTCGCCGGGTCGACGGTGAACAGCGTCGTGCCGCCGTCAGCCGACACCTTCCCGTCCTCCCAGCGGACCTGGGGGGACTCGGCGATCCTGCGGTACAGCGCGGCCTTCTCCTCGGTCGTGGTGAACGGCGAGAGCATCGCGGCCGCCGCGTCGTCCAGCCTCCGCTCGGGCTCGGTGCTCAACGGCTGCCCGGCGGTCTCCTCCTTGCACGGGGTGCTCGCGCAGAACGAGCTCCACAGCACGGGAGCGCGGAAGGAGTCGCGGAGGAAGTCCGAGACGGGGCGCTGCGCACCCGCGATCAGCCGCTGGCCGCCGGTGGACCTGCGGTAGATCACGACCATCTCGCCGGCGGCGGTGGGCAGCCACACGTCGATCTCGAACTCGATCGCTGAGGACGAGTACGGTTCCCCCACTCCCATCACCTGCCAGACGCGGTAGGTCGTGCGGTGGTACCTGGTCGTCGGCTGCTCCGCCACCTCCAGCAGCGTCGCGGCCTCCGGCAACGACGTCGCGGGCTTGACCGGCAACGTGGCGGGCGCGTCCCGGGAGGCCGGTCGCAGCGTCACCACGAGCCCGGTGATCATGACCACCGCCACGACCGCCGCGGCGATGCCCACCCAGCGCCGCGACCGGCGTGGCGGCTCCTCGGCGAACAGCCGCTCGCGCAACCGGGCCATCCGCACGTCGTCGGCCGGCCTCACCGAGTAGAGCTCGGCGAGGTCGTCGTCCAGCACGTCACGCATGTTCCACTTCCTTCAGCTTCGCGCGCAGGCGGTGCAGACGCGACCGGGCGGTGCCGGGGTTGAGGTCGAGGGCTTCCGCGGCTTCCTGCACGGTCAGGCCCGCCAGCGACACGAGCAGCACGAGGTCGCGGTCGGCCTGCGTCATCCTGGCCAGCTCGCGCGCGATCCGGCGCAGGTGGGCGCGGGAGTCGATGCGGGTGACCACGGTGTGCTCCAGCGACTCGGCGACACCGAGGTCGACGCCGTACCGTTCGGCGGTGCGCAGCAGGCGGGCCTCGCGTTTGGCGTGGCCGCGCAACAGGTTCGTGGCTATGCCGTAGAGCCAGCCGACGACGCTGCCCCTCTCCGGGTCGTAGCCGGACTCACCGCGCATGGCCGCGAGGAAGGTCTCGCTCACCAGGTCATCCGCGACGTCGACGCCCACCCGTCTCGCCAGATAGCGGTGCAACGGGTGGGCGTGCTCGTCGAACAGCTCCGCGAACATCACGCCCCCAGTTGGCTTCCCGCGGTGTCGGCGTTGCAGTGACCTGAATCACAGTTGATGGGCTTTCGATGATGGTCCCATGACCAACTGGACCGTGACGGCCGCCGACGCCGCGCGTTCGCCGCTCAGCCGCGAGTACAACGCGGAGATGATCAGCCGCTACTGGGACCGGCCGGCGAACGACGCCGAGATCGACGCGTACGAGCGCGACGAACAGGATCACGACGTGCCGGTGTTCCTCGTCGCGTCCCGTGATGGCAACGATGTCGGCTGTCTGGGGATGCGCTTCCTCGACAACGGTGTCGGCGAGCTGACGCGGATGTTCGTGCGCGAGCCGTTCCGCGGCCAGGGCGTCGCGTCGGCGTTGATCACCGCGATGGAGACCGAGGCGACGGCGCGCGGCATCACGACCCTGCGGCTCGACACCCGCGAAGATCTCGTGGAGGCGAGGAGTCTCTACGCCAAGCGCGGGTTCGTGGAGATTGCTCCGTACAACGCAGCCCGCTACTCCGATCACTGGTTCGAGAAGCGGCTAACGTCCTCTCCTCCAGCCGCGATGTCCTGAAGGGTCGGGATGACTCGCCAGGAGGCTTTCACAATGCGGTTACGTCCACTGGTGATGGCGGCTGCCGTCACCTCGGCACTGGTGGTGACCCCGGCTCAGGCGGCGCCCGCCGGCCGGGTTCTGGGATACGTCGCCAACAACGGCGGCGGGGTGTCGGTGATCGACACGGCCACGAACGCGGTGTCCACGACGATCGCCGACAGCGGCGGCAACTCGCCGTACATGGCGGCGGTCGCGTTCGACGGGACCCGCGGCTACGTCACGAACTCCGTGCAGAACACGCTGACGGTCATCGACACGCCGACCAACACGGTCGACAAGTCCATTCCCGTCGGGCTCCACCCGGCAGGCGTCGCGGTGGCCCCCGGTGGCGGCTTCGCCTACGTCACCAACTACCTCGACGGCACGGTGTCCGTGGTCGACACGGCCACGCTCACCGTCACCGCGACCGTCACGGTCGGCTCGAACGCCGACGGCGTCGTCGTGACGAAGGACGGTTCCGCCGTCTACGTCACGCACGACCTCCCCGGTCCGGGCAAGGTCTCGGTCATCGACACGACGTCCAACACCGTCGTCTCCACGATCGCGGTGGGCAACGCCGCCACCGCCATCGCGGCCTCGGCCGACGGCACGCGGATGTACGTGGTCAACAAGGGTTCGGACAGCGTCTCCGCCATCGACGTCGCCTCGCGCACCGTCGTCGGCACCGCGGCCGTCGGCTTCACGCCGCACGGCATCGCGCTGGCGCCCAACGGAACCCGGGCTTACGTGACGAACAGCGAGTTCGACTCGGTGTCCGTTGTGGACCTCACGACGATGACCGAGCTGCGCAAGATCGTCGTCGGCGACCGCCCGATCGGCGTGGCCCTCACGCCGGACGGCGCGTCGGCCTACGTGACGAACTACAACAGCAACTCGGTGTCGATCATCGACACCGCGTCCGACACGGTCACCGGCACCATCGCCGTCGGCCAGCGCCCGGTCGGCGTCGCGATCAACTTCGTGCCGCCCGCCAAGTCGAAGCTCGCGGCCGGGTCCGCCCAGCTGCAGTTGCGGCTGCTCGGTTTCACGGTCCGCTCGCTCGACGCGACGCTGACCGACAAGCACACCGGGGCACCGATCGCCGGTCAGCAGGTCGTCTTCCGCACGGTGAAGGGCAACCCTCTCTGCACCGCGACGACCAACTCGTCCGGCAAGGCCACCTGTGACGCGAACGTCGCACTGCTGGTCGGCCTGTCCACCCTGCTGCAGGGCTTCACGGCCTCGTACGCGGGCAACAACGAGCACGGTGGCGCCTCGTCGCACGGGTACATCACTCTGCTGTGAAGAAAACCGCCGGTGGTGGTGGAACTTCGCTAAGCCGCCATCGGCACGTCGACGCGGAGCGCGTCCACGTAGTCCGCACAGGACTGCCTGGACGCGACTCCGTGCACGACCTGCCAGCCGGCGGGCACCTGCAGCACCGCGGGCCAGATCGAGTACTGGCCCGTCGGGCTGACCAGCACCAGGAACATGGTGTGAGCCTGAGCTAACGGGGATGTCATGTCCCCAGAGTGACCTGCGCCACCTAGGGCGCGGCTATCCGCGCGCTCGAGCTCTCACCCGACCGCGCGGTTCCCGTCCCCGCCCGCGTGTGATTACGTGGTGCCCGTGACTGTGGAACAGGTGGTCCTCCTGGCCGAGGACGGTTCGGCCATCGGCGTCGAGGACAAGGCAGTGGTGCACCACGCGGACACCCCGCTGCACCTGGCGTTCTCGAGCTACGTCTTCGACTCGGCCGGCAACACGATCCTCACCCGCCGGGCGTTGCACAAGAAGACCTTCCCGGGACTGTGGACGAACACCTGCTGCGGCCACCCGCTGCCCGCCGAGGACATGGAACAGGCCGTGCTGCGGCGGTTGCGGGACGAGCTCGGCATGAAGGTCTCCTCCGCCGAGCTGCTGCTGCCCGCCTTCCGCTACCGCGCGGTCATGGACGGCGTCGTCGAGAACGAGATGTGCCCGGTGTTCCGCGTCCTGTCCGACGACGAGCCTGCGCCGAACCCGGACGAGGTCGACTCCACCGAACGGGTTCCGTGGGAGTCGTTCGCGGCCTCCGTGCTGGACGGCACGCGCGAGATCTCGCCGTGGTCCAGGCTGCAGGTCGCCGAGCTCGTGCAGCTCGGGCCCGATCCGCTGGCGTGGCCTGTCGCGGACCGGGCCGGGCTCCCTAGCGCGGTGGTGCTGTCACCACTCCAGTGATCCGCCGTTCTGGTACTCGATGACGCGGGTCTCGAAGAAGTTCTTCTCCTTCTTCAGATCCATCATCTCCGACATCCACGGGAACGGGTTCTCCGTCGTCTCCCACACCGGCTCCAGGCCGAGCTGTGCGCACCGGCGGTTCGTGATGAACCGCATGTACTGCTCGCACAGCTCGGCGTTCAGCCCCAGGATGCCGTTCGGCATGGTGTCGCGGCCGTAGGCGATCTCCAGCTCGCAGCCCTCCGCGAGCATGGTCCGCACCTCCTTCTGGAACACGTCGTTCCACAGGTGCGGGTTCTCGATCTTGATCTGGTTGATCGCGTCGATGCCGAAGTTCAGGTGGATCGACTCGTCGCGCAGGATGTACTGGTACTGCTCGGCGATGCCGACCATCTTGTTGCGGCGGCCCAGCGACAGGATCTGCGCGAACCCCGTGTAGAACCACATGCCCTCGAAGACCACGTAGAACGCCACGAGGTCCTTCAGGAACGCCTGGTCCATCTCGGGCGTGCCCGTCCGGAACTCCGGGTCCTCCAGGTGCTGCGTGAACTGCAGCGCCCACGCGGCCTTGTCCGTGATGGACGGGATCTCCCGGTACATGTTGAACAGCTCGCCGTCGTCGAGACCGAGCGACTCGCAGATGTACTGGAACGTGTGGGTGTGCACGGCCTCCTCGAAGGCCTGGCGCAGCAGGTACTGGCGGCACTCCGGGTTCGTCAGGTGCCGGTACACCGCGAGCACGATGTTGTTGGCCACCAACGACTCGCTCGTCGCGAAGAACCCGAGGTTGCGCTTGATCATCAGGCGCTCGTCGTCGGTCAGCCCGTCCTTCGACTTCCACAGGCCGATGTCGGCCTGCATGGAGACCTCGGTCGGCATCCACGCGTTGTTGCAGCCGGCCAGGTACTTCTCCCACGCCCAGTGGTACTTGAGCGGCAGCAGCTGGTTGACGTCGGCGCGACAGTTGATCATCGCCTTGTCGTCGACGGAGACGCGCGCGGCGCCTGCCTCGATCAGGTTGTCGGTCATTACTGGCACGCCTCGCAGTCGGGATCGGTGATGGAGCAGTTGGGGTCCACGGCGACGGGCGAGACGGCGTTGAGCTTGCCGTCCGTCCCTTGCAGCGTGGACTTCTCCACGTGTGTGGCGCTCTGAGTGCGCAGGTAGTACGTGGTCTTGAGCCCGCGCAACCACGCCAGCTGGTACAGCTCGTCGAGCTTGCGGCCACTCGGCGCAGACAGGTACAGGTTCAGCGACTGGGCCTGGTCGATCCACTTCTGCCGGCGCGAGCCCGCCTCGATCAGCCACGAGCTGTCGACCTCGAACGCCGTGGCGTACAACGCCTTCAGGTACGGCGGCACCCGGTCGATCGCACCCAGGCTGCCGTCGTGCAGCTTCAGGTCCGAGATCATCCGCTCGTCCCACAGCTTGCGCTGCTTGAGCGCCCGCACCAGGTCGGGGTTGATGACGGTGAAGTCGCCGGACATGTTCGACTTGACGTACAGGTTGCGGTAGAGCGGCTCGATCGACTGGTTCACGCCGGTGATGTTCGCGATCGTCGCGGTGGGCGCGATGGCCATGACGTTCGAGTTCCGCATGCCCTTGCGTGCCTTCTCGCGGATCTTCGCCCAGTCCATCGTGGACTCGCGGTTCTGCTCCAGCTCACCCTCGGCGCGCGTCTGCGCGAGGAGCTCGACCGAGTCGATCGGCAGGATCCCCCTGCTCCACAACGACCCGTCGAACGACTGGTACGCACCGCGCTCGGCGGCGAGATCAGCGGACGCCTCGATCGCGTAGTAGCTGATCTCCTCCATGCTGCGGTCCGCGAACTCGACGGCCTCCTTGCTCGCCATCGGCGTGCCGAGCGTGAACAACGCGTCCTGGAAGCCCATCAGGCCCAGACCGACCGGCCGGTGCTGGAGGTTGGAGTTCCTCGCCTCCGGGATCGTGTAGTAGTTCACGTCGATCACGTTGTCGAGCATCCGCACCGCGGTGCGCACGGTCTTCTCGAGCCGCGCGTGGTCGATGCCTTGGTCCGTGACGTGCTGCGCGAGGTTGACGCTGCCGAGGTTGCAGACCGCGACCTCGTCGATCGTGGTGTTCAGGGTGATCTCGGTGCACAGGTTGGACGAGTGCACGACACCGTTGTGCTGCTGCGGTGAGCGCAGGTTGCACGGGTCCTTGAACGTGATCCACGGGTGGCCGGTCTCGAACAGCATCGTGAGCATGCGCCGCCACAGGTCGACCGCAGGGAGGCGGCGGAAGACCTTTATCTCGCCGTTGTCGGCCTTCTGCTCGTAGGCGCGGTACTTCTCGGCGAACTCCGTGCCGAACGCGTCGTGCAGGTCCGGGACCTCGTCGGGGGAGAAGAGCGTCCACTGGCCGTTCGCGCGAACGCGGCGCAGGAACTCGTCCGGCACCCAGTTCGCGGTGTTCATGTCGTGGGTGCGGCGGCGTTCGTCGCCGGTGTTCTTGCGGAGGTCGAGGAACTCCTCGACGTCGATGTGCCAGGTCTCGAGGTACGCGCAGACGGCGCCCTTGCGCTTTCCGCCGTTGTGGGCGAGACCGGCGGTGGTCATGTAGGACTCGTCGGTCTCGACCTTGAGGTCGAAGACCTCCGGGACGACCTCGGTCTCCCGCACGTCCCGGACGCGCGAGAACACCATGCCCTGGTGCTCGACCCAGTTGTGCTTGGTGATCGGCCGGCAGCCGACGAGCTCGGCGATGCCCGCGACGGCGGGAACCCTGATGTCGAACGCCTTCACGACACCGGAGAAGGAGATCTCGGTGCCGTCCGAGCGCGTGCCGAGGTGGTTCTGTTCGCGTTCGCGGTACTGGCCGGCGGACGGAACGCCGAGGCGCAGCAACTGGTAGCGGACACCAGCGGCGAGCGGCGACGACGTCGTGGTGAAGTAGACCTCGACGCCACGGGACACTCCGCCGTCGGTCTCCAGCAGGCCCTGCAACAGCTTCCGCGCCTGCGCGTGGGGAAGGTGGGAGAACCTGCGGGAGATCCGCTTCCGGTGCTCGCCGTCGTAGAGGTCCTCGTAGGTGAACGGGAGAGTGGCCTCGCCGGCACCGGTGATGCGGCCGGTCTCGGCGTCACGCAGCACCCCGCGTCCGGAGGCCCAGTGGATCTGCAGGTACGTGTCGTCGCGCCCGTTCTCCCAGAAGTGGATGCCGCGCGCCGACAGGTACTCGCGCACGAAGTCCAGGTGCACGTCCAGCTCGGGGTTGCCGGAGACACCCCACTGCATCCCGTCCTTCGACAGGTGCCCGTCTCCCAGCAGGATCCCGTACAGCCGGGCGTCGTCCTCGCCGAGACCGGCGACCGGGACGATCTCCTCGGGAATGACCTGGGCGACGTAGTCACCCTTCTCGAGCTGACCGGCGTCCACCCACTCAGGGCGGACCTTGTCGTTGGCGAGCCACTTGAGGGTCCGCGCGTTCTCCTGGCCGAGCGGCACACCCTTGATGGCGTAGAACGGGTGCCCGGCGGTGACCTCGAGCGTCTCGACGGAGTGCTTGACCTTCACCTCGACCATCGGGTCGACCTGGTCGTAGAGCATGACCTCGGTGACTTCGCGGTAGGTGCCGCTCACCCCGAGCACCAGGTCGCCGACCTGGACGTCCTTGATCGCCTTGACACCGTCGGCGGTGTAGATGCCGGTGTCCGGCGCGAAGCACTGGTTCACGGCAACGGCCGTGTCGTTCGCGATCTTCAAGAACGGCACCACACCCTGGGACTTGCCGTTCGTCCCCTTGATGTGCGCACCGATCCCGCGCACCGGAGTCCAGTCGTTGCCCAGCCCGCCGGCGAACTTGGACAGCAGCGCGTTGTTGCTGATGCCGTGGAAGATCGCGGCCAGGTCGTCGTCGACGGTGGTGAGGAAGCACGACGACAGCTGCGGACGCGTGGTGCCCGAGTTGAAGAGGGTGGGCGTCGAGCACATGAAGTCGAACGACGAGAGCAGCTCGTAGAACTCGATCGCGCGGGCGTCGCGGTCGTCCTCCTCCAGGGCGAGGCCCATGGAGACGCGCATGAAGAACGCCTGCGGCAGCTCGTAGCGGCGGTCGTCGTGGTGCAGGAAGTAGCGGTCGTACAGGGTCTGCATGCCCAGGAACTGGAAGTTCAGGTCGCGCGAGGCGTCCAGCGCCGCGCCCAGGCGGGCCAGGTCGAAGTCGGCGAGGCGCGGGTCGAGCTGGCCGAACTCGATGCCGTCGCGGACGAACCCGGCGAAGTACGCCGGGTAGCGCTCGGTCATCTCGGCGTGCGACAGCGGTTCTCCGCAGGCCTCGGCGCGCAGCTTGTCCAGCAGCAGGCGGGCGCTGACGTAGGAGTAGTCCGGGTCGTGTTCGACCATGGTGCGGGCGGCCATGATCGGCGCGAGCGCCAGTTCGGCGTCGGTGATGCCGTCGTAGAGGTTGCGCTTGGTCTCGGCCAGGACCGCCTCGGCCGACGCGTTGGGCAGGTCGGCGCAGGCTTCGTCGATGACCACTGAAAGGCGGTCGGGCACGCTCTCTCCTCCGAGATCGGCCCGGGAAGAACGCGTGCGCGCACCAGCGGAGGACACCACTGGTGCACACAGCCGCCCTCCCTCGGGGCACCGTGTCGTGCGCGCAGGCTTGCGCGCACACCAATGGCAGGTCTTCGGACTCGTGGGCACACCTCTCGCGCCTACCGGCCGTCGCTTCCCAGGTCGTGAGACCCAGTGCTTCGTTGACGGCTTTCGTTCCCACTCACCGCTGCGGGGCAGTCCCGGACTTTCACCGGGTTCCCTCTTGCCTCACCGACCAGGTTGAGCCGAGTCGGTGAACCACTAGCGCGGCAGATACTACATGTGGTGGTGGGGTCTGGATCACCACCCAACATGCGCGTGTCGTGGGTTATGGTCGAAACGTGGGTGATCTTCGGCCTCGGGTCGTCTTCGGTGCTCTGGTCAGTGCGGGGCTCGCTTCGGCGTCCCTTTTCGTCGGTGCGGCGGCACCCGTGACGAGCGGTGTCCTGGCGGTGTCGGCGGTGCTGGTGATGATCACCACCCGGCTATCAGGGTCACCCCGAGAGTGATCATCACGGCGGCGATCAGGCCGTCGAGCACCCGCCACGCGCGGGGCTTCGCGAACAGCGGGCCGAGCAGCCGGGCGCCGAAGCCGAGCGCGACGAACCAGGTGATGCTCGCCGTCACCGCGCCGACGCCGAAGAGCCACCGCCCGGCCGCGATCGAGCCGAGCAGCAGCAGGGTGTCGAGGTAGACGTGCGGGTTGAGCCACGTCAGCGTCAGCGCGGTCAGCACGGGCCGGCTGCTGGTCTCGGTACCCGCGTCCAGGACCGACGGCCGGAACGCCCGGCGTGCGGCCAGAAAACCGTACCCCAGCAGGAAAAGACCTCCGGCGATCGCCGCCGCGGTGATCACGGCCGGGAACCTCTTCACGATCGCCCCGAACCCGGCGACGCCCACCGCGACCAGGATCGCGTCCGAGACGGCGCACACGGCGACGACCTTCGCGACCGCCTGCCGGCGAAGCCCTTGGCGCAACACGAAAGCGTTCTGCGCGCCGATCGCGACGATCAGGGTCATCATGGTGCCGAAGCCGAGCAGCAGGTCAGTCACGCGTTCACGGTATTGACGCGTTCTTGATGAGACCAGCTAAAGATTCTTACGTAGCATTAGCGGCTGTGATGGATCTGGATCTGGTGCGGACGCTGCTCGCGGTGGTCGACGCGGGCACGTTCGACGCTGCCGCCACCGCGCTGCACGTCACGCCTTCCGCTGTGTCCCAACGCATCAAGGCCCTGGAGCAGCGAACCGGCCGCGTGCTGCTGGTGCGGGCGCGCCCCGTGCGGCTGACGCCGTCGGGCGAGGTGATCGTCCGCTACGGTCGGCAACTGCTCGCCCTGGACCAGGACCTCGACGCGGCACTGGGCGAGGACGCGGTGGTGCGCGTGCCGATCGCGGTGAACGCCGACTCGCTCGCCACGTGGTTCCTGCCCGCCCTGCAACGGGTCTCGCCGGACCTGAGGATCTCGTTCGACCTGCACCGCGAGGACCAGGACCACACGACGGCGTTGCTGAGACAGGGTCAGGTGATGGCGGCGGTGACGTCCTCACGAGAACCGGTGGCGGGCTGCTCGGTGACCAAGCTCGGCGAGATCCGTTACGCGGCAATGGCCTCACAGTCCTTCGTGGACCTGCACGAGGACGGCCCGCCGAAGTCGTGGCTGCCTCGGGCGCCTGTGGTCGTGTTCGACCGCAACGACGACCTGCAGGACCGGTTCGTGCGCACGCTGACCCGCGGCCGCGGCGCGTCGGAGCACCGTCACTACGTCCCGTCGTCCGAGGTGTACGTGCGGGCGATCGTGGCGGGCCTCGGCTGGGGAATGGTTCCGCCGCAACAACTCCAGGCGGGACTGGTCGACCTCGCGCCGGGCCGCACCATCTCCGTGCCGCTGTACTGGCAGCAGTGGAAGCTCGACTCACCGGCGCTGACGGCGGTCGCCGGGGCGGTGGCCGCCGAAGCGCGCGTGGCGCTGCGTTAGGAGTTAGCCTCGACGGCATGACCGGCGAACCGATGAACCTCAACGGAAAGATCGCAGTCATCTACGGCGCGGGCACGATCGGCGGTGCGATCGCCCGGGCGTTCGCGCAGGCGGGTGCCGAGGTCCACCTGGCCGCGCGCACCGAGGAGTCGCTCAAGGCCAAGGCCGAGGCACTGGGTGTCGAGTACGCCGTGGTCGACGCGCTGGACGAACGGAGCGTCGACGAGCACGCGGCCACGTTCGACCGGATCGACATCTCGGTCAACGTCATCTCCGACAACGACGTCCAGGGCACCGCGCTGCACGAGATGAGCGTCGACGACTACCTGAGCCCGGTCGTGACGAACGTCCGCTCGAAGTTCCTCACCGCCCGCGCCGCCGCCCGGCACATGATCAGGCAGGGCGGGGGAGTCGTCCTCTTCTTCGGCGGCACGAGCGACGGGCAGGTGCACCGGCGCTGGCGGCTGGGAGGCCTGGTCGCGGCGTTCGACGCGGTCGAGGCGCTGCGCCGGCAGCTCGCGGCCGAACTGGGGCCGCACGGGGTCCGGGCCGTGACGCTGCAGACCGGCGGGATCCCCGAGTCCGTCCCGGGCGAGTTCCGCGACCAGGTCGAACCCGACATCGTCGGCCAGACGGCGCTGGGCAGGGCGGCGACCCTGGAGGACGTCGGCAGGGCCGCGATGTTCGCCGCCTCGGACTGGGGCCGCACGATCACGGGAGCGCAGGTCAACATCACGTGCGGCGCCATCCTGAGCTGAGGCGGCGCCGTCCCGGGTTGAAGCTGTCGAAGTCCTGGGGCGAACCTGTCGGGTTGCTGAACCCAGGAACCCGGCGCCCCGGCCTGGGCGTTGTCCGATATGTGCTGATACCTCGACTAGCCGCCGCCGGCGGTTCCCTCGCCGTCGTCGCGACGATCGCCATGGTCGGAGTGCTGGACCTGACGGTCGGGCCGCTGCGCCGCACGATCAGCGAGTACGCGCTGGGCGACTACCGGCCGGTGTTCGACGTCGCCGTGCTGCTGCTGGCCGTCGGGTCGCTCGCGATCCTCGGCGTGCTGATCCACAAGGGCCTGGCGCGGTGGCGGTCGGCCGGCTCGATCGCCCTCGCCCTGTGGTCCGCCGGCCTGTTCCTCGTGGTGGCTTTCCCGAAGACGAACTGGGCGATGGGCACCAACGAGCTCAGCGGCAGCATCCACCGGTTCGGCAGCATGGTCGCGTTCGTGAGCCTGCCGATCGCGATCATCGCGCTCGCCCGGCCGTGGCTGCGGCACCCCGTGTGGGGACGACACGCCAGGTGGACGATGGCGTCCGGTTTGTTGAGCGTTGTCGCATTCATGCCGCTGCTCTACGCCATTGTGCTGGGCATGGTCTCCGACGTTCGGTGGTGGCGCGTGTTCCCGTTGGGGTACATCGAGAGGATCTTGCTCGCGGCCGAGGTGCTGGCCGTGCTCGTCGTCGGGCTGTGGGCCATCTCGGCAAGTAGGGTTGCGCCATGGCGAGTTGGGGAGACCTCGCGGATTACGTCCGCGCCGAGTACGACGTCATCGAGGACCACGGCGAGGAGCTGAGGGTCCTCTTCACCTTCGGGGACGTGGAGGAGGACGAGGACGACCGCACGCAGGTCGTGATCATCGTCCGGGAAGTGCTCGACAAGATGCACGAGTGGGTGCAGATCGCCTCCCCGTGCGGGCTGGCGTCGCAGGTGAACCTCCACGACGTCCTGGCGGAGGTGGGCAACTCCACCGTCGCCTGCGGCCTCGCGATCATGGGTGAGCACGTGGTGGTCCGGCACTCGTTGCCGCTCAAGGACCTCGACATCCACGAGTTCACCGATCCGCTCCAGTTGCTCGCCGGTACCGCGGACACGTTGGAAGAACAGTTCTGGGGAGGCGACGGCTACTGATGTTCGACCTGACTCCTGCGGCCGACCAGCTCGCAGGACTGGTGCGCACCGTGACGGACGGCGACCTGAAAGCGCCGACGCCATGTCCCGACTACACGGTCGGCGACCTGCTGGACCACGTGAACGGCCTCGCGCTCGCCTTCACGATGGCGGCGCGCAAGACCCCGCTGGAGGGCACCGGTGCCGGCGACGCGGCCCGGCTGCCGATCGACTTCCGCGAGTCCGTGCCGGGGCGGCTGGCCGAGCTCGCGACGGCCTGGCAGTCGCCGCAGGCGTGGGAGGGCATGACCCGCGCGGGTGGAGTCGACCTGCCCGGTGAGGTCGCCGCCGCCGTGGCGCTGGACGAGGTCGTGCTGCACGGCTGGGACCTGGCGAAGGCGACCGGGCAGCCGTTCGAGGTCGACGAGGGCCTGCTCCAGGTCGTCCACGGCTTCGTGTCGTCGATCGGCCCGGACGACCGCGACGGTTCCCTCTTCGGAGCGGAGGTGGAGGTCGACGCGACCGCGCCCCTGCTCGACCGTGTCCTGGGACTCAGTGGGCGGAATCCCGGGTGGAGCCTGGATTAGGGTCTCCTGACGTGGGAGCCATCACGGTGCAGGTTCGGGCAGGACTGGGCGCCGGACGCCTGGCCGCCGCCATGGAGTCCCTGGTGGAACTGCATCCTGAGCTGCGTCGTTCCGGCTTCGCGCACCACGAGGTAGCGGATCCCGCCGCCGCCACCCCCGCGGCCCTCGCGGAGGCGGAGGCGGGTCTCGACCTGCGGACCGGCGTCCTGATGCACGTGGTGTGGCTCGACGCGGGGCCCGCGCACTCCGGCCGGATGGTCCTGGCGCTGCACGACGTCGTGGCCGACCGGCTGCCCCGGATCCTGCCCTGGCTGGTGCACGCGTGGAGGCAGCCGGCGCTCGTCGGCTGATTCGCTGCCGGCTGGTGGGCAGTGGCCGAGAACGGGTCCTCGGGCTTACCGCCGTGCCCGACCGGAAAGCCCTGCGCGAGGGTGACGCCGAGGGCGAGGGCACCCCCGACATCGACGAACTGGCCCCCGACGACGACAGGCCCACGATCTCGAACTGCCCGCAGGACTTCGAGATCGACCCGCGCGGCGGCAGGTTCCGCGTGACGTCCGAGTAGGGCGACGTCGCGTGGATCAAGCTCGTCGACAAGGGTCAGCTGCTGCCCGAGGTCATCGTGTGGAGGCCGGGCCGCTGACCTTCCTCGCCACGAACACGTACTCGCGGCCGGGCCGGTCCGGCGCGTCCCGCACGTCGACGACCTCGAACCCGGCGCGGACCAGGCTCTGCTCCACCTCGGGACGGGAGCGGAACCGCAGCGTCGAGTCCGAGGCGATCACCGACCCGTCCGTGAACTTGTAGGTGTGGCGGAACGAGACGAACGGCAGGCTCACGTCGAGCAGCTCGAGCTGCTGCCGGACCCCGCCGCGCACCCGCGGTTCCGCCCGTGCCCAGTCCTCCCACGCCCGTTGCTCCGGACGCCGGGTCTCGAACACGAAGTGCCCGCCGGGCCGCAACGCGCCCCGCACGCCGCGCAGCGCGGCCTCCCAGTCCTCGCCCAGGAACACCTGCGCCACGTTCCCGGTCATCGTCACGAGGTCCATCTGCATCGCGGGCAGCGTCGTCGCGTCGCCGTGGATCCAGGTGACCCTGGAGTCCTTGGCACGTGCGAGCTCCAGCGACGCGAGAGCGGGGTCCACGCCGACGACGGTGAGCCCGGCGTCGGCCAGCAACGTCCCGAGGGAGCCCGTGCCGCAGCCGACGTCCAGCGCGCTCGACGCCCTGAGCTCGGCCGCGATCCCCACGTACAGGTCCAGGTCGTCACGCGGGCCGTCGAAGGCGTCGTAGACCCTGGCCAGTCGCGGATCGGCGAAAATCGCGTCAGGCATTCCACAACCTCGGTCCCACGACGAACGGCATCAGCAACTCGATCACCTCTCGGTCAGGCTTTCCGTACAGCTCTTCCTCGGCGACGCGTCGCGCGATGCCGGCCAGGAAGTCGGCCACCTGCACGCGGGCGTCGTACTGCGAATCGACCAAAGTGAGGCTTTCGAGCCACGGCGCCAGGTTCTTGAGCTGCTGTATCCGGCCTGCGGTCAGCGACAGCTGCTGGTCGTGCACGATCGACACCGGCCCTCCCCACTGGGCCACGGCCCGAAGGATAGCCGGGAACAACGGGTCGAGGTTCCCGCGAGGTCCCCTGGCGCGCAGCAGGTCGTTGTACAGCTCCAGTGGTCCGGTCACCGAACCGAACTCCGCCCGCACCCGCGAGGCCAGGAACCGCCGCTTGTCCACGAGCTGCACGCGGGCGCGCCCGGCCAGCGGTCCGTCCGGCCCGAGGAACCACAGCAGCACCCAGCGGTTCTTCGTCCGCAGCAGGTGGTTCGCCTTGTACTCCAGGGCGGGCGACTTGATCATCTCGCGCAGCGTCTCGACGCACCGCGACGCCTCCGCCTCGGACAACGAGACCCCGGCGTGCGCGAAGACCGCCGTGACCCCGCCGACGAGCTTCTCGCCCTCGGACCCGGACTCGTCGCAGGCGATCTCCATCAGGACATCCGGAACACGGGCCCTCGGGCGCGGAACGGCAGATGCGCGCCCGCCGGTATCAGGAACGCGTGCTCGCGGCGGATCCGCAGCACGTCGCACCCGCCGTCGGTGATGACCAGGATCGGGCCCGCGGCGGGGAAGTCGCCGGCACGTTCGAGCAGGTCGACACCGGGCTGCAGCACCGTGCCGCCGCGCCCGCGCACCGTCACCCGTCCCGCGATGTCCTCCACGGGCACGTACCCGGCGTCATATGCCATCGCGTCACAGAAAACCACGCGTGCGGCGGGTACGTCACGTGCCGCGGAGTAGGAGGCGATCGCGCCGAGCGCCTTGCCCAGCAGCTTCGGGTCCATCGAGCCGGACGTGTCGAGCACGACCCCGAACGTCGGCCGCGACTCCAGCGACTCCGGCCGCACCCAGCCGGGCCGCGGAATGTCCGGAGTGGACGCTTGCCGCCGGGACGCACGCGCGTAGGTGCGCCGTTTCTCCACGGCCGGAACGAACTCCTCGAACCACCGCGCCAGCTGGGCGTCCCACGACAGCGGCGGGTGCTCCAGCGCCCGGATCTCCTCGACCAGACCGGCGGGCAGGAGCCCGCGCGAGGACGTGTGGTGGCCCAGCCCGGTCAGCAGCGCGCGCCGGTAGAACTCGTCGAGGTCGGTGACGTTCGCGGGCCCGCGCAACGGTTCTCCGAGCAGGTCGCCCTGATGGTGGCCCCGCAACGTGAGCAGCTTGCGGTACCGGCGAAGGTCCACCGCGATCCGGTCGTACACCGACTCCGCCGACAGGCCGCGCAGTTCCGGGTCGTGCAGCACGCCCTCCGGTGCCGTGCCGACGCCCATCTCGACGAGCCAGCCGTTCACCACGAAGTCCGCGGCGATGTTCCACAGGTACGGGTCGCGGCCGCCGACGCGGTCGCAGTGGCGCAGGGCGGCGTGCAGCATCTCGTGCGCGAGCACGAACCGCCACTCCGGCCTCGTCAAGCCCGCCAAGGGGTTCACGTAGATCTCGGCCGAGGCCGTGGACACCGCGGCGATCGAGATGTCCCAGCCCCGCGCCAGTTCCGCGTCCGCCACGACCGTCATCGTCGACGCGAGCGCGCCCAGCAGCGGGTAGTGCGACACGAACCAGCCGAGCGCGAGCTGCCACTCGGTCCTGGCCGGCCGCGAGTCGGTCAGCGACGACCGCGCGCCACCCGCGACGTCGATCGCGGCCACGGCGGCGTTGGACAGTCCGGCGGCGAACCGCTGAGCCCACTTCTCCGGGTTCGCCGACTCACCACCGCGCACGCAGCTATCCGGCTCCCACGAGAACGGGCGCGTGCCGAACTTGATCGCGGGCTGGAAGTCGAGGACGTCCGCGCACGAGTGCGTGCCGAAACCGAGGTGCAGCAGGCAATGCGCGAACACCCACGTCCACTCGTCCTCAGTCGCCCTCCTCGTGGGATGGGCGAACAGCGAGCCGTCCAGCGAGATGTCCGCCCACGGGTGGCCGGACTGCCGCCGCACCCAGGTGCCGAGCGCGGCGAACAGCGGATGCGAGTCGATCCGCTTGTTCGCCGCGGCGAACGCCAGCGCGGCGGGATCGGCGTGGGACTTCGACGCACGGCGGCTCATGCGCGTGCCGCGACCAGCCGGGGCAGGTCGCGGGTGACCTCGACGAGGAACCACGCGGGCAGCACGGGGTTGCCGTCGTCGTCGGCCGCGATCACCATCTGCGCGATCTCCAGCGACAGCTCGGCCAGCTCCAGCAGCAGTGCCTTGCCGCGGTGCGCGAGCCGCTTGCCCGCCGCGGACGCGTGGGCCTTGTCGTGCGGCAGCTCCTTCACCAGCCGCGCGCGGAACGCCTCACCCAGGAAGTACAACAGGTCCCGGTCGCCGGGAGCCGACGGCCAGCGGACGTCCCCGCGCAGCACGGCCTCCAGCCCGAACGCGTTGCGCACGGTCTTCACGTACGCCTTGAACATCGAGGCGTGGTTCGCGGTGACCGTCCCGAAGGCCAGCACCCCGAGCAGGTCCTCGGAGATGTCGTCGCCGAACGAGTGCAGCGCGTCGGAGAGCATGTGCCAGCCACGCGGCGTGGAGAACGTCTCCTCGACCTTCGGTGCCGCGCTCCACAGGTGGTCGGGGCGCTGGGTCAGGTACTCCAGCACCCACGGGTGGATGTCGTTCTCCCGCGCCCACGCCAGCCAGTCGCGCGCGGACGCCGTGAGGTGCACGTGGATCATGCGGTTGACGAGCGCCGACGCCATCGGGCGCGCCAGGGCGTTGTCGACCGCCCGGTTGCCGGCCCCGATCACGATGGAGCCCTTGGGCAGCTCGTAGGAGCCGATCCGGCGGTCGAGGATCAGCGAGTAGAACGCCTTCTGCACCTCGGGGGAGCTGGCGTTGAGCTCGTCGAGGAACAGGCAGTAGGGGTCGTGCCGCGCGATCGACTCCGGCGGCGCGAACCGGGATCGGCCACCGACGAGCTCCGGAACTCCGATGAGGTCCTCCGGCGCGAGCTGCGTGCCGAGCAGCGTGACGCACTCGAGACCCAGCGCGGTGGCGAACTCGCGGACGAGTGAGGACTTGCCGATGCCCGGTGCTCCCCAGAGGAAGACCGGTCGGACGACGGCGACGTGCAGCAGCACCTCCGGAAGCTGTGCTGGTGTCACGGTGGTTGTGGATCGCATGAGGGTTCGAGGATGCCGGATCCGACTTGTTCCGGTCGCCCGAATTTATTGACACGAGCAGTGGTCTGGTGCTGTGATGCAAGCCTCACTGATAGGAAACCTTCTTAACTAAATCGCCGCCGCGACCTGCAGTCCCCCTCACACAGGAGGCACCCTGTGGCCAGATCCCTGTTGTTGGTCGTCCCCGCAGCACTAGCCATCGCTGTCGTCCCGGCCGTGGCCAACGCCGCCGTGGTCCAGTACCAGGCGGAGAGCGCGACCATCTCCAACGGCCTCGTCGAGTCGAACCACGCCGGCTTCACCGGCTCCGGTTTCGTCAACTACGACAACGAGGTCGGCAGCTCCGTCGAGTTCACCGTGAACGCCCCGGCCGCCGGCCCGGCGAACCTCACCTTCCGGTTCGCCAACGGTCAGACGGCCAACCGCCCCATGGACATCTCGGTGAACGGCGCGGTGGTGGCGAGCGCCCTGTCGTTCCCGAGCACGGGAGCCTGGACGTCGTGGACCACCAAGTCCACCTCGGTCACGCTCGTGGCGGGCTCCAACAAGATCAAGACGGTCGCGACGACGTCCAACGGCGGCCCGAACCTGGACCGGATCGACGTCGACGCGCAAGGCGGCGGCACGCCGGACACCGTGGCTCCCTCGGTCCCCGGCAGCCTGCGCTCGACCGGCACGACGGCGACCTCGGTGTCACTGGCGTGGAACGCGTCCACCGACAACGTGGGCGTGACGGACTACGTGCTGTCCAACGGGCAGACGGCGACCGGCACCACGCACACCGTCTCCGGCCTGACGCCGGACACCGCGTACACCTTCACCGTGCGGGCGAGGGACGCGGCGGGCAACCTGTCCGGCGCGTCGAGCCCGCTCTCGGTGCGCACGCAGCCGGGCACGCCCGGCGGCACCAGGCCGCACGACATCAACGGCCTGCTGCGCGTGTGCGGTGTGCAGCTCTGCAACCAGTACGGCAACCCGATCCAGCTTCGGGGCATGAGCACGCACGGCATCCAGTGGTACCACCAGTGCGCCAAGTCCCAGTGGTGGGACGCGCTGGTGAACGACTGGAACGCGGACTTCATCCGCGTCGCCATGTACATCCAGGAGGACGGGTACGAGACCGACCCCCGCAAGTTCACCGACATGATGCACGGGTACATCGAGGAGGCCACGCGTCGTGGCATCTACGTCCTCGTGGACTGGCACCAGCTCTCGCCCGGTGACCCGAACTACAACCTGTCCCGCGCCAAGACGTTCTTCACGGAGATCGCCAACCGGCACAAGGACAAGACCAACATCATCTACGACATCGCCAACGAGCCGAACGGCACGTCGTGGGCGAGCGTGAAGTCCTACGCCGAGCAGATGATCCCGGTCATCCGCGCCATCGACCCGGACAGCCTCATCGTCTCGGGCACGAACGGCTGGTCGACCTTCGGCCACTCCGACGGCGACAGCCCGTCGCAGGTGCTGAACAACAGGGTCAACGCGACCAACTTCATGTACTCGTTCCACTTCTACGCCCAGGCCCACAAGGACGCGTACCTCAGCGTCCTCGACCAGGTGTCGAGCCAGGTCCCCGTGTTCGTGACCGAGTTCGGCACGCAGGCCGCCTCCGGCGGTGGGTCGAACGACTTCACGATGTCGCAGAGGTACATCGACCTGATGGCCCGCAAGAAGATCTCGTGGGCCAACTGGAACTTCTCCGACGACGGCCTGACGGGTGCGGTGTTCAAGACCGGCACCTGCTCCGGCACCACGTTCGCGGGCACGAACGTCCTGAAGCCGGCCGGAGTCTGGGTGCGCGAGCGCATCAGGACGCCGGACAACTTCCCGACTTCTTGATCTGAACTGAACAGGGGGTGTGACCGCGTGCGGTCACACCCCCTGTTCTTCTACGTCAGGGGCCAGGTGTGCACGGGTTCGTTGGCGTGCATCAGGTCCACATAGGTCCGCAGCATCGTGCGCAGCGCGTCCGCCCGGTCCATGTGCGTGTGGTCGTAGTGCCGGTGGAACTCCCGGGCCTGCCAGGTGGCGCCGTTCACGCCGCTCAGGCACCGCTGCTCGATGACGCCCAGTAAACGGTCCCGCTCCGAGGAGTCGACGCCCCACCGGATCAGACCCTCGTGCGCCAGCGGCAACAGTCGGCGCAGCACCAGCTCGACCACCGGCACCGTGCCGACACCGGGCCAGTACATCTGCGCGTCCATGCCGTTGCGCGAGGCGGCGTTGAAGTTCTCCTCCGCCGCCTGGAAGCTCATCTGCGACCACAGTGGACGCTCGTCCTCGGCCAGCGCGCGCACCAGCCCGAAGTACAGCGCCGCGTTGGCCAGCGTGTCGACGACGGTCGGCCCGGCGGGCAGCACCCGGTTCTCGACGCGCAGGTGCGGACGGTCGCGGACCACGTCGTAGACCGGCCGGTTCCAGCGGTAGATGGTGCCGTTGTGCAGTTTCAGCTCGCTCAACGAGGGCGTGTCGCCCTTGTCGAGCACGGCCAGCGGGTCCTCTTCGTCGGTGATCGGCAGCAACGCGGGGAAGTAGCGGACGTTCTCCTCGAACAGGTCGAAGATCGAGTTGATCCACCGCTCGCCGAACCACACGCGCGGCCGCACGCCCTGAGCCTTCAGCTCGTCGCCGCGGGTGTCGGTGGCCTGCTGGAACAACGCGATGCGCGTCTCGCGCCACAGCTCCTTGCCGAGGAAGAACGGCGAGTTCGCGCCGACCGCGACCTGCACACCCGCGATGGCCTGGGCCGCGTTCCAGTAGGCGGGGAACTGCTCGGGGCTGACCTGCAGGTGCAGCTGCGTGCTGGTGCACGCGGCCTCGGGGACGATCGAGCTCGCCGTGAGGTGCAGGCGTTCGACGCCGTCGATGGAGATCTGCAGGTCCTCACCACGCGCCGCCAGCACCTGCTCGTTGAGCAACGCGTAGCGCGGGTTGCCGGAGAGCAGGTCCGGCGAGATGTCGCTGGAGCGCAGGGTCGGCAGGATGCCGTTGATGACCATGTGCGCGCCGACCTCGCGGGCCTTCTTCTCGGCGTCGTTGAGGCTGCGGCGGACCGTCTCCTCGAACGCCGTGATGCCGCCGCCCGCGAGCCGGCGCGGAGCCACGTTGATCTCGATGTTCCACTGGCCGAGCTCCGTCACGAAGTCGGGGTCGTCGATGACGTTGAGCGCCTCGTGGTTCTTCATCGCGGGGTCGCCGTGCTCGTCGATCAGGTTGATCTCGATCTCGAGGCCGGTCATCGGCCTCTCGAAGTCGAACCTCGCTTCACGCAGCATCCGCGCGAACACGTCGAGGCATCTGCGCACCTTGGTGCGGTACCGCGTGCGGTCCTCGCGCGTGAACTCGTGCTTCGCGACGTCCTCGCCCATGGTGGCCTCCCGGCGGTCGAGGGTTCACCCCACCACTGTGCACCATGATTGATCAAGCCGACAGTCGTGTGTCTTGTTTCCGGATCTAAACGGACAGGCCTCCCGCGGGCACCGCGATGGCGGTGACGAGGAGATCACCCTGCACGAGCCAGCGGCCGTCGAACCCGGTGATCGGGGTGTCGGGCAGCAGGACGCGGCTGTGGAACGTGCCGTCGGGGTCGAGGGTGATGTCCGCGTCCTCGAAACCGAGCCAGCGCCGGGTGAGGGGGAACCAGGCCTTGTAGGTGCTCTCCTTGGCGCTGAACAGCAGCCGGTCCCAGCAGATCTTCGGGTCGGCGGCCTGCAGCCCGGCCATCCTGCCGATCTCGGCGGGGATCGCGATCGCGCCCAGCACGCCGTCGGGCGCGGGCTTGTGCGGTTCGGCGTCGATGCCGATCGTCTCGAAGTCCGTGTTCATCGCGAGCGCCGCGGCCCGGTAGCCCGCGCAGTGCGTGAGGCTGCCGACGACACCTTCCGGCCACAGGGGCTCGCGCTTCGGGCCCGGCAGGATCGCGGCCGGCGCGACGTCGAGGGCGCGCATGGCCTCGCGGGCGCACGCGCGGACCGTGCTGAACTCGAAGCGGCGCTTGGGCACGGCGTTGCCGAGCTGCGCCTCCTCCTCGGGGAAGAGTTCGACCGGCTCGTCGTCGTTGAACCGCTCGGCCACCGCGATGGTCGCCGGGAAGAGCTGCTCCAGCACTTCTACGACTCCCGCAGCACGTCGTGCAGCTTCACCTGGGTGGTGCCGCGTGGTTTCCACTCGCGCGGGTAGCCGAGCGAGACCTCGTCGAAGCGCACGCCGTCGTAGAGCGTCGTGCGGGGGATGTGCAGGTGGCCGTAGACCATCTCGACCACGTTGAATCGCTTGTGCCAGTCGGCGGTCAGCTCCGTGCCGCACCAGAGCGCGAACTCGGGGTAGCGCAGCACGAACGTGGGGTCGCGCACGAGCGGGTAGTGGTTGATCAGCACGGTCGGGCCGTCGACCCGGGCCAGCCGCTCCTCGGTCTCCTGCACCCGTGCCTGGCACCACGCCTCGCGGGACGGGTACGGGTCGGGGTGCAGGAAGTACTCGTCCGTGCACACCACGCCGGCCTCGTGCGCGATGGCGAGCGCCGACTTCACGTCCGTGGCACCTTGCGGCCGAAAGGAGTAGTCGTAGCCCAGGAACAGTGGACAGACGGTGACCGGGCCTCGTGGACCGTCGAACGTGACGTACGGGTCCTCGGGCGTGATGACGTCGAGGCTGCGGCACAGCTCCACGAGCTGCTTGTAGCGCATCTCGCCGCGGGACTGGTTCGGGTCGTCCTTGGTGGTCCAGAGCTCGTGGTTGCCCGGCGACCAGATCAGCTTCGCGAACTTCGGGCGCAGCGTCCGCAGCGTCCATTCGATGGAGTCGAACTTCTCCGCCACGTCCCCGGCGATGATCAGCCAGTCGTCCGGGTCCGCCGGGGCGATCGCCGCCACGACATCGCGGTTGTCCTGGTAGGAGACGTGCAGGTCGCTGGTGGCCAAGAGCTTCACGCTTCGACGGTAACCGGGCCGTCAACGAAGGATGATCGCCGCCCGGTGGAGTGACCAGGTCCCACCCGATCGTGAGAGCGGTACCACGACCGGTTATCCGTTCGTCGCAGACAGTGCGCCACTCGTCTCAACAGGACCAGCCGTGCGTCGCCGTCGTGGGGCCGCTCGTCGCCTTTCACGGCCTACCTACTTACCTGTTTTCCGACCTGCTTCTTACTGTGAGCGCTGTCACCTGACGGAAAAGTCCTGGCGGAGGACCACACCATGACCGACTCACAGTTCGCTCGCACCCCGGACCCGCGGCTCGCGCGGCAGGTCCCGCCCCGTCAGGTGCCAGGGCGTCCCGTACCCCCGCGCCAGCCGGTGGTCCCGCCGCGTCAGGCGGCCGTGGGCCAGGCCCCGGTCCGCTACGGCCAGCCGGTCGACCCGCGCCTGCAGGGCAACCCGTCGTTCCGCCGCACCGTCGGCGCCGAGATCGCCCGCCACGCCCAGCAGCACCAGGCCTACGCCGTCCCGCAGCGCCGCACCACGGCCGAGGACACGGCCCTGGCCACCCTGCTCCGCTCCCGTCAGCGCGCCGAGTCCGCCCGCCAGGACCCGCGGCCCGCCGACGTGATGCCCCGCGACTCGTGGATGCGCGCCTCGGCGTGGCCCGAGGCCCCGGTGGAGTCCGGTCGTGGTGACGTCATCGAGCAGCTGTCGGCACGGCTCGTGTCCGCGAACCTGTGGGCCGTGGTCGAGCCGCTGATCCCGCCGGCCAAGGTCCGCCGCCAGGGTGGCGGCCGCGGCCGGGTCTGCAACCGGTCGGTGTTCACCGCGATCGTGTTCGTGCTGTCGTCCGGCTGCGCCTGGAGGCACCTGCCCGCGTCGTTCGGCGTGACCGTGCCGACGGTGCACCGCCGCTTCCAGGAGTGGACCGACCTGGGCCTCTGGGTCCGCCTGCGCCGTGCCGCGGCCGAGGGGGCCTGCGGGACCGAGGAGCTCGACTGGATCCGCGCCGTGCTCGACGCCGCCGACCGCCGTGCGGCGAAGGCCGCCGGCTGAGACCCTGTGCTTCGCCGGAGTCACCCTGCGGAAGGGTGGCTCCGGCGTTTTCATGGGCTCACATGCCGTTGATGCCCGCGTGGTACTTCGGCACCCGCACGGTGATCTTCGTGCCCAGCCCGCACGCCGTCTCGACGACCAGGCCGTACTCGTCCCCGTAGACCCGCCGCAACCGCTCGTCGATGTTGCCCAGGCCGATGCCCGCGGACTCGTCCACCTGCCCGGCGAGCGTGCGGCGCAGCTTCTCCGGGTCCATGCCGATGCCGTCGTCCTCGATCGTGATGTGGGCCTCGGCGCCGCCGTCGTTCGCGTAGATCTGGATGTGGCCGGGCTCGACCTTGCCCTCCATGCCGTGCCGGACGGCGTTCTCCACCAGCGGCTGCAGGCACAGGAACGGCACGGTCACCGGCAGCACCTCGGGCGCCACCTGCAACGTCACCTTCAGCCGTTCACCGAAGCGGGCCCGCTCCAGCGCCAGGTACTGGTCGATCGACCGCAGCTCCTCGGCCAGCGTCGTGAAGTCGCCGTGGCGGCGGAACGAGTACCGGGTGAAGTCCGCGAAGTCGAGCAGCAGGGTCCGCGCGCGCTCCGGGTTCGTGCGCACGTAGGAGGCGATGGCGGACAGCGAGTTGTAGATGAAGTGCGGCGAGATCTGCGCGCGCAGCGCCCGCACCTCGGCCTCGACCAGGCGCGTCCGCGAGCGGTCCAGCTCGGCCAGCTCCAGCTGACCCGCCGCCCAGCGCGCCACCTGGTTCGTGGCGCGCACCAGCCCGGCCGACGCCTCGCGGGAGTACGCCGCCAGCGTGCCGACCACGCGGCCCTCGACGGTCAGCGGGGCGACGACGGCGCAGTTGATCGGGCAGTTGGGTTCGGTGCAGCCGATGTCGAACGCCTGGGTGCGGCCCGTCAGGAAGACGTCCTCGGCCTGCGCCATGGCCTCGTGGGCGTGGTGCTCGGAGACACCCTCCCAGGCCACGACCTCGGTCTCGTCGGTCAACGCCAGCGCGGGCGTGTCCAGCAACGTCCGCAGGTGCCGCGCCGACTTCTTCGCCGCGTCCGGCACCAGGCCCGCGCGCAGCGGGGGAGCGGCGGACCAGGCCGTGTGGAGGGTCTCGTAGGTGACGCGCTGGGCCTCGGTCGAGAGCGACTGCTTGTTGCGCGTGCCCCGCCACAGGACGAGCACGGCCGCCCCGCCGACGATCAGGATCGCGGCGGCGGTGAGGAAGTCTTGCATCGCGTCACCCTCTAGCTTCGCTCTTCGCCCGAGTTCGGGCCCGAGCCGTCCAGCCCGAGGTTCTCGGGCGCGTGGAGCTTGACCATCGTGCGCTGCACACCAGGCGGCACGTGCCGTTGGGTGAGCAGCGAGACCACGTACATCACGGAGAAGCCGAGCGGGACCGTCCACGCGGCCGGACGCGACAGCAGGATCTCGTACCAGGCGTCGCCGGTGTCGGTGAACATCGTGACGAGACCCGCGGTCAACGCCGGCACGCCGCCCGCGAGCATGCCCGCGATCGCGCCCACCGTCGTGATGCGGCTCGACCAGATGCCCAGCATCAGCAACGGGCACAGGGAGGACGCGGCGACGGCGAACGCGAGGCCGACCATGTCCGCCACGGGCATGCCGGTCGACACGAACGTCATCGCGAGCGGCACGAGGCCCGCGAGCACCGTCGAGATCCGGAACCCGCGCACGCCGCCCAGCCGCAGCACGTCCTGCGACAGCACGCCCGCCAGCGACACCACCAGACCCGACGAGGTGGAGAGGAACGCCGCGAACGCGCCTCCCGCCACCAGCGCGCCGAGCAGTTCGCCGCCCACGCCGTCGATCATCCGCGTCGGCAGCACGAGCACCACGGCGTCGGTCTGGCCGGTCATCAGCAGCTCAGGTGTGTACAGGCGGCCGAGAGCGCCGTACATCGGTGGCATCAGGTAGAAGACGGACAGCAGGCCCAGCACGATCAACGTCGTGCGGCGCGCGGCCGTGCCGTTCGGGTTGGTGTAGAAGCGCACGATCACGTGCGGCAGCCCCATGGTGCCGAGGAACGTCGCGATGATGAGCGAATAGGCCCCGTACAACGGGAAGTCCTGGCCGCTCGACATCGGCAGCGACCACATCTCGTTGGTGTTGTGCTCCATCGTCGTCAGGTGCGGGACCGGCGCGTCCTTCGGGAACGTGAACTCCGAGCCCTGCGCGATGCGGTGGTAGCCGTCGTTGAGCGTGAAGGTGTCGTTCTCGATCCGCACGCCGTCGATCTCGCCGGTGCCCCTGACCAGGATCGACTGCTCGGCGTGGACCGTGGTCGAGCGCTGGAACGCGACCTCGGTGTCCTGCCGGAACACCGGGTACTCGGGCTCGGTCAGCGACTCGGCGCCGTGCACCTGCCACACCGCGATCAGGAACACGATCGGCACGGTGATCGCGGTGAGCTTGAGCCAGTACTGGAACGCCTGCACGAACGTGATCGACCGCATCCCGCCGGACATCACGTTCGCCGTCACGACCGCGGTGACGATCAGCGCGCCCACCCAGTCCGGCGCGCCCGTCACCGTGTTCAGCGTCAGGCCCGCGCCTTCGAGCTGCGGCAACAGGTACAGCCAGCCGATCGCCAGCGCCAGGATCGACGCGACCGCCCGCACGCCGCGGGACCGGAAGCGGGCCTCGGCGAAGTCCGGCAGCGTGTAGGCGCCGGACCGCCGCAGCGGCGCCGCGACCATCGTCAGCAGCACCAGGTACCCGGCGGTGTAGCCGACCGGGAACCACAACATGTCCGGCCCGTAGGCGAAGATCAGCCCGGCGATGCCGACGAACGACGCCGCCGAGAGGTACTCGCCACCGATCGCGGAGGCGTTCCACCCCGGCGAGACCGTGCGCGAGGCGACGTAGAAGTCCGACGTCGTGCGGGAGACGCGCAGTCCATAGGTACCGACCAGGATCGTGCCCAGTGCGACGACCAGCACCGCCACGATGGCGTAACCACTCGTCATGGACGTTCGACCAGCTCCGCGAACTCGCGTTCACTGCGCTCGGCCTGGCGCACGTAGAACCAGCCGGCCAGCAGGAGCATCGGGAACGTCGCCACGCACAGCAGGAACCACGGCAGCCCGAGCCCGAGGATCCGGAACCGGCCGAGCTCCGGCTCGATCGCGAACAGCAGCGGCAGCAGTCCCAGCGCACCGGTCGCCACCAGGCACACCGACAGGCCCAGCCGCCGTTGCGCCCGGATCAGCGTGCGCATGTAGACGGCGCCGAGCTCGCTCTGCTCGTTGATCTCGCGCGTACCCGGGTAGGGGCGGCGCGCACGGGGTGCCCGCGTGCGCGGGCTCGTCACCACCACGCGCTGAGTCGGCCTCGGGTCCGGTCTCCGGGGTGGCGGCGTCGTCACGACCCGAGCCCGTTCCTCGGTTGCAGGACTCCGGCGGGGGCGGCCTGACCGGTCACCGGCGTCGGCCGGGCGCGGCGGACGAGCAGCTGGCGCAGATGACGGGCGTGCCGGCGGCTGACGGGCAGCACCGCGCCACCGATCGTCACGCTGAGGTGGCCGTCCTCCAGCCGCAGCTCGTCGATGTGACCGAGCGACACCAGGTGGCTGCGGTGGATGCGGACGAACCCGGCGCTGCGCCAGCGTTCCTCGAGGCCGTTCAACGCCGCGCGCACGAGGCCGCTGCCGGTCGCGGTGTGCAGGCGGGCGTAGTCGCCGTGCGCCTCCACGTAACGGATGTCGGCGAGGCGGATGAACCGGGTGACGCCGCCGAGCTCGACGGGGATGACCTCGTCACCCATCTCCGGCGGCGTGGAGTTGGTGGGCTGCGGGGGCGTCGCGGCGGAGGGTTCGGCGGGGGTCTTGGAGTCCCAGACCTCGTGCACGATGCGGTGCACGGACTCCGCGAGCCGTTCGGGACGCACGGGCTTGAGCAGGTAGTCGAGCGCCTTGAGCTCGAACGCCTCCACGGCGGGCTGCTGGTGCGCCGTCACGAACACGACGGGCGGCGGCTGCGCGAACCGCGAGAGCACGCGGGCGAGGTCGAGACCGTCGAGCCCGGGCATGCGGATGTCGAGGAAGACCGCGTCCAACGGCTGACCGGCGTCCATCGCGCGGTGCAGCACCCGCAACGCCTTGGTCGCGTCGGTGACCGCCTCCACGTGGGCGATGCGCGGATCGGAGCGCAACAGGTAGGTGAGGTCTTCCAGGGCGGGCGCCTCGTCGTCGACGGCGAGCACCCGCAGCGAGCGCTCGAGGCTGCCACGTCGATCCGGCCCCTCGCAGATGGGGCAGGGCAGACCTGAGGTCATTCGAGATCGAGTCCAAACTGTGTACGGCCGATCCTCACGTGGCGCGATTGGACCACGTTCGGTCATCGCGCGCCTGGTGAGCCGAGGGCGTCGGATACGCGATCATGCCCCCTCACGGAGGGTGAGCCGCTGCGGGGGTCCGGTTGCACAGCGTGTGCACGAAACGAGCACCCCCTCCCCCCTGAAACGCCGATCGGGCGCATCATCCGCCAGGGAGAGGACGAGCCGGAACCCTCCGATCGGGTGTCAGGACTGCCGGAGCGCGCGCGGCTTGGCCGCCAGCGCGTCACCGAGGGTGATCTCCAGCTCGATGAACGACTCCTCGGCACGGCGGGCGGCGACGCTCACGGAGGCGGCGGCGGCCGGGCCGATCAGTCTGCGGGTGGGGGCGCGCAACGCCTGGATCGCCTCGGACCACTGGTTCGAGAGCTTCGCGAGACCGCTCAGCGTGTCCACGAGCTCCTCGGTGTTGTCCGGCGGTGACTCGACGATCTCCGCCAGCCGGTCGCGCAAGGCGTCCAGTGCCGGGTCCACTTCAGTCCTCCAGACAGGCTGCGCCAGCCATTTCCGCCACTGGGCGACACCATATCCCGACCACGGTGTCCCAGTGCAATGATGTTGCCCCCAACGGCGTCACGCGGTCAATCGATTGCGCATTCCGTCTCACCAGGCCGCACGTCTCAAATGGCGCACAATCGGTGGTATCCCGAAAAGCACGCGGTTTCGAGTGCTAGTACTTGTGCTCAGCCGATCTGGGGGGATGCGGTGAAATTTTTCGTGATTCAGGACGGTGGCCCCGCTCCACTCGCTCTCGTGCGCACGGACGGCGACCGGGAGCAGAAGCTCGTCGGCACGGGGGAGTGGGCCGGCTCCGCCCTGCTCGCCGCGCCCGAGCCGGGGTGGACCGTGACGGAGACCGCGGCGCACGAGTTCTACGACCACGTGTACGAGGCGATGCGCGAGGCACGGGCCGGGCTGGCGTGCGTGGCGGTGCTCTCGTCCACCTACCGCGTCGACGAGTTCGTCTACGTGAGCGCGGTGCTGCGCCGGCGCGACGGCGTCGAGGAGTGGCTCGGCAGGGACAACGTCTGGCGGACGGGAGACCCCGGCGGGACGATCCGGCTGCCCATCGGCGAGGAAGAGCTCGGCCGTCACCTGTGGACGGCCGCTCGGCCGTCGTGGTTCGTCCTGCACGAGCCGAACGACCGGGTGCGCGCCGTGGTCAGGAAGATCCCGTCCGCGGAGGAGGCCTTCACGCGCGAGCTGAGCTGGGAGCCGTCCGACCTGCTCGGGCACACCGGCCTGCGGGTCGAGGAGGTCGACGAGTACGCCGCCAGGGACGCGAGAGCCGCCATCGAGGTCGCCGTGCGCGGCCGGCGGCACGGCGGCTGGACCCGGTACTTCGCGCTGTGGGACGGGAACGAGGCCGAACCACGTCACCTGCACTCCGTGATCAGGCGGACCGCGCTGGGTGCCGAGGAGATCCACACCGGGCGCGGGGGCTGGCAGCCGACGAGAGTGCTGCGGCGCCTGGAGGACACCCTCCACAAGGCGCTTCCCGTCAGCGAGGAGGAGGCCGGGGCGATCATCGCGGCCAAGCCCGCGCGGCGGCGCTTCCGCGTGCTGTCCGTGGAAGGGCCGCACCTCCCGTTCGCCGTGGTCCAGGTGGACGGCGAGCACGAGGAGGCGTTCACGCGCGACCTGGTGTGGGGACCGTCGACCCTGCTGGCGGAGGTGCGCGAGCACCGCGGCCGGTGGGTCGAGGAGCTCTCACCGGGCACGTCAGCCGACAACGCCGCGTACCGGCTGGCCCTCGCGCAGCGCAGGCTGTGGCAGCGCCACGAGTGGCAGGGACCTCGGTACCACGCGATCTTCACCGACATCCGAAAAGCCCTCGACCTCACGAACGCGATCGCGCTCGTCGAGGGCGACGCCTGGGAGGAGTACCAGTACCGCCGGGGGGAGTGGACGCGGTGCTCGCTGCTCCGGGGCGTCGGCAACGGCGGCAACACCTACGAGGAACTGCCGGTCAGCCCGGACGAGGCCCGGCGGCTGATGGAGCTCCTCGACGCCCGCTGACCGTCAGAGCCGGCCGACGTCCGTGATCGTCACGACCGCCTCGCCCAGCTCGTCCGACGCGGCCAGGTCGACCTCGGCGTTGAAGCCCCAGTCCTTGTCCCCGGCCGGGTCCTCGAAGATCTGCCGGCACACCCAGCGCTCGCGCTCGACGTTGATGATCAGGAACGCCGGGCCGCGCGCGTTCGGGCCCGCGCCGAGGTCGCGGTGCTCCTCGAAGTACGGCTCCAGCGCGTCCATCCACTCCTTGGCCGTCCAGCCCGACTCGTGGTCGAGCTCGCCCAGGGAGTACCAGTCGCGCTTGGCGGCCAGTTCGACGCGGCGGAACAGCGCGTTGCGGACCAGCACGCGGAACGCGCGGACGTTGCGGGTGACGGCGGGCGGGAGGTCGACGCGGACCTCCTCGACGGGCGCGTCCGGGTTGGTGAGCTTCTCCCACTCGTCGATCAGCGACGAGTCGACCTGGCGCACGAGCTCGCCGAGCCACGAGATCAGGTCGTTGAGCTCCTCGGTCTTCGCCTCGTCCGGCACCGTCTGCGACAGCGCCTTGTAGGCGTCGGCCAGGTACCGCAGAACGAGGCCCTCGGACCGTGCGAGGCCGTAGAACGCCACGTACTCCGAGAACGTCATCGCGCGCTCGTACATGTCGCGCACGACGGCCTTGGGGGACAGGTGGTAGTCGCCGACCCACGGGTGGCCGCGGCGGTAGGTGAAGAACGCGGCCTCCAGCAGTTCGTTGAGCGGCTTCGGGTACGTCACCTCCTCCAGCAGCTCCATCCGCTGGTCGTACTCGATGCCGTCGGCCTTCATCGCGCCAATCGCCTCGCCGCGCGCCTTGTGCTCCTGCGCGCCCAGGATCTGCCGCGGGTCGTCCAGAATGGACTCGATCACCGACAGCACGTCCAGCTCGTAGCCCGGTGCCTCGCGGTCGAGCAGCTCGATCGCGGCCAGCGCGAACGGCGACAGCGGCTGGTTCAGCGCGAAGTTGAACTGCAGGTCCATCGTCAGCCGGAAGTCGTCGCCGTCGCGTTCCACGACACCGGCCGCGACCAGCGCCTTGTACATCGCCAGAGCACGCTTGATGTGCCGGAGCTGCTTCGGGCGGTCCTCGTGGTTGTCCTCGAGGAGGTGCCGCATCGCCTGGAACGCGCCACCGAGAGGCCGGCCGATCACGTTCAGCAGCATCGCGTGCGAGACCTGGAACGACGACGTCAGCGGCTCGGGCTCGGCACCGACGAGCCGTTCGAACGTCGACTCGCCCCACGACACGAACCCGTCGGGAGCTTTCTTGCGCACGACCTTGCGGCGCTTCTTCGGGTCGTCGCCGGCCTTCGCCAGCGCTTTGATGTTCTCGACCTCGTGCTCGGGCGCCTGCACCACGACCGTGCCGACGGTGTCGTAGCCCGCGCGGCCCGCCCGTCCGGCGATCTGGTGGAACTCACGGGCCTTGAGGATGCGTGTGCGCGTGCCGTCGTACTTCGAGAGTGCGGTGAACACGACCGTGCGGATCGGCACGTTGATGCCGACGCCGAGGGTGTCCGTGCCGCAGATGACCTTCATCAGACCGGCCTGCGCGAGCTGCTCGACCAGGCGGCGGTACTTCGGCAGCATGCCGGCGTGGTGCACGCCGATGCCGTGCCGGACCAACCGCGAGAGCGTCTTGCCGAACCCGGACGAGAACCGGAAGTTGCCGATCTTCGCCGCGATCGCTTCCTTCTCCGGCTTCGTCGCGACGTTGACGCTCATCAGCGACTGCGCGCGTTCCAGGGCCGCGGCCTGGGTGAAGTGCACGACGTAGATCGGCGCCTCACGGCCGTGCAGCAGGTCTTCGATCGTCTCGTGCAACGGCGTGGAGACGTACTGGAAGTTGAGCGGCACCGGGCGCTGCGCCGAGCGGACCACCGCAGTCGGGCGGCCGGTGCGCCGGGTCAGGTCCTTCTCGAAGAACGAGACGTCGCCGAGCGTCGCCGACATCAGCAGGAACTGGGCCTGCGGGAGCTCGACGATCGGCACCTGCCAGGCCCAGCCGCGGTCGGGCTCGCTGTAGAAGTGGAACTCGTCCATGACGACCTGGCCGACGTCGGCCGTGTGGCCGTCGCGCAGGGCGATGTTCGCGAGGATCTCCGCGGTGCAGCAGATGATGGGCGCCTGGTCGTTGACGCTGGCGTCGCCGGTCATCATGCCGACGTTCTCCGGCCCGAACACCTCGCACAGCGCGAAGAACTTCTCCGAGACCAGCGCCTTGATCGGCGCGGTGTAGAAGCTGCGCTGGTTGCCCGCCATCGCGACCAGGTGGGCGCCGATGGCCACCAGGCTCTTGCCCGACCCCGTGGGCGTGCTGAGGATGACGTTGGCGCCCGAGACGAGCTCGATGACCGCTTCCTCCTGCGCCGGGTACAGCGCGAGGCCGCGCTCGGTCGCCCAGTGGGAGAAAGCGTCGAACAGTTCGTCTTCGTCGGCGATCGAGGTGAGCCGGTCCGTGAGTGCAGTCATCGCAGGTGAACTATAGGTGGTACGCGTATTCGGTGAACTCCCAGTCGGTCACGAACCGCTGGAACCGGGCCACCTCCTCCCACTTGAAGTCCACATAGGACCGCACGAAGTCCTTGCCCAGCACGTCGACCATCGCCGTGTCCTCCTCCAGGTAGGCGAGGGCGTCGGGCAGCGTGGCGGGCAGCGTCGGGGCCTTCGACGGGTCGTAGCCGTACCCGGCGGACGGGCGCGGCGGCTCGATCTGGTCGCGGATGCCCAGGTAGGTGGCGGCGATGAGGCCCGCGATGCCGAGGTACGGGTTCGCGCTCGCGTCCCCGAGCCGCAGTTCGAGCCGCGTGGTGTCCCCGCGCTCGGCCGGGACCCGGAGCATCGCGCTGCGGTTGTCGAGGCCCCAGTCGATCAGCCACGGCGCGAGCGAGTCCGGCCCGAACCGCTTGTAGGAGTTGACCGTGGGGTTGAGCAGCGCGGCCAGCGCCGGAGCGTGCTTGAGGATGCCTCCGATGGCCCAGCGCGCCTCGTCCGACAGGCCGCTCGTGGTGCCCGGCGCCTGGAACGCGTTGCGGCCGTCCTTCTCGTGGCACGACAGGTGCAGGTGGAAGCCGCTGCCGCCGCCGTCGTTGAACGGCTTGGCCATGAACGTCGCCATCCGGCCCTCGCGCCGGGCGAGTTCCTTCACGCTCGTCTTGAAGCGGAACGCGCGATCGGCCGCGTCCATGGCGGGCGAATGGACGAGGTTGATTTCGAACTGCCCGCCGGCGTACTCGTGGTTGCCGCCGGTGGTCTGCAGACCGGCGCTGCTGAGCGTGCGAAGAGTTCTCAACAGATGACCGTCTGAATCGCCCCGGCGGCCCGTCGCGTAGACGTTGCCCGGCTCGTCGCAGTAAGGCCGCCACCCGTTCGGGCGATCTTCGTCGGGTTCGCACAGAAAATATTCCAACTCGGGTCCCACGACGGGGGTGAGTCCCGTGGTCTCGAATATTTCGAGCGCGCGCCGCAGCACCTGCCGGGGCGACTCGTCGACCGGTCTCTCGTCGGCCGGGCTCACCGCGTCCCCGATGCACCACGCCACGCCCGGTTCCCACGGGATCGGGAGCAGCGTGTCGAGGTCCGGGACGACGATCACGTCGGGCAGCCCGGCGTCGAGCACACCCCCGTTCTCGGTCGTCTTGCCGCCAGGGGTGGTGCTGTAGACGGCCCTGCAGAAGGACAGGCCTCGCTGAGTAACCGCAGGTAGGTGCTCTACTAGGACGTCACGACCCCGATCGGTGCCGAGCAGGTCGGGGAAGACGACGCGCACCACGTCGATACCGTCCTCGCCGAGCTTCGACGCGAGTTCCCGGGTCACCTGTTCACCGACCACGTCGGACTACCTTTCCGGCACAGTGTGTCGCTGGCACGGAGGGGATAACGTTGAGGGGCAAACGCCATGGACCCGTCCGTGGAGCAAAGACCAGTCGGTGCTCCGCACTCATCGTCCACCACGGGGCAACAGTCCGTAACTGGACGGGTGACGACCGTCACGAGATCATGCACGATGTGGGATCGTGATCAAAGTGGTTGCGGAAAGACCCGCCCCACATCACAGACATAGTTCGGAACCGCAAGTATTGTGCCGGGAACACCTGAGCTCGAGCACGGGAGACTTTGAGTTGTCTGGTCACCACACGATTGCCGAGACCGAGAAAGCCGTCCAGGCCAAGCTCGGTGCGGTGCCGCTGCGTCGCGAGCAGATGGCGGCGGTGTCGAACATCCACCGCGCCGCCACCGCGATCCGCCAGCACCTCGAGAACTCGGTGCTGCGCACCAGCGATCTGACCTGGACCGGCTTCGTCGTGCTCTGGGTCGTGTGGATCTGGGGCGAGATGGAGACGCGCTACGTCGCCGAGGAGGCCGGTATCTCCAAGGGGACCCTGACGGGCGTCGCCAAGACGCTGCAGTCACGGGGCCTGCTGGAGCGCATGGGCCACCCGACCGACGGGCGCCTCGCGGTTCTGCGGCTCACCCCTGAGGGTGAAGAACTGATGGCGGACCTCTTCCCCAAGTTCAACGAGGAGGAGGTCTTCGTCTCCGACCCGCTGGAGTCCTCCGAGGCCCAGTCGCTGGCCGAGATGCTGCGCCGCATGGTGACGCACCTCGAGGCCAACGGGGAGCAGCGTCGGCTGGACCTGCGTGGAGACACGCCGCTGCCGCCTCGGCGGTCCGGGCGGCGCGCCAAGCACGGATGATCGGTCGCCACGGGGCGACTCACCGGGGGTGAGTCGCCCATTTCGGCGTTCGTTCGCAGTCTGGCCGGTCAGAGGGCAACCCCCTGACCAGGCGTCAGAGCAGGCTCAGCACCCGCGCGTGCAGCGTGTCGAGGTAGTCCTCGGACTCCGGCTTCATCAGCACGCTCCGCAGCACCCGCGCACCGTCCGCATCGGCCGTCACCCCGGGGTGGCGCGCGGCGAACGCGCTCTTCGAGGCCCGTGCCACGCTCAGGAAGATCGGGTCGACGGGCGCGTTCATGCCGGTGTCCATGACGCGGTGCGAGGCGGCGTCCACGGCCGACAGCGTGAGCGGGTCGGTGCGCGGGAAGTACGTCACGATGTCCAGCTCGGGTTCCTGGTAGAGCTCCAGGGCCTCGGACTCGCGGATGATCGACGCCCAGCGCACGGCCGCCCGCCGTCCGGCCGCCAGCACCTCGCCCAGGCCGTCCCGCGTCAACGGCAGCAGCCGCAGCGTCAGCCAGAGACCCGCCGCCGCCGCGCCCGCCCGTGAGCACTCCAGGCTGATCTCGCCCAGGTGCAGCTCGTCGGACGTGAAGTAGGTGTACGGGGAGTCGTGCAGGTAGAAGCGGCCCACGGACGGGTCGCGGAACAGGACCGCCCCGCAGCCGTAGGGCTGCAGGCCGTGCTTGTGCGGATCGACGACGACGGAGTCGCACGAGCCGATGGCCTTCCACGGCTCCGGCGCGAGGTCCGTGCCGGCGAGCAGGGTGAAGAAGCCGCCGTACGCGCCGTCCACGTGCACCCGCACGTCGTAGCGGCGTGCGACGTCCAGCACGAGATGCACCGGTTCGACGGCACCCAAAGCGGTAGTTCCGGGCGTGACGACGACCGTGCCGACCTTGCCGGTCTTCAGAAGCTCTTCCAGAGCGTCCAGATCCATGCGGCCGAGGCCGTCCACGGCGACGGGGTGGCCTTCGATGCCGAGGACGCCGCACATCCGTGAGTGCGTGTAGTGCGCCTCGGAGGAGTACGCGATGCCACGGCCCGGATGCAGCGAACGGGCGACGAAGAGCGCTTCGAGGTTCGCGATCGTGCCGCTGGACGTCAGGTGGCCGAGGTGCTCCTCGCCGTAGCCGAACATCGTCGCGAGGCCCGCGACGACCTCGCGTTCCATCGCGGCGGTCGCGGGGCCGCCGTCGAGGGCGTGGTTGTTCGGGTTGATCAGCATCGCGGACAGGTAGCCCACGACGGCCGCGGGGTGCGGCGGCTTGAGCATCTGGCCCGCGTAGCGCGGGTGGAAGAACGGGTAGTTGTCGCGCAGGCGGTCCTGCAGCTCGGCGAGTGCCGAGCCGAAGACCGCCGGGTCGACCTGCAGGGACGAGTGGGGTGTGAAGGTGCCGTAGTCGGCGGTCCACTTCTCGTGGTTGGCCAGCGCCTCGTTGAGCCAGTGTTGAAGATCCACAGCGCACACCCCACTCGTTCCCGCACACATCCGAATGTTCGAATTTGGACGTTACGGCAGACCCCAGCGCGAAGACGAGCCGTTGGCCTTCACATCACGCGCCGAGGTGTCGGGACGCGTGCCACGGCGGGAGATCACGGCGCTCTGACCTCGGCGGAGCGGGATTTCGACCGCAGAGCCGCGAGTCTTGTACTCCAGTCGGCGGCCCCACGTGTCGCGGACGTCGATGTCGCCGGTGATCCCGTGCTCCAGCACCAAAGGCGAGCCCGCCTCGGAATGGACCTTGACCCAGTCGGTCCGGCCTCCAGACCGCGACGCGTCGACGAGGAACGCCCCTTGCGTGCGCAACGACGAGATGGAGGCATCGGCCCAAGTGGACGACACCGACGGGAACACGCGCACGACGTTGTTGTGCGACTGGACCATCATCTCCAGCACGGCCTGGCCGGACATCAGCGGCGACTCGATCGCGAGGTTGCCGCCCTCGCGGTAGAAGGTGTTCTCGGTGAGCACGGCGTTCGTGCCGACCTGCTTGCGGTCGAGGAAGTAGCGCAGGAACCGGAGCGCCTCCTCCGGGCGGCCCATCGCCGACGCCATCGCGGACGCGGCCCCGTAGCTGTATCCGGCCCACGCCTGCTGCCGCGAGACCCAGTGGTCGAACGTCCTGTCGATCAGCGCGCGGTGTTCCGGCATGTCGTAGGTCAGCTCGCGCAACGGGTAGAACCACAGCATGTGAGAGAAGTGGCGGTGCGAGTCGTTGAGCGCCACGTCCTTGCCGATCAACGCGCCGTCCGGGCCCAGGTGGTAGGGCACGAGCCGGTTCGCGATGTCGCGCCAGCGGGCGTTCTCCTCGATGGACAACAGTGTGCGCACACCCCAGCGGATCAACGAGAGGTCGTACGTCGTGTCCGTGGCGTTCGCGTACTCCGGTGAGCGCGTCTCCGGCAGATGGAGCTTCCCGTCCGTTCCCTCGACGAGGAACCGGGCGTAGTAGTTGACCGCCTTCGTCAGGATCGGGAAGAGGACGTCCTTGAGGATCTTCTTGTCCATCGTGTGCCGGTAGCCCAGCCAGACGTTGTGGCAGGCCCACAGAAGATTGCCCGTATGGTCATTCGGCGCGACGCCGGGAACGCCGCAGTAGCGCGGTCCCGAACGGAGCGTGCGGTCGCCGGGATGGCAGATCGCGTACGAGTTCCCGTCGCGGTACGCGGGGTTCACGTTGAGTTCCAGGTTGTGCTCGAACCGCTTTAGCGTCGTCGTCACCGCGTCGAGCTCGTGGTGGTTCGAGCCGTTGACCAGCGGGTACGAGATCTGGACGTTGAGGTTCCACCACACGGCCGTCCAGCTGTTGCCCTGTTCGGGGAACCACGGACCCCACTCGGAGATGACCGGCGCGTCGGCTCTGGTGGCAGCCGCCATCTTGTAGAGCTGCACCCAGTAGAAGCGCTGCACGAGCTTGTCCGGCACCGAGACCAGCGACTTCGCGAAGTAGGCGTTCCACCAGCGGCGATGCTGCAACGTCAGCACCTCGGAGGGGATCGCGAGCGCCTGTCGCACCTCGCGGATCGCGTCGGACGTGTGCGTGTCCGCAGGGTGTGTGTACGCCACGTGGGCCGCGAACCGGCCGTTGCGGGTCTGCCAGGCCGTTGTGTACCCACCGCCCGCGAGCAGCGGCTGCGCGGCGTAGGAGACGCCGTTGGCCGTGCCCAGGGTCGGCGCGGGGTTGGCCGTGTAGTCCGCCGGCCTGCGGATCTGCCGCGTCGTCGACGACTCCAGCGGCTGGAAACCCCAGGTCGCGTCCCCCTTCACCGACGCCAGGAACGTGCTGCGCGAGTTGTGCACGAGCATCGTGAACGTCGCTGAGCCCTGCGTGGTCGTCACGGAGCCCGTGAGCTCGGCGTTCCACAGGTCGAGCGTCCAGTCGACGGCGGTGATCGCGCCGGCGAACTGCAGGGTCAGGTACCCGATGGGCAGCCGGGAGAGGCCGACCGCGGCCTCCCAGTGCTCGCGCTGGTCCTGCACCTCCGAGTGGCTGAGCATGAGTTTCAGCTCGTTCGCGGTGCGTCCCGCGTAGACCTGGACGCCGAGGAAGCCGTTGGCGAGAAAGGGACTATCGCCCCAATTCGCCGGCAGCCGCCTCCATTCCATCCGGGCGTCCTTCACGACGTCCCGGTGCACGTTGTGACCCGATGTTTCGGGGATCGTCGGCGCTGCGACCGAGATGCCCGTGCCCAGTGCGGAGGCCCCCACGGCCGCACCCGTCCCGTACAAAAAGGTTCTACGCGACAGCTCTGTCACTGTTCGTCCCTCCGTGCCGTGGCGGCGGCGAACGGATCTAACCGCAGAAGTCATCCGATGACTAGCGAGGCTGTGACGACCACCGCCTTCTTGCCTGCAAATCGTTGTTGCACAGTCCTAGCCATAGCCCAGGTCCGGCAATTAGCGTCTGGGCACATGTCACCTGTTGCCATGCACATGAGCGACGGTCTCCTGAACGCGCCGGTCTCGGTCGTCTTCCTCGTCGTCGCGGCGGTGGGCGTCGGGTTCGCGTTGGTCAAGGCCCGTGCGGACCTCGACGACCGCACGGCGCCGATGGCGGGCCTGGTGGCCACGTTCGTCTTCGCCGTCCAGATGATCAACTTCCCGATCCTGCCCGGCGCCTCGGGCCACCTGCTCGGCGGCGCGCTCGCGGCGATCCTGGTCGGTCCGTACGTCGGCGCGCTGTGCGTGACGATCGTGCTCGTGGTGCAGGCGTTGCTGTTCGCGGACGGCGGCCTCACCGCGCTGGGCGCCAACGTCACCAACATGGCGCTGATCGGCACCGCGGCCGGGTTCCTCGTCGCGGTGGCGCTGCGCAGGCTCGCCGAGAAGGGCAAGGGCGGTCTCGCGGCCGTCGCGTTCGTCTCGGCGTTCGTCAACACGATGCTGGCCGCCACCGGGTTCGTCGTCGAGTACGCGATCGGCGGCGCGGGCGGCGTGGAGATCGGCAAGGTCGCGCTGCTGATGTGGGGCCTGCACGCGCTGATCGGCATCGGCGAGGGCCTGATCACCGCCGTCACCGTCACGTCGGTCGCGTCGATCCGCCCTGATCTCGTCCACCTGCTCAAGGGCGGCCGCAAGCCGCTGGAGGTGCGGTCGTGAAGAAGTTCTTCATCGGGTTCGCGTTCGTGTCGCTGCTGATCGCGGGGGTGCTCTCGTACTTCGCGTCCGGCGACCCGGACGGCCTCGACAAGACCGTCGAGGACACCGGCATCGCCGAGCACGCGCAGGAGCACCCGTTCTCCGGCAGCACGTTCGCCGACTACGCGCTCGGCGGTGACGACAAGTTCACCGGTCTCGCGGGCGTGCTCGGCGTGGTCGTGGTGCTCGGTCTCTCGTTCGGTCTCTTCTGGTTGCTGCGCAAGAAGTCCGACGTTCGATGAGCGGGAGCCACGACGTCCTGCACCACGCCGGCGACTCGCCGGTGCACCGCCTCGCACCCCACGTGAAGATCCTCGTGGCGTTCGGGGCGGTGCTGGGTGTCGTGGCGACGCCGCGCACGGTGTTCCCGCTGTTCGGCCTGTACCTGCTGGTGATCGTCGCGGTGTGGTTCGTCGCTCGGGTACCGGTGCTGTGGTTCCTGAAGCGCGCGGTGATCGAGGTGCCGTTCGTGGTGCTCGCGTTCCTGCTGCCGATCTTCGGCACGGACCCGCGCACCGAGCTCCTCGGGCTCTCGGTGTCGATCGAGGGCTCTCTGGCGGGCTGGAACATCCTCGCCAAGGGCACCCTGGGCGTGCTGATCAGCCTGACCCTGGCCGCCACGACGGCGCCGGGGGAGTTGTTGCGCGGTCTGCAGACGTTGCGCGTGCCCGCGCCGTTGATCATGATCGCCACGCTGATGCTGCGCTACGGCGAGGTCGTCATGGGTGAGGCGAAGCGCATGCGCGTCGCCCGCATCTCCCGCGGTGACGACCCGCGGTTCCTGTGGCAGGCGGGCGCGACCGCACGTGCGGTCGGCATGTTGTTCATCCGGTCCTACGAACGCGGAGAGAGGGTGCACCTCGCGATGGTGTCGCGCGGCTGGACGGGCAGCCCCGGAGGTTCCGCGATGATCGTGCCGGAGACCCCCGCCGCCGCTGCCCTGGAGGTCTCGAAGCTGGCCTTCGCCTACCCCGACGGGCACCAGGCGCTGTTCGGCGTCGACCTGCGCGTCGAGCAGGGCGAACGCGTCGCGGTGCTCGGCCCGAACGGCGCCGGCAAGACCACCTTCGCGTTGCACCTCAACGGAGTCCTCTCCGGCGGCTCGGGGTCGATCTCGGTCGCGGGCCTCGAGGTCCGCAGGCAGAACCTGCGCGAGATCCGGCGCCGCGTCGGGCTCGTCTTCCAGGATCCCGACGACCAGCTGTTCTGCCCGACGGTCGCCGAGGACGTCGCGTTCGGGCCGCGCAACTTCGGCATGTCCGATGTGGACGAACGGGTGTCGAGGGCGTTGGGCGCGGTCGGCATGGAGTCGGTGGCCGACCGCTCACCTCTGCACCTGTCGGGCGGCCAGCGCCGCCGTGTCGCCCTGGCCTCCGTGCTGGCGTGCGCGCCGGAGATCCTGGTGCTCGACGAGCCGTCGGCGAACCTCGAACCGGTGGCCCGCCGCGAACTGGCCGAGCTGCTGCTCTCGTTGGCGCCCACCATGCTCATGGTCACGCACGACCTGCCGTTCGCGCTGCAGATCTGCCCCCGCAGCGTGCTGATCGACGACGGCGTCGTCGTGGCGGACGGGCCGACCCGCGAGATCCTCGCCGACTCGGAACTGCTCGCCCGCCACCGCCTCGAACTGCCCTACGGCTTCCGCCTCGACTGAAGGCCGTTGAGCACGATCTCCAGCAGCACGACGGGGTTCGCCCCCTCGTGCATGCTCTGCAGCATCCCCTTCATGAGCACCACCAGGTCCGTCGCCGTGACGTCGTGACGCACGCCGCCCGCCTCCTGAGCCTTCTGGAGGAGACCGCCGAGGGTCTTGTGCAGACCCTTGCGCAGCTCGGGTGACACGGTGATCGCGTCGGACATGTCCCGCTTCACCGCGGCCTCGTCCGCCATCTTGGTGAGGAACGCGAACAGGGCCTGCTCGGGGCTGTCCGCGGGCTCCTCCGCCGACGCGATCATGGCGGCCACCCGCGTCTCCGTGACGGCCTGGAACAACGCCTGCTTCGTCGGGAAGTGCCGGTAGACCGTCCCCGGTCCCACGCCTGCCCTGGCGGCGATCTCGTCCAGCGGCACCTCGAAGCCCTGGGAGGCGAACAGCTCCCGTGCCGCGTCCAGCACCTTCTCGCGGTTCCGCACCGCGTCGGCTCTCATCGTTGCCAACCGGGGCGCGCGTTCCGTATCGTCCTAAGCGGGGTCACCGTTCCGATTCTACTTTTGGGGAGACGACATGACGCGCACACCCGAGCAGATCGTCGAACACGTCCGCAGGATGGTGGCGGGGGAGCAGACGCACGGCCAGTTCGCCGACCTCTTCGCCGAGGACGGCGTGATGGCCTACCGGTTCCCGACGCACCACCAGCCGCCGGAGATCCAGGGCCGCGAGGAGATCCGCGCGTACTTCGGGAAGGTCCGGGGCGCCAACGTGCGGGAGAAGATCGAGGTCCAGGACGTGGAAACCCAGGGCTGGCGCACCGACGACCCGTCCGTCGTCATCGCCGAGACCACCCACCGCGGCTGGTCGAAGGTGAAGCAGGACTACTACACGTTCACCGCCGTGGCGATCATCCACTTGCGCGACGGCGAGATCGTCCGCTACGACGACTACATGAACCCGCTGCTGCTGCAGGAACTCCTCGGCGTATGACGTTCGACCTGTCCGCTTGGTGCACCTCGGCGCTCGGCAGCGCCTCGTCCTCGGTGTTCTACTCGCGCGAGTCGATCTCGTCGGTCTTCGGCGTGCGCCTGGTGGACGGTCGCGAGGTCTACGTGAAGGCCCGCCCGGACGACGGCCGCGGCGCGTCGTGCCTTGCCGCACAGGCTTTTCTGGCCTCGCGGGGATTCCCGTGTCCCCGCCCGCTGACGTCGGTGGTGGTGTCGGACGGGGTGGCCGTGCACGCCGAGGAACCGTTGCCGGGTGGTGAGATGCTGCTCGGCACCTCCCCCTCGGTGGTCCGGCGTTACGCGGAGGTGTTCGCCCGGCTGATGGCCCTGCTGGCCGACGTCTCCGTCCCGCCGCCGCTGCCTTCACCGCGCTGGGCCCGGTGGGACCACGGCGATCCCGGGCTGTGGCCGGCGATCGACTTCCTCGACGCGCGGGACCAGAGCGTGGTGCCGTCGTTCGTGCTCGACGTCGCCGCACGGGTTCGCGCGCGGCTGCTGGCCACCTCGTTGCCGTGCGTGCTGGGGCACGCGGACTTCGAGGCGCAGAACCTGACCTGGCAGGACGGCGAGGTGCTGGCGGTGCACGACTGGGACAGCCTGGCGTGGCAACCGGAATCGGCCCTGGTGGGTGCGGCGGCCGGAGCGTTCGCCAACTTCTCGCCGCCCTCGTTGGTGCCGGTGGAGAGCTCGGCGGCGTTCATCGAGACGTATCAACGCGTCCGCGGACGTGCGTTCTCCTTGGAGGAAATGGAGATCGCGTGGGCCGCGAGCTTGTGGACCGCTGTGCACAACGCGCGGTGGGAGGTGCTGCACGGCGATCCGACGCCGTCCGGTGACGCGGTGCGTGAGCAGGCCGCCGAGCGCCTCCGGCTGGCGAACGCGTGACCGGCGGGCCTGCTCACCTCGCGGTCAGGGCGTGGACTTCCGGCATTTCGTGACCCGGACGGCGTCGGTCTCCGTCAGATGGCAGACCACGTGGTCACCCTTCCGCACCTCGGTCTCGAACTCCGTCTTGTCGACCATCGCACGGTGCCAGTTGTCCGACCGCAGGTTCTCCGGCCGGCCGGTGGTCACGTTGATCTCGTACCTGGTCTCCTGGACGTCGAGGACGAGGAACGTCGGGTCGGCCTCGATGCGGTGCTCGGAGCACGCGGTCAGGGCCAGGCAGGCGAACAACAGTGTGATGGGAACGCGCATTCTTCTTACCCCCCAAGTCGATCTCGACTTGTCGGACGCGTCAGGTGCGAGGGGGTTGCTCCTGCCGTGGACCGGTATCGCGCGCTTGCTCCTGGCCTGCTGCGCGCCGCCGACGCTCCGCCAGCACCGCCGACAGGTACGGGTGCGGATGCGTGTACTCCACGCGGGGCGACCGGATCGCCGCCCCCACGTCGTCCGACAGCCGGGTCCCCAGATCCCACCGGGCCTGCTCGGAGAGCTCGTGATAGCGGCTCAGGTACTGCCGTGCCGCCAGCGCCAGCTCGTCCGGCAGCTGCGACAGGTCGAGCCCGGAAGCCCAGTCCGCGAGCTGCGGCGGCATGACGGCGAGCTCCACCTCCTGCCGGGGCACACGCGTGTGGATCACGACGGTGCCCGCGAGGTAGTCGCCGACCCGCTTGCCCTTCTCGGAGAACAGCGACACGAACAGCGCGATGGCGCCGCCCAGGCCGAGGAGCCAGAAGTCCACGACGAAACCGGTCAGCGAGCGCACCAGGGCGTGGCGGAAGCGGATCGCGCCGCCGTCGTCGCGCACGACGCGCAGGCCCATGGCGAGCTTGCCGAGCGACCGCCCCCGCGTCGCGGTCTCCACCGCGGTCGGGAAGCCGATCATCACGACGATCAGCAGCGAGAGCGCGAGCGCGGACTGCAGCGCGGTGTCGACGTCGACCGGAGCCAGGACGAACACGAGCACGAGCAGGCCGAACTGCACGGCCACGTCGATCGCGAACGCGACCGCCCTGCTCGCCAGCTGTGCGACGCGCAGGTCCAGAACTACCGCTTCACCGGTGACGAGGTCCCCCACGCGGATAGTGTGACTCATCGTGGATCTGGACGTGTTCATCGATCGCCACCGCGCGTCGTGGCAGCGGCTCGAGCAGCTGGTCAAGCGGTCCGGCCGGCTCGACGGGGCCGAGGCCGACGAGCTGATCGAGCTCTACCAGCAGGTGACGACGCACCTGTCGGTCGTGCGCAGCCAGATGCCGGACCCCGCCACGGTGGAACGGCTCTCCGCGCTGGTCGCACGGGCGCGGTCGGTGCTCACGGGCACGCACACGCCTGCCTGGCGGACGTTCACGCGCTTCTTCACCCACCGGCTGCCCGCCGCGATCTACCGCGGCTGGCGGTGGTGGGTACCGGCCGGGCTCGCGTTCTACCTGGTCACGGGCATCATCGCGGCGTGGATCGCGGCGAACCCGGACGTGCAGGCGACCATCGCCGCGCCCGACGAGCTGCGCGAGATGACGCGGGTCGGCGGCGGGTACGAGTCCTACTACTCCAGCGACCCGGCCGGTTCGTTCGCGGCGAAGGTGTGGACGAACAACGCCTGGATCGCCGCCGCCTGCCTGCTGCTGGGCGTGCTGTTCGCGATCCCGCCGATCTACCTGCTCTTCACCAACGCGCTGAACGTCGGCGTCGGCATCGGCGTGATGTTCGGCGCGGGCCGCGGAGAGCTGTTCCTCGGGCTGTTGGCGCCGCACGGACTGTTGGAGCTCACGGCCGTGTTCGTGGCTGCGGGCATCGGCATGCGGCTCGGCTGGCAGGTGATCGACCCGGGCAAGCGCACCCGTGCCCAAGCCCTGGCGACGGAGGGCCGTTCGGTCGTCGCGGTGGCGCTCGGGCTGGTGCTGGTCCTGCTGGTCTCCGGTGTGCTGGAGGGCTTCGTGACGCCGTCCGGGCTGCCGACGTGGGCTCGCGTCGGCATCGGCGTGGTGGCCGAGGTGCTGTTCCTGCTCTACGTCTTCGTGATCGGGCGCAGGGCCGCGAAGCAGGGCGAGACGGGCGACATGGACGCGAGCGAACGTGAGGACGTCGCGCCCGTCGCGGTCTAGAGCTTGCCCGCGGCCTTCAACGAGAGATAGCGGTCCGCGAGAGCGCGCGGCAGGTCATCGGGCAGTGCGTCCACGACGTCGACACCGTGCCGTGCGAGCAACGCGGTGAGCCGGCGGCGTTCGGCCAGAGTCCGTTCCGCGGCAGCAGCGGCATAAACGGCCTCCAGGTCGTCACGTCCGGCGGCCATCGCGTGCACCGCAGGGTCGGCCACCGAGGCGATCAACAGGTGGTGCCGCGTGGCCAGCGTCGGCAGCAACGGGATCAGGCCGTGTTCGATCGACGGCTCCAGCGACGTCAGCAGCACGACCAGCGAGCGGCGACCGGCGCGGCGCAGCACCTCGGCGACGGCCCCGCGGGCGTCGAACTCGACCAGTTCCGCCTCCAGCGGCGCCATGGCCTGCACCAGGACGGGCAGCGTGGCCCGCGGCACCGATGCGCGCACCTTGTGGCTGAACGCCAGGAAGTCGACCTGGTCGCGGGCCTGCGATGCCAAGGCGGACAACAACAGCGCGGCGTCCATCGACGTGTCCAGGCGCGGCAGGCCGCCCAGGGCGCCGTCCACGCGGCCCGCCGAGGTGCGGGCGGTGTCGAGCACGATCGTCACCTGACGGTCGCGTTCCGGGCGCCAGGTGCGCACCACGACGTCCGACGACCGGGCCGACGCACGCCAGTCGATCGAACGCACGTCGTCACCGATGACGTACGCGCGCAACGAGTCGAACTCCGTGCCCGCGCCACGGATCAACGACGCGCGGCGGCCGTCTAGTTCACGCAGGCGTTCCAGCAGTGGCGGGAGGTGGCGGCGGCTGTGGAACGGCGGCAACGCGCGCACTGTCCACGGCACGACGTGTGAGCCTTGCCGTGCCGCGATGCCCAACGGGCCGTACGAACGCACGGTCACACGGTCCGCAACGCGATCGCCACGACGCACGGGCCGTAGCTCGAACGACAGCACACGCGACCCGCCAGCGGGCACGTCTACCGCAACACGATCGGCGACCACACCGGCAGAAGGCGCCCATGCGTCACGCAGAACGCCACGCAGCCGACGACCAGGGTTGTGCACCGTCAGCTGCACCGCACACGGCTCTCCCGTGCGCACAGACGTCGCTCCCGCGCGAGAGAACGTCAACCGCCGGACACCGGCGGCCAGCACCAGGTCGACGGCCACACACGCCACTACCACCCCGAGCAGGAGGAGAATCCCTTGCCACGAAGGCAACAGAAGCCCGACGACGAGAACCCCGATGAGCGCGAGCAGCCCCGCGCGGCCCGTGAGCGCCACGTCAGCGCGGCACCTGAACAGCGCCGAGCACGCCGTCCAGCACGCCGTCCGCCGTCACGCCCTCCAGTTCGGCCTCCGGCCGCAGCTCCAGCCGGTGCCGCAACGCGGGCCGTGCGAGCGCCTTCACGTCGTCCGGCGTCACGTAGTCACGGCCCGAGAGCCATGCCCACGCGCGCGCAGCAGCAAGCAGAGCCGTCGCGCCACGAGGAGAGACGCCCAGGCGCACGGCCGGAGACTGCCGGGTCGCGCGGCACACGTCCACGACATAAGCGATGACCTCGGGAGCCACGACCAGAGAACGCACCGCCGCCGTTCCCGCGTCCAGATGCGCAGCGCTCGCAACGGGGTTCAGCGACGACAGGTCCCGCGGGTCGAAGCCGGACGCGTGCCGGGTCAGCACGTCGATCTCGTGCTCCCGCGCCGGGATCGGCATCGTCACCTTGAGCAGGAACCGGTCGAGCTGCGCCTCGGGCAACGGGTAGGTGCCCTCGTACTCCACCGGGTTCTGCGTCGCCACGACGATGAACGGCGACGGCAGCGGCCGCGTCTTGCCGTCGGCGGACACCTGCCGTTCCTCCATCGCCTCCAGCAGCGCGGACTGCGTCTTCGGCGGCGTCCGGTTGATCTCGTCGGCCAGCAGGAGGTTCGTGAACACCGGGCCCTCGCGGAACGAGAACGCCGCGTTGTGCGAGTCGTAGACCAGGGACCCCGTCAGGTCGCCGGGCATCAGGTCCGGCGTGAACTGCACACGCGTCGTCGACAGGTCCAACGCGCGCGCGAGAGCACGCACGAGCAACGTCTTCGCGACGCCCGGAACACCCTCCAACAGCACGTGTCCCTTGCACAGCAACGCGAGGATCAACGACGTCACGGCGGCGTCGTTGCCCACCACGGCCTTGCCGATCTCCGCGCGCAACGCCACCAGCGCCGTGCGGGCTTCCTCGGTGGTGACCACTGCCGTCATCCCTTGCGCACCTCGTTCTCCAGAACGTCCAGCTCGTGAGCCAGCGCGACCAACCCCCGGTCGTCCACCGGCTCCCTGTCGTCAAGCAGCGCCCGTACCGTTGCGACGGGACGCGAAGTCCTGCGGGCGATCTCCTCGGACGGATCGTCGCCCTGCGGCACCCCGAGCAGCGGCGCCAGCCGGTCCCGGGCCGCCTGGCGCAGCACGGAGGCGGCGTGCGGGGCGGCGTGCGACCGGCGGTACAGCCGCGCCCTGCCCTCCACGGTCTCGGCGGCGCGCACGACGACCGGGAGCGGTTCGGGCACCACCCGCCCGAGCCTGCGGGCCCGCCACAGCGCGATCAGCACGGCCGCGATGCCGAGCTGCAGCGCGCCGAACTTCCAGCCGTCCGGGATCAGGTCGGTCAGCGACTTCTGCTGCGACCGGTCCGCCGCCGACGGCACGTACCAGACCAGGCGTTCGTGCTGGCCCAGCAACGACAACGCGAGTGCCGCGTTGCCCTCGGAGTCGATGTCGCGGTTGGTGAAGATGCCGCCGTAGCCGATCATCGTCACGGTGCCGGTGCGGACCAGCGTCGAGTCGTAGCACTGCTGTTCGCCCTCGTAGACGAACCCGCCCGTGGTCGCCCGGCCGGCCTTCGCCGCGAGCGGGCAGCCCGGCTCGCGGGTCTCGGGTTCGAGCCTGCTCACGCCCGTCGCGGGTGCGAGGAGCACGGTCGCCGAGGCCCGGCTGCTCAGGTCCGCGAGCCGGTCCGGGTCGATCAGGTTCGGCTGCGTCACGAAGAGCGTCGCACCGTCCACAGAGGACGCGTTGTCGGTCAGCTCGACGCGCACACCGTTCTGCTCCAGCAGCTCGGCGACCGCATGGCTGCCCTCCGGCCGGAACGAGCGGGGGTCGAGCGCGCCGCCCTCGCCGCCGCCGCGCAGCAACGTGATCACGATCGCCGCGAAGAGGATGATCACGCCGATGAGCACGGGACCGCGCGCGGCAGTCCAGATCCTCCCGGCGTCGGGGGACACCGCCGTCATCCGCGCACCTTGCCGTCCACGGAGACCAGCGTCTGGTACCCCTCCGCCGTCGCGGGCCTGCCGCCGTACCAGACGTCGTCGAACTGCACCGCCGCGCCGCGCAGGTCACCGGCGAGCACCGGAAGCGCTTGCCCCGCCTCGAAAGCGACCTCGTCCACGGTGCGTCCGGCCCGTGCGTCGAGCACGCCGCGTTGTTCCAGTTCGCGCGCCACCGCGCGGAAGCGTTCACGCACGGCCTCGGCGAAGTCGCCCTCCGCCGCGGCCTTCTCGGCGGCGGCCCGGTGCTCCGCCGCGGTCAGGACGGTCGAGCCGAACACCTTGCCGCTCGAGCGCAGCGCACGGCTCGTGCGCCCGACACGGAGGCGGACGACGATGACGATCAGCACCACCACCGCCACGACGATCACGACCGCGGTGAGGCCGCTCATGCCGCCCGCCCCGGCGAAGAGCTCGCCGAGGCGTTCCAGCACCCAGTCGACGGCGCGTTCCAGCGGGTTCGGGTCGTCGGAGACGTACGCCGGGTCGCTGAGCTCCCGGACGGCCGCCTCCCTCGCCTCGTCGCGGCCGAGATCTACCGGTACGTCAGATACCGCCATGCCCTGCGGCCCGCTGGAGTTCGATGTCCATGCCCTCGGAACGCATGCGGCGGTCGACGTAGACCAGCACGGTCACCGCGGAGCTGAACGGCAGCGTGATCGTCGAGGCGATGATCGCGCCGATGGTCGACAGGACCAGCGAACCGGCGGTGAACGCCGCCGACGGGTCGGCGGAGAAGCCGGTCGTCGCCGCGCCCAGCAGACCGAACGGCAGGCTGATGATCCAGCTGATCACCCAGCCGATGACGACGGTGAGCAGCAGGATGCCGAACGTCCGCCACCAGGCGCCGTCCACGAGCTTCTTCGAGCGGCCGAACGCGGCGGTGATGCCGGCGCGCTCCAGCACCAGCGCGGGCGTGACCAGGGCGAACAGCACCCACAGCCAGATGCCGGGCACGATGCAGAGGATCAGGCCGACGGTGATCACGAGGCCGGAGAGCAGCGTCGCGCCGAGCAGCGGGAGCAGCCGGGGCTTGAACTCCTCCCACGCCTGCGCGAACGTGACCGGCTTGCCCAGCACGGCGTGGCCCACGATGACGGTGATGAAGCCCGACAGGAACACCGTGCCGATCAGCAGCAGCAGGACGCTGAGCAGCGTGCCGGTGAAGAACCCGGTGATGGCCGTGGTGAGCTGGTCCATCGCCTGTTCCTGCGTGACCGTGTTCGGGTCGAGCGTCACGACCGCGGAGAGGTCGTCGAGGAACGGCAGCTGCACCAGCAGGCCGACGATCTGCGTGACCGCGGCGACGACGGCCGCCGCGCCGATGATCAGCTTCGGGTAGCGGCGCATCGTCGTGATGGCGCCGTCGACGATCTCGCCGACGGCGAGCGGCCGCAGCGGGATCACACCGGGCTTGATCGTCGGGCCCGCTCCGGGCGGCGGCGGGGCGTTGTAGCCCGGCTGCTGACCGTACTGGGGCGGCTGCTGCCCGTGCGGCGGCTGCTGCGGCTGGTTGGATGGCTGGTCGGGTGACGACCAGCCGGGCGTTTCGGACATCTCGGCTACCCCCGGTCGTGGTGTGAGCGGCATCCTGCCAGATCAGGGCCACCGCCACCCGGCAACCTGATCACGAAACGAGCTCGGTCCGCGCCTGGGACGGTGTCGTGCGCCGCATGCCCGCGCTGACGCACCTCCTGACCACCTGCGGCTGCTCGCGCATGAGCCGCAGCCCGCGCCTGACCAGCGTCGGCACCGGCTTGCGGGCCTCGGCCACGTCCCGGGCGAACCGGCGCACGAACGTGACGGGCGGACTCGGCGCGAGCACGATCGCGTCCCGCAACACCCCGGCCTCTCTCGCACCGCGCACCAGCAGGTCCGCGAACAGGCCCTCCGCGATGAACGCGGGCGCGTCACCGAGCTCGATCGTCTGCGTGCCGACCGCGCGGTCCTCGCTGATCGAGTAGACCGGCGCCTCGACCCGTCCCGTGTTCGACAGCTCGATCACGGCCTGCAACGCCTTGTCCGCGTTCCACGAGCCGATGTCGTCCCAGTCGGCCCGGCCGTGCTCGTCGCGGGGGAGCAGCGGGTCGTCGCCGTCGCGGTAGAAGTCGTCGAGGCGCAGGACCGGCCAGCCGAGGTGGGCGGCGAGCGTCGACTTGCCGGAGCCGGAGGGTCCGGCGAGCAGCACGGCACGAGGGATGGGCACGGAACGCGATCCTCGCACATGACCTAGGCTCGAACGCATGAGCGAAGGTCTGTTCGACGAGGGCCTCTTCGGCGCGACCGACGAGGAGAAGGCCGAGCGCATCGCGGCCAACGCCCCGCTCGCCGTGCGGATGCGTCCGGCCGTGCTGGACGAGGTCGTCGGCCAGGACCACCTGCTCGGACCGGGCGCCCCGCTGCGCCGCCTGGTCGAGGGCGCCACGCCGGCGTCCGTGATGCTCTACGGCCCTCCCGGCACCGGCAAGACGACCCTCGCGACGCTGGTCTCCAAGGCGACCGGGCGCCGGTTCGTCGCCCTCTCGGCGCTGTCGGCGGGCGTCAAGGAGGTGCGGGCCGTCATCGACGAGGCCCGGCGCCGCCTGGTGCGCTCCGGAGAGTCGACCGTGCTGTTCATCGACGAGGTGCACCGGTTCTCCAAGACCCAGCAGGACGCGCTGCTCGGCGCGGTCGAGGACCGGATCGTGCTGCTCGTCGCGGCCACCACGGAGAACCCGTTCTTCAGCGTCGTGTCGCCGCTGCTGTCGCGGTCGCTGGTCCTGCAGCTCAAGTCGCTGACCGACGACGGGGTGCGCGCGGTGATCCGGCGCGCGGTGTCCGACGAGCGCGGCCTGGGCGGGTCCGTCCAGCTCGAACCCGACGCCGAGGACCACCTGATCCGCCTGGCCGGGGGTGACGCGCGCCGGTCGCTCACGGCGCTGGAGGCCGCGGCGGACTCGGCACTCGCGTCCAACGAGGGCGTGATCACGCTGGCGCTGCTGGAGTCCACCGTGGACAAGGCGGCGGTGCGCTACGACCGCGACGGCGACCAGCACTACGACGTGACGTCGGCGTTCATCAAGTCGATCCGCGGTTCGGACGTCGACGCCGCGCTGCACTACCTCGCACGGATGATCGAGGCGGGGGAGGACCCGCGCTTCATCGCGCGGCGGCTGGTGATCCACGCCAGCGAGGACGTCGGCATGGCCGACCCGACGGCGTTGCAGACGTGCGTGGCGGCGGCTCAGGCCGTGCAGCTCATCGGGCTGCCCGAGTGCGCGCTGAACCTCGCGCAGGCCACGATCCACCTCGCCACCGCGCCGAAGTCGAACGCCGTGACGACCGCGATCTACGGCGCGATCGAGGACGTGCGCAAGGGTGCCATCGGGTCCGTGCCCGCCCATCTGCGCGACGGTCACTACGCGGGCGCGGCGAAGCTGGGCAACGCGCAGGGCTACCGCTACCCGCACGACGTGCCCGAGGGCGTGCTGACGCAGCAGTACGCACCGGACGACCTGGTGGGGCGCGACTACTACGAGCCGACCGGCCGCGGCAACGAACGCGCTGTCGCGGAACGGCTGCCCCGGCTGCGCAGGGTCATCCGCGGCGAGTAAACCGCTTGGCTTCCCGCGCATGATCGACGCATGGAACTCGTACCGCACGACCCCACCGACGGCGTCTACGCGACGGGCGGCGACTGGGTGCACGCCATGGAGGTCCGCGGCGCCGAACGGTTCTTGTTCGTCTCGGGCACCATGGGCCTCGACCCGGCGGGCGACCCCGGCGCCGGCCTTGCCGAGCAGCTCGACCTGATCTGGTCCAACATCCGCACGATCCTCGCGTCCGCCGGCATGACCGTCGACAACGTCGTCCGGCTCACCAGCTACCTGCGCGACGCGTCCTACGCCGAGGCCAACGCGGCCGCGCGCGTCGCGGCTCTGGGCGGCAGGGCGGTGCCGACGACGGCGATCGTCGCCACCACGCTCGTCAGCGACTGGCTGGTGGAAATCGAGGTGATCGCCGCCGGGTGACGTCGGTAGGTTCGGCGAGGTGACGACCAGAGAAGACTTCCTGACCACCGCCCGGATCGCCCTGGACCTCCTGCGCCACGAGCAGGTCGCGGCGCACTGGGACAGGCCGAGCGCCCTGCCGGAGTTCGGGGTCAGCGGCCTCGCGGGCCACCTCGCCTACCAGGTGCTGCCGCTGCCGTCGATGATCGAGACCCCTGCCGGTGACGAGCCGGTCGTCTCGCTGATGGAGCACTACGCGCGGGCGAAGTGGACCGACCTGGACGTCGACTCCGAGTTCCACACGCGCATCCGGGCGGGCGGGGAGAAGCTGGCCGCGGAGGGACCCGAAGCGCTGGCGGACAGGTTCGAGCGGACGCTGCGGGAGCTCGAGAAGTCGTTGCCCGGCTTGGAGGACCGCGGTCTGCGCATGCCGCACTGGGGCCCGTGGTCCGTGCAGGTCGACGAGTACCTGGTCAGCCGGCTCATGGAGTTCGTCGTGCACGCCGACGACCTCGCGGTGAGCGTCGGCGTGGAGACCCCCGAGTTCCCGCGCCATGTCAACGAGACCGTCATCGACCTGCTGACCCGCATGTCGCTCAACAAGCACCGCGCCATCGACCTGGTGCGCGCGCTCAGCCGCAAGGAACGCGCACCGCAGGACATCACTGCCTTCTAGCGCTTGCACACCATCAGCAGTGCGACCTTGCCTGGCAGCATGATCTCGTCCGCGGCCACGAAACCACCGGCTTCGAACGACCTGATGGCCCGTGTGTTGCGCACGTCCGGTTCCAGCACGATCCGCGTGCAGTGCGGGTCGGCCTCGAACAGCGCGTCGGTGAGCCGGGGGAGCACCGACCGCACCAGCCCGCGGTCGGTCATCGCCAGCTCGCCGACCGCGAGGTTCAGTCCCAGGTCGTGCGGACGCGCCCGGTAGCAGCGGGCGACGGCGCGCCGGGCCGCGCGGTAGACCTCGGCGTAGATCACCGGGCGGCCGTGCCAGCTGATGAGCACCGGCCGGACGTCGTCGCCGTCGAGCTGGGCCCGGAGCTCCTCCTCCCAGTGCGGCAACGTCCACGCCTGCCGCCAGAACGCCGCCACGTGCGGTGCCTGGTTCCAGCGGTGCACGAGGTGCAGGTCGTAGCCGTCCGACCGCGCGACGCGGGCGTCCCACGGCATCGACAGCTCCGGGACCGGCGGCGGGCCCGCGGTGATCTGGAGACGGTAGGAGTCCAGGTGCGACACCGGCTTCACTGGGCCTCCTGCGCGGATCAACTTAGGGTTGCCTTACTTCAACTGCGCAAGGCCGCGGTGTCAAGCCCTGTGTGACGGGTATTTCACAGGCTGTGACGGCCGCGCGTCAATGAGCTGTCCCGTACGTTCTCGGCATGCAGGAGACCCAGCGCGAGCCGGTGCCCCGCGTCGACACCGGCGAGCTCGACACCGCCCTCGCGTTCCTCGCGTTCCAGCGCCACTGCGTCCTCAAGAAGGCGCGGGGGTTGACCGACGAGCAGCTCCGCCGGCCGCTGGTCGCGAGCGGCACCTCGATCCTGGGGCTGGTCCAGCACCTGGCCGGGGCCGAGCGCTTCTGGTTCACCCACGTCGTGGCCGGTGGCGAGGACCCCGGCGACGACGCCCTGGACATGACCGTGGCGCGGGACCGTTCGGCCGACGAGGTGGTCGCGGACTACCGTGCCGCGATCGCGGACAGCGACAAGGCCGTCAGCGGCCGCCACCCCGAGACCCCGACGGCGGTTCCGATCGACGACGCGCCGAAAACGCTGAGGTGGGTCCTCGCGCACATGACCGCCGAGACCGCACGGCACGCGGGCCACGCCGACGTTCTCCGCGAGCAGATCGACGGCGCCACCGGTCGTTGAAGATCAACAAATGGTGCCGCCCATTTGAGTGTCGGACCCACCCGGTAACCTCACTCGCAACCAAGCCTGAACGCCTGTTCACCAGGAGGATCCGTGTCGCCAGGGTGGCTCGCCGCCGGTGCTTTCGTTCTGCTCGTGATCGTGCTGGTGTTCGTCGGGATCAAAGCGGCACGGTTCTTCGACGAGGCGACGATCGCGATGCGCAAGGCACACGAGAACACGGACCCGTTGTTCGTCGAGGCCAACACGACGCTCACGCACGTGAACACGCAGCTCGAGCGCGTCGACGGCATCACGGCCAACGCGCGCGCCGTGACGGGCAACGTCTCGGCGCTCACCAGCCTGTTCACCGCCACTCTCGGCGGTCCGCTGGTCAAGGCCGCCGCGCTGTCCTACGGCGTGAGCAAGGCCGTGAAGGCCCGCCGCAAGGCCGCCGAGCAGCCGAACAAGCACACCAAGCGCCGTCCCCGGCGAGGTGCGAAGTGAGCCGCCTCTTCTGGTTCGGCCTGGGCGCCGCCGCCGGTCTCTTCGTCGCGAAGAAGGCCGCCGAGGTGACAAAGCAGGCGACTCCGGCCGGTATCGGAGCTAACGTGGGTGAAGGTCTGCGCGAGCTCGCCGGCGCCATCGGGTCCTTCGGCGCCGAGGTGCGCGCGGGAATGACCGAGCGGGAGCAGGAGTTGCAGGAGACCGTGGAACGTCAGACGGGGTTCACGCCGGGGCGCCGAGCGCCCAGGGCGAACGGGAAGCACTGATCACCGTTCGCCTCGTGCCCATGCCCTGACGATCCCCAGCAACACACTTAGGAACTTCCCGTGCAGACCCACGAGATCATCAAGCGTTTCCGCGAGCACTTCGAGAAGGCCGGGCACAAGTACATCCCCAGCGCCTCGCTGCTGCTCGACGACCCGAACCTGCTGTTCGTCAACGCCGGCATGGTGCCGTTCAAGCCGTACTTCCTCGGTGAGGCCCCGCCGCCCGCCCCCAGGATGACGAGCATCCAGAAGTGCGTGCGCACCCCCGACATCGACGAGGTCGGCAAGACGACGCGCCACCTCACGTTCTTCCAGATGGCCGGCAACTTCTCGCTCGGCGACTACTTCAAGGAAGACGCCATCCGCCTGGCCTGGGAGCTGATCACCAACTCCCAGGAGAACGGCGGTTACGGCTTCGACCCCGAGCGCATCTGGGTCACGGTCTACGAGACCGACGACGAGGCCATCGAGCTGTGGCAGAAGGTCGCCGGCATGCCGCTGGAGCGCATCCAGCGCCGCGGCGTCGAGGACAACTTCTGGTCCATGGGCGTCCCCGGCCCGTGCGGTCCCTGCTCGGAGATCTACTTCGACCGCGGCCCCGAGTACGGCAAGGAGGGCGGCCCGGTAGTCGACGAGGACAGGTACCTGGAGATCTGGAACCTCGTCTTCATGCAGAACATCCGCGGCGAGGGTGGTGCCAAGAAGGACTACCCGGTCATCGGTGAGCTGCCGTCGAAGAACATCGACACCGGCATGGGCGTCGAGCGCGTCGCCTACCTGCTGCAGGGCGTCGACAACGTCTACGAGACCGACCTGGTCCGCGCCGTCATCAACAAGGCCGAGGAGCTCTCCGGCCGCAAGTACGGCACGAACGAGGTCGACGACGTCCGCTTCCGCGTCATCGCCGACCACGCCCGCAGCGGTGTGCTGCTCGTGGGCGACGGCGTCACGCCCGGCAACGAGGCCCGCGGCTACGTGCTGCGCCGCCTGCTGCGCCGCATCGTGCGCTCCTCGCGCCTGCTCGGCGTGAACGAGCCGGTGCTGCAGCAGTTCGCCGAGGTCGTCCGCGACTCGATGGGCGAGGCCTACCCCGAGCTGGTCAGCGGGTTCGCCCGCATCCAGCAGGTGCTCAAGGCCGAGGAGGACACGTTCCTGCGCACGCTCGACGCCGGATCGCGGATCTTCGAGGGTGCCGCCGCCGAGGTGAAGTCCGACGGCCGCGCCACGCTGCCCGGTGACAAGGCCTTCCAGCTGCACGACACGTACGGCTTCCCGATCGACCTGACGCTGGAGATGGCCTCCGAGGCCGGTCTCACGGTCGACGAGGACGGCTTCCACAAGCTGATGGCCGAGCAGCGCGCCCGCGCCAAGGCCGACGCCGCCGGCAAGAAGACCGGCCACGGCGACCAGTCGGTGTACCGCGAGCTGCTGGAGCAGGGCCCGACCGAGTTCACCGGCTACACCGAGCTCGCCTCCGAGGCCACGCTGCGCGGCATCGTGCGGGGCGGCGCTCGGGTGAAGTCGGCTCGCGAGGGCGACATCGTCGAGGTCGTGCTCGACCGCACGCCGCTCTACGCCGAGTCCGGTGGCCAGGAGTCCGACGCCGGCACCATCGTCACGGCCAACGCCGAGCTCGAGGTGCTCGACGTGCAGAAGGTCGCCCGCAAGCTGTGGGTGCACCAGGTGCGCGTCCGCTCCGGCGAGGTCAGCGAGGGCGAGCACGTCGAGGCCCGCGTCGACCCGGAGTGGCGCGTCGGTGCCCGCCAGGGCCACTCGGGCACGCACGTCGTGCACGCCGCCCTGCGGCACGTGCTCGGCCCGTCGGCCCTGCAGAGCGGTTCGTACAACAAGCCCGGTTACCTGCGTCTCGACTTCGCCTGGACCGGTGGCCTGTCCGCCGAGGCCAAGAGTGAGATCGAGGAGGTCTCGAACCTCGCCGTGCGCCGCGACCTGCCGGTCAGCGTCGTCTACACCGACATGGCCGGTGCTCAGGAGCTGGGCGCCGTCGCCCTGTTCGGCGAGACCTACGACGAGACCGTCCGCGTCATCGAGATCGGTGGCGAGTGGTCCCGTGAGCTGTGCGGTGGCACCCACGTCGAGCACTCGTCGCAGATCGGCCCGATCACCCTGCTGGGTGAGTCGTCGGTCGGCTCCGGCGTGCGCCGCCTGGAGGCCTACGTCGGCATCGAGGCCATGCGGTTCCTCGCCAAGGAACGCGCCATCGTGCAGAACCTCTCCGACATGCTCAAGGTCGGTTCCGAGGGCCTGCCCGAGCGGATCGAGTCGCTGGTCGAGCGCCTGAAGTCCGCCGAGAAGGAGCTCGAGAAGGTCCGCGCCGCCGAGCTGCTCGGCAACGCCGGCGCCCTGGCCGACAAGGCCCTCGACATCCGCGGCCTGTCGCTCGTGGCCCTGGGCCTCGAGGGCGTGTCGGGCAACGACCTGCGCACCCTCGGTGGCGAGGTCCGCAACCGCCTGGGCAGCAAGCCCGGCGTGGTGGCCCTGTTCTCGGCCGACGGCGACAAGGTCAGCTTCGTGGTGGCCACCACGGCCGCCGCCCGCGACCTGGGTCTCGCCGCCGGCAAGCTCGTCCCGGTGTTCGGCCCGGCCATCGCCGCCCGCGGTGGCGGCAAGCCGGACCTGGCCCAGGGCGGTGGCACGAACCCGGGCGGTGTTCCGGAGGCCATCACGGCCCTGACCAACGAACTGGACAAGGTGCTTGAGCAGCGCTGATGTTCCTGGTGTCGACGATCCGGGCCTCGGACGGAGGCTCGGCGTCGACGTCGGATCGGTTCGCGTGGGAATTTCTCTCAGCGATCCGAGCCCGTTTCTGGCGACTCCGCTGGTTACCCTCCAGCGTGACGAGAAGAAGGGCTCCGACCTCACGGAGCTCGTACGTCTCGTCGCCGAGCATGACGTCGTAGAGGTCGTGGTCGGCTTGCCGAAGACGTTGGCGGGCAGACACGGCCCCGCTGCCGAGGCGGCGACGGCGTACGCTGCGGCCTTGGCCGGGCGCATCGCCCCGGTGCCGGTGAGGCTCTGCGACGAACGCCTGACGACGGTCGTGGTGAGCCGGGTGCTGGCGCAGCGCGGTGTGAAGGGCAAGAAACAGCGTGCCGTGGTCGATCAGGCCGCTGCTGTCGAGATCCTGCAATCTTGGCTGGACGCACGGGCACGTTCGGTGTCCGCCCGAAAGGACGAGGCGTGAGCGGCGACGATCTCGGGTTGTTCACCGACCCCGAAGTGGATGAGCGGCGACCGCTCAAGAAGCGCGACCGTCAGCGTGAGACCGCGCGGGCCAAGGCGAAGAAGCGCAAGAAGACGGTCCTGTGGCTGGTCGTCGCGCTGATCCTCGCCGTCGGCATGGGCGGCGCGTACTACGGCTACCAGGAGCTGCGCGGCATCGGGTCGTTCGAGGACTTCCCGGGCACCGGCGAGACGGACACGATCGTCGAGGTCCAGGACGGCGACGTGGTCAGCAAGATCGCGTCGACCCTGCAGGAGAACGGCGTCGTCGCGTCCGCGACCGCCTTCGTCCAGGCCAGCAAGACCGACGCCCGCGTGACGTCGATCCAGCCCGGCTTCTACCTGATGAAGACGAAGATGTCGGGCCAGAGCGCCGTGGCCAAGATGATCGACCCGAAGACGCGCGTCCCGGCCGTGCAGATCGTCGGTGGCCTGAAGCTCACCGACATCCAGGCCAACGGCAAGACCGTCCCCGGCATCTACTCCCAGCTCGCGGGTGCGAGCTGCACGGAGAAGGACGGCGCGAAGACGTGCCTGACCGTGGACGAGATCAAGGCCGCGGCCGAGCAGACCGACCCGGTGGCCCTGGGCGTGCCGGACTGGGCGATCGCGGACGTGAAGGCCGCCGAGCCCGCGTTCCGCCTCGAAGGCCTGATCATGCGCGGCGTGTACCAGGTCAAGCCGGGCGTCACCGCCGTCGAGCTGATCCGCAGCGTCATCGTGGCCTCGGCCCAGAAGCTGCAGGGCGCCGGCATTCCCGGCGGCACCATGAACACCGGCTTCCGCCCGTACGAGGTCCTCGTGATCGCCTCGCTGATCGAGAAGGAAGCCATCGAGAAGGACTTCGCGCAGGTCTCGCAGGTCATCTACAACCGCATCGCGAAGCCCATGCCGCTGCAGTTCGACTCGACCATCAACTACCGCAACAACCAGCCGCACATCCGCACCTCCGACGCGGATCGCAACGCGAACCAGCCGTACAACACCTACAAGAACCAGGGCCTGACGCCGACCCCGATCGGCTCGCCGTCGCAGCAGGCCATCGCCGCCGCGATCAAGCCTTCGGGCGGTGCCATCGAGTACTTCGTGAAGTGCCAGACGGACGGCACGTCGTGCTTCTCGAACACCTACGAGGAACACCAGGTGAAGGACCAGAAGGCGCAGAAGGAAGGCGTCTACTAGTGGTGGTGCGCAAGGCTGCGGTGATCGGTTCGCCGATCGAGCACTCCCTCTCGCCAGTCCTGCACAACGCCGCGTACGCGGCACTGGGCCTCGGCTGGGAGTACACGCGCCTGTCGTGCACCGAAGCCGAGGTGCCCGCTCTGGTCTCGTCGCTGGGCCCGGAGTGGGCAGGCTTGTCCTGCACGATGCCGACCAAGCGCGCCGCACTGGCGTTCGCCTCGGTCGTGACTCCGCGAGCCGCCGCCGTGGGTGCGGCGAACACGCTGGTGCGCAAGGGTTCCGAGTGGCACGCCGACTGCACCGACGTGGACGGCGTCGTGGGGGCGTTGCAGGAGAAGGGTTTCTCCGGCGGCTCGCACGGTGTGGTACTGGGTGCCGGCGGGACGGCGACGGCGGCGCTGGCCGGTCTCGCTTCGCTCGGTGTCTCGACGGTGTCCCTGGTGGTGCGCGATCCTCTGCGCGCAGTCGAGGCCTTGGAGACCGCGGCTCGGGTCGGGGTCTCGGTCGAGGTGCTGGAACTGTCCGTTGTGGACCTGGCCTTGCTGGCCGGTGCCGCGGACGTGGTGGTGTCGACCGTGCCCGCCGCGGCCACCGTCGCGTTGGCTGACGCGTTGGCGCGGGCCCCGTACGTGCTGGACGTGATCTACCACCCCTGGCCCACGCCCGTCGCCTCGGCCGTGGAGCTCTCCGGTTCGCGGCTGGCCACCGGGCTGGACATGTTGCTGCACCAGGCTTTCGGGCAGGTGGAGCAGTTCACCGGTATGCCCGCGCCGCAGGACGTCATGCGCGAGGCGCTGGCCGCGGAGCTCACCGCGCGGTCGTAACTTTCGGCTTGATCTCGGGTTGTTCGGTATCGGCCGATGCTCGTCCTGTGGTTCCCTACGTCCGACTCGTTTGGCTGCGGACGATGTGCCACTCGGCCGGAGTCATCGCATGCCGGTGCCCTCACCTTGGGAGGGGACCGGTGGGTGGGGCGCACGGGTGTGCCTGCCGGAGGCCTCGCTTGGGCGCGTGGGCCGACCGGTCCGGCACCACGGCCGCCGGTGCGTCCCTCCTTTACTTTGGCGGGCTTGGGGCTTTGGCGTGGGGCGTGGGGCGGCTTGCGTTGGCTGGTCGCGTTCCAGCGGGGTGGTCGCCTGCCGTGCGTTGTGTCGCCTTGTATGGGTGGCTGGGTTGGGTCGTGACGTGGCGGTGTGGGGCATCGCCGCTTCGCGACGATCGCGATTGGGGCTTGACCTTGAGCCTCTAGCTGGATGCCATATCGGACCTTTACAAGCTGGGCATAAGAACCCAGCCGATTCCTGCCACGGTCGCATCCAGCCCCTCAAGGTCAAGCCCCAATCGCGCGGTGCCCGCCTTTGTCGCCGCTGACCAGACTGGTAGAGGTACGCACGCCTCGGCTTCGCCATTGCCGCTGGTGGCAGGGTGGCTCGGCTTCGCCGTTGCCCGACGCGTCTGGAGTGACGCCTCGGCTCCGCCATTGCGATGGACGACAAGGCCCCGACCGCCCTGCCCGCCCAACCGCCTCGCAGCCCCGCCTAACCCGACCCCTGTCCGCCCGACCCCTGTCCGCTCGGCCGCCCTGCCCGACCGCCCTGCCCTGCCGACCGCCCTGCCTTGCCGACCGCCCCGCCCGCCTGCCCGCCTGCCTGCCCGCCTGCCTGCCCGCCTGCCCGCATGCCCTGCCCCGCCCTTGCTGCCTGACTCGTCTTCGGCTGCCCGTGCCGCCTGTGCCGCTTGTGTCACCTGGGACTGTCAGACCTCGTGGCTAAGTTGGGTCGCGGGGGACCCGAAATCACAGGGGACCCCTGCGCAAGCCTGCCTAAGATCGCTCCCATGGAGATCCCCGGCCTGGGCCCGGTCACCGAGGACGACTACGAAGGCCTCGCCAGCGCACCCATCCCGATCCCGGCCCTCGGTGGCATCCCCCTCAAGTTCCATGTGGAGGGCTACCCGGAAGACCAAGCGCCGCAAGACTTCCACGCCGCCATCCAGACCTTCTTGGCTCTGGACCACCGAGCGCTGGAAGCGGCTGCCCCAGCAGTCTTCGACTACTACCAGCACATGTACGAAGTCTTCGGCGAAGGCCTGGACGACTTCCCCCGCATAACCAGCCCCGCACACGTCTGGAACCACGTCACCTTCGACCGCCACGACGTCCTTGTGCAGCGCGACAACGGATCTGTCTACATCTCCCTGGAAGCCGAGTGCGAGTGGGAGGTCGAACACGGCCTGCAGGTCGTGTTCCGCGACGGCGCGCGCGTGACCAAGGTTGGGCCGTACGACGGCCACCTCACCAACACACCCCCAGACGTCGTGTATGAGCGCTAGGGGCAGTACTCGTCCGTGACGGGGGCGACGCCCGCCACCTTCGCGCGGCTCGCCAGGGCCGTGCAGTGCACCTGGAACATCGCCCACTTCGACGTCGGCGGTGCGACGTCCTCCGGCATCACGATCACGTCCTGGATCGGGACCGCCTTCGATGACGTGGTGGGGAGTTCGGTGGTGAGGCCGAGTTTCTTCTCCTCGTCGTTCGGGCCGGCCAGGAGGAGGTTCATCGCGGTCGTTATGTCGACGCTGCCCGTGTAGGTGCGGGTGCGGCGGACCAGGCCGTCGTGCTCGGCTGTGACTAGGTAGATGGTCAGCGTGTGGGACGAGACCGTCGGGGCCTCGGCTCCGGTGAGGACCGGGGTCGGGCGGATGCCGCAGGCCGTGAGGGTCACGAGGGCAAGCGCAAGGTGAAGACCGCGCCGCCCGTGGGCGCGTTGGCCGCTTCGATGGTGCCGCCGTGCAGGCGTGCGTTCTCCCATGCGATCGCCAATCCCAGTCCGCTGCCCTCGGAACGGGAGCGGGCCGTGTCTGCCTTGTAGAAGCGGTCGAAGATGTGGGGGAGGGCGTCCGGTGGGATGCCCGGGCCGTGGTCGGCCACCTCGATGACGCCTGGTCTTACGGTCACACGGACTGGAACGCCGCCGTGCTTCAGTGCGTTGCCCACGAGGTTGGCGACGATGACGTCCAGACGGCGGCGGTCCACGCGCGCGACCACGCCTTCTGGCAGGGACGCCTCCACGGACGTGGTCCAGCCTCGGGCGGCGAGGGTGTCGCGGACCGCGGTGCCGATGTCCCAGTCGTCCAGCTCCAGGAGGTTGCGGCCCTCGTCGAAGCGGGAGATCTCCATCAGGTCGTTGACCAGGCGGGTCAGCTTGCGGGTCTCGGCGGAGACCAGGCGCGCCGCCACGGCAGTGTCGGGTGGCAGCGTGTCGGCGTCCTCGTCCAGGACGCCGGTCACGGCGTTCATCGCCGTCAGCGGGGTGCGCAGTTCGTGCGACACGTCCGCGACGAACCGGCGGGAGGCGGCCTGGGAGGCCTCCAGCTGCTCCGCCGCGCGGTTGAACGTGCGGGCGAGGTCGGCGAGCTCGTCGGAGCCTCGTTCGTCCACACGGGTGTCCAGGCGGCCGGAACCGAGTGCTCGGGCGGCGGTGCCGAGGCGGCGGACCGGTCGCAGGACGCCGCGTGCCGTGAAGAGCGCGAGGCCGAGGGCCAGGGGGAGCACGAGGCTGACGCCGACCCAGGCGGCGGTCGAGAAGCTGTCGATGGCCGCCTGCGGGCCTTTCAGGTACAGCAGCGCCCACACCTCGACGCCGGTGGGCGTGCCGTCCTCGCGGACCAGCGGGATGCCCACGACGACGTACGGCTCGGTCAGGTCGGTGCGGCGCTGCCAGAGGGTCGTGCGGCTCGTCTTGAGCATCTCGCGCATCTCGGCGGGGATGAACGCCGGATCAGGGCCGGTGGCGGAGCGCAGGTCCTGGTAGACCACGACCGCCGAGCCGCGCAGGTACGTGCCGAAGCCGTCCAGGTCCTCCTGCGCCGGCGGCACGGTCAGGCGGTGCGCGTAGTCGCGCACGTCCTTCACGAGCGGGTTCATGAAGTTGTCCTGCGCGTCCTCCAGCAGCAACGTGCGGGCGGTCGCGTAGGAGGCGCCCGCGGCTCCTACCGCGCCGAGGACCGTCAGCAGCAGGAACGCCGCCATCAGCCTCGGGCGCAGGCCGCGGAACAACGACCTCATCGGGGGCCGAAGCGGTAACCGAAGCCGCGCACCGTGTGCACGTAACCGGGGTCGGAGGGCACGTCCTCGATCTTCGCGCGCAACCGCTGCACGCACGCGTCGACGAGCCGCGAGTCGCCGAGGTAGTCGTGCTCCCACACGGCCTCGAGGATCTGCTGGCGGGTCAGCACGCGGCCGGGGGTGCGGGACAGTTCGAGCAGCAGCTTCAGCTCGGTCGGGGTCAGCGCGACCTTCACGTCGTTCTTCAGCACCTGCAACCCTGCCCGATCGATCACCAGCGAGCCGTGCCGTTCGACCGACGACGGCTCGGAGATCGTCCGCCGCAGCACCGCGCGGATCCGGGCCTCCAGCACGCGGGGCTCGACGGGTTTGACCACGTAGTCGTCCGCGCCCGCCTCCAGGCCCGCGACCACGTCGAAGTCGTCGCCGCGCGCGGTGAGCATGATGATCGGCACCTCGGCGTGCGTGCGCATCCGCCGGCACGTCTCGAAGCCGTCGATGCCCGGCAGCATGATGTCGAGGACCACGATGTCGGGACGGGACTCGCGCAGCCTGGCGACGCCTTCCTCACCTGTTTCCGCTGCTCGGACGTCGTGTCCCTGGCGGCGCAACGCCAGCCCGAGTCCTTCACGCACCGAGGGGTCGTCCTCCACCAGCAACACCATCGCCACGAGAGTCATTATCTGCGGGAAACGGCAGCGGCGCCCGATCTGTAGCGGAACCATGACACGGCGTGGACGTTCCCATAGAGCGGCTCGCGGAGTGTCGAACCCATGGCCGGAAGCTTGCTGGGATTCCTCTTCACGTACTTCGCGCTGGTGTGGACGTCGTTCGGGCAGAAGGCGGAGAACGCCGCGCTGCCCGAGCTCTCACTCCAGCGCTCGTGGGCGTCCAACGTGGACATGGCGATCCTTGTCGCCGCTGTCCTCGTGGTTCTCTTCGCGCGCAAGAAGTCACTCGGGCCGTTGGTGCTGCTCGGCGGTTCGGTGCTCGGTGCGCAGGCACTGAAGCTCTACGTGCTGGTGCGTCCGCCGCTCGACGACGACGCGGTGCTGGTGCACAACAGCTTCCCGAGTGGACACACGACGGCCGCGGTGGCGTCGGTGATCGCGGTGACGATGGCGGTGCCCCAGCGGTTCGCGCTGGTCGTGGCGGTTCCGGGGGCGATCGGCGCGGGGGCGGTCGCGGCGGAGACGGTGTCGCTCGGCTGGCACCGGTTCAGCGACACGCTCGGCGCGGCGCTGCTGGTCTCGACGCTCGCGTTCCTGGTGCTGCGCAAGTGGACCGCGGGGCTTGTCGTGCCGCCCGTGCTGGCCGTGGGCGGCGTCTGGCTGATGGTGAGCTACCCGCAGGCCACGCCGTCGACCTTGGCCGGCGTCGTGACCGCGGGTGTGGTGCTGCACTTCGGGTGGGCCGTGAGTGGTCTCGGCCGTCGGGGCGACCGAGACCACTCACAGCAGGGATCACTCGTCGTGATCGGTGGCGATCAGTTCCGCGATGGCGTCCAAAGCGGCATCCGCTCCGTCCCCCTCGGCGCTGAGCACCACCTCGTCACCGTGCATGGCGCCCAGGGTCATCAGACCCAGAACACTCGCCGCGTCAACGGCTTCGCCGCCGTCCTTGGCGATGCTGACCGTCACCGGCTGGTCGGCGGCGGCCTTCGCCAGCAGTGCGGCAGGCCGGGCGTGCAGTCCGACCTTGCTGGCCACGGTGACCCGTCGCTCGGCCATGATGATTCCCTTCGGTAGAACTGGTTGTGCTTACTGCTGTTCGCGCTGGGTGCGAGTCTCGCGCACCGCGGTGTCACCGGCGCTGCCGACCACGCTCTCGTCGGCCTCCGGGGACTCGTCGTCCTCACGTCCCGGGGTCTTCAGGTTCCACTTGGTGATGACGAAGCGGAACAGGAAGTAGTAGATCGCGGCGTAGATCGCACCGAGGATGATCAGCAGCCACGGCTTCTGCGCGATGTTCCAGTTCAGGATGAAGTCGATCGCACCCGCCGAGAACGAGAAGCCGTCGTGCGCGCCCAGGGCGTTCGAGATCGCGAGCGACGTACCCGTGAGGAACGCGTGGATCAGGTACAGCGGCCACGCCACGAACATGAACGCGAACTCGAGGGGCTCCGTCACACCGGTGATGAACGCGGTGAGGGCGGCGGAGCCCATGATGCCGCCGATGAGCTTGCGCTGGCTGGGACGCGCGGTGTGCACGATCGCGAGCGCGGCGGCCGGGAGGGCGAACATGAGGATCGGGAAGAAGCCGGTCTGGAACGTGCCGGCGGTCGGGTCACCCGCGAGGAAGCGCGGGATGTCACCGGTCTTGTCGTTGTACTCGCCGAACTGGAACCACACGACGTTGTTGACGATGTGGTGCAGGCCGAGCGGGATCAGCAGGCGGTTGACGACACCGTAGATGAACGCGCCGATGATCGTGCTGCCGGTGACCCACTCGCCGATCGCGGTCAGGCCCGCGTCGAACCACGGGTAGACCAGGCCGAGCAGGACGCCGATGATCGTCATGACGCCGGCGACGATGATCGGGACGAACCGGCGGCCACCGAAGAACGCCAGGTACGGGGGCAGCTTGATGCGGTGGTACTTCTGCCACAGCAGGGCGGTCAGGATGCCGACGACGATACCGCCGAGGACACCGTAGTTGATCACCTCGGGCTTGGCGGCCGGGTCCGTCGGCTGGTCGAGGACCAGCGGCGACATCGCCTTGAACACGCTCGTCAGCACGACGTAGCCGACGACGCCGGCGAGCGCCGTGGAGCCGTCACCGCGCCGTGCGAAACCGACGGCGATGCCGACGGCGAACAGCAGGGCGAGGTTGCTGAACAGCGCGTCGCCCGCCGCACCGATCACCGAGGCGACGGCGTTCCAGCCGAGACCGTCCTTGCCCAGCATGTCGGGTTGACCGAAGCGGAGCAGCAGACCTGCCGCGGGCAGCACGGCGATCGGCAGCATGAGGCTGCGACCGAAGCGTTGCAACGTGGCGAGGCCCTTGATCTCACGACCACCGGTTGCGGCGTCCGTGCTCATCGGGTTCCTCCCTTGGCGGAGTTGAGGCCGGAACCCGGGACGGTCCGGTCCAGTTGCATGGTCACCTGGTAGAGATCGCCCCGGTACCAGGAAGTCACGTCTTCACAGGGCCGCCCGTCGGAGCTGGCGACCCTCCTGAACACGAGAAGCGGGCTGCCCTTGCGGACGTCGAGCGCCTTCGCGGTCTCCGCGTCGGCGGTCTCGGCCCACACGGTCTGCCGCGCGTGGTCGAGCTGGACGCCGTACCGGGTCGCGATGATCTCGTAGATCGACCCGGTCAGGTCACATCGGTCTAGTTCGGGAAGCACGTGCGGGCTGTACCAGCCGGCCTCGAGCGCCAACGGGGCCCCGTCGGCCTTGCGCAGCCGCACGACGCGGTACGCGTACTCGTCGGCCTCCAGGCCCAGCGAGGCCTTCGAGCCGGGTGCCGCCTGGCCGCAGCTGATCACCTCGGTGCTGGGTTCGACCCCGCGCGCCTTCATGTCCGAGGTGAACGAAGCCAGGAAGAGCTGCAGGTCGTAGCGCCGCTTGGCGGTGAACGTCCCACGCCCCTTGGCCCGCGTGAGCAGGCCGTCGGCGACCAGTTGGCCGACTGCGGCCCGCACGGTGATGCGCGAGACTCCGTACCGCTCGGCGAGATCGCGCTCGGACGGGATCGGTGAACCGGGTGCGAGCTCCTGTTCAGCCAGCCGCCGCAGGATCTCGCGCAGCTGCGCGTGCTTGGGCTTGGGCCCGTCCACGATCTCGTTCACTCGGTCACCTCCTCGCTAGTGGTACTTTCCGGTCTAGACCAGTTGGTGCGGGAGAATGCTCCGCGCACCGAGCGGGTGTCAACCGCTGTTACGGGAACGAGAGGTACGAACGTGGCTGACGAGAAGGCTCAGAAGATCCTCGAGGCGCTGGGCGGGCGCGACAACATCATCGAGATCGAGCCCTGCATCACCCGCCTGCGGTGCGAGCTCGAAGACGGTTCCGTCGTGGACGAGAAGGCCCTGAAGGCGTTGGGAGCGCACGGAGTCATGCGTTCCGGCAACGTCGTCCAGGTCGTCGTCGGACCGGAGGCGGACACCATCGCGTCGGACATCGAGGACCTGCTGTGAGCCTCCGCGTCGGCAGCCCCGTGGCCGGCCGGGTGGTCGCGCTCTCCGAGGTTCCGGACCAGGTCTTCGCCGAGGCGATGGTCGGCCCCGGTGTGGCGGTCGAGCCCGTTCGATCGAAGGCCGATGTGGTCTCGCCGCTCGACGGCACCGTGGTCACGCTGCACCCGCACGCGTTCGTGGTCGCCAACGGTGACGGGGCGGCCGTCCTGGTCCACCTCGGCATCGACACCGTGAAGCGCAAGGGCGAGGGCTTCGAGCTCCACGTCGTCAAGGGCGAGCAGGTCCAGGCCGGTCAGAAGATCGTGACGTGGGACCCGGCCGAGGTCGAGGCGGCCGGGTTCGCGCCGATCTGCCCGGTGATCGCGCTCGACGCGTCCGCCGAGGTGCTGGGCGACCTCGCCGTGGGCGTGGACGTGACGGCGAACGACGCGCTGTTCGACTGGTCTCGCTGACCGTGTGATCCGGGGCGTTCGCCGCCCTGACCTGGGCGTTGTGAGGGCCGTGCGTGAACGGTCCGTTCACGACGGGTCCGGATTTGTCCTCAGCCGTACCGAGCAGGACCGTGGTGCCATGACCACGGTCCTGCTCGCGTCTGTGCTGGGTTCGCTGTGGACGGTCGCCGCCGTCCTGGACGCTCCACCCTCGTCGTTCCTGCTGGCCTGGTTCGGCATCGTGCTCGCGATGATCGACCTGCGGCACCACCGGTTGCCGGACGCGCTGACCGTCCCGTTGGGTGCGTCGCTGCTGCTCCTGCAGGTCGGCGGGCTGGGGGCGGCGGTGCTGTCGGCGCTCGTCTTCGGTGGCGCGCACCTCGCCGTCCGGGCCTGGCGGCCCGCGTTCATGGGCGGAGGTGACGTGAAGCTCGCCTTCGGTCTTGGCGCGGCACTCCCGTTGCCGTCACTCTTACCCGCGGCGGCCGTCGCCGGCGCGGTGACGCTGGCGATCTCGGCGCTGCGGCGCCGGCGCGCGGTGCCTCACGGGCCAGGGTTGCTGGCCGCCACCTGGGCATTGACGACGCTGTGAAAGGATCGTGAGCGTGCTGCGCTGGATCACCGCTGGAGAGTCACACGGCCCCGCCCTAGTCGCCGTCCTGGAGGGCATGCCCGCCGGGGTGGAGGTGACCACCGAGGACCTAGTCGCCCAGCTCGGGCGCCGCAGGCTCGGGTTCGGTCGCTCGCCGCGCATGGGCTTCGAGCAGGACGAGGTCGAGATCCTCGGCGGCGTCCGCCACGGCAAGACCCAGGGCGGTCCGGTCGCGGTCACGATCGGCAACTCCGAGTGGCCCAAGTGGCAGACGGTCATGTCGCCGGACCCGGTGGACCCGAGCCTGCTCAAGCCCACCGGCCGCAACGAGGCCCTCACCCGCCCCCGTCCCGGCCACGCAGACCTGCCGGGCATGCAGAAGTTCGGCTTCGACGAGGCCCGCCCGGTGCTGGAGCGCGCCTCCGCCCGGGAGACCGCGGCCCGCACCGCGCTCGGCACGGTCGCCCGCCAGTTCCTGCAGCAGCTGCTCGGAGTGCAGGTCCTGAGCCACGTGGTGTCCATCGGCCAGGCCGAGACGCCCGAGGACGCCGCGCTGCCCACGCCCGACGACCTCGCCGCGATCGACGAGTCGCCGACGCGCTGCTTCGACCCCCGCGGCACCGACGCGATGGTCGCCGAGGTCGAGGCCGTCAAGGAGGCCGGTGACACGGTCGGCGGCGTCATCGAGGTGCTCGTCTACGGGCTGCCGCCGGGCCTCGGCTCGCACGTGCACTGGGACCGCCGCCTCGACGCGCGCCTGGCCGCCGCCCTCATGGGCGTGCAGGCGATGAAGGGCGTGGAGATCGGCGACGGCTTCACCTCCGCCAAGCGCTGGGGTTCGCAGGCGCACGACGAGATCGACCGCGGCACCGGCCCGATCGGCGTCACGCGCCGCTCGAACCGCGCCGGTGGCCTCGAGGGCGGCATCACCAACGGCGAGATCCTGCGCGTCCGCGTGGCGATGAAGCCCATCTCGACGGTGCCGCGCGCACTGTCCACTGTGGACGTCCGCACCGGTGAGCCCGCCGTCGCGATCCACCAGCGTTCGGACGTCTGCGCCGTGCCGCGCGCCGGTGTGGTGCTGGAGTCCGTCGTGGCGCTGGTGCTGGCCGAGGCCGCGCTGGAGAAGTTCGGCGGCGACTCGCTCGACGAGACGCGCCGCAACGCCCACGCGTACCTCAAGGCACTGGAAGCCCGCTGGGAGGGCATGTGAGCCCGCGCTACGTCGTGGTCGGCCCGCCCGGTGCGGGCAAGACCACCGTCAGCGAGCTGCTGGCGGCGCGCCTGGGGCTGCCGTTCCGCGACGTCGACGCGGACGTCGTGGAGCTCGCCGGCAAGCCCATCTCGGACATCTTCACCGACGACGGCGAGCCCGCCTTCCGCGCCTTGGAGGAGGAAGCGGTCGCCAAGGCGCTGGTCGAGCACGAGGGCGTGCTCGCGCTGGGCGGGGGAGCGGTGCTGTCCGCGACGACCCGCGAGCGCCTCGCCGGGCACACCGTGGTGTTCCTGAACGTGGGCATGGCCGAGGGCGTGCGCCGCACCGGGCTCGCGTCCAACCGCCCGCTGCTGACGGGCATCAACCCGCGCGCCACGTTCAAGGCGCTGCTCGACGCGCGCCTGCCGCTGTACCGCGAGGTCGCGACGATCGAGGTCCTGACGGACTCGCTCGACGCGGGCCAGGTGACCGACGCGGTGATCAAGGGAGAGCAAGCATGACCGAGCCCGTGCGCATCCGGGTCGCCGCGGAGAAGCCCTACGACGTGGTGATCGGCCGCGGCCTGCTCGGCGACGTCGTCGAGTTCCTCGGCGGCATCGCCAAGATCGCGATCGTGCACCAGCCGACGCTCGCCGAGACCGCCAAGGTGCTGGTCGACGAGCTCAAGGCCGTCGGCGCCGACGCGCACCGCGTCGAGGTCCCGGACGCCGAGGACGGCAAGGACCTGGCCGTCGCGGGCTTCTGCTGGGACGTGCTGGGCAAGATCGGCCTGTCGCGCTCCGACGTCGTCGTCGGCCTCGGGGGCGGCGCGGTCACGGACCTCGCGGGCTTCGTCGCGTCCACGTGGATGCGCGGCGTGCGGCTGGTCAACATCCCGACGACGCTGCTCGGCATGGTCGACGCGGCGGTCGGCGGCAAGACCGGCATCAACACCGACGCGGGCAAGAACCTCGTCGGCACGTTCTACGAGCCCGACGCCATCTTCGTCGACCTCGCCACGCTGGAGACGTTGCCGCGCAACGAGCTCATCGCCGGCATGGCCGAGATCGTGAAGGGCGGCTTCATCGCCGACCCGGTCATCCTCGACCTGATCGAGGCCGACCCCGAGGCCGCCCTGGACCCCACCGGCGAGGTGCTCGCCGACCTGGTCCGCCGCAAGATCCAGATCAAGGCCGACGTCGTCACGACCGACCTGCGCGAGTCGAACCTGCGCGAGATCCTGAACTACGGCCACACCCTCGGCCACGCCATCGAACGCCGCGAGCGCTACCGCTGGCGTCACGGCGCCGCGATCAGCGTGGGCCTGGTCTTCGCCGCCGAACTGGCCCGCCTGGCGGGCCGCCTCGACGACGAGACGGCGGACCGCCACAAGCGCGTCCTCGAGCTCCTCGGCCTGCCGACGTCCTACGACCCGGACGCCCTGGGCCAGCTCATGGAGGGCATGAAGGTCGACAAGAAGAACAAGGCCGGCGTGCTCCGCTTCGTGGTCCTCGACGGCCTGGCCAAGCCCGGCCGCCTCGAAGGCCCGGACCCGGCCCTGATCGCCGCGGCGTACTCGGCCGTGGCCGCCGAGCAGAAGCCCTCCTCCGGCGGGACGGTGCTGCTGTGAAGGTCCTGGTGCTCAACGGTCCGAACCTCAACCGCCTGGGCACCCGCGAGCCGCTCATCTACGGCAGCACCACCCACGCCGACCTGGTCGAGATGTGCGTGGCCGAGGGCAAGACCCTCGGCTTCGACGTGGAGGTCCGCCAGACCCACCACGAGGGCGAGATGGTCGGGTGGCTGCACGAGGCCGCCGACGCCGGCACCCCGGTCGTGTTGAACGGCGCGGCGTGGACGCACTACTCGATCGCGCTGCGCGACGCGTGCTCCCAGCTCACGGCGCCGCTGGTGGAGGTGCACATCTCGAACATCCACCAGCGCGAGGAGTTCCGGCACCACAGCGTGATCTCGGCGGTGGCGACCGGCGTGATCGCGGGCCTCGGCGTCGAGGGCTACCTGCTGGCCCTGCGCTGGCTGTCGCTCAAGAAGTAGCGGCGTCGCCTCTCAGGGCAGCTCCTTGATCGCCAGCAACTGCGGGGTGCCGTTCGGGTTCCGCACGATCGTCGCCTCGTAGTTGCCGCTCTGAGGGTAGGAGTGCTGCATGGTCCAGGGAAACGTGGTCGTCCACTGCGCGTCCGCTGAGTAGTCGCCTCTCACCCGGAGCAGTCCGAATTCCGCGTCTCTGTGCCTGGACACGTTGGCGACCGGATCACCATCGAGCGTCCATGCGACCTTCGGGACGCTCGGCGTGAAGGACGTGCGCGGGCATGTCCGAGGCATTGGCGAGGACGTCGCTGCGGTGCACGTGGCGAATCCGGCCCGCGTCACCCTGTCGAGGTCGCTGTCCGGCAGGTCGTACCGCTGCTTGGTGACCTGGCCGGACTCCGGAGCAGACCTGAGGCGGCGGATCACGCCGATCTCGGCCTTCGCTCCGCGCCAGTGCACCTCTGCTTCGAAGTAGAACGCGTCGACGATGCGGTCCGGAATGGTCCCGCGGTCGAAGTCGGCGACCATCACGGCCGTGCCGCGGACGAGGAACCTGCCGCCGCTCCACTTGACGCTGATGTCGTCGCCTGGGTCGTTGGCGAGCCACCAGTCGAGGTTGCGCGGGGAACGGACTGAGACGGCCTGTGGGCAGTTGACCGGGGCCGCGGCCACCGCGGCCGTGCACTGATCGAGCTTGTTCACGGTCACCTGGATCGGCGCGTTGTCGTCGACCCCCGCGGGACGCGGGATCCCGTGGGACTCGGCCTGCGGCGCCCTGCCGCCCCACGAGGTGCTGACGGCGGTGAAGATGACGATGAACAGGACGCCCGCGGTGAAGTAGACGACGGCGAACCTGGCGTTGCTCGGCTTCCGCGCCTTCGACGGTGCACGGCCGCGGTCGGGCGCGGGGGTCGCTGTCCCGACGTCCACCACGACGTCGCCGTGCACCTCCCCGATCTGGAGGCTGGCGCCCGAGACCCGGCCGGTCAACTCGTTGTGCATGGGCGGGGATATTAGGGAAGAACCACCCGTTCGGCGGCATGGATTTCTAGCCAATTCGTTGACACGTAAGGAAGATCGTGCTCCACCACGTGGAATTGTGGGTACCCGACATCGCCCGAGCCGAGGCCACCCTCGGCTGGCTCCTCACCGAGCTCGGCTGGACCGAACACCAGCGCTGGGAAGCGGGCGTCAGCTGGAAACAGCAGGAGACGTACATCGTCGCCGAGCAGTCCCCGGCCATGACGGGCCCGCACGACCGCACGAAGGCGGGCCTGAACCACCTCGCTCTGCACGCGGGCAGCAAGCACGACGTCGACCGCCTGACCCGGGAATCCGAGGCCAGGGGCTGGAAGCTCATGTTCGCGGACCGCCATCCTCACGCGGGAGGACCAGACCACTACGCCGCGTTCATGGAGAACGAAGACGGGTTCGAAATCGAGCTCGTAGGCGTCTGACCGTGTAAGGATGCCGATCGTGCCGAGACTGTTCATCGCCGCGTTCGCCCTGCTCCTGGCCGGGTGCTCGGCCGCGCAGGGGCCCGCCCCCGTCAGCAGTGAGACGACGACGGAGACGAGCGCGCAGCTGTCCGACCAGGAGCTGCAGGCGAAGTGGTGGACGTGGGCCGCGTCGACGCCGGAGAACCGCAACCCCGTGGTCGACGACACCGGGCAGTGGTGCGCCGAGAACCAGCCGCGGGACGTGTGGTTCTTCGCCGGCACGTTCGGCGGCACCGTGAACCGCCGGTGCCGGGTGCCTGCCGGGCGTCCGCTCGCCGGTCCCGCGCTCAACCTGCTCTCCACGGACGCGAACTGCGCGGCGTTCATGGACGGTGCCAAGGGCTCGGTGACGCTCGACGGGCAGCTGGTGGAACTGCGGCGGATCACGCCGGTCGCGGTCACCTACCAGGCCGCCAAGGACAACGTCGTGGGACAGCGCGAGGGACGCGTGGCGGGACAGGGGTGCGGGCTGTGGGCGTGGATCCCGCCGCTCAAGCCGGGCGAGCACGAAATGGTGGTCCAAGGGCAGTCGGGCGACTTCAGCACGACGGCGCGCTACGTGCTCATCGTCAGCTCTTCGGACTAGCGGCCTTCCCGGCCAGGAACCCGCCCAGCAGCATCCCCAGACCGGCGGGGGCCAGCACGAGCAACGCCGTGAACGCCGCGCCGCCCGTCAGCGCCACCCACAGCGCCTCCTGCCCGGTCTGGTCGACCAGCAGCGCCGACCCGATCACGCCCAGGGCACCGGCGAACGGACCGGCGATCAGCGCCGCGATGAACCACTGCATGCCGCGCCCCTCCAGTTCGCGCACCGTGTCGACGGCACCCCAGAGCACCGCGGCCACGATCAGCAGCCCGAGAGCGATCGGCCGGACCGACGAGGCCTCGGGGCTGCGCACGCCCACGGCCGCCACGCCGGTCTGCACGGCTCCGTGCAGGAGCCCCATCCACAACGCACGGGCGAACCAAGGACTCATGCGGACAGCTTAGGACTGGCCGTACTCTGCGAGACATGTCGTCGTACGCCGCACGCCGAACCGCATTGCGCCGAGAGCTCCAGTCCACGAACCTGGACGCGCTCCTCGTGACGAACCTGCTGAACGTCCGGTACCTCACCGGATTCACCGGATCGAACGCCGCCGTGCTCATCGGCGCGGACGGCGAAGACGACGTGTTCTGCACCGACGGCCGCTACCTCACGCAGTCGGCGAAGCAGGTGCCGGACCTCGAAAGGCTGATCGACCGGCCGTGCGACACCACGCTCGCGGCCAGGGCGAAGGGCAGGCTCGGGTTCGAGAGCCACCACGTCACGGTCGACGGCCTCGACGAGCTGACCGCGGCCGCCACCAAGGCCGAGCTGCACAAGGCCGGTGGCCTGGTCGAGAAGCTGCGGCTGGTCAAGGACGAGGTCGAGATCGAGGCGCTGCGGATGGCGTGCGCGGCGGCCGACCGGGCGCTCGGCGCGCTGATCGGGCACGGCGGCCTGCGGGCGGGCCGGACCGAACGCGAGGTCGCGCGCGAGCTGGAGAGCCGCATGCTCGACCACGGCGCGGAGGGCCCGTCGTTCTCCTCGATCGTGGCGTTCGGCGCGAACTCGGCCGTGCCGCACCACTCGCCGACGGACGCGACGCTGCACACGGGCGACCTCATCAAGCTCGACTTCGGCGCCCTCGTCGACGGCTACCACTCCGACATGACCCGCACGCTCGTGCTCGGCAGGCCCGCGGACTGGCAGCGCGACCTGTACGACCTGGTCGCGCGGTCGCAGGCGGCGGGCCGCGGCGCTCTCACGCCGGGCGCGCGGGTCAGCGACGTCGACCACGCCTCGCGCGAGGTGATCGAGAAGGCCGGGCACGGGAACGAGTTCCTGCACGGCCTCGGCCACGGGGTCGGGCTGGAGATCCACGAGGCACCGGCGTTGTCGAAGGCGGGTGCCGGTACACTTTCGGCCGGTATGGCGGTCACCGTCGAGCCCGGCGTCTACTTGTCGGGGCGGGGCGGGGTCCGCATCGAGGACACTCTGGTGGTCCGTGAAAGCGGGCCGGAGCTCCTCACCCTGACCACGAAGGAACTCGTGGTCGTCTGACACCCCCGTCCTACACAGGAGAAATCCCACCGTGGCCACCACGAACGACCTGAAGAACGGCCTGGTGCTGAACCTCGACGGCCAGCTCTGGACCGTCACCGCGTTCCAGCACGTCAAGCCCGGCAAGGGTGGCGCCTTCGTGCGCACGACCCTCAAGCACGTGCTGACCGGGAAGGTCGTCGACAAGACCTTCAACGCGGGCACCAAGGTCGAGACCGCCACCGTGGACAAGCGCGGCATGACCTACCTGTACAAGGAAGGCACCGACTTCATCTTCATGGACGGTGACACCTACGACCAGATCCCGGTTCCGACCGAGACCGTCGGTGACGCCGCGAACTACATGCTCGAGAACCAGGAAGCCATGGTCGCCACGCACGAGGGCGTCCCGCTGTTCATCGAGCTCCCGACGTCGGTCGAGCTCGTCATCGAGCACACCGACCCGGGCCTGCAGGGCGACCGCTCCACGGGTGGCACCAAGCCCGCCCGCCTCGAGACCGGCGCCGAGATCCAGGTCCCGCTGTTCGTCACGACCGGCGAGAAGATCAAGGTCGACACCCGCGACGGCCGCTACCTCGGCCGCATCAGCGACAAGTCCTGATGGGTGCTCGGAGCAAGGCCCGCAAGCGCGCGGTCGACTTCCTCTACGAAGCCGACCTGCTGGGCAGCGACGCGGTGACGTTGCTGGCCTCGCGCGTCGGGTCTCCTGACGTACCGCCGGTGAACGACTACACGGTGACGCTCGTCGAGGGCGTCACCGCACACCGGTCGCGCATCGACGACCTCATCTCGGAGCACGCCGAGGGCTGGACCCTGCAGCGCATGCCGGCGGTCGACCGCGCGATCCTGCGCCTCGGCCTGTACGAGCTGCTGTGGGCGGCCGACGTGCCGGACGCGGTGGCCATCGACGAGGCCGTGGAGCTCGCCAAGGGCCTGTCCACGGACGACTCGCCGCGGTTCGTGAACGGTGTGCTCGGCCGGATCGCGGTCATCGCGGACCAGCTCCGCGCGGTTCTGTAGTTCTGCTGCCGACGGCCGCCTGTCCTCGCGAGGACAGGCGGCCGTCGCGCGTTCAGCTCCGCGCCCAGCCGCGCCGCTCGCCCTCGTCGATGATCCGCAGCGCCGCCTCCCAGAGCCTCGCCGATCCGTCGCCGATCACGGCCTTGCGCGCCCGCACGTCGTTCGCGGTGACACCGGGCGTGCGCCAGGTCCCGCCCTCGGCCATCCAGTTGAGCAGCAACGGTTGCAGCCGGTCCATGGCCTTCGCGAACCGCGCCTCGGGCGTCTCGCGCGCCTCGAACTCGTCCCACAGCGCGCGCATCGCCCGGCCCGCGTCCTCGGGCAACAGGCCGAACAACCGGTCGGCGGCCGCCTCCTCGCGTTCCTGCTGGCTCTCGCCCAGCGCCGTGTCGTAGATCGGCGTGTCCCCCGCGTAGATCTCGACGAGATCGTGCACCACCACGAGCTTCACCGTGTGGCCGACGTCGATCGGTTCGTCGGCGTACTCCGCGAGCGTCATGACCATCAGCGCGAGGTGCCACGAGTGCTCCGCGTCGTTCTCACGCCTGTCCGCCGCCGCGAGAGGGGACGCGCGCAGCACGGTCTTGAGCCGGTCGACCTCGATCAGGAACGTGAGGTGCTCGCGCAGCCGGGAGTCCACACCGGACGGCAACGGGTTCTGATCAGCGAGAAGTCCTGTCACGTTGCCGGGATTCTACCGACCGGCGAGGAACTCCTCCCACGTGCGGGTGCCGTGGTCGCCGTCCAGCGTCAGGTTCTGCCCGCCCCGGTAGGCCTTCCCCGCCTTGCCCGGCAGCCGCACCGGCACCGTGAACCGGCGTTTGCCCGCGGTCGTCAGGTAGTCCCGCACGAGCTGCCGCATCTCGTAGACCGCGGGGCCGGCGAGGTCCGCCACGCGACCGGCGGGCCGTCCCAGGGCGAGCTCGACCAGCCGTGCGGCCACGTCCCGGACGTCGACGGGCTGCAACCGCATCCCCGGCACCGGCACGACCGGGAGCTTCGCGAGGCCGCGCACCACGGTCAGCGTCAGGTCGTGGAACTGGGCGGCGCGCAGGATCGTGAACGGGACGCCCGACGCCTCGACCGCCTCCTCGCAGGCGAGCTTCGTGCGCAGCCACGCCAGCGGCACGGTGTCGGCGCCGATCACCGAGATGTGCACGAGGTGCCGGACGCCGCGGCAGGCCGCCAGCAGGTTGCGGGTCGCGACGTCGTCGCCCTTCTGCCCGCCGGCGAGGTGCACCACGACGTCGGCCTCGATCGCCGGGACCTCGCCGAGCAGGTCGCAGGCGATGTCGCCGTGACGGCTCAGCACCGTCACGTCCGCTCCGGCCGAACGCAGCAGCGGGACGACGTGCCTGCCCAGAGTGCCTGTTCCACCCGTGACGACGATCTTCATGGTTACCCTCCAGAACGAGTCCGTTGCCCGCTCGACCCGGCAGCGCCCGGGAACGTGACAGGCTGTGTGCCAGGCCACAGGGGGAAGCGTTGATCGCGCAGTTCGAGCAGGAGCGCACGCGGCTGCGCGCCATCGCCCACCGCATGCTGGGCTCGTTCGCCGAGGCGGACGACGCGTTGCAGGACGCCTGGCTGCGGGTCGAACGCGCGGACACGACGGAGATCGACAACCCGGCCGCGTGGCTCACCACCGTCGTCGGGCGGGTGTGCCTGAACATGCTGCGGGACAGGCGGGAGCACGCGTTCGAGATGCCCGACCCCGTGATCGGGACGGGGGAGGAGCCCGAGCAGCAGGCCGTCGCGAAGGACCAGATCGGGCTTGCGATGCTGATCGTGCTGGACTCGTTGAAGCCCGACGAGCGGCTCGCGTTCGTGCTGCACGACATGTTCGCCGTGCCGTTCGACGACATCGCGCCGTTGATCGAGAAGACTCCGGCCACGGCCCGTCAGCTGGCTTCGCGCGCGCGTAAGCGCGTGCAGGACCGGCCGCAGCCGAACGTCGACCTGCCGAAGCAGCGCGAGGTGGTGCGGGCGTTCATCAAGGCCTCGCGGGAGGGCGACCTGGAAGGCCTGGTCGCGGTGCTGCACCCGGACGCCGTGCTGCGTGCCGGTGCCCTGGAGGTCATCGGTGGCCGTTCCGTCGCGGGACGCGCGAGCCTGTTCCGCCGGTTCGCCTCGCGTGCGACCGTCGAGTTCGCGGTCATCGGCGGCGAGGCCGGCTTCATCACGCGGGTGGACGGCGTGCCGTTCTCGGTCATGGCCTTCACCGTGCTCGACGGGCAGATCGCCGCGATCCACGTGATCCAGGACAAGGAGCAGCTGGCCGCGCTTGTGCCGTGAGCAATACCACTGGGGTCGCTGGTCACGTCGAACGCCTGTGAAGTGTCTATTCGTAGTGGGCGCTCGACGTGAAGGGGGACCAACGATGATCGGTGAGCTGGAAGGGGACAGGCTCGCCTACCGCATGCTCGGCCGGTTCGCCGACGCTGCGGACGCGGTGCGCGAGGCGAGCCGCAGGATCGAGAAGAGCGGTGAGCCGGGCTGGCTCGGCACGGTGGTCGCGCGGGTGAGCCTCACGATGCTCCGCGTGCGGGCCAGGAACGGCTTCCAGATGCCGGACCCCGTGGTGAGCAGGGAGCCGAACCACGAACCCGGCCTCGGTGTGCTCACCGCGCTCGACGCGCTGACCCCCGACGAACGCGTCGCGTACGTGCTGCACGACATGTTCGAGGAGTCGTTCGAGGAGGTGGCGCCCCTGATCGGCCGCACGCCGCTGGGGGCGCTGCAGGTCGAGGCACGGGCGCGCAAGCGGGTGGCGGACAGACCGGTGTCCGACGTGGACCTGGCCGGGCAGCGCGAGGTCGTCGACGCGTTCCTGGCGGGCAAGGACGTGCTGGACCCCGACGTGACGCTGCGCTCGGAGGACATCTGGCTGCGCGGCGCCGGCGTGGTCGGGCCCAAGGCGTCGGTGCTGCAGGCGGCGCCGTGCGTGGAACCCGCCGTCATCGGCGGTGAGGCCGGTCTCGTGTCGACAGTGGACGGTCAGCCGGTCGCGCTGGTGGCGTTCACGGTGCGGGAGCGCAGGATCGCCGCCGTCCACGCGATCACGGACCGGGAGCACGTCCGCCGGCTGATGGCACCGCGCTGACACGGAGCGTCAGCAGAAAGCAGCAGTGGCTCCCCCGACGTCCTCAGGGCGACTGGCAGGACGTCAGGGGAGCCACTGCTCCGAAAGCGGAAGCGGAGCTCAGTCTTCCTTGGCGGGACGGGCCTCGGGAGGCAGCACGCCCCAGTCGATGAGCTGCTCGGTGAGCTCGCCCGGCGTCATGTCGTAGATGATCGCGAGCGAACGCAGGTCCTCGGTGCGGATGGAGAGGACCTTGCCGTTGTAGTCACCGCGCTGGGACTGGATGGTCGCGGCGTAGCGCGCCAGCGGTCCGACCTTCTCGACCGGGAGCTGCTGCAGCCGTTCGAGGTTGATCACGATCTTGGTGGCCGGCTCGGCACCGGAGGGCACGCGGCCCTCGGGCAGCAGCTCGGCGACGGGAACCCCGTAGAAGTCGGCCAGCTCGGCCAGCTTCTGCACGGTCACCGCGCGGTCACCGCGCTCGTAGGAGCCGACGACCACGGCCTTCCAGCGACCGCCGGACTTCTGCTCGACGCCGTGCAGGGAAAGACCCTGCTGCTGGCGGATAGCGCGGAGCTTGGCCCCCAACGCCTTGGCGTAGTCGCCCATGTGGCGGTTCTCCGTTCATTCGCCCCGTCAGCAGTACGCGCGTGCTGCGGGGAGGCTTAGATCGATACGCAGAGTAATGATTACTCGCCGTGGTCGACAGGTCAAGCTGATCTCAAGGAGAGACGCGCGCCACGCCTGGCCTACCACTCGGATGGTTGACCGTCCGTAGGTGATACGGTGCAGGTCAGCCTAGTTGTCACTAGGTGTCCGACGTCCTTTAAGGACCCGTCCAGTGAGGCGGGGAAGGAGGTCCAGCCGTGGCGTCACGTCAACGTGGCGCGACGGATCCGGCCGGGGATCGCGAGATTCTCTCGGCCGGTGACGTCGCGCGCACTGTCGCCCGAATGGCCCATCAGATCATCGAGAAGACCGCTCTCGATGCACCCAGCGCACCCGACGTCGTCTTGATGGGTATTCCCAGCCGGGGAGCCCCCCTCGCACGGCGTCTAGCCGCTAAGATCGCCGAATTTTCCGGCCGGACGGTGCACGAGGGCACGCTCGACATCACCCTCTACCGCGACGACCTGCGCAGAGGCCCCACGCGGCCCCTCGAGGCGACGAAGCTGCCCGAGGGCGGCATCGACGACAAGCTGGTCGTGCTCGTGGACGACGTGCTGTTCTCCGGTCGCACGATCCGCGCCGCCCTCGACGCCCTGCGCGACCACGGACGGCCGCGCGCGGTCCAGCTGGCCGTGCTCGTCGACCGCGGCCACCGCGAGCTGCCGATCCGCGCGGACTACGTGGGCAAGAACCTGCCGACGTCCAAGAACGAGGACGTCGTCGTGAACCTGGAAGAGTTCGACGGCCGCGACGGAGTGGTGCTGAAGTGAAGCACCTGCTCTCCACCGACGGCCTCGACCGCGACCAGGCGATCGCGATCCTCGACACCGCGGACCGGCTGAAGCAGGCGCTGCTCGGCCGCGAGGTCCGCAAGCTGCCGACGCTGCGCGGCCGCACGGTGATCACGATGTTCTACGAGAACAGCACCCGCACCCGCGTCAGCTTCGAGATCGCCGGCAAGTGGATGTCCGCGGACGTGATCAACGTCAGCAGCTCCGGTTCCAGCGTCAGCAAGGGCGAGTCGCTGCGCGACACCGCTCTGACGTTGCAGGCCGCGGGCGCCGACTGCGTGATCGTGCGTCACCCGGCGTCCGGTGCGGCCCACCGGCTCGCGGGCTGGCTCAAGCACACCAGCACGTCCGTGGTGAACGCCGGCGACGGCATGCACGAGCACCCCACGCAGGCGTTGCTCGACGCCGCCACGCTGCGCGACCGCCTGGGCAGCCTCGACGGCCGCCGCGTCGCGATCGTCGGCGACGTCCTGCACAGCCGAGTGGCCCGCTCGAACGTGCACCTGCTCACCACCCTCGGTGCCGAGGTCACGCTGGTCGCCCCGCCGACCCTGCTGCCCACCGGCGTCGAGAACTGGCCGGTCACGGTCTCGCACGAGATCGACTCGCAGCTCGCGTCCCAGGACGCGGTGATGTTGCTGCGCGTGCAGGCCGAGCGGATGACCGGCGGGTTCTTCCCGAGCTCGCGCGAGTACTCGATCGCGTACGGCCTCAACGAGCGGCGTCTGAAGCTGCTCCCCGAGCACGCCGTCGTGCTGCACCCCGGCCCGATGCTGCGCGGCATGGAGATCGCCTCCGTCGTCGCCGACAGCCCGCAGGCCGCCATCACCGAGCAGGTCCGCAACGGTGTCCACGTGCGCATGGCCGTGCTGTACCACCTGCTTGCCCACGAGGAGGAAAACGCGTGAAACCCTTGCTTCTCAAGGGAGTCAGGCCTTACGGCGAGGGTGAACCGATCGATCTGCTGATCCGCGACGGCGTGATCGCAGAAGGTGCGGACGACAACGCCGAGATCATCGAAGGCAACGGCGCGGTCCTGCTGCCGGGCTTCGTCGACCTCCACACCCATCTGCGTGAGCCGGGCCGTGAGGACACCGAGACCATCGAGACGGGCTCCCACGCCGCCGCGCTCGGTGGTTACACGGCCGTCTTCGCCATGGCCAACACCGACCCGGTCGCCGACAACGCCGTCATCGTCGAGCACGTCGCCCGCCGCGGCCAGGAGGTCGGCCTCGTCGACGTCCACCCGGTCGGCGCCGTCACCGTCGGGCTCAAGGGCGAGAAGCTCGCCGAGCTCGGCACGATGGCGAACTCCAAGGCACGCGTCCGGGTCTTCTCCGACGACGGCCACTGCGTGCACGACCCGCTGATCATGCGCCGAGCGCTGGAGTACTCCAAGTCCCTCGACGCCGTGATCGCCCAGCACGCCGAGGAACCGCGCCTCACGGTCGGTGCCCAGGCGCACGAGGGCGAGAACGCCTCCAGGCTCGGCCTGCAGGGCTGGCCCGCCGCCGCCGAGGAGTCCATCGTCGCCCGCGACTGCATCCTCGCGAAGCAGGTCGACGCGAGGCTGCACGTCTGTCACGTCAGCACCACCGGCACGGCGGACGTCCTGAAGTGGGCCAAGGCGCGCGGCACCAAGGTGTCCGCCGAGGTCACCCCGCACCACCTGATCCTGACCGACGACCGGCTCGCCACCTACGACCCGGTCAACAAGGTCAACCCGCCGCTGCGCACGCAGGCCGACGTCGACGCGCTGCGCCAGGCCCTGGCCGACGGCACGATCGACTGCGTCGCGACGGACCACGCCCCGCACGCGATCCAGGACAAGGACTGCGAGTGGTCGGCCGCCCGTCCGGGCATGCTCGGCCTGCAGACCGCGCTGGGAATCGTCGTCGAGACCATGGTCAAGACGGGCCTGCTGGACTGGCGCGGTGTCGCCCGCGTGATGAGCGAGAAGCCCGCCGAGATCGCCGGCCTGACCGACCAGGGCCGTCCGATCGCGGTCGGTGAGCCCGCGAACCTCGTGCTGGTCGACCCGGACGCGTCGTGGACGGTCAGCGGCGCGCAGCTCGCGAGCATCGCCGGCAACACCCCGTTCGAGGGCATGGAGCTGCCCGCCGCGGTGACGGCCACCATCTTGCGTGGCCGGGTGACCGCACTGGCGGGGAGGATTGCGCAATGACCCGGATCCTCCTTTCCCTGGCGGTCTTCGTCTTCTTCGCCCTGTGCGTCTACGGCATGTGGCACGGCTGGAAGCGACGCCAGCGCAAGCAGGCCGGCCTCCCCGCGTTCCCCTCGACGCCGGCCGCCCTGGGCGCGCCGAAGCTCGCGACCACGGGCGTCTACATCGGAACGACGAACGCGGGCAACTGGCAGGACCGCATCCAGGTCGGGGACATCGGCTTCCGCGCCGAGGCCACGCTGAGCCTCGTGCCGGAGGGCGTCGCCATCGACCGCGTCGGCGCCTCGCCGTTGTTCATCCCCGCCGAGTCCATCCGGGACGCCCGCACCGACCGCGGCCTCGCCGGGAAGGTCATGTTCAGCGAAGAGGGTCTCCTGGTGGTCCAGTGGGAGAACGAAGGCCACCTTTTCGACACGGGCTTCCGTGGCGACGACAAAGACGTTTACGAAGAATGGGTTGCAGCACTCGTGGGAGGCAAGGCGTGACGAACGCGGCATTGGTGCTGGAAGACGGACGTGTCTTCCGCGGTGAGGCGTACGGAGCGACCGGCGTCTCGCTCGGCGAGGTCGTGTTCTCCACGGCCATGACCGGGTACCAGGAAACCCTGACCGACCCGTCCTACCACCGCCAGATCGTGGTGCAGACCGCGCCGCAGATCGGCAACACCGGCTGGAACGACGAGGACGACGAGTCGTCCAGGATCTGGGTCGCCGGCTACGTGGTCCGCGACCCCGCGCGCACGCCGTCGAACTGGCGCTCCCAGCGCGGTCTCGACGAGGAGCTCGCGAACCAGGGCGTCGTCGGCATCGCGGGCCTCGACACCCGCACCCTGACCCGCCACATCCGCGAGCAGGGCGCGATGCGCGCCGGGGTGTTCTCCGGCTCCGAGCTGTCCGACGACGCGTCGATGGTCGAGCAGGTCAAGGCCTCCGCGCAGATGGTCGGCGCGAACCTCGCGGTCGACGTCACCACGGACAAGCCGTACGTGGTCGAGGCCATCGGCGAGAAGAAGTTCACCGTCGCGGCGCTCGACCTCGGCATCAAGTCGAACACCCCGCGGATGATGGCGGCGCGCGGCATCGAGGTGCACGTGCTGCCGCTCACCAGCTCGTTCGAGGACATCCTCGCCACGAGCCCGGACGGCCTGTTCCTGTCGAACGGCCCGGGCGACCCGGCCACGCAGGACCACGCCATCGCGCTGACCAGGGAGGCCCTGGGCCGCAAGCTGCCGCTGTTCGGCATCTGCTTCGGCAACCAGATCCTGGGCCGCGCGGTCGGCCGCGGCACGTACAAGATGCGCTACGGCCACCGCGGCATCAACATCCCGGTCATCGACGTGACCACCGGCAAGGTCGCCATCACCTCGCAGAACCACGGGTTCGCGCTGGAGGGCACGCCGGGTGAGGAGTTCTCCTCGGAGTTCGGCCGCGCCGTGCTGTCGCACTACTGCCCGAACGACGGCACCGTCGAGGGCGTCCGGCTGCTCGACGCGCCGGCGTTCTCCGTGCAGTACCACCCCGAGGCCGCGGCGGGCCCGCACGACGCCGCGCCCCTGTTCGACGACTTCGTGACCATGATGAATGAGGCCCGCTGATGCCGAAGAGGACTGATCTCAAGCACATCCTGGTCATCGGCTCCGGCCCGATCGTCATCGGTCAGGCGTGCGAGTTCGACTACTCCGGCACCCAGGCGTGCCGCGTGCTGCGCGAGGAGGGCATCAGGGTCAGCCTGGTGAACTCCAACCCGGCGACGATCATGACCGACCCCGAGTTCGCCGACGCCACCTACATCGAGCCGATCACGGCCGAGTTCGTGGAGAAGGTCATCGCGCAGGAGCGTCCCGACGCGATCCTCGCGACGCTGGGCGGGCAGACCGCGCTGAACACGGCCATCGCGCTGCACGAGCGCGGTGTGCTGGAGAAGTACGACGTCGAGCTGATCGGCGCCGACATCGACGCGATCCAGCGCGGTGAGGACCGGCAGATCTTCAAGGACCTGGTCCGCAAGATCGGTTCCGACGTCCCGCGCTCCGCCGTCTGCAAGACGATGGACGAGGTCCGCGCGACCGTCGCCGACCTCGGCCTGCCGGTCGTCATCCGGCCGTCGTTCACCATGGGCGGCCTGGGTTCCGGCATGGCGTACACGCCGGAGGACCTGGAGCGGCTCGCGGCGATCGGCCTGGAGGAGTCTCCCGTCACCGAGGTGCTCATCGAGGAGAGCGTGCTCGGGTGGAAGGAGTACGAGCTCGAGCTCATGCGCGACCGCAACGACAACGTGGTCGTCATCTGCTCGATCGAGAACATCGACCCGATGGGCGTGCACACCGGCGACTCGGTGACGGTCGCGCCCGCGATGACGCTGACCGACCGCGAGTACCAGCACATGCGCGACGTCGGCATCCAGGTCATCCGCGAGGTCGGCGTCGACACCGGTGGCTGCAACATCCAGTTCGCGATCCACCCGGACAACGGCCGCATGGTCGTCATCGAGATGAACCCGCGCGTGTCGCGGTCGTCGGCGCTGGCGTCCAAGGCGACGGGCTTCCCGATCGCCAAGATCGCCGCGAAGCTCGCCATCGGCTACACGCTCGACGAGATCACCAACGACATCACGGGGGAGACCCCGGCGTCGTTCGAGCCGTCGCTCGACTACGTCGTCGTGAAGGCGCCGCGGTTCGCGTTCGAGAAGTTCCCCGGTGCGGACCCGACGCTGACGACCACGATGAAGTCGGTCGGCGAGGCCATGTCGATCGGCCGGAACTTCGTGGAGGCGCTGGGCAAGGCGCTGCGTTCGCTGGAAACGAAATCGGTCGGTTTCTGGACTCAGCCCGACCCCGAGGGCGCTACGCTCGAGTCGACCCTGAAGCAGCTGGAGCGCGGCCACGACGGCCGCCTCTACACGGTCGAGCGTGCTCTTCGGCTCGGTGCGTCCATTGAGGACGTGTACAACGCGTCGAAGATCGACCCGTGGTTCATCGAGCAGATCGCGTGGCTCGGCACGTTGCGGCAGGAGCTGCTGGACGCTCCCGTGCTCGACGAGCCGTTGCTGCGCAAGGCGAAGCGCGCTGGGCTCTCGGACCGGCAGATCGCGGTGCTGCGGTCCGAGCTGGCCGGTGAGGACGGCGTGCGCACGTTGCGGCACCGTCTGGGCGTGCGCCCGGTCTACAAGACGGTCGACACGTGCGCGGCGGAGTTCAAGTCCGAGACGCCGTACCACTACTCCGCGTACGAGCTGGACCCGAACGCCGAGACCGAGGTCGCGGAGCAGCGGGAGAAGCCGAAGGTGCTGATCCTCGGCTCCGGCCCGAACCGCATCGGCCAGGGCATCGAGTTCGACTACTCGTGCGTGCACGCGGCGATGGCGTTGCGGGCGGCCGGGTACGAGACCGTCATGGTCAACTGCAACCCGGAGACGGTGTCGACGGACTACGACACCTCCGACCGCCTGTACTTCGAGCCGCTGACGTTCGAGGACGTGCTGGAGGTCGTGCACTCCGAGCAGCGCTCCGGCACCGTCGCGGGCGTGATCGTGCAGCTCGGCGGCCAGACGCCGCTGGGGCTCGCGAAGCGCCTGGCCGACGCCGGTGTGCCCGTCGTGGGCACCACGCCCGAGGCGATCCACCTCGCCGAGGACCGCGGCCAGTTCGGCAAGGTGCTGACCGAGGCCGGGCTGCCCGCGCCGAAGTTCGGCACGGCCACGTCGTTCGACGAGGCGAAGGAGATCGCGGACGAGATCGGCTACCCGGTCCTCGTGCGCCCCTCCTACGTGCTCGGCGGGCGCGGCATGGAGATCGTGTACGACGAGGAGTCGCTGTCGGGCTACATCGCCCGCGCGACCGAGGTGACGCCCGAGCACCCGGTGCTGGTCGACCGGTTCCTCGACGACGCCATCGAGATCGACGTCGACGCGCTGTGCGACGGCGAAGAGGTGTTCATCGGCGGTGTGATGGAACACATCGAGGAAGCCGGTGTCCACTCCGGCGACTCGTCGTGCGCGCTGCCGCCCATCACGCTCGGCGCGTCGGACATCGAGAACGTCCGCCGCTCCACCGAGGCCATCGCCCGCGGCATCGGCGTGAAGGGGCTCCTGAACGTCCAGTACGCGTTGAAGGACGACGTGCTGTACGTCCTGGAGGCGAACCCGCGTGCGTCGCGCACGGTGCCGTTCGTGTCCAAGGCGACGGCCGTGTCGATGGCCAAGGCCGCGTCGCGCGTGATGCTCGGCGCCACGATCGCGGAACTGCGCGTCGAGGGCATCCTGCCGGCCACCGGTGACGGTGCCCGGCTGCCCGAGCACGCCCCGGTCGCGGTCAAGGAAGCCGTCATGCAGTTCCACCGCTTCCGCACCCCCGAGGGCCATGGCGTCGACTCGTTGCTGGGCCCGGAGATGAAGTCCACCGGCGAGGTCATGGGCATCGACTCGTCGTTCGGCAAGGCGTTCGCGAAGTCGCAGACGGCCTCGTACGGCTCGCTGCCCACCAAGGGCAAGGTGTTCGTGTCGTTCGCGAACCGCGACAAGCGCGCGATGATCTTCCCGGTCAAGCGCCTCGCCGACCTCGGGTTCCAGATCCTCGCGACCTCGGGCACGGCGGAGGTGTTGAAGCGCAACGGGATCGCGTGCACCGAGGTGCGCAAGCACTTCGAGGGCGAGGGCAACGTCGTCGACATGATCCTGGCCGGCGAGATCGACATGATCTTCAACACGCCGTACGGCAACAGCGGTCCGCGCATCGACGGGTACGAGATCCGCACCGCCGCCGTGGCCAAGGACATCCCCTGCGTGACCACGATCCAGGGCGCTGCCGCGGCCGTGCACGGCATCGAGGCGCTCATCCGGGGTGACATCGGGGTCCAGCCGCTGCAGGCGCTCCAGGCGGCTCTGCGGGGTGACGCGTGACGCCGGTCGTGAACTTCGGCGAGAAGCTCGCCAAAGCCGTTGGGGCGCACGGACCTCTGTGCGTCGGCATCGACCCGCACCCGAGCCTGCTGGACGCCTGGGGCCTCTCCCGGACCGCGGAGGGCCTCGAAAGGTTCGCCCTGACGGCCGTGGAGGCGTTCGGCGGCCAGGTGTCGATGGTGAAGCCGCAGGCGGCGTTCTTCGAGGCCTACGGGTCGCGGGGCGTCGCCGTGCTGGAGCGGGTGATCGCGGAGCTGCGCGACTCGGGCACGCTCGTGCTCGTGGACGCCAAGCGCGGCGACATCGGCTCGACCATGGCCGCCTACGCCCAGGCGTACCTGGGCGAGGGCTCGCCGCTGGCCGGGGACGCCGTGACGGTCTCCCCGTTCCTCGGGTTCGGATCGCTGCAGCCCGCGCTCGACACGGCGCGGGAGACGGGCCGGGGCGTGTTCGTGCTCGCCCTCACGTCGAACCCGGAGGGCGCGCAGGTCCAGCGCGTGGTTGCTCCGGACGGGCGAACCGTGGCGCAGACGATCATCGATTTCGCCGCGGCTCGGAATTCAGGCATTTCCCCGTGCGGCGATGTCGGTCTCGTCGTAGGTGCCACGATCGGGGAAACGGATGTGGACCTCTCCGGGTTCAACGGACCGGTTCTGGCCCCCGGTTTCGGCGCTCAGGGCGGCTCGGTGGCCGATCTAAAACGGCTCTTCGGACCCGACATGCGCAACGTCTTTCCGACTTCTTCACGAGATGTTCTCAGGCACGGGCCGGACGTGTCTTCGCTGGTCAGCGCGGTGCGGAAGATCCAAGAGAGCCTCTGAGGAGGGGCGCGCCACGCCTTTTGGGGTGTGGCGCGCTCACCTGGGCAAACATGTGTTGGTAGGGTCCACGCCACCGGCTGCCCCGCTGGTCACCGGCCTCATAGCACACCTTGAGTGTGCGACGAGTTCCCGGAGGGCAGTGATCAGGCCGCCGGAGGGTGTTGGTACTACTACCACCCGCCGCCTCAACTCATGACCGCTGAAGATTTACCTGACTGGGTCACGTTGTACTCAGGCAATTGCGGTCGGTACGGTCGCGGCACCGATCCGAAAAGAATCCACACCACGGAGGAAATCGTGGCTCTTCCCCAGCTTACCGAGGAGCAGCGAGCCGCAGCGCTGGAGAAGGCTGCTGCCGCTCGTCGCGCTCGGGCCGAGCTCAAGGAGCGCCTCAAGCGCGGCGGCACGACCCTGACGGACGTGCTCAAGGCCGCCGAGAGCGACGAGGTCCTGGGCAAGATGAAGGTGTCCGCGCTGCTCGAGGCCCTGCCGGGCGTCGGCAAGGTGCGCGCGCAGCAGATCATGGAGCGCCTCGAGATCGCTCCCAGCCGTCGCCTGCGCGGTCTCGGTGACCGTCAGCGCAAGGCCCTGCTTTCCGAGTTCAGCGGAGAGTGATTGGCAGCGAGGCGGGGACGGGCTCTGCCCGTCCCCGCCTCACCGTCTTGTCCGGGCCGTCCGGCGTTGGCAAGTCCAGCGTCCTGGCGGAGCTGCGCAGGCAGCAACCCGACGTCTACTTCTCCGTCTCGGCGACCACCAGGAAGCCGAGGCCGGGCGAGGTCGACGGAGTGCACTACCACTTCGTGGACCACGAGAAGTTCCAGCAGATGGTCGAGGCGGGCGAGTTTCTCGAGCACGCCGACTTCGCCGGCAACCGCTACGGAACCCCTCGCAGGCCCGTCGAGGAAGCTCTGGCCTCCGGCCGTCCCGCCCTGCTGGAGATCGAACTGCAGGGCGCGCGGCAGGTCCGCGAGGCAATGCCACTGGCCCAGCTGGTCATGCTGATGCCCCCGTCCTGGGAGCATCTGGTCGACCGGCTGACCGGCAGGGGCACCGAACACCCGGACGTCGTCGAACGCCGGCTGGCCATCGCTCGTGAGGAGCTGGCGGCCGAAAAGGAGTTCGACGAGGTCGTCGTGAACGCCGACGTGAAGTCGGCCGCGGCCGACTTGCTATCCTTGATGGTCGGACCACGAATTTCAGGAGATTGACGAGTGATCACCCACACCGAGCTCGGTCACCTGACCGGTTCTCCGGAGGGCATCACCAACCCGCCGATCGACGACCTGCTTGAGCAGGTGAGCTCGAAGTACGCGTTGGTGATCTACGCCGCGAAGCGTGCCCGCCAGATCAACGACTACTACGCGCAGCTCGGCGAGGGCCTGCTCGAGTACGTCGGCCCGCTCGTCGAGCCGGGCCCGCGTGAGAAGCCCCTCTCCATCGCGCTCCGGGAGATCCACGCGGGTCTCCTCGAGCACACCGAGGGCGAGTGAGCGTTCGAGACGCTGGGTGAGGTGTGGGCCGCTGCTCGGCCGGGGCGAGTTCCCGGGGGAGCGCGGACCAGATCATCGCACCGTGTCTGGTGGGGGCCTGGCCCCCACACCACGCCGGGGGCACGCCCCCGGACCCCAGCGGGGTTCCTCATCTCGTGAGGACGTGACCTTCGCTGGTCCAGTCTCACGGGAGAAGGTTTGAACTCCGCTTCGTCTGACGCCGATGCCTCCGTCAAACCCCGGATCGTTCTCGGGGTGGGCGGGGGCATCGCCGCGTACAAGGCCTGTGAGGTCCTGCGGCGGCTGACCGAGTCCGGTCACTCCGTCCGGGTGATCCCCACCGAGGGCGCGCTGAAGTTCGTGGGAGCCGCCACGTTCGAGGCGCTGTCCGGGCAGGTCGTGTCCGCCGACCCGTTCGACGCCGTGCACGAGGTGCCGCACGTCAAGCTCGGCCAGAACGCCGACCTGGTCGTGGTGGCCCCGGCGACGGCGAACCTGATCGCGAAGGCCGCGCACGGCCTCGCGGACGACCTGCTGACCAACACCCTGCTGACCGCGCGCTGCCCGGTCCTGCTGGTGCCCGCGATGCACACCGAGATGTGGGAGCACCCGGCCACCCAGCACAACGTGGCGCTGCTGCGCTCGCGCGGTGTCGTCGTCGCCGAACCCGCCTCCGGCCGGCTCACGGGCAAGGACACCGGCAAGGGCCGGCTGCCCGACCCCGCCGAGATCGTCGAGCTGGCCCGGCTGCTGCTGGTCCGCCGCGACGCGCTGGAGCGGACCCTGGAGGGCGTGCACGTCGCGATCTCCGCGGGCGGCACGCGAGAGCCACTCGACCCCGTGCGGTTCATCGGCAACCGGTCGTCCGGCAAACAGGGATATGCACTCGCTCGGGTGGCGGCCCAACGTGGCGCACGCGTGACTTTGGTCGCGGGAAACACCGCGGATCTCAGTACGCCGGCGGGTGTCGACCTCGTGAAGGTCGGCTCGGCGGTGGAGCTGCGCGACGCCATGCACAAGGTCTCGGCGGACGCGGACGTGGTCGTGATGGCCGCCGCGGTCGCCGACTTCCGCCCGTTGTCGCTCACCGGACACAAGATCAAGAAGACCGACGGCGACCCCGACCCGATCGCGCTGACGAAGAACCCGGACATCCTCGTGGAACTCGTTTCCGCACGTAGGACCGGCCAGCTGATCGTCGGGTTCGCCGCGGAGACCGGCGACGAGACGACGTCGGTGCTCGACTACGGCCGGGCGAAGCTGCGCCGCAAGGGGTGCGACCTCCTGGTGCTGAACGCGGTCGGCGACGGCAAGGCGTTCGAGCAGGACGACAACGCCGGCTGGCTGCTGTCCCCGGACGGCGCCGAGACGCCTATACCCCATGGCCCCAAAACACAAGTGGCGTCCGCTGTGTGGGACGCGGTTACCGCTCGCTTGACGCAGTCTCAGTAGTATTTTCCCGAGTCCAACCCGCAACGAAGGAGTGTCCGTGAGCCAGCACAGCAGCAGGCTGTTCACGAGTGAGTCGGTGACCGAGGGACACCCCGACAAGATCTGCGACGCGATCAGCGACTCGATCCTGGACGCGTTGCTGGCCAAGGACCCGCGTTCCCGCGTCGCCGTGGAAACGCTCGTCACGACCGGCCAGGTCCACGTCGCGGGTGAGGTCACCACCGAGGCCTACGCGGACATCCCCACGATCGTCCGCGAGAAGATCCTGGAGATCGGCTACGACTCGTCGCAGAAGGGCTTCGACGGCAACTCCTGTGGCGTGAACGTCGCCATCGGCGCGCAGTCCCCGGACATCGCGCAGGGCGTCGACACCGCGTTCGAGAACCGCGTCGAGGGTGCCGACGACGAGATCGACAAGCAGGGCGCCGGCGACCAGGGCCTGATGTTCGGCTACGCGTGCACCGACACGCCCGAGCTCATGCCGCTGCCGATCGCGCTGGCCCACCGCCTCTCGCGCCGCCTGACCGCGGTCCGCAAGGACGGCACCGTCCCGTACCTGCGCCCGGACGGCAAGACCCAGGTCACCATCGAGTACGCGGGCGACCAGCCCGTGCGCCTCGACACCGTCGTCATCAGCACGCAGCACGCCGACGGCATCGACCTCGAGAAGCTCCTCGGCGTCGACCTGCGCGAGCACGTCGTGGCTCCCGAGATCGCCGAGCTCACGCTCGACACCTCGAACGTCCGCCTGCTCACCAACCCGACCGGCCGCTTCGTCATCGGCGGCCCGATGGGCGACGCGGGCCTCACCGGCCGCAAGATCATCGTTGACACCTACGGCGGCATGGCCCGCCACGGCGGCGGCGCCTTCTCCGGCAAGGACCCGTCGAAGGTCGACCGCAGCGCCGCCTACGCCATGCGCTGGGTAGCGAAGAACACCGTCGCAGCCGGCCTCGCCACCCGCGTGGAGGTCCAGGTCGCCTACGCCATCGGCAAGGCGGCCCCCGTCGGCCTCTTCGTCGAGACCTTCGGCACCGAGACCGTGGACCCGTCCAAGATCCAGCAGGCCATCTCGGAGGTCTTCGACCTCAGGCCCGCCGCGATCATCCGCGACCTCGACCTGCTGCGCCCGATCTACGCCCCGACCGCCGCGTACGGCCACTTCGGCCGCACCGACGTCGACCTCCCCTGGGAGTCGACGGACCGCGCCGAGGCCCTGCGCAGCGCCGCCGGCGCCTGATCGCCCCGCACGTCTGGAACGGCCCGCTATCCCTTGGGGGAGGCGGGCCGTTCCGCTTCTCCGGCCCGTCCGTCGATCCCGGGTTGCCGGAGCTGGTTCTGGCACGGCCTCCCGCCGGAGGGTCTCGACTCACGGGTTGTTCTGCGTACGTTGGCCTGTCTGTCGAGGCCGTGCTTTCGGCGGTGGTTCTGGTGCGGTCTCCCGCCAAGGTGTTGGCTCGCGGGTTGTTCTGCGTGCGTTGGCCTGTCTGTCGATGTCGTGCTTTCGGAGCTGGTTCTGGCACGGCCTCCCGCTGAAGGGTCTCGGCTCACGGGGTGTTCCGCGTAAGTCGGCCCGTCCGTCGATCCCGAGTCGCCGGAGTTGGTTCTGGTGCGGCCTCCCGCCAAGGTCTTGCCTCTCGGGTTGTTCTGCGTGCGTTGGCGTGTCTGTCGAGGCCGAGCCTTCGGCGGTGGTTCTGGCACGGGCCCAGGCCTGGTGTGCACTTCACCGCTGGTCATGGTGACCTGCTGACCTGCGAACCTTCCACAGCCGCCGATCTTGTCGGACCTGCTGAGTACGTTGGGTTCTGCCGACTTGGTGACCGACGCGTGACCAGGGCGGACACGGTCACCGCGTCCGCCCTGGTTGCCGATGGCGTCTGCGAGGAGCGCCGAGTCGGCCGTAACAGGGACTGCTGCAGCGGTCGCGAACCGTTCACGACCTCAGCCTCCGGAGCGTTGTGATCGCAAGTGCACGTGGCGAGGCTGGTGAGCGGTGGAACCTGGTGGATGCGTTGAGATGCAGGGGTTCCCAGCCCGGGGGTATCCCTGCGCGAGCGTGCCGGGCGCGTATTTCCCGCCCTCCGAGCACCTCCGCTCACCGTGGGGGACACAACGACCGGTCTGCGCGCCGTACCGCGCCCGCTCGACGTCGAGCTGCCCCGCCTGCGCCTGGTCGACCGCCTCGGCACCCGCTGGTCGCTCCCGGTCACGCTGGTCACGGCCGGGCCCGGCTTCGGCAAGACCACGGCGCTGGCGCAGGCCGTCCGCGCGAACCTCCTGGCGCCGCGCGGCATCGACGCCTGGGTGACGTGCGGGCCCGGCCACGAGGACGCCTCCCGGCTGGCGGCGGCGATCCTGGGTGCTCTCGGGCATCCGGGTGCTGGGGGCGGTTCGCGTGAGGTCCTCGCGGCTTTGCAAGGCAAGGCGCCGCTGGACGTGTGCCTGTTGCTCGACGACGTGCACGAGGTTCCGGACGGGTCGCCGGGCGCTGACTTGCTCGCGCAGGTCGCTCGGGCGCTGCCGGACACCGCCCACCTCGTGCTGTCCGGGCGCACGACGCCTGCCCTTCCCCTGGCTCGGCGGCAGGCGGCAGGGGAGGTGGCGGTGATCGAGACGACGGATCTGGCGTTCACCGGGGCTGAGACGTCCGCGCTGGCTCGGAAGCTGGGGCGTGAGCTCGAGGAGGATCTGCAGGGGTGGCCCGCACTCGTTCGGTTGTCGCTCACGGCTGGGCCGGCCGCGTCGTGGCGTTATGCCGCTGAGGAGGTGCTGAGCGGGCTGTCCGAGCGGACGCGCACCTCGTTGGCCGCGCTGGTGGTTCTCGGGTCGGCCACGGCCGAGGAGGTCGGCGTGGTGGCAGGTGGGCCCACCGACCTGGAGCACGTCGCCCGGGAGGTTCCGCTGGTCGATCGGCTCGACGACGGGCGCTATCGGGCCCATGACCTGTGGGCGAGCCTCGTGTCCACCGGTCATCTGCGGGGCAGGGCTGTGCAGGTGCTCGTCGGGCGCGGGGACCTGGCTGCGGCGGGGCGGGTCGCTTGCCGCGCTGGTGACTGGGCGATGCTCGCGGAGCTTGCGGTGGAGCTCGTGCGGACGACGTTGTCGGTCCTGCCGGTTGCCACGGCTCAGAAGTGGCTCGAGGCGGTTCCTCTGCAGCACGAGGAGGAGGCGGCCTTTCTGTTGTTGAAGGCCGCGGTGGTGCACGCTCACGACTTCAGTGACTCTTCGATCGACTGTCTGGTCGACCGGGCCTGTGCGGGGATGCTCGACGCCGGCGACCACGAGGGTGCGGCGGTGGCGCTGGGGCAGGCCGTGATCACGGCGCATTCCCGAGGGGATCTGGTGCGGCTGGCCGCCGTCGCCCAACGGGCGCACCAGCTTGACGCGCAGTCGCCGGTGTTGAAGGTGCTCCAGCACAGCGTCGCCGCGGTGGTGGCCGAGCTCGCCGGTGAACCCGAGGCGGCGCTCACGCACCTTGCGCAGGCACCTGTGAACGCTGTGCCCCAAGCGCTTGCGGTGTCCACGATCAGATTCCACGTGCATTGCCTCGCGATGTGCGGGCGGGGGCGGGACGCGGCCGAGCTCGCCGAACGGATGCTCGACGACGAACTGGCGCATCGTCATGCTGCCACGGCGCGCTGGTTCGACGGCGAAGCCGTTGAGTTCCACGGGGATGGCACTGACAGCACGGCTCGCGACGAGTTCGTGGCGCGGGCCGTTCACGCGGTCGTCGCGGCGTCGTTCGGTGAGACGGCGCCGGAACTGTCGGCGGAGCAGGACAACCCTCGTGACGCGGTGCTGGCGTGTGCGGCGCAAGCGGCCGCGGCCGTCACACGCGGGGAGGAGGATCTGGCCCGCGACATCTACAAGCGGCACCTGGACCGGTGGCCGTTGGAGATCGCGCTCGCCGAACGGCATCTGCGCCGGTTCCTGACGCTCGGGTACGTGCTCAGCGACGAGCTCAGAGAACGGTGGGACAGCACCGATCTGGGGCCTTCGCACCGGAAGGCGCGAGCCGCCGGACGTGCGTTCCTCGATGCCAGGCAAGGCGATCTGCGGAAGGATCTGCCAGCGGCCCACGCGTTGTGCTTCCTGCCGTTGCCGTGGTCCGTCGAACTCGCCGCGCGTCAGGCTGCGGCGGGCAGCACGCACCTGGGCACCTGGCTCGCCGACCGCGTCGGAACGGCCGTGCACCGCCAGTTCCGCGTGCTCGCCCGGGATCCGGACCTCGCCGCCGGTGCCGCCAGACTGCTCGCCACCGTGCCCGCGCCGCCGGACCACCCGATCGGCATCGAGGTCATCGGGCCGATGCGCGTCACGCGGAACGGCGTCGCCATCGACGCGCCCGAGCTGCGCCGGGCCCGTGTCCGGCAACTGCTCGGCCTTCTCACGCTGCGCGCCTCGCTGCCCCGCGAGCAGGCGATGGACCTGCTGTGGCCCGAGCTCGACGCCGCGAGCGCCGCGCGGAACCTGCGTGTGACGATGACCCACCTCAGGCGGTTGCTCGAACCCGGCCGGGCGGGCGGTGAGGCCAGCTACTTCCTGCGCAGCGACGGCGAGACGATCCGGCTCGTCCGCAGCGACCAGCTGACCGTGGACCTGTGGTCGTTCCAGGAGTGCGGCGCAGACGACGCCGTGGCGCTGTGGCGAGGCGAACCGCTCCCGGACCTGACCGACCTGTGCGAGGCCGAGATCACCGGCATCAGGGCCACGCACGTGCGGAACCTGTTGGCACTCGGCGAACTCAGGCTCGTCACGGGAGACCCGGCCGAGGCCCACCAGCTGGCGGAACGCGCGCTGGCGCTGGAGCCGTTCGACCCGCGCGGGCACCGGCTCGCGCTCGCCGCGGCAGTGCGCGCACGCAATCCCCACAGGATGGTGAGGACGCGTGCGCGCGTGCTGGACTCGTTGCGGCAGCTCGGGGTCAGACCCGATCCGGCCACGGAGATCCTGTTGCGGCAGGCGGTCGCTAGCAGCTGATCTGGGCCTCGGTGGACGCCGTGCAGAAGTCGAACCCGGCCTCGCCGTCGCCCTCGTCGGAGTTCAGGTCACCCGAGAGCAGGTCCATCCCGTCACCGCCGAGCAGCTTGTCGTCGCCGGGCTCGCCGTAGACGGTGTCGTGGTGCAGACCGCCGTCGACCTTGTCGTCGCCCCAACCGGCGCAGATCAGGTCGTTGCCGGGGCCGCCGACGATCACGTCGTCGGCACCGAGACCGAGGATGACGTCGTTGCCTCCCAGGCCGACGATCACGTCCGGCCCGTTGCTGCCGAGGATCACGTCCGGCCCGGGGCCGCCGGAGATGAAGCCCGCCCCGACGATCGTGGGCACGGCGTTGTAGCAGGCCGCCTGGGGCGGTCTGTTCTGGAACTCCGGCGGGACGTCGTCCGCTTGGGCGACACCGGCGGTGCACAGTCCGATGGCGAGCGCGGCGGCGGCGATGCGCAGTCTCATTGTCGTTTCCCCTCTTCGGTTTCTTGCCTGAGGAGAGAGTGACGACGAGGCGTTGCCCGAACGCTAACCGGAGTGCGCCATGTCCTGTTCCACGGTCGGCACCGGCGCGCCGATCCTGGTCCGGATCGCCGCGGCCTCGCTCAGCAGCTCGCGCCTGCCCGTCGAGCGGGCGAGTGCCTCCAGGACGCTCGCCTCACGCCAGCGGTCGCCCAGTTCGCGGTGCAGCGTGAGACTGCGCTCCAGCAACGGCCGCGCGGCCCGCGGGTTGCCGGTGCCCTGTTCGACCACACCGAGCAGGTTCAGTGCCCAGGCTATGCCCTCCTTGAAGTCCAGTTCTCCGAACGCGTCCAGCGCTTCGTCGAGCATCCTGCGCGCCCGCGCGGCATCGCCCCGGTACCAGGCGACGGCACCGAGGTAGGCGAGCGACGACGTGGCACCGCGACGGTCACCCAGTTCACGCAGTGACTTCAGTGATGCCTGAAGATCGGCCTCGGCCACGACGAGATCACCGGCCAGCCAGGACGTGGCGCCCGCGAGCTGACGGGCGTAGGCGGCGTTCATCGGGTTCGAGGCACGCGCGGCCTCTTGGTAATGGTGGAGCGCAGCTTCGTAATGACCGCGTTCTCGCGCGACCGAGCCGAGCAGCCGGTGCAGCCTTCCGGCCAGAGATGGATCGGTCTCCAATCCATCTTCAGCATAGCGCACCGCTTCGGGGTAGTCGCACTCCAGCAGCGCCAGGGCCGCCGCGGAGGCCAAAGCCTTGCCGCGCAACGGTCCCGAGCCTTCCAGTGCTACCGCGAGCCACCGCCGGCCCTCGCCGTAGTTGCCGGTGCGGTGCCAGTAACGGGTCAACGCCACCACGAGGCGAAGGATCTTGCCTGCGTCACCGGTCGACTCGAACCAGTCCATGGTGCGTCTCAGGTTCGCGTGCTCCACACGCAACTCGTTGAGCAAGGTGCCTGTTGGGTCGGCCTCAGCGCGTTCGGCCAGACACAAGAAGAAGCCGGCGGCACGTGCGTGTGCGGAAGAGCGTTGCTCCACCGCGAACGCATGAACGGTCTCCAGCATGGAGAAACGGGTCTCGCCCGCCACCCGGGACACCCGCACGAGCGATTTGGAGACCAGCCCGCTCAGCGCGTCGAGCGAACTCGCCAGCGCCTCCACCAGGTCCGCCGGGAACCCGCCCGCGCACACCGCGAGATCGGCGAACAGCGCGCGTTCCGGCGGCGTCAGCAGGTCATGGCTCCACGCGATCGCGGCCCGCAACGGCTCCAGCAGCCCGAACCGGTCACGCAGCCGTCGCACGATCTGCGCGGGCGTGAGGACGGACGTGCGGGCAGCGGCCAGTTCCAGCGCCAGCGGCAAGCCGTCGAGCGCAGCGCAGAGCTGCGCGATAGCGGGTGCATCAGCGTCTGTGTACGTGTGCGCCGCACGGTCCAGGAACAGCTGCACGGCGTCATAGGCGGCCAGTTCGGTCAACGAGCGTGGGACTTCCGGGTCGGGAACGGCCAACGGCGGCAGCGGGTAGACCGTTTCACCGGGCACGGCAAGCGGTTCACGGCTCGTGGCGAGCACACGCAGCTGAGGGTGTGCCTCGGTGAACGCAGCACACGCGGCCCTTAGGTGTTCACAGTTGTCCAGCACCACCAACGTGTTCCCGAGCGTGCTCAGCTCACGGGTGGTGATCGCGAACGCCGCTGCGACGGCGTCCTCGACGCACGACGCGGACGTCAGGTCGACCACCGTGGACGACGGCGTGACGTGCTGGGCGAGCCGGGACTTGCCACAGCCCGCCGGTCCGGTGAGCGTCACGAGCCGCGACCTCTCCAGCAGCCGCACGACGTCCTGGGTCTCGCGCTGCCGTCCGACCAGCCCCGCGCCGGAGTCCGGGGGAGGGCACGCGAGCGCCTCCGCCTCGACCGCGCGCAGGCCCCGTCCGGGATCGACACCCAACTCGTCGACGAGCACTTTGCGTGCCCGACGGACCGTGCTCAACGCATCGGCCCGTCGGCCGTCACGTAGTTGTGCGTCGGCGAGCAGCTCCCAGAAGCGTTCTCGCAACGGATGCCCGACCACGAGCCGTTCGAGTTGCGCGGCGGCGGCTCCATAGGCGCCACGGCCGATCTCCTGCTGCGCCAACGCCTCCTCGGCGGCGAGACGTGCCTCGTGCAACCGGGTGATCTCGGCGCACGCCCACTCGGAGACGGCGCAGTCGGTCAGGGGATCGCCGCGCCACAACGTGAGTGCCGCACGAGGCGACGAAGCGCGCTCGAACCGTGTGACGTCGACGTGCGACGGGTCGATCCGAAGCGCATAGCCCGCAGTGGTGGTGACCAGGACGTCCGGGAGGCCGATCGCGGCGAGAGCCGAACGGACGCGCGCGATGTGGCTGTGCAACGTCCGCAACGCCGTGGGTGGGGGCTCGGTGCCCCACAACGCGTCGATCAGACGCGTTGCGGGGAGCACCGAGGGTGCGCGCAACGCCAGCAGCGCCAGGAGGGAGCGCTGGCGCGTGCCGGCGAGGCGCAGCACGCCGCCTGGCCCGGTGACTTCAAGGGGTCCGAGCAGGCGGACGTCTAGTGGGTCCACGCACGAGCGGAGTTCCTAAGGCCGACTCTGATACATCAGCCGGCCGAACTCACTGAACGCACTGGTCGAGCGGACCCTGCGTGCACGTGTCGTTGCCGCCGAGGCCGTACATCTTGTTGGGCCAGGCGTTGCCGCTGAGCACGTCGTCACCCTGGGTGCCGTAGACGTCCTGCACGTTCCCGACCTCGTCGATCTCGCCAGGCCTGCTCGCCGTGCCCGCGGCGAGGTCGATCGTCATGCCCTCGGTGTGGTCGCTGAAGTCCGCCCGGTCGCGCATGTTCAGCTTCGCGCCGTCGATCTTGTCGTTGCCGTAGCCGCCCTGCAGGAAGTTGCCGCCCGCGTCGGCCTGCGGTTCGTCGAGCACGTCGTCGCCGTCCCCGCCGAACAGCTGGTCGGGGCCCAGTCCGCCGCTGAGCACGTCGTCGCCCTCGCCGCCCTGCAGGACGTCCGCGCCCGATCCGCCGTTCAGCGAGTCGTCGCCGTGGCCGCCGTGCTGCTCGGTGGGCACGGCGCTGTCGTAGAGCACGGAGTCGTCGCGGTTGCCCAGGTAGAGGACGATCTTCTGGACCTGGGCGCACTGGACGCGTGAGGCCGACAGGCGCGTGCACCCGGTGCCCGGCCGCATCGTGCCGGCATCGCTGATGGTGGTGCCGGAGACGTGGATCTGGCTGGCGCGCGCCAGCGCCCCGGTGACGACGAGCCTGCCGGCCTCGACCCGCGCGACGGTCGCGGGTTCTGGTGCGGCGGCGGTTCCCGATGCGGCCAGTGCGGCCGCGACGACGAGCGTGAGCATGGCGTTCCCCCCTCGAAGACGTTGAGCACGTGGGTACGCGTCGCCTGTTGTGGATCTGTTGTGGCCTTCGCATCCGTGCCACAACCACGCCGGTCTCTGCTTCTCGCCGTCAGTCCGCTCGTGAAGGGGAGGAAGACCGTGAGAACAGGTATGGCAGCTCTGCTCGGCGTCGTGATGGCGCTGACGGTGACACCGCTGACCGCGGCGGCGCAGGAGGAACCCGAGGAGCAGGAGATCATCGTCAAGTTCCGCGACGGTGCGTCGCGAGGGGACGCGCTCACCGAGTCGAAGTCGCGGGCGGTCGCCGACGCCACCGACGGCGCCGAGGTGCTGGCGTCGAGGGACGCCGCCGAGTCGATCCGCGTGCTGATGGCCCGCGGCGACGTCGAGTACGCCGAGCCGAACATCGTGCTCGAGGCGACGGCCGTGCCGAACGACCCGATGTGGCCGCAGCAGTGGCACTACTGGGAGGCGACCGGCGGCATCCAGCTCTCGCCCGCGTGGGACCTAGGTCCGTCCGGGGCGGGCCAGCGCGTCGCGGTGATCGACACCGGCCGCACCGCTCACCCGGACATGTCCGCCAACTACGTCGGCGGCTACGACTTCATCAGCAACGCGGCCTACGCCAAGGACGGCGGCGGCCGGGACGCCAACCCGACGGACCAGGGCGACTGGCGGCTCGCGAACCAGTGCGGTCCCGGCACGGCGGCGCGGGCGTCGAGCTGGCACGGGCTGCACGTCGCCGGCACCGTGGCGGCGGTGCGCAACAACGCGACCGGTGTCACGGGCGTCGCACCGTCGGCCAGGGTCGTGCCCGTGCGCGTCCTCGGCACGTGCGGTGGCACGTTGGCGGACATCGCCGCGGGCATCGTGTGGGCGGCCGGTGGCGCCGTTCCGGGTGTTCCGGCGAACCCGAACCCGGCCAAGGTGCTGAACCTGTCGCTCGGCGGTCCCTCGGCGGCGTGCCCCGCGACGCTGCAGAACGCGATCAACACGGCTCGCAACGTGCACCGCGCCACCGTGGTGGTGGCCGCGGGCAACTCCTCGGCCAACGCCGCCGGCGCCACACCCGCGAACTGCGCCGGTGTGATCACCACGGGTGCCACGGACCGGCAGGCGAACAGGGCGTCGTACGCGAACTTCGGCGCCACGATCGAGATCTGCGCACCCGGTGGCGAGACCTCGCCGCTGGCCGCGAACGGTGTCCTGTCGACGCTGAACAACGGCCCGACGGTGCCCGCCGGGTCGATCTACCAGCGCTACCAGGGCACGAGCATGGCCACGCCACACGTCGCCGGTGTCGTGGCGTTGATGCAGCACGCCCGTGTGCAGAACGGCAAGGCGTTGCTGACGCCCGCACAGGTGCTGCTGCACCTGAAGGCGAAGGTGCTCCCCGCGGCCGCTCAGTGCGGCAAGGGGCTGCTCGACGCGCGGCAGAGCGTTGCCGCCGCCATCGCCGCCGCCTGATGTGATCTGTGAACAAGGCCCTGGTCATCCGGGGCCTTTGTTCATGCGAGGGTTGGTTACGCGACATGTACCGGGACTACAAACTCGATACATGTCGCTCTCTCGTCGTGGGTTCATGGCTGCCGTCGCTGCTGCTGGTGCCGGCACGCTGCTGCCACCGTCGGTGTACGCCGCGTTGGCGCGTGAGCCCCGTGCGGGAGGCTTGCGCGCGATCAAGCACGTCGTGCTGTTGATGCAGGAGAACCGTTCGTTCGATCACTACTACGGCACTCTCCGTGGTGTGCGCGGGTTCTCCGACCGCAACGCGCTGAGGGGTGTGTTCAACCAGTCGGGTGTGCTGCCGTTCCCGGTGCGTGAGGCGGCGTCTGGCCGGGACATCCAGTACATCGGCGACCTGGACCACAGCTGGAACGGCGGGCACTCGGCGTTGCGCGGCGGGTGGAACGACAACTGGGTGCCGGCGAAGACCGGGGCGACGATGGCGTTCTACACGCGTCAGGACATCCCGTTCCACTACGAGCTCGCGGACACGTTCACGCTGTGCGACGCCTACCACTGCTCGGTGCCGTCCTCGACCTCGCCGAACCGCAACTACTGGGTGTCCGGGTACACGGGCTATGAACCCTCTGGTGGCCGTGCGACCGGGAACGCCGCCTACAGCGAGGACACGCACACGGGCTACACGTGGAAGACGTATCCCGAACGCCTTGAGGCCGCCGGGAAGTCGTGGCGCGTGTACCAGGAGTGGGACAACTTCCAGGACAACAACCTGGAGTTCTACGTGCGCTTCAAGGAGATCGCGCGCAAGGTGCTGCCCGCCGGGTTCAAGTCACTCGACAAGCTGTACGGGACGGGCGACGCGGCGTTGATCGGCTCGCTGGACCTGTCGAAGCTCTCCGCGGCGGAGAAGTCCCTGTACTCGCGCGGGTTGCACCGGGTGAAGCCGGGCGGGTTGGGGGAGACGTTCCGCGCGGACGTCGCCTCCGGTCGGTTGCCCGCCGTGTCGTACCTGGTCCCGTCCTCTGTGGACTCCGAGCACCCCGGCGCGTCGTCGCCCGCGGCCTCCGCCTCGATCACCTACCAGGTGCTGGACGCGCTGGCGTCCAACCAGGAGGTGTGGGAGTCGACGGTCCTTTTCATCACCTATGACGAGAACGACGGCTTCTACGACCACGTGCCGCCGCCGCGCCCGCCGTTGTCCGTCACCGACGAGTACGTGGGCGACAGGCCGTTGGGACTGGGTGCGCGCGTGCCGATGACCGTCGTCTCGCCGTGGTCCGTGGGCGGTTACGTGAACTCGCAGGTGTTCGACCACACGTCGATGACGCGGTTCCTGGAGAAGTGGACCGGGGTGCGGTCGGAGGAGATCTCCGCGTGGCGCCGGACCGTCGCCGGTGACCTGACCTCGGCGTTCGACTTCGACCGGCGCCGCACGTGGCCCGACGTGGGCGAGCCCGCCCCGGTGCCACCCGCCACGCCGCGCTGGCGGCCCGTGCCCCCGTCCGAGCAGAAGATGCCCGAGCAGGAGACCGGACGACGGCGAGCGCGCGCCCTTCCGTACCAGCCGGACGCGTCGTTGCGCGGGGCCTCGCTGGAGATGTCGAACTCCGGGGCGGAGTCCGTGCACTTCGCGCTGTACCCGTACTCCGGGCAGTTCGCACTGCCACAGCACTTCGATGTCGCCTCATCGGCTTCGGTCGAGGTCACAGGTGATCACGACCTCGTGTTGTTGGGTCCCAACGGGTTCCGCCGTGAGTTCGCCGGCTCCTCCACGGACCGTGCGCGCGTCTCGTCGTCGGTGCGTGGATACAGCCGTGTGCTGACGTTGACGTTCGAGAACAGCGGATCGACGCGGCTGACGTTTGTGCTGGGGCGGCGTCGTTACGCCGTGAGGCCGGGGCATCGGCACGTGATCCCGTGGCTGACCGTCATGAACTCCGGTTGGTACGACCTGACGGTGACGGTGGAGGAGGAGCCGACGTTCCGCCGCCGTCTGTGCGGTCACATCGAGAACGGCCGGGAGTCGATCTCCGGTTAACGTTGCTCCCGTGGAGATCACGGGGGACGAGATCCGGCGGCGGATGATCGATCACGAATCTTTGGATCCCGGTGGGCTGAGGATCATCGGGGCGAAGATCACCGGGCAGCTCGACCTGTCCGACGTCGTGGCGAAGAGGCCGTTGGTGCTGCAGGACTGCACGACGGAGCAGCCGGTGCTGCTCAGCAGGGCGCAGTTCACCCTGCTCGACCTGGCGGGGCTCGACGCGCCGGGCATCGAGGCCCGCGGCCTGACCGTGGACCACCACCTCCGGCTCAGCGGCGCCCGGCTGGGTGCCGAGGAGTCGATCGACGCGCTGCACATGCGCATCGGCGGCAGCGTCTACCTGGACGAGGGGTTCCACGCCGCGGGCTCCGTGACGCTCAGCGGGTCGCGCGTGTCCGGCGTGCTGATGTGCGGCGGCGGGCGGTTCGAGGCGGGCCTGACGCTGGTGGACATGCAGATCGGCGACGGGATCTTCCTGAACGAGGGGTGCGACGTCTCCGGCGGCGGCAGGCACGCGGCGGTGCGGCTGCGCGGAACCCGCGTGGACGGCCAGGTCGTCGCGCGGGAGGGCCGCTTCAGCTCCGGCGTCGCGCTCGACCTGCGGCACGTGCGCGTCGGCAAGGACCTGCTGATGCCGTTCGCCGGGATCGACGGCGACGTCCAGCTCGAAGGGCTCGTCTACGAGGGACTGCCGCGCGACGCCACTGTGGACGAATGGATGTCGTTGCTCTCGACGCGCACACTCCGCTACTCGGCCCAGCCGTGGGCCCAGCTCGCCTCGGCGCACCAGGCCGCCGGTCACGAACAGGACGTGCGACGCATCCGCGTTGCCCAGCAACGCGATCTGCGCCGCCGCGGCCAGCTCTCGCGGTGGGGACGCGCCTGGCACCTCGTGCGCGGTGTGACGGTCGGGCACGGGTACCGCCCCGGCCTCGCCCTCGTGTGGCTGGCCGGGGTGCTCGCGGTGTCGATCGGTGTGGTGCTGGTCTCCGGCGCGGTGCGGTGCTCGACGGTCGAACAGGTCGGCTACGCCCTGAACGTGGCGACGCCGCTGGTGAAGGTCGACGCCGCCCGCTGCACCGTGGACGCGGGCTCCGGCGCCGGCCGGCTGGTGCTGGCGTCCACGTGGCTGCTGCAGATCCTGGCATGGGCGTTCGCCACCCTGTTCGTGGCGGGCTTCACCGGATTGGTGAGGCGCAACGCGTGACTGTCGGGGGTGTCTGATACACCAGGAGGCATGAGCGTGAAGACCGGAGCGAGAAAAGGGGAGCGGGTCCCCGCGGAGTCGCTGCCGGTCGCCCGGATCGTGGTGGACGTGCCGCTGGCCCACCTGGACAGGCCCTTCGACTACTCGGTTCCGTCCGAACTCGACGGTGCCGCGGTGCCCGGCTGCCGCGTGCGGGTGAGGTTCGCGGGGCAGCTGGTCGACGGGTACCTGCTGGAGCGCGTCGAGACGTCGGAGTACGGCAAGAAGCTGGCGTTCATCGAGAAGGTGGTGTCGCCGGAGCCGGTGCTCGCGCCGGAGATCGCGGTGCTGGCGCGGGCGATCGCGGACCGGTACGCGGGCGGGATGATCGACGTGCTGCGGCTGGCGATCCCGCCTCGGCACGCGCGAGCGGAGGCGGCTTCGTCGGGGGAGGCGCCGCCGTTGCCGCAGGTTCCCGCCTGGGTGGGGGAGCCGGCCGCCGTGGCCGAGGAGCAGCCGGCCGAGGTGGTCGACGCGGCTTCCGGGGATCGGCAGGCTGAGGTGGCCGACGCGGCTTCCGGGGATCGGCAGGCCGAGGTGGCTGACGGGAGTTCCGGGGGTCGGCAGGCTGAGGTGGACGACGGGGCTTCCGGGAATCAGCTGGCCGAGGTGGACGACGGGGCTTCCGGGAATCAGCTGGCCGAGGTGGCTGACGGGACTTCCGCGGAGCAGTCGGCCGGTGCGGCCGGCGGGACTTCCGCGGAGCAGGCGGCCGAGGCACCTGCTCCCGCCGGAAAGCCCGCGCGGTCGCAGCTGCCGCCCGTCCCCGCCGACGCCTGGTCGCGCTACCCCCGCGGGCCCAAGTACCTGGAGGCCCTGCGCGAGGGCCGCCCCGCCCACGCCGTCTGGCAGGCGCTGCCCTCCGAGGACTGGCCCGCCCGCCTCGCGGAGGCCGCCGCCGCGGTCGCGTCGTCCGGGCGCGGTGTGGCCATCGTGGTGCCCGATCACCGCGACCTGGCCCGTGTCGCCGAGGCGTGCGCCGCGTTGATCGAGGGCGTGGTGACGCTGTCGGCCGACCTCGGGCCGTCGGAGCGGTACAAGCGCTGGCTGGCGGTGCGCCGGGGTGTCGCCCGGGTCGTCGTGGGCACTCGTGCGACGGCGTTCGCGCCGGTCAAGGACCCCGGGCTGCTCGTCGTGTGGGACGACGGGGACGACCTGCACGTCGAGCAGCGCTCGCCGTATCCGAACGTGCGCGACGTGCTGGTGCAGCGCGCGCACATGACGGGGGCGGCGCTGCTCATCGGTGGCTTCGCGCGGACGGCCGAGGCTCAGTTGCTGGTGGAGACCGGGTGGGCACACGAGATCGTGGCGTCGCGCGAGACGTTGAGGGCTGTCGCGCCGCGTGTGGTGTCGGTGGGGGACAACGACTGGCAGGACGTCAAGGACTCGGCCGCGCGCACGGCTCGGTTGCCGTCCATCGCGTTCGACGCCGCTCGGTTCGCCCTGGCCGACTCGCCGGTGTTGATCCAGGTGCCGCGTCGCGGGTATGTGCCGTCGCTCGCCTGCGGGCAGTGCCGGGGGCCTGCTCGGTGCCGTCGGTGTGCTGGGCCGCTGGCGTTGCCCGGCGGGACCCAGGACGGGGTGCCGAAGCCCGCGTACTGCCGGTGGTGCGCGGCCACGGAGGCCGGGTTCCGCTGTCCCACGTGCGGGTCGCGCAAGCTGCGCGGGCAGATCATCGGTGCCCGGCGCACGGCGGAGGAGCTCGGACGGGCGTTTCCCGGGTACCCGGTGCGGACCAGCGGCGCGGACGAGGTGCTGACCAAGGTACCGGGCAAGCCGTCGCTGGTGGTCGCCACGCCAGGCGCCGAACCGGTGGCCGAGGGCGGCTACGGGGCCGTGCTGCTGCTGGACGGGTGGGCGTTGCTGGGCCGGGCCGACCTCCGTGCCTCCGAGGAGGCGCTGCGGCGGTGGATGACGGCGGCGGGGCTGGTCCGGCCGGGCACCGGGCGCGTGGTCGTGATCGCGGACTCGTCGCTCACGCCGGTGCAGGCGCTGGTCCGGTGGGACCCGGTGTGGCACGCCGCCACCGAGCTCGCCGCGCGCACCGAGCTCGGTTTCCCGCCGGCGGTGCGGATGGCGACCGTCGACGGCACCCCGGACGCGGTGAACGCCATGCTCGACGAGCTCCACCTGCCGCCGACCGGCGAGATCCTCGGCCCGGTGCCGCTGGGCGACGACGAGACCAAGGAACGCGCGCTGGTGCGGGTCGCGCGCGGCGAGGGCCGTCAGCTCGCCGCCGTACTGGCCGAGGCGCAGGCCGTGCGGACGGCCCGCAAGGAACAGGACCTGGTGCGCATCAAGCTCGACCCGCTGGAGGTCCTGTAGGGCGGCGGTTCAGCCCTCGTAGTGGGAGCGCAGGCCCGCCATGTGCTCGCGGATGTCCTCGTCGGTGAGCTTCTCGTACTCGAGGTACTCGCTGAGGTAGGTCATGAGGTCGCCGCGTTCGGGGTGGTCCTCACCCGCGATCACGTGGGCCGTCGTGCCCGCGATGCCCGCCGGGAACAGCAGGAAGCCGTCGAGGCCCGCCATGGTGTCGAAGGAGGCGTTCTTGGCCTCCCACAGCGCCCAGACGTCGTCCTCGCGGCCGCACTCGGCGAGCAGCAGGGCGGCGAGTCCCAGCGCCTCGCTGACGCCCCAGCCCTCCTGGTGCGCGGCGGTCTCCTCGGCGAGCAGGTGACGCAGCAGGTCGGCGTCGCTGTCGCGGCGTTCGCGCAGCAGGAGGTGCAACGCCTCCTCGCGGTCGGCCTCGTCGAGCGGGGTGTTCGTGAAACTGGTTCGCAACTGGTCAAGATCGATCGACACGCCCGCACCTTAGGCCTTCCTCAAGGAGTGTTGCCATCCGGTCGCAACGGAGTAGAAGTTTCCGCATGTTGCGAACGGTTGCCGCGCTCACACTCTCCGTCGTGATGGTCGCGCCTGCTCCGGCAGGCGCGGCGGAACAAGCGCCCCGCGTGCCCGAGCAGGTGGGCTGGGGAGGCGCGGTCTCGAGCGTCGACCCCGACGCGTCCCAGATCGGCGTCGACGTGCTCCGCCGCGGTGGCAACGCCGTCGACGCCGCCGTCGCCACCGCCGCCGCGCTCGGCGTGACCGACCCGTTCAGCGCGGGCATCGGCGGCGGCGGGTTCTTCGTCCACTACGACGCCCGTTCCGGTCGTGTGTCCACTTTGGATGGACGTGAGACCGCGCCGCGGTCCGCCACCGACCAGCTCTTCGTGGAGAACGGCCAGCCCCTGCCGTTCGCTGAGGCGATGACGAGCGGCAAGTCCGTCGGCGTCCCCGGCACTCCCAAGACGTGGCAGCAGGCGCTGCGCAAGTGGGGCACGCTGAACCTGCGCGAGGCCATGGCGCCCGCGGAAGCGTTGGCACGGCGTGGGTTCGTCGTCGACCAGACGTTCAACTCGCAGATCACGAACAACGCCGCCCGCTTCGCCGACTTCACCTCGACCCGCGACCTCTACCTGCCCGGCGGCCAGCCGCCCGCGGTCGGCAGCACGTTCCGCAACCCGCAGCTCGCCGACACCTACCGCGAGCTCGCCCGCACCGAACTGGCGTCGCTGTACGGCGGCGCGGTCGGCCGCGACCTGGTGAACGCCGTGCGCAAGCCGCCGGTCGTGCCCGGCTCGACCCGCAACGTCCGCGCCGGCGACATGCAGGTCTCCGACCTGGCCCGCTACCAGGTCGAACGCCGCGACCCGACGCACACGCGCTACCGAGGCCTCGACGTCTACGGCATGGCGGCGCCGTCGTCCGGCGGCACGACCGTCGGCGAGGCGCTCAACATCCTCGAGTCGACCGACCTCGCGAAGGTCTCCGACGTCGAGTACCTGCACCGCTTCATCGAGTCGACCAAGCTCTCCTTCGCCGACCGCCTGCGCTGGGTCGGCGACCCCAAGTTCTCCCGCGTGCCCACCGAGGGGCTGCTCTCGCAGAAGTTCGCCGACAGCCGCGCGTGCCTGATCAAGCCGGACGCCGTGCTGCCCGCACCCCAGCCCGCCGCCGACCCGCGCAACCCCCGGGCCTGCGAAGCCACCGCCGGCATCTCGGCACTGCGCGAGGACGCCGAGCGCACCACCCACCTGACGACCGCCGACCGCTGGGGCAACGTCGTCGCCTACACGCTGACCATCGAGGCGGAGGGCGGCAGCGGCATCGTCGTCCCGAACCGCGGCTTCCTGCTCAACAACGAGCTCACCGACTTCGAGTTCGTCGCGCCGACCCCCGGCGTTCCGCACCCGAACCTCCCCGGCCCCGGCAAGCGCCCGCGCTCGTCGATGGCCCCGACGATCGTCCTCGACCACGGCAAGGTCCTGCTCGCCGTCGGCTCACCGGGCGGCGCCACGATCATCACCACGGTCACCCAGATCCTGACCGCCCGCCTGGACCGCAAGATGTCCCTCGTCGACGCCGTGGCGGCCCCGCGCGCCTCCCAGCGCAACGCGGCCACCACCCCGGCCGAGGCGGCGTTCATCGCGGCCTCGACCACGGCGGGCCTGCAGGCCATCGGGCACAAGTTCAGCCAGAACGCCGAGATCGGCGCCGCCACGGCCGTCGAACGCGCGAAGGACGGCCGCTGGCGCGCTGTCGCCGAGCCGACCAGGCGCGGAGGTGGAGCGGCCCGCGTCGTGAAGGTCGGATAGCACCAGCCGGCCTGGGTGGAACGCGGACCGCCGCGCTCCGCCCGGGCCGGTCACGCGACGAGGGGCTCGCTCCGGAACAGGTCCTGGCCGGGATCCGCGGTGTCGGCGCTCATGCACGTCTGCGGGTCGGTGAACGTGTGGCAGGTGAACCACACGTCGGACGCCTGGCCGGCGACTCCGGCGGCGAGCTGGTCGAAGGTGAGGCCGCGAACGCCCCGTCGCACGCCGCGAAGCTCGGGCCCCAGCACGTCCATGTCGAGCTTCAGTCACACGCCCCAGCCGTCGGCCATCAGCGGTGCTGTCGTCGGCGACGTGGCCGGGACCGTGCCGAGCAGCCGGTAGGCACCGCGCACGGTGAGCGTGCTCGGCTGCCCTCCGATGGTGGTCAGCCTGATGCCGGCACGAGGCACCGACAGTCCGGACGCGCTCGCACAGCGGGGAAGGCTGTCAGGCGTTGGTGCGGCCGTCGATGCGCTCGCGGATGAGGTCGGCGTGGCCGTTGTGCTGCGCGTACTCCTCGATCAGATGGATGTAGAGCCACCGCACCGAGATCTCGCCGACGCGCTCGTGCACGAAGGTGTCGTCGAGGTCCCGGCCCGCCGCTGCCGCGCGGGACTCGATGATCTCGGCGACGAGAGCGGCGTACTCCGCCTCCGCCCGGCCGGGGTCGAGGCTCTCGAAGGCACCGCCGCCGCGGCCCGGCACGCTGTAGAGGCCCTGGACGTCCTCGCCGGCGAGACGGCGGCGGAACCACACGCGTTCCACGTCCGTGAGGTGGCGGATCAGGCCCAGCAGCGACAGGTTCGACGGGGGCGTGGACTCGAGGGCGAGCTGTTCGCCGGTCAGGCCCGCGCAGTTGGCCAGGAAGGTGGCTCGGTGGCGGTCGAGCCACGCCTCGAGCATCGGGCGCTCGGCGCCGAGCAGTGGTTCGTCGGCCGGGGTGACTTCGGGTGCCGTCCAGGTCATGCGCTCATTGCATCAGCCTCATGACCGGGGTGTCTCCACCTTGTGGCCGAGGCTCGGCCGTGATCTTCCTACTGTGGGCTGATGCAGGCTCGATACTCCGAGCCGATGTGTGCTGACCTGCGCGAACGGCACAGTTCATGGCATGACGACGACCACCGTTTCACACGCCCCGGTTGCCCACTTCGACTTCCACGCACTGCTGCGGCCCGTGCTCACGGCCCTGCGGTTCACCGGCCACTTCGTCGTGGCGCTGGTGGGCGTGATCTTCCTCGGCAGCGCGTCCGAGCACTGAGCGCGCTCCTCGTAGACTGGCCTCCAGTCCACACGAGGAGCACTGCGTGACCGTCCAACCCATCCGCCTGTTCGGCGACCCCGTGCTGCGCACCGCGGCGACCGAGGTCACCGACTTCGACAAGGAACTGCGCACCCTGGTCAAGGACCTGTGGGACACGATGCAGGACGCGGGAGGAGCAGGACTCGCCGCGCCTCAGCTCGGTGTTGGACTGCGTGTGTTCACGTACCACTGCGACGGCTTCGCGGGCCACCTCGTCAACCCCACCTGGGACGTGGTGGGCGAGGAGATGCGGGACGGCTCCGAGGGCTGCCTGTCCATCCCCGGCATGTCGTGGGACTGCAAGCGCCACCTGCACGTCGTGGCCAAGGGCTGGAACATGCACGGTGAGCCCGTCGAGGTCGAGGGCACCGAGACGCTGGCCCGCTGCATCCAGCACGAGTCGGACCACCTCGACGGCGTGGTGTTCCTCGACCGCCTCGACGCCGACACCCGCAAGCAGGCCATGCGGGAAATCCGGCAGGCCGAGTGGTTCGACGGTACGGTCCCCACCTTGAAGCAGAGCCCGCACCCACTCTTCGGCAGGTCCAGCTGACCATGCGACTCGTGTTCGCCGGTACGCCCGAGGTCGCACTGCCCTCGCTGCGCGCCTTCATCGACTCCTCCCGCCACGACGTCGTCGCCGTGGTCACCCGCCCCGACGCCCCCTCGGGCCGCGGCCGCCGGCTCGAGCGCTCCCCGGTGGGCGCGCTCGCCGACGAGCACGGCATCGAGGTCCTCACCCCGGCCAAGGCAGGGGACCCCGAGTTCCTGGACCGCCTGCGCGCCCTCGAACCCGACCTCTGCCCGGTCGTCGCCTACGGCAACCTGCTCCCGCAGCGCACGCTCGACGTGCCGCGGTACGGCTGGGTCAACCTCCACTTCTCCGTGCTGCCCGCGTGGCGCGGCGCCGCGCCGGTGCAGGCCTCCGTGCGCAACGGCGACGACATCACGGGCGCCTCGACGTTCCGCATCGTCAAGGAGCTCGACGCGGGCCCGGTGTTCGGCGTGGTCACCGAGAAGGTGCGCGACCGCGACACCTCCGGCGACCTGCTGACCCGGCTGTCCGTCTCGGGAGCCGACCTGCTTCTGTCCACTGTGGACGGCATCGAGGACGGCAGCCTGGTCGCGGTCGACCAGCCCGCCGACGGCGTCACCTACGCCGCGAAGATCTCCGTCGAGGACGCGCGCCTCGACTTCACCACGCCCGCCGCGGCCGTCGACCGCCTGGCGCGCGCCGTGACGCCGGAGCCCGGCGCGTGGGCCGAGTTCCGGGGAGAGCGGCTCAAGCTCGGCCCCGTGACACCGGTCGCCGACGTGACGCTGCCGGCGGGCGAGGTGCTCGTCGAGCGCAAGCGCGTGCTCGTGGGCACCGCGACCACCGCCGTGGCCCTCGGTGAGGTCCAGGCGCAGGGCAAGAAGCGCATGGCCGCCACCGACTGGGCGCGCGGCGTGCGGATCGAAGCAGGGGAGCGCATCGCATGAGGCGCACCCGGCCGAGCTCGGCGGGCATCGCCCCCGAGTGGCAGGACACGACCGCGGCGCGCGTGATCCGTGCCGCCGCAGGGGAGCCCGAGACAGTGGAGTACACCGCATGACCAACCACTCGCGAGGCGCCTCCAAGCCGTCCCGCCCGAGCAGGCCGCACCCGCCGCGCCGGCGCACCGGACCCTCCCGGCCACCCGTGGAGGACCCGGCACGCCTCGCCGCGCTGGAGACCCTGCGCGCCGTGCGGCAACGGGACGCGTACGCGAACCTGGTGCTGCCGCAGATGCTCCGCGACCGGCGCATCACCGGCCGCGACGCCGCCCTGGCCACCGAGCTCACCTACGGCGCGTCACGGGCCCAGGGCCTGCTCGACGCCGTCATCGAGGCGTGCTCGGACCGCCCGCTGTCCGAAGTGGACGGCTCGGCGCTCGACGCGTTGCGGCTGGGCGCGTATCAGCTGCTGCGCACCCGGATCCCGTCGCACGCCGCGGTCGCCTCGACCGTCGACCTCGTGCGGGCCGAGCTCGGGTCCGGCATCGCCGGCTTCGTCAACGCCGTCCTGCGCCGGGTGGCAGAGCAGGACGAGGCCGCCTGGGTCGACGAGCTCGCACCCGACCCGGACACCGACCCGATCGGCAACCTGGCCTTCACCCACGCCCACCCGCGCTGGATCGCGCAGGCGTTCGCGGAGGCCCTCGGCAGCCGCGAGGAACCGCTGAAGCTGGCCCTCGCGGCCGACGACGCGCGCCCGGCCGTGCACCTGGTGGCACGTCCCGGCGAGGTCAGCGCCGACGAGCTCGCCGCCATCACCGGTGGCGACGTGGCGCCGTACTCGCCCTACGGCGTGCACCTGGAAGCCGGTGCGGGCGACCCGGGCGATCTCGAGCCCGTCCGGGAACGCCTCGCCAACGTCCAGGACGAGGGCAGCCAGCTCTGCGCGCTGGCCCTGACGCGGGCGCCGCTGGAGGGCGGCGACAACGGGGGCACGGACGACCGCTGGCTGGACCTCTGCGCGGGCCCCGGTGGCAAGGCCGCCCTGCTGGCCGCGCTGGTCGGCATCGAGGGCGGCGAGCTGATCGCCGTCGAGAAGGCACCCCACCGCGCCGAGCTCGTGCGCAAGCTCACCTCGGGCCTGCCGGTCACCGTGGAGGTGGCCGACGGCCTCGAGACCGGCTTCGTCGAAGGAGCGTTCGACCGCGTGCTGGTCGATGCGCCCTGCACCGGTCTCGGTGCGCTGCGCAGGCGCCCGGAGGCGCGGTGGAGGCGCCAGCCCGCCGACGTCGGCACGCTCACGAAGCTGCAGCGCGAGCTGCTGACCGAGGCGTTGCGGCTGGTGCGCCCTGGCGGTGTGGTGGCTTATGTCGTGTGCTCACCTCATCTCTCGGAGACCGTAGGGGTGGTGACGGACGTCGCGAAGCGGACGGGGGCCGAGGTGCTGGACACGCGGGAGCTCTTCCCTGGAGTTCCGGACCTCGGGGAAGGACCGCACGTTCAGCTCTGGCCTCATCTGCACGGCACCGACGCCATGTTCTGCGCGGTGCTGCGACGCCCGGTTTGAGCGCTCGCAAAGGACGCTAGCGACGGGGTCTGACAGGTTCGGGCCCCGTCGGCCCGCACTGGGGCACAACGGCTTCGGGGTTCACCGGTTCGAGTGACGTCCGAAGCCGGAGAGGCCGGGCGGGCCGCAGCCCGCCCGGCCGGACACGTCAGGCCTTCAGCACGTGCAGCTGCGCGGGCTGGCCGAACCGGTTGCCCACCGCGTAGACCCAGCGGCCGCCGGGACCCCACGCCAGGCACGCCTGGTACAGGTACGGCGCCTCGTACGACCGCGACTCGTCGAGCGAGCCCGACGGGTAGAGCCGCACGGAGGTGTCGCTGTTGACGCCCGCGGCGAGGGCGCCCGAGTCGGCGCTCACCGCCACCGCCACCGGGTAGGGGCCGGTGTTGTAGCTGCCGCGCACCGCGAGGGTGTCGGTCGTGTAGGACTGGATCTGGTACGGCGCCCCGCCCGCCACGTGGACCTGGCTGCCGTCCTTCGAGAACTCGACGTCGGCCAGGTTGCTGCCCGCGTCCCGCGTCGCCTGGACGGCCAGCCCGTCGCCCTGCTCCCGCAGGACCACGAGCGCCGAGGGCGACAGGCTCGGCTGGCCCGCCGCCAGCAGACCGGGCCTGGCGGGCGACGTCGCGAGCTGCTGCGGGCTGTAGTGCCCGGTCACGAGACCCGTCCGGGCCTCCGCGCCGTTGAACGCGACACGGCCGATCCCGCCGCCCCACGTGTCGCAGCCGTAGCTGAAGTACAGGCGGTCGTTGGTGATCGCGAGATCGGACGGGCACACCTCACCGACCGGGTACCGGGCCCGTTCGGTCAGCGTGAGCGTGTCCAGCGCGGCGATCGCGCCGAACTGCGACAGCGCGACGAAGACGGTGCTCCCGTCCGGGCTCAGCGCCAGACCCGTGGCGCCGGGCAGGTCGGACAGCTTCGTGACCGCGTTGCCGGACAGGTCCGTGACGGCGACAGCGTTGTCAGCCTTGCTGCTCACGAACACGTGCCCGAGCGTCGGGTCCACCACGATGTCCGAGAACGACTTCAGCGCCAGCGGCACGGTGCGCTGCGGCGGTTCGGCGTTCGCGGGCAGAGCGGTGGCGGCCACCAGGGCGGCCGTCATCGCGGTGGCACTGAGCCACCGGTTCCACTTGCGCATCTTGCTCCCCTCAGTGTGCGGGTGATCACCCGCCGCACCGGACGCTATCGACGGAGAACGGCCAGGAGGACCGCCTAACATCGCAGCGGTGACGACGCGTGGACTGCTCGGATTGGTCGCTTCCGGCTGCGGCGGCGTCGAGACCTGGTTCCGCACGGAACTGGCCGAGCCCGCCGTGCGACGGGGGTGGCGGTTGGCCATCACGTTCACTCCCGCCGTCGTCCCGTGGTTCGAGGAGGCGGGCGAGCTCGGCAGGATCCAGGCGCTGACCGATCTGGAGATCCGCTGGGAGCCGAGGCTGCCTAGCCAGCCGAAGCCCTACCCGACGCCGGACGCGTTCGTCTTCGCCCCCGCCAGCGCGAACTCCGTGGCCAAGCTGGCCCTGGGCATCGGCGACAACCAGGCGCTGACCGCGTTGAACGAGGCCATCGGCGTCGAGGACTGCCGGGTCGTCGTCATGCCCCAGGCCAACGCGGACAAGCGCCGTCACCCGATGTGGGAGACGCACGTCACGACGCTCACCAATGCGGGTGTCGTCGTGGTCTCAGACGTGGCTCCCGGCACGTTGCTCGACCTGCTGGACACCTAGACTTCACCCTTGTGGTCCACACGCCGATGATCGCCCCCAGCATCCTGTCCGCCGACTTCGCGCGCCTCGCCGACGAGCTCGCCGCGGTGCCCACGTCGGACTGGATCCACGTCGACGTCATGGACAACCACTTCGTGCCGAACCTGACGCTCGGCCTGCCCGTGGTGAAGTCGCTGCTGAAGGTCACCGACATCCCGATCGACTGCCACCTCATGATCGAGGACCCGGACCGCTGGGCCATCGGCTACGCGGAGGCGGGCGCGTACAACGTGACCGTGCACGTCGAGGCGGCGAACGACCCGGTCGCGCTCGCGAAGAACCTCCGGGCCGCGGGCAGCAAGGCCGGTCTGAGCATCAAGCCGGGCACGCCGCTGGAGCCGTACGTCGAGGTCCTCAAGCACTACGACACGCTGCTGGTCATGTCGGTCGAGCCGGGCTTCGGCGGGCAGAGCTTCATGGCCGACGTGCTGGACAAGGTCCGCCAGGCCCGTCACCTCGTCGACACCGGGCACCTCAAGCTGCTCGTGGAGATCGACGGCGGCATCAACGCCGACACGATCGAACAGGCCGCGCAGGCCGGGGTGGACTGCTTCGTCGCCGGGTCCGCCGTGTACGACGCCGCGGACCCCGGCAAGGCCGTCGAGGCGTTGCGCGCGCAGGCAGCCGGCGCGCGGTGACCCCCGAGGACGCGATGGCGCTGGCCATCGCGGAGAGCGAGCGGGTGCGGGGCACCACGAGCCCCAACCCGCCGGTCGGGTGCGTGATCCTCGACGAGAACGGCGACGCGGCCGGCTTCGGCGGCACGCAGCCGGTCGGCGGTCCGCACGCCGAGGTCATGGCGCTCAAAGCTGCCGGCGCGAAGGCACGCGGCGGCACGGCCGTGGTCACCCTCGAACCGTGTTCGCACTACGGCCGTACGCCACCCTGCACCGAGGCGCTGCGAGAAGCCGGCATCAAGCACGTCTTCCACGCCCTCAGCGACCCGAACCCCAGGGCCGCGGGCGGTGCGAAGGTCCTCGAAGACGCCGGCATCACGGTGCAGAGCGGCCTGCTGGAGCAGGAGGTCAGTCGAGGTCCCCTCAGGGCGTGGCTGCACTACGCGCGCACGGGCCGTCCGCACGTCACGTGGAAGTACGCGGCCTCGCTAGACGGCCGGATCGCGGCGAGCGACGGCACCAGCCGGTGGATCAGCTCGGAGACCTCCCGCGAGGAGGTCCACGCCCTGCGCACCAAGCTCGACGCGATCGTCGTCGGCATGAACACGGTGAGGCTCGACGACCCCGCGCTGACGGCCAGGGGCGCCGATGGAATGCCGCTGGCCCGCCAGCCGTTGCCCGTGGTCGTGGGCACGAGTGACCTGCCGGCCGGGGCGAAGCTCCGGCACACCGCGCTGCACCTGCGCACGCACGAACCCGACGACGTCCTGAAGGCGCTCGCCGAACGGGGTGTGGTCGACGTGCTGCTGGAGGGCGGCCCGACGCTGGCCGGTGCGTTCTGGCGCGCCGGCCGGGTCGACCGCGTGCTCGCCTACATCGCGCCCGCGCTGCTCGGGAACGGTCCCGCGGCGGTGCTGGACGCGGGCGTGTCAACCATCACGGACGCTGTGAGGCTGACCGTGGAAGACGTCACCATGAGCGGACCGGACTTGCGGATCAGCGCGGTTCCGCGAACTTAGGAGGAGCGGTGTTCACCGGGATCGTCGAGGAACTCGGCCACGTCGTAGCGACGGAGGACCTGCCGGACGCGGCACGGATCCGCATCGCCGGGCCGATCGTCACCAGCGACGCGAAGCACGGCGACTCCATCGCGGTGAACGGCGTCTGTCTCACCGTCGTGGAGGTGGAGGACGGCGCGTTCACCGCCGACGTGATGCGCGAGACCCTCAACCGCAGCAGCCTCGCGAAGGTCGCCGCGGGCGACCGGGTCAACCTGGAGCGCGCGGCCGCCGTCGGCCAGCGCCTCGGCGGCCACATCGTGCAGGGCCACGTCGACGGCACCGGCTCGATTCTCGCGCGGGAGAAGGCGGAGCACTGGGAGATGGTCCACATCGGACTCCCGCCCAGCCTCTCCCGCTACGTCGTGGAGAAGGGCTCCATCACGGTCGACGGGGTCTCGCTGACGGTCGTGACCGTCTCCGAGGACCAGTTCACCGTGAGCCTCATCCCGACGACCCTTGACCTCACCACGCTCGGGCGACGGCTGCCTGGCGACCTGGTGAACCTGGAGGTCGACGTGCTGGCGAAGTACGTTGAACGACTGGCGATCCCGCACCTGCGGGCCATCGCGGGCGAGGAGGCCCAGTGAGCACCGACTTCGCCGACATCGAGCGCGCGGTCAAGGACATCGCCGCCGGACGGCCCGTGGTCGTGGTGGACGACGAGGACCGCGAGAACGAGGGCGACCTGATCTTCGCCGCCGAGAAGGCGACGCCCGAGCTGCTCGCGTTCATGGTCCGCTACACGTCCGGGTACGTCTGCGTGGCGCTGACGGACTCCGACTGCGACCGCCTCGACCTGCCGCCGATGTACCACACGAACCAGGACCAGCGCGGCACCGCGTACACGGTCACGGTGGACGCGCGTGAGGGCATCAGCACGGGCATCTCGGCGGCCGACCGCGCCCGCACGATCCGGTTGCTCGCCGACCCGACCGCGAAGGCGAACGACTTCAACCGGCCCGGCCACGTCGTCCCGCTGCGCGCCCGCGACGGCGGCGTGCTGCGCCGTCCAGGCCACACCGAGGCGTCCGTCGACCTCGCGCGTCTCGCGGGCCTGTCGCCCGCCGGCGTGCTCTGCGAGATCGTGTCGCAGAAGGACGAGAACGACATGGCCCGCCGCGAGGAGCTGGAGGTCTTCGCGGCCGACCACGACCTCGCGCTGATCACGATCGCCGACCTCATCGCGTACCGCCGCCGGGTCGAGACCCAGGTCGTGCGCGCCGCCGAGGCCCGCATCCCGACCGCGCACGGCGTGTTCACCGCGTTCGGCTACGACAGCCTGCTCGACGGCATCGAGCACGTCGCGATGGTGTACGGCGAGATCGGCGACGGCGAGGACGTCCTGGTGCGCGTGCACTCGGAGTGCCTCACCGGTGACGTGCTGGGCTCGTTGCGCTGCGACTGCGGCCCGCAGCTCGACGCGGCGCTGGAAGCCGTTGCGGCACAAGGGCGTGGCGTCGTGCTGTACATGCGCGGCCACGAGGGTCGCGGCATCGGCCTGATGCACAAGCTGCAGGCGTACCAGCTGCAGGACCAGGGCGCCGACACCGTGGACGCGAACCTCGTGCAGGGCCTGCCCGCCGACGCGCGCGACTACGGCACGGGCGCGCAGATCCTCGTGGAACTCGGCATCAAGTCCATGCGGCTGCTGACGAACAACCCGGCCAAGCGCGTCGGACTGGAGGCCGGATACGGTCTGCGGGTGCTCGACAGGGTGCCGCTGCCGATCTCCCCGAACCCGGAGAACCTGCGGTACCTGCGCACCAAGCGCGACCGGATGGGCCACGAACTGACTCAGCTGGAGCAGTACGAGGCCGTTGTTTCCGCTACGGAGGACAAGGAATGAGCGGCGAGGGCCGTCCAGATCAGGCCAAGCTCGACGGCAAGGGGCTGAGCGTCGCGATCGCGGCGACGCGCTGGCACACCAAGATCACCGACCAGCTCGTCGAGCGCGCCCTCAAGGCCGCCGAGGACGCCGGTTGTGTCGACACGACGGTCGTGCGCGTGGCGGGAGCGATCGAGCTTCCCGTCGTGGTGCAGGAACTCGCGCGTCACCACGACGCGGTGGTCGCGCTGGGCGTGGTCATCCGCGGTGGCACCCCGCACTTCGAGTACGTCTGCGACTCGGTGACGGACGGGTTGACGCGCGTCGCGCTCGACGAGTCCACTCCGGTGGGCAACGGCGTGCTGACGACGAACACCGAGGAGCAGGCCCTGGCCCGCGCCGGGCTGCCGGAGTCGGTGGAGGACAAGGGGTACGAGGCGACCGTTGCCGCGATCGACACGGCACTGGTGCTGCGCGGCCTGCGCCAGCCCTGGACCGAGCGGGGTTTCGAATGATGACGGCGGAAGCGATCGTCCTGCGTCCCAAGAAGATCCGCCGCGTCGCGTGGGCGTGCGCGGTCGGCCTCGTCGCGGTGTTCACGGTGGTGGGCCTGCTGCTGGGCAACACGCCGACCGGCGTGATCTTCCGGACGTCCGACCAGGTCGCCATGATCTTCCTGGGCTTCCTGCTGGCCGGCGGTGTGCTGCTGCTGACGCGTCCGCGCGTCACGGCCGACGCCACGGGTGTCGACGTGCGCAACGTCGTGACGTCGCACCACTTCGACTGGAACGACGTGCTGTCGGTCAGCTTCCCGGACGGTGCCGCGTGGGCCCGGCTGGAGCTGCCGGAGGACGAGTACATCTCGGTGATGGCCGTGCAGGCCGTGGATCGTGAGTACGCCGTGTCGTCAGTGCGCGCGTTGCGTGAACTGCACAAGGCAGCACGGATCTAAGTCCACAACCCGAGGATCGCGCCCGCGAGCGTGAGTCCGACGACGTGATAGCCCGCTCCGATCGCCGCGAAGGTGATCGGACCGGGCTTCGTCATGTCGTAGGCGCCCGTCACCATCCGGACGGGCAGCGCGATGCAGAGACCGACGACGAGGCCGAGCAGGATGCCTTCCATGATGTTGTCGGTGCCCGAGGCGTTGCCGAGCATCGCGGTCGCGAGGGTGATGACGAAGCACGTGAGCAGCGGGATGGCGTAGACGGCAGCGCTCTGGTTCTCCGGCGGACTCAGGTCCTGGCCGGATGCGCGCTGGTACGCCCGGCCGAAGGCGTAGTCGGCGTACCAGACCATGCCCAGCGCGAAGTACGCGATCGTGGCAACGACGACGGCCAACCAGTTCAGGTCGCCGAGCACGCTCAAGCTCATGAGGTCTCCGCAATGATCAGGGTTACTTGGCATCGCGAGCCGCACGCCGACCGTTACGAGTGCATTGACGGCGAAAGGGCCGCCCACCCAGCGGTGGACGGCCCTTTCGTCAGAGGTGACTAGCTGCGGACCATCTTGCGCAGCACGTACTGCATGATGCCGCCGTTGCGGTAGTAGTCGGCCTCACCGGGCGTGTCGATGCGGACGACCGCGTCGAACTCGACCTTCGAGCCGTCCGCCTTCGTGGCGGTCACGTGGACCGTCGACGGCGTGGTGCCGTTGTTCAGCTCCGTGACGCCGCTGAAGTCGAACGTCTCGGTGCCGTCGAGGCCCAGCGAGGACGCGTTGTCGCCCTGCGGGAACTGCAGCGGCAGCACGCCCATGCCGATCAGGTTCGAGCGGTGGATGCGCTCGTAGGACTCGGCGATGACGGCGCGGACGCCGAGCAGCGACGTGCCCTTGGCCGCCCAGTCGCGCGACGAGCCGGAGCCGTACTCCTTGCCCGCCAGGACGACGAGCGGGACGCCGGCCTCCGCGTACGACACCGAGGCGTCGTAGATCGTGGTCTGCGGGGCGCCGTCGGCCAGGAAGTCGCGGGTGAAGCCGCCCTGGACGTCGTCGAGCAGCAGGTTGCGCAGGCGGATGTTCGCGAACGTGCCGCGGATCATCACCTCGTGGTTGCCGCGGCGGGAGCCGTAGGAGTTGAAGTCCTTGCGCTCCACGCCGTGCTCGGTCAGGTACTTGCCCGCGGGCGAGTCGGCCTTGATCGAACCGGCGGGGGAGATGTGGTCGGTCGTGACCGAGTCGCCCAGCAGCGCGAGCACGCGAGCGCCCGAGATGTCGGTGACCGGCTTCGGCTCCATCTCCATGCCCTCGAAGTACGGGGGCTTGCGCACGTAGGTGGACTCGCTGTCCCACTCGAACGTGTTGCCGGTCGGCGTGGGCAGCGACTGCCAGCGCTCGTCACCGGAGAACACGTTCGTGTAGCCCTTGGTGAAGCCCTCCGCGGAGATCGAGGTCGAGATGACCTCGGCGATCTCGGCCGGGGTCGGCCAGATCTCCGACAGGTACACCGGCTTGCCCTCGGGGTCGTACGCGAGCGGCTCGGTGGTGATGTCCTTGTCCATCGAACCGGCCAGCGCGTACGCCACGACGAGCGGCGGCGACGCGAGGTAGTTCATCTTGATGTCCGGGTTGATCCGGCCCTCGAAGTTGCGGTTGCCGGACAGCACCGAGACGACCGCGAGGTCGCCTTCCTGCACGCCCGCCGAGATCTCCTCCTGCAGCGGGCCCGAGTTGCCGATGCAGGTGGTGCAGCCGTAGCCGACCAGGTGGAAGCCGAGCTTCTCCAGGTACGGCATGAGGCCGGCGCGCTCGTAGTAGTCCATGACGACCTTGGAGCCCGGCGCCAGGGTCGTCTTGACCCACGGCTTGCGCTCCAGGCCGCGTTCGACGGCCTTCTTGGCCAGCAGGGCGGCACCCAGCATCACGGACGGGTTCGAGGTGTTGGTGCACGACGTGATCGCGGCGATCGCGACGGCGCCGTGGTCCAGCTCGAACTCGGCACCGTCGAGGGTGACCTTGACCGGCTTCGACACGCGGCCGGTGGCGCCCTCCGCGGCGGACTGGAACACCTTCGGCGTGCCGGAGCCGTTGCCGCCCTCGTGGATGGCGGCCGGGTCGCTCGCGGGGAAGGACTCGTCGACGGCCTCGTCCACACCGGACAGCTCCGGGGAGTCGGCGTGCGCGACGTAGGCGCCCAGGGCCTGGCGGAACGACTCCTTGGCGTTGGTCAGCTCGATGCGGTCCTGCGGGCGCTTCGGGCCGGCGATGGACGGGACGACCGTCGCCAGGTCGAGCTCCAGCGTCTCGGAGAACACCGGCTCGCGGGACGCGTCGTGCCAGAGGCCCTGCTCCTTGGCGTAGGCCTCGACGAGCGCGATCTGCTCCTCGGAACGGCCGGTCAGGCGCAGGTAGTCGATGGTCTCGCCGTCGATCGGGAAGATGCCGACCGTGGAGCCGAACTCCGGCGACATGTTGCCGATCGTGGCGCGGTTCGCGAGCGGCACGGCGCTGACGCCCTCGCCGTAGAACTCGACGAACTTGCCGACGACGCCCTGCTTGCGCAGCATCTCGGTGATCGTGAGCACGAGGTCGGTCGCGGTGGCGCCGGGGGGCAGCTCACCGGAGAGCTTGAAGCCGACGACGCGCGGGATCAGCATGGAGACCGGCTGGCCGAGCATCGCGGCCTCGGCCTCGATGCCGCCGACGCCCCAGCCCAGCACGCCGATGCCGTTGACCATCGTGGTGTGCGAGTCGGTGCCCACGAGGGTGTCCGGGTACGCCTGGCCGTTGCGGACCATGACGACGCGGGCCAGGTGCTCGATGTTGACCTGGTGGACGATGCCGGTGCCCGGCGGGACGACCTTGAACTCGTCGAACGCGGTCTGGCCCCAGCGCAGGAACTGGTAGCGCTCGCGGTTGCGCTCGTACTCCAGGTCGACGTTCAGCTCGAACGCGTCCGGGCGGCCGAAGATGTCGGCGATGACCGAGTGGTCGATCACGAGCTCGGCGGGCGCGAGCGGGTTCACCTTCTCGGCGTCGCCGCCGAGCTGGGTGACGGCCTCGCGCATGGTGGCGAGGTCGACGACGCAGGGCACACCGGTGAAGTCCTGCATCACGACGCGGGCCGGCGTGAACTGGATCTCGGTGCTGGGCTCGGCGGCCGGGTCCCAGTTGGCGAGAGCGCGCACGTGGTCGGCGGTGATGTTCGCGCCGTCCTCGGTCCGCAGCAGGTTCTCCAGCAGGATCTTCAGGCTGAACGGAAGACGCTCGGCGCCCTCCACGGCGCTCAGCCGGAACACCTCGTACGAGGCGTCGCCGACGTTGAGCGTGCCGCGGGCGCCGAAGCTGTCCTTGCTAGCTGGTGCAGTCACGTGCAACTCCATAACTGGTGACAGCGCGGTGGTCAGTTCGGGATGGGTCAGAGTCTTCCTCAAGCGGTTGACCGCTGCCCCTCGACCCCAAACAGTACGCTTGTCCTGTAAGCCGGTTCAAGCCAGGTTGCCCTAAGTCACTCGGCCGTCCGGTACTCACCCGGTGATCGTCCCGCGAACCTCCTGAACGCCGCGCCGAACGCGCTTTCGGTGCCATATCCGGCCGCGGTGGCGATCGAGCCGACGGTGTCCGAGGTGTCCCGCAGCAGCCGGGCCGCGTGCCGCATGCGCAGGCGGTAGAGGTAGTCGAGCGGGGTCATGCCCGTCGCTTCGCGGAACCGCAGGAAGAACGTCGACCGCGACATCGCCACCACCGCCGCCAGTTCGCGGACCGTCCACGGATGCCTCAGGTCGTCGTGCATCGCCGTCAGGGCCGGTCCGAGCCGCGGGTCGTCCGACACGTGGTCGCGCAGGACCTGGAGCAGCAGGACCTGGCAGAGGCGGTCCAGGATCATCCGGCCGCCGTTGATCTCGCACCGGATGAGCTCGATGGTCGCCGCCGCCACGCCCGCGCGGACGTGGATCACCGGTGGCAGGACGTCGAGGAGCCGGGCGTCCTCCGGTGCGCAGACGAAGCCCGCCCCGAGCAACGTCGTGTCGTGGCCTTCGCCGACCTGGGCCCGGTCGCGCGGTGTGGCGTGCTCGTCCTCGTAGTAGGGGGCGGCGAACACCGACGGTGTGTCCGAATCGGCGGCGATGCGGTACGGCCGGCGGCCGGCGATGACGTAGCAGTCGCCCTCTTCGGCCCAGAAGCCCTCGCCGCCCACGGTCACGTGCACGCGGCCGCGTACGACGACCTCCACCCGCAGGTCCAGCCGTCCCACGAAGTGCAGCGCCCACCGCCCGCCCGCGTGCAGGGGCGTCGCGACGACCCAGTTCACGCTCAGCGCCGACAGCACCTGTCTTGAGCACGGACTCTCCCGACACGACGGCGGACTCTGACGACGGTGACCGCTGATCTTGCCCGGTTAGCGTAGGGCCAAACGGATGAAGGAGATCGTGATGGACCGGGGGAACCTGCTGCTCGTGCACGGTGCCTGGCACGGATCGTGGTGCTGGGACCTGCTCGTTCCCGAGCTGGAGGCGCGGGGCTGGACTCCGGCCGTGGTCGACCTGCCGAGCGCGTCGGGAGCACCGGCCGCGGGCGTTCGTGAGGACGCCGACGTGGTGCGGGAGGCGATCGACGCCCTCGGCGGACGGGTGACCGTGCTGGCCCACTCGTACGCCGGTGTGCCTGTCGGCGAGGCCGCCCAGGCCGCTGACCGGCTCGTCTACCTGGCCGCGCACCTGCTGGAGCTCGGCGAGTCCGTGGTCTCCCCGCTGGGCGGGCCCTGGTACGAGGCGGGGACGAAGCTGCTGGACGTGCCGGAGCCCGCGCGGGACGTGCTGTTCGCCGACGTGCCCGACGAGCGCGCGGCGTGGGCGGCCGAGCGGTTGCGGCCGCAGAGCGCGCGGTCGTTCGAGGAGCGGGTGACGGCGGCGGCGTGGCGGACCGTGCCCACGACGTCGATCGTGTGCGCGGAGGACGTGGCCTTCCCTGCGCTGTTCGCGGACCGGCTCCGGGCACGGGGTGCGCTGGAGCTGCCGGGCTCGCACTCGCCGTTCCTGTCGCGTCCGGCTCAGCTGGCGGACCTGATCACAGCAGGATGACCGCGAACGCGATCAGCATCAGCACCTTCACACCTTCGAGCGCGATGTAGACGACGTGCGTGCGGGACTTCGGCGGGGTCTCGCCCGCGATGATGACCGCGGCCCTGGCTTCGAGCCGGGGCCGCAGCACCGTCACCTGCACGGCCAGTGTCACGGCGAGCGCGACCAGCAGCACGGTCGCGGCCGCCGGGCGCGCGGCGAGCGCGAACGTGATCGCCGTGGCCGCCGCGAGCACGATCTCCGCCGAGTTCAGGGCGCGGAACACGAGCCGGCCGATGCCGAGTCCCAGCGGCAGCGTGATGCCGGGCGCGCGGAACTTCAACGGCGCCTCGATCGAGATCGCCAGCACCATGCCGAGCCAGATGCACGCCAAAGCGAGCGGTAGCGGTGTCATAGGTGGTTATCTTGGCGTGGTGCTCCTCGATCAGGTTTCGAAGCGGTACGGACGCGGGCCTTGGGTGCTGCGCGACCTCACGCTGGAGGTGTCCGGCCTGACCGTGCTGACCGGCGCGAACGGCACCGGCAAGTCGACGTTGCTCAAGATCGCCGCAGGGGTGCTGAGGCCGACGACCGGCCGTGTCTCGCGGCCCGCCTCGGTGGGGTACGTGCCCGAACGCTTCCCTTCGGACGTCAAGATGTCCGCTTCATCGTATTTGGCGCACATGGGACGGATCCGGGGCGCCACGGCGGGGGATGTGCTGGAGCGGCTGGGGTTCGTCGGTTCGATGACGGCGCCGATGTCCGAGCTGTCGAAGGGCAACGCGCAGAAAGTGGCTCTGGCACAGGCTTTCCTGGCCTCGGACGCGCTGGTGCTCGACGAGCCGTGGACGGGTCTCGACCCCGCGGCCTCCGCGGAGCTCGTGTCGATGCTGGAGGGACGGACGGCGCTGGTGTCCGACCACGAGGGACACCTCGCGTCGGCGACGCGCGTCGACCTCGCCGGCGGGCACGTGACGATCGATCTCAGCCGGGTCGCGGCGCTGGACGTCTTGGAGGCGTTGGAAGGCGTGCAGTCCGTGCAGGCTCGCGGGTCGTCGGTGCGGGTGGTCGTGGCGCCGGACCGCAGTGATCAGGTGCTGGCGGAGGCTTTGCGGCTCGGGTGCTCGGTGCGGAGCGTGCGGTGATCTCCCTCGTCCGGTACCTCGCGGCCGACGTCTTTCGCGGGCAACGGTATTTGGCGCCGTTGCTGGTGTTCCTCGGCGTGCTGGGGATGTTGTTCTCGTCCGACGCGGGGCAGCCGCTGGAGGCTTACTCGGGGTCGTCGGCGTTGCTGTACCCGATCGCGGCGTGGATGGCCGTCGTGGTGGCGACGTCCGAGGACGTGGTGCGGCGTGAGATCACGGTCGTGTCCGCCGGTGGGTGGTCGCGGGTGCTGACGGCGGCGGCGCTGGTCGCGGTGCTGATCGCGTTGGCGATGGCGTTGCTGGCGGCGGTGTGGCCGGTGGTGACGAACCCGCACCCGTACACGCTCGGCAAATTTTTTGTCGGACTCGCCGCGCATACTGGATGCGCGTTGCTCGGCGTCGGTGTGGGCCTGCTGTTCGCCCGCCCCGTCCTCGACTCCATCGGGCGCACCGTGCTGGCGGTGTTCGCGGTGGTGGTGCTGACCTATCCGCTCGGCCGGGTCACCCCGCTCGGGTGGGTGCTGGACGCCCTGGGGCACAACCGGGTGTCGCTGTCCCTGCTGGGGACGGCGGCGGTCGGCGTCGCGCTCGTGGCGGCCGCGGTGGTGGCCGGGGTGCGGCGGGCCTGATGAGGGTCGACGCGCTCGGGCCGTTGCGGGTCGTGGCCGCGGACGGCGCACCGGTCGAGGTGCGCGGCCGGCGGCTGCGGTGGTTGCTGATCAGGCTGGCGATGGAACCTGGATCCGTCGTCGCTCCCGATCGGCTGATCGCGGACCTGTGGCCGGACGAGCCGCCGGTGGACGGTGCCGCGGCGTTGCAGTCGCTCGTGTCGCGGCTGCGGCGGGTGCTCGGTGCCGCCGCGATCTCGTCGCACGCGTCGGGGTACCGGCTGGAGGCGTCGACCGACGTCGAGGCCTTCGCGCGGACGCGGGACGCCTCGCTGTGGCGCGGTGCGGCGTTCGAGGAGGCACCGTTCGCGGTGGACGAGGCCGTGCGGCTGGCGTTGCTGCGCGACGACCTCGCGGGGCTGGAGGCACTGGCGGCCGCGCACCCGTTGCGCGAGGACGTGCAGGCCCGGCTGATGCTGGCGTTGAACGCTGCCGGACGGCGGTCGGACGCGCTGGCGGTGTTCGCGCGCGTGCGCACGGCCCTGGCCGACGACCTGGGCGTGGACCCCGGCGAGGCGCTGGCGGCCGCCCACCTGACGGTGCTGCGCGAACGCGTCGCGCGCGGCAACCTGCCGGCCCCGGTCGGCTCGTTCGTCGGGCGCGACGCGGACCTGGCCGCGTTGGCGTCGCTGTTGCGCGCCAACCGGTTGGTGACGCTGACCGGGTTCGGCGGCGTGGGCAAGACACGTCTCGCGCTGACGCACGCCGCCTCGGTACCGCAAGCGTGGTTCGTCGAGCTGGACTCGACGGCCGAACCACTTGCGGCGCTGGACGCCGCCCTGGGCCCGAACCCGTTGGCAGCGCCCCTGTTCTCCCGGCTCGGGTCGTCCCTGGTCGTGCTCGACAACTGCGAGCACGTCGTGGACGCGGCCGCCGCTCTGTGCGAGCGCCTGCTGGCCGAGGCGCCGGACACACGGGTGCTGGCGACGTCACGCGAGCCGCTGGGCATCCCGGGCGAGGTGGTGTGCCCGGTGGCACCGCTCGACCTGGACCACGCGGTGCGGTTGTTCTCGGCGCGGGTCGGCTCGGCGTTCGATCCCGACGTGGCGCGGCGGGTGTGTGCCGCGCTGGACGGGATCCCGCTCGCCGTGGAGCTCGCGGCGGCGCGGGCGCGGTCGCTCTCGGCCGCGCAGCTGGAGTCGCGTGTGGACAGCCGGCTGCGGCTGCTCGACCGCGGCGCGCGGACGGGGCCGGCGCGGCACCGGACGTTGCGGGCGGTGATCGACTGGAGCTGGGAGCTGCTGGACGAGGCCGAGCGGGGGTTGCTGGCGCGGCTGGCGGTGTTCGCGGGCGGGGCCAGTGCGGCGGCGGTGCACTTCGTGTGCGGCAGCGGAGATCTCTGGGACACCGAGGACCTCCTCGCCGCCCTGGTCGAGAAGTCCCTGGTGGTCCGCACCGGCGAGCGCTACCGGCTGCTGGAGACGGTCCGCGAGTACGCCGCGGACCAGCGCCGGACCGACCCGGGCGCGCACGCCGCCTACTACGTGGAGCTGGCCGAGCGGTACGAGCCGCTGCTGCGCGGGCCGCGGCAGCTGGAGGCGCTCGCGGTCTTCGACGTCGAGCGGGCCAACCTCGACGCCGCGCAGGCGTGGGCCGTCGGGCACGACGCCGTGATCGCCCGGCGGATGATGGCCGCCCGCACGTGGCATTGGCTGGTGATGACCAAGCGGTTCGAGGAGATCCGGCGGTGGGCGCCGCTGACGCCGGACGACCCGCTGTCGGAGGTGCTGCTGTCGCTCGGCACGCCGGACGCCATGGTCGCGGCGGAGCGGTTGTGGGACGAGGACGTTCCCACGGCGCTGTGCGCGTTGATGCTGACCAGTGGGCGGGTGTGGGGCGACGCTGGGCTGGGTGGGCGGCTCGACGTGCTGGCGGACCAGCTGGAGCGGTCGTCCGACGAGTGGATGCGGGCCTTCTCGGCGTTGATCCGCGGGGTGGTGGCCGGGGAGTTCAGTGAAGGCGCGGCGCCGAGGGCGGAGGAGCAGTACCGGTGGGCGTTGGAGCGGTTCAGGGCCGTCGGTGATCGGTGGGCCGTGGTGTTCGGACTGTCGTGCCTGGTGATGGTGCTCGTGAACCGCGGTGCGTTCGCCGAGGGGTTCAAGGCGGTGTCCGAGGCCCGTGAGGTCGCGGAGGAGCTCGGCGAGCCCGACATGATGCTCGTGCCGATGTCGGTGCTGGTGCAGACGGCGCGCATCAAGATCCGGCTCGGGGATCTCGCTGGGGCTCGTGACGAGCTGGCTCGGATGGCCTCGTCGCAGGTCGAGCTCGACCAGGGGCGGGTCGCTCTGGCACACGGCGAGGTGGCGTACTTCAGCGGTGACTTCGAGGAGGCCGTGGCGTTGTACCGCGAAGCGCTCCACAGCAACGCGGGGTTTCCGTCGAGTCAGTTCCGGGCGACCGTCCACGCCGGACTCGGGCTGGCGCTGACGCGGCTCGGCCGGTTGGGCGAGGCGCGGGAGGAGCACGTGCTGGCGCTGGCGGCCGTCGAGCGGAGTGCGGACGGGCCCGCTCGCGCGATGATCCTGGAGCAGTACGCGGACTGGCTGTCCGCCCAGGGCGACCCCCGCGGTGCGGGGGAGGCCCTGGACGAGGCGGAACGGCTACGCGGCGGTCCTAGCACCGACCCGGCGGTGGTGCAGCTGCGTGACCGGGTTCGCGCCGAAGTAGGCGTCGATCGCTGACCTGCCGATCGCGGCGACGTAGCCGTCCGGGCGCACCAGCACCGGGCCGTCGGGGAAGCCGTCGGGGAGGTCGAGCGTCACGAAGTCGGGGCCGCGCAGCAGGTCGAAGATCCGGCCCTGCTCGGTGACGCCGTCGGGCATGCGGTCGCCGGGTCGCAGGCCCGGCCCGTCCTCGGTCCGGTACGACAGGGAGAGCTGCAGCGTCTCGTCGTCGCGCTTCTCGAACGGGGTGCCGGACGTCATGATCGCGGTCGTCATGCCCAGCAACCACTCCGCGACGGGCTTGCGCTCCGACTCGTAGGTGTCGAGCAACGTCTCCATCGCGAGCTTCCAGCCCAGGTTGTACGCGTCCTGGATGCCGGTGTTCATGCCCTGCGCGCCGGCGGGGGAGTGCACGTGCGCCGCGTCGCCCGCGAGGAACACCCGGCCGGCGCGGAACCTGTCCACCATGCGGACGTTCATGCGGTACAACGACATCCACGTCGCCTCCCGCACGACTACCTCGTCACGGCCGGTGCGTTCGCGGACGATCTCCCGGTACAGCTCCAGCGACGGTTCGCCGTCGCCGGTCGCCTGGAACTGGAAGAGGTCCGTGCCGGGCAACGGGCACAGGGCGAGCCAGCGGTCGGCGCGGCCACCCCACTGGTGCCAGTGGTCGCGGTCGAGGCCGGAGATCCGGAGGTCGCCGACGAGCATCCGCATGTCCTCGTGGGTCTCGCCGACGAACGAGACGCCGAGCTCCTTGCGCACGAACGACTTCCCGCCGTCACACCCGACGAGGTACCGGGCGCGCACGGTCTCCGTGCCGACCACCGCGGTGACACCCGAGTCGTCCTGGGCGAAGGAGGTCAGCGGCATCCCGTACTCGACGGACTGGGGGAGCGCCTCGCGCAGGATCTGCTCGACTCGGAACTGCGGGATGAGCATCGTGCGCGCGTACGGGCGCTCCGCGGTCGGGTGGCGGCCCTCGTGCACGTCCCACTCGCGCACCACCTCGCGGCCGTTGTAGGCGCGCATCGTCATGTCGAGCCGTCCGGACGCGAGCACCTGCTCGATCACGCCCAGGTCGTGGAAGACCTCCATGCTGCGCGGCTGCAGGCCCTTGCCGCGCGAGCCGGCGAACGGCGCGGGCGAGGCGTCGACGATCCGGAACGGGACGCCGCGGCGGGCGAGGTCGAGGGCGAGGGTGAGTCCGGTCGGGCCGGCGCCGATGATCAGAACCTGTGTGTCCATGGCGTCCACGCTCGGCCCCGGAACTGCCAAGGCCCTGTCACCGCGCTGTTGCGGGTGACAGGGCCTCGTGCGAACTGCGGGAACTTACTTCTTGAGCAGCTCGATCAGCGCGTCGACGTCCTTCGGCTCGAAGCCGCGGAACAGCGTCAGGGCCAGCTCGTAGTAGGAGCGGACCGGGCTGACGTACCACTTGCCGTCGACCTCGGTGGCGACGACGCCGACACCGGTCTTCATGATCGAACCGGCGACCCGGCCGATGATCTCGACGGCCTCGGCGGGGATCTTCTTGCCGCCCTGCTGCTGCAGGAGCTGCGTGATCTCGTCCGCGCACAGCTTCTGGTTGCCCTGGCCGGGCACCTCGGCCGCGTAGCAGTCGCCCTCGCGGGTGATCGTCACCGTCTCACCCTCGGCGGTGATCGACAGCTTCTTGATCGTGACCTGCTTGCCGCCGGTGACGTCCTTGACGTCGGTCTCCAGCGCGTTCAGCTTGGCGCCGGTCGGCTTCTGCGTCCCGGCCTCCTTCAGCAGCAGCGGGCCGAGGTCCTGCAGCACACCGGCCTCGTCGGGCGGCAGCAGCGCGATGACCTTCGTCAGGTCGGCGTCCAGCGCGGCGTTCACCATCTGCTTCGCGGCGTCCTCGGCCGAGCTCGCGCCCTGCGCCGCGATGCCCTGCGACGGCCACTTCAGCTTCTCCTCCTCCAGGACCGCGTTGGCGATCGTGTAGAAGGCGCTCGGGTACCACTTGTCGCCGACCTTGATCGACGCGATGCCGATCGGCGTGCCGCGCTTCTTGACCTCGGCCGTGATGTCGAGGGTCTCGGACTTCGACGAGGTCAGGTTCAGGTCGTCACCGAGCGCGTCCACGAGCTTGTCGGTGAGCGGGATCTTCGAGGCGTCCGAGGTGATCGTGATCTTGCCCTCGACCAGCTTGTTGATGGTGAGGTGGTCGTTGATCTTCTCGGCGGCGGCCTCGTCGAACTTGATGTTCTCGCTCTTGAACTCGACGCCCGTCAGCTTGTTCGGGTCGGCGTCGGGCTTCAGGATCTCGAGACGCTTCATCTCCTTCGTCATCGACTCCATGTAGTCCTTCGACAACGCGGCCTCGGCGGGCGCGAGCGAGGCCATGATGCCGACGACGTCACCGCTGCCGAGCTGCTCGACCAGGTTCTTCGCCGCGACGGCCGGGGTGTCCTGGCCCGCGTTCGAACCGGGGTCGGCCTTCTTCAGCGCGAAGAACGTGACACCGCCACCGATCAGCAGCAACACGGCGACGACGGCCGTGACGACCAGGCCGGTGCGCTTCTTCTTCGGCGGCTCGCCGCCCATCGGCGCGTAACCGTAGGGCTGCTGGTCGAAGCCCTGCTGCGGGAAGCCCTGCGGACCCGTCTGCGGGAAGCCCTGCTGGGGGAACCCCTGGGGTCCGGTCTGCGGGTGTCCGCCCTGCTGGGGGTAACCGCCCGGCTGCTGCGGGTGTCCGCCCTGCTGCGGGTAGCCACCCGGCTGCTGGGGCTGCTGCGGGTAGCCGCCCTGCTGGGGCTGCTGCCCGTACGGGTTGTTCTGCGGCTGCCACTGGCCGCCACCACCTGGGTAGCTCACGGGTTCCCTCCTGAGGTTCTCACTGCGCTGCGCCTGGTCGAGGTGAGCACCGTGATCGCCCCCACGATCGTCAGTACGGCACCGGCAAGGGTCGTGACTGGTCCGGAGGTGGAGATTCCGACCAACGAGCCCTTGCTACCCCCTTGGACTGTGGCGACTAGGGCCACGGTTCCCCCGATCGTGCCAAAGAGAATGCCAACGCACGCGGCAATTCGTGGAAATCGGACCACGTACAGCGCGATCGTGACCATCGCGAGAGGTGTCAGTCCCACCCAGACCGACGTCACGACGGTGCCCGCCACCCCGTCCAACCCGGCGAGATCACGGAGCGAGAGCACCTCGTAACTGTCCCTCGTGGTCGATCCCGATTTGAGCCACGGCAGGAAAGTCCCTGCGATGGTGGTGACCAAGCCCACTGCCGCGATGGCGGCTCCCACAGCGCTGCGCACCGGACTAGTGTGAACTGATGGCCTCCCAGGCGTGCGCAGTGGCACGAGAGCTGGTCGCGTCAGCCCACCGGATCACGGTGCTGACGGGGGCCGGGGTCTCCACCGACTCGGGCATCCCCGACTTCCGGGGGCCGGACGGGCTGTGGACCCGCGACGCGGACGCCGGGCGCGGGTCGTCGCTCGAGGCCTACCTCGCGGACCCCGCACTGCGCAGGCTCTCCTGGCAGACGAAGCTCACCAGTCCCGTGTGGACGGCCAAGCCGAACGCCGCGCACAAGGCCCTCGTGGAACTGGAACGGTCCGGCCGGTTGCGCACCGTCATCACCCAGAACATCGACGGCCTGCACCAGAGGGCGGGCTCGGACCCCCATCGGGTGCTGGAGGTGCACGGCACCCTGCACACCACCGTGTGCATGGGATGCGGGGCCTCGGGCCCGATGCGGGACGCGCTCAAGCGCGTGGCCGAGGGTGAGGAGGACCCGGACTGCCAGCGGTGCGGGGGAGTGCTCAAGTCCGCCACGATCTCGTTCGGCCAGCACCTCGACGCCGAGGTGCTGCGCCGATCCCGGCTCGCCGCCCTGGATTGCGACGTGCTCCTCGTGGCGGGAACATCGTTGTCGGTGCAGCCCGCCGCGGGCCTCGTGCCGTTGGCGGCCAAAGCAGGCGCGCAGGTCATCATCTGCAACGCCGAGCCGACGCCGTACGACTCCGTGGCAGCCGTTGTGCTGCACGAACCTGTTGGAGACGTGCTTCCGGACCTCAGCTCCGTTCCTCCATCCGGGGGAGGCCGATTCTCGTCCTGGGGAGATCCGAGCACCTGGTCGTAGGGTCGGGCCCATGCGCGTACCGCTGATCACCACGGACTTCCTGGACCGGGCGTCGTTCGCGTTCGCGGCGACCACGGCGACCATCGACGAACCCGAGCAGCCCGCGAAACCGGTCGCGACGACGACCTACGCGGAGATGGCGGCCCGGGTGCGCGCGTGGCAGGCGGGGTTCGACGCGCTCGGCGTCGGCGAGGGCGAACGGGTCGCCGTCGTCAGCCACAACTCCGCGCGGATGCTGGAACTGCTGCACGCGCTGCCCGGCAGCGGGCGGATCTGCGTGCCGGTGAACTTCCGCCTGCGCCCCGACGAGGTGAAGTACATCGTCGAGCACAGCGGCGCCTCCGCGTTGTTCGTCGACCCCGAGCTGGAGCTGGACGACGTCGTGGCACGCCACCGGTTCACGCTCGGCGAGGAGTCCGAGTCGCTGCTCCGGTTCGACGTGGAGCCACGGCCGTGGAGCGAGCCCTCGGAGGACGCGACGGCGACGATCAACTACACGTCGGGAACGACGGCGCGTCCCAAGGGCGTGCAGCTGACGCACCGCAACATCTGGCTCAACGCGGTCACGTTCGCCATGCACACGCGTGCGTGGGAGGGCGACGTGTACATGCACGTGCTGCCGATGTTCCACTGCAACGGCTGGGGAATGCCGTTCGGGCTCGCGGGCCTCGGCGTGCCCCAGGTGGTGCTGCGCAAGGTCGACGGCGCCGAGATCCTGCGCCGTGTGCGCGACCACGGCGTCACGCTCATGTGCGGCGCACCGGCCGTGTGGAACGCGGTGCTCGACGCCGCGCAGACGTGGGACGGCGAGATCCCCGGCCGTGACACCGTGCGGATCGTGTGTGCCGGCGCGCCGCCGCCCTCGCGCACGATCCAGCGCGTGACCGAGGAGCTCGGCTGGGAGTTCCTGCAGATCTACGGCCTGACCGAGACTGCCCCGCTGCTCACCTTCAACCGCGCCCGGCCGGGGCCTGTCGGCGAGGAGAAGGCGAAGAAGCAGTCGCGGGCGGGGGCGCCGGCCCTGGGAGCGAAGCTGCGCATCTCGGAGAACGGCGAGGTGATGGCCCGCTCGAACGTGGTCATGGAGGGTTACTGGGAGAACCCGGAGTCCACCGCGGACGCCCTCGAGGACGGCTGGTTCCACACCGGCGACGGCGGCTTCTTCGACGACGAGGGCCACCTGACGATCTCGGACCGCAAGAAGGACGTGATCATCACTGGAGGCGAGAACGTCTCGTCCATCGAGGTCGAGGACTGCCTGTTCTCGCACCCGGCCGTCGCCGAGGTCGCGGTCATCGGCGTGCCCCACGAGAAGTGGGGTGAAACGATCAAGGCGCTCGTCGTGCTCTCCGGCGAGGCCACCGAGGCCGAGCTGATCAAGCACTGCAAGGAGCGGCTCGCCGGGTACAAGGCGCCGACGTCGATCGAGTTCCGCGACTCCATCCCGCGCACGGCGACCGGCAAGATCCAGAAGTTCAAGCTCCGCGAGCCGTTCTGGGCGGGCCGGGACCGCGGCGTGAACTAGCGGCGTGACACAGAACGTCGGCGGTGCGTTCACGCTCAGCAGGGCGCCTCGCGGCACCGCCCCCACGCCCCCGTACAACCAGTACGAGGACGTGGGGGCGGCAGCACGATGCACCCGTCTGACCGCGAATGCACCGGCGACGTTCTGAGCCAGGCCGCTGGAGCCCGACTAGTCCATACCGGCGACACGCCGGACTCCGATCGTCCCAAAAGGACCACCGCCCGTGTTCCACTGTGACACGAGTGGTTGACGGTGCGTTAGTTCCTGATGCGCCGGATGCGTCTGATTGGTCTAATGCGGTCGGAGGTGATGTCCCGTGCTGACACGACTCTCCGCCGTCGTAGCGGTGATGATGACGGCCGTCCTCACAGGGACGGCCGCCGCTGTGCCACCTCCGCCGCCGAACCCCAGCGACTCGGAGATCTCGGCGTCGCGGGCGGAAGCGGACGCGAAGGCGGCCCGTGTGGGCGAGCTGACCGGGAGGCTCACGCAGGCCGAGTCACGCCTGCAGGAGCTGTTCGACGACGTCTCGTACAAGCGAGAGCTCGCCAACAAGGCGCGCGTCGACCTGGAGACGGCGATCTCCGAGGCCGAGGCCGCCCGGCGGGACGCCACCAACGCGAGGGTCGAGGCCGACGCGGCCACCAAGGCCGTGGAGAAGAGCCGTCTGGAACTGGACGAGTTCGCGGCGGCCTCCTACGCGCAGGGCACCACCGTCGGCTCGTTCTCCGCGTACATCGGCGCCAAGTCGCCCGAGGACCTGCTGGCCCGAGCCCAGATGCTGGAGGCGGTGTCGGCGTCCAGCCTCAACCGCCTCGACCAGGTCACCCGCGACCAGGGCACCGCGGCGAACCTCGACTCCGCCGCCCGTGCCGCGCTCAAGAAGGCCGAGATCAAGCAGGCGGCCGCCGACGAGGCCAAGAAGGTCGCCGAGCAGGCCCAGCAGGTCGCCGTCGACGCGCACTCCGCGCAGGCCGCGGCCACCGAGGAGCTCCAGTCCAACAAGGACGCCGTCGAACGTGAGCTCGCCGCCGCGCGGGGCGCGGTCAACGGGCTCGAGGCGCAACGCCAGCAGTACGACCAGTGGACCGAGGCGAAGAGGCGCGAGGACGAGGAGAACGCCCGTCGCGCCGCCGCCGCGGCAGCCGCCGCGGCCGCGCCGAGGCCCCAGCCCCAGTCGCCCCGCCCGATCGCCTCGGCCCCCGCGCCGTCCGGCAACCGCGTGCAGACGGTGATCAACCGGGCGTTGGCGCAACGCGGTGTCATCTACGCGTGGGGCGGCGGCAACCACTACGGGCCGACGTACGGCGTGCGCGACGGCGGCGTCGCCGACTCCTACGGCGACTACCGCAAGATCGGCTTCGACTGCTCCGGCCTGATGATGTACGCCTTCGCGGGCGCCGGCGTGTACCTGCCGCACTACAGCGGCTACCAGTACAACTCCGGCCGCAAGGTGCCGCTGTCGCAGATGGCTCCCGGCGACATGATCTTCTGGGGACCGGGCGGTGGCACGCACGTGGCGCTGTACCTCGGCGGCGGGATGATGGTGGAGGCGCCGCATTCCGGTGCCGTCGTGAGGATCTCTCCGGTGCGGTACGGCGGCATCATGCCGTATGTCACTCGCATGTTGTGACCTCGTCGTAGATGATGTCGCTCCGCGACAGCGGCATCATTTCGACCTGGGGGATCCATCATGCGTGTAGTTGCGTTGTGCGCTGCCGTCATCACCGTTCTGACGGCCGCCGTGCCCGCTCAGGCACAGTCCGGCTGTGTGTGGAGATCGACCGACCTGCCGCTCCCCGCGACCGCGCCCAGCGGGACGCTGAGCGCCGCCAGCCCGGACGGCAGGTACTTCGCCGGGCAGGTCGAGGAGGGCGTGCTGCTGCTCTGGCACGACCGCGAGCTGATCGAGCTGCCGGGCACGGAGAGCGCCTGGAGGGTGTTCGGCGTGAACAACAGCGGGCACGTCGCCGCCATCGACGACACCGGCTCCTTCGTGTACCGCGACGGCGCCCGGCAGTACCTGCCGTTGCCCGCCGGCCGCAGGTCCTTCCTCCGGAACATCAACGAGGCGGGCGACGTCGTCGGGTACCTCGACGGCGGGAACACGACGGTCGTGTGGAAGGCCGCGAACCCCGGTGCGTACGAGCTGATCGAGAAGGCCGACCCGGTCGCCATCGACGACGAGGGCCGCATCGCGTTCCGCGACGGGACGATCCGGTCGGCCGACGGCACCATCGTGCAGATCGCCGGCTTCCCCGCGGTGACGATCGAGAAGTTCCAGCGCGGCCGGGTGGTCGGCCGCGTCGACCGCGCCTTCACCAAGCTGCGGGAGTGGACCCCGGCGGGCGTGGTGGTGCGCGACTACGTGATCAACCCGAGCAGCCCGATCGGCATCAACCGCGACGGCCTGCTCGCCAGCGGGTACTTCAAGTCCGGCAACAGGTACGGCGCGTGGCAGGGCAGCACGCTCGTCGGTGACGTCGGCTCCAGCCAGGACCTGCACGTCGTGGGCGTGACGGACACCGGCCTGCTGGCGGGCTACCGCCGGTGGCGCACCGAGGACAACTTCTGGGGTCCGTCCACCTGGGCCTGTTCGTAGCGAGGAACCGGTGGCCCGCCCGTGAGCGGGCCACCGTCCACTCAGGCCGCGCCGAGACGCAGCGGGTTGGTCTTCGTGGTGGCGCTGCGCAGCCAGTTGTGGTGCGGGTGGATCGTCACGCCCTGCGGACCGCGGACGACGACCTCCTCCAGGCACCAGTGCGAGCTGTCGCCCTTGTTGTCGAACGCGATGTCGAACGACGTGAGCGGACCGACCTCGGACAGCGTGAAGTCGTAGACGTCGGTCTTGCCGCGCTCGCGGTCGTCGCCCGGGTTGTCGAGGTTGATCCAGCCCGACGACGTGGTGCCGTTCAGGCGCACCTCGACACGGGAGTCCGTGCCCGCCTTGTCGACGTTGCAGGTGCGGACCTCGATGCGGTACTGCCCCGGTGCGGCCTGGGCGGTGCCCATGGCCAGGGTGCTCGCGAACGCCGCGGCGAGGACGCCGACGACCGCGGTGGTGACCACCTTCATGCTCGTTCCCCTCTCTGTGGTGACGCTGGGGAGAACGTGGCGAAGCGCGATTGCGGGACTCTTCGGCGATCATGAAATCCGCAGGTCGCGCGCCCAGAGCTGGCCGGTGACGTCGTGGCCGAAGCTGTGCTGCGGGGTCTCCTCCTCCAGTGTGAAGCCGTGCGCTTCGTAGATCTTTTTCGCGGACGAGAGACCGGCGACCGTCCACAACACCATGCGTTCGTAACCCGCCTTTTGCGCGAACTCGATGCACGTGCCGACGAGCTTGTTGCCCGCACCGTGCCCGCGAGCGTCCGGATGCACGAGCAGCACGCGCAACTTCGCTGTCGTGTCGTCCTCACGAACGCACATCACGCATCCGACGCGTTGGCCGTCGAGGTCGGCGATCCAGGCGCCCTCTCTCGCGGGATCGTGGTCCGCCGCGTAGTCACCGACGATCTTGGCGACGAGCGCCTCGAACGAGGTGTCCCAGGCGAGCTCGGACGCGTAGAGCTCACCGTGCGCCTGGACCACCCAGCCCAGGTCGCCGGGGTGGCCGAGCGGGCGGATCAGCATGGTCGCCTCCACTGACACGAGTGTTTCAGTAGTGCGACACTAGCGCCCATGCCGTCCGCCCGGGAGACCGAACTGCTCGAAGCCGCCTACCGGTACGTGCTCACGCACGGCCTCGCCGACGTCTCGCTGCGGCCGTTGGCGGCGGCGATCGGGTCGAGCACGCGCGTGCTGCTCTACCTGTTCGGCAGCAAGGAAGGACTGGTCAAGGCGTTGCTGGCGCGGGCGCGCACCGACGAACTGGCGCTGCTCGCCGACATCGGCACCGGACCGGACGTGGTCGCGCGGCTGTGGGACTGGCTGGCCGCGCCCGCGCACCGGCCGTTGCTGACGTTGTGGCTGGAGGCGTACGCGCGCTCTCTCGTGGAGCCCGACGGGCCGTGGGCGGGCTTCGCGCGCGCGACCGTGGAGGACTGGCTGGAGGTGCTGCGCGCGGCTCAGCCCGAGGACGTGCGTGACACCGAGGCCGGGCTGGTGTCGCGCACGCGAGAGCTCGCGTTGCTGCGAGGAGCGTTGCTGGACCTGCTGGCGACCGGGGACGGTGACCGCGTCACCGCGGCGCTGGCGACTAGGTTGACGCCGTGAAGGTAGTGATTTTCGGTGCGTCCGGAATGGTCGGCCGAGGCGCGTTGCGCGAATGCCTGCTCGACCCCGCGGTGGAGTCCGTGGTGACAGTGGGGCGGTCGCCGTCGAGTGCGAGCGATCCCAAGCTGCGGCACGTCGTGCACGCCGACTTCGGAGACCTGTCGCCGGTCGCCGCGGAACTGGCCGGCGCCGACGCGTGCTTCTACTGCATGGGCGTCACGTCCGCGGGTCTGACCGAGGCCGAGTACACGCCCGTGACGCACGACTACGCGCTGGAGGCCGCACGGGTCGTCGGCGGCACCTATGTGTACGTGTCCGGTGAAGGTGCGGGCGCGGACAGCAAGACGATGTGGGCGCGGGTGAAGGGGCGCACGGAGAACGAACTGCTGGCGCTCGACCGGCCGGTGTTCGTGGTGCGGCCCGGGTTCATCCAGCCGCGGCACGGGATCACCTCGCGCACCCGGATCTACCGGTACCTCTACTCGTGGTCCTCGTGGCTCTTCCCGGTGCTGCGGAAGGTGGCGCCCGGCTACGTCACGGCCACCGACCTGCTCGGCCGCGCGATGGTGGCGCTGGCCAAGGGCGCGCCGGCGTCGCGGGTCCTGCGCAGCGACGAGATCAACCGGCTCGCCGGATGACGCTCGAAGAGGCGATCCGGGAGTACCAGGAGGACGGGTACGAGGTCACGCACGTCGTCGAGTCCGTGTGCGGCGGGTGCGGTGGCAGGTCGTTCGTGGTGCAGCTGACCGAGGACCAGGCGATGCGCCGCACGTGCCTCGCCTGCGGTCTCGCGGAGTTCATCGGCGACTCCGACGAGCACTGGGACGCCGACGACGCGGAGGAGTGCGCGTGCACGTGCGGCGGCGAGGAGTTCGCCGCCGCTCTCGGGTCGTCGTGCCTGCCGGACGGCGAGGTGCGCTGGCTGACCGTCGGCCTGCGGTGCCTGGGATGCGGGCTGTGCGGCGTGTACGAGGACTGGAAGATCGACTACACGCCCAGCGGGCACCTCGTCACGCGGGCTTGAACGCGTCCTCCGTCTTCACGACACCCGCGCTGCGGCCCGGCGCGGTGTGGTTCTCCCAGTAGAGGTTCGTGTGCGCGATGACCTTGTCCGGGGTGGGGGCGCCCCACTCCGACTGGTCCTCGGTCGTGTGCGCGTCGCTGACCAGGAGGGCGTCGTAGCCGCGCACGAGGGCGCCGTGCAGGGTCGAGCGGATGCACTCGTCGGTCTGCGCGCCGGACACCACGAGGCTGCCGATCCCCTTGCTCGCCAGCACTTCCTCGAGATCGGTCGCCTCGAACGAGTCGGCGTAGGTCTTGTGCACCACGGGTTCGCCCTCGGCGACCTTCAGCTCGGGCACGAACTGCCAGCCGTCGGACTCCTTGGGCATGAACTCCGCGTTGCTGTGCTGCACCCACACGACGTCGACACCGGCCGCGCGCGCCTTGTCGACCAGAGCGGCCACGTTGGCGACGACCTCGTCGCGGTTGTGGGCGTGGTTCACGACGCCGTTCTGCACGTCGATCACGAGCAACGCGGTGTTGGGGCGGTTCGCCAGAGTCGTCACCCGGCTCAGCTTAGGCCTGTTCCGATGGGGTGCAAGGGTGTTCCGTCGGCAGTGGACGGCCGCACGCGTGCGGCTCAGCGCGAACGCAGCCGGCGCAACATCCTCGCGTCCTCGAACCCGACTCGGCGTGCCGCCGTCTCGACCGTCGCGCCCTGTCCGATGAGGTGTTCGGCCCGTTCGACGCGCAACGCCTGCTGGTACCTCAACGGCGTCATGCCCGTCGCGCGGCCGAACAACCGCGTGACGGTCCGTTCGCTGCACCCGGCGTGGACGGCCAGTTCCGCGAGCGAAAGCCTGTCGGCGAGCCGTGACTCGATGACGTCCTGAATGCGGTGCACCGTCTCGTTGACGTGCGAACGGTGCCGCATCAGCACACTGGCCTGCTGGTCGTCACCGTTCCTGCGCGCGTAGATGACCATCGTGCGTGCGATCGCGGCGGCGACAACGGGCCCATGACGTACGGCGACCAGATGCAACGCGAGGTCGATACCGCTCGCGATGCCCGCGGACGTCACGACCCTGTTGTCCTCCACGAACAACACGTCACGCACGACGTGTGCGGACGGGTACCGCCGTGCGAGCTCCTCCTGCAGTTCGTGGTGCGTGGTGCAACGCCGTCCGTCGAGCAAACCGGCGCGCCCCAACGCATCCGCGCCGGCACACACACTCGCCACCGTGCCACCGTTGCCGTGGTGAGCGCGCACCCACGCCAACGCCCGTTCGCTCAAGTGCCCGGTGCCCACGATCTTCGGCGACCGCCAGCCCGGCACGAACACGAGGTCGTCCGCCTCGAGAGAGGGCAGCTCGCGTGACGCGCCGAGCGGCACGCCCTGATGGCTGAGCACGGTCTCCATGTCGCCCACGTACGACAACGCGTACCCGTCCACGAGATCGGCAGCGCTGGAGAACACCTGCGCCGGCCCCGCGAGGTCGAGCAGGTGCACTCCGGGAACGAGCAGGAAGACGACTCTGGTCACGATCCGGTCAGCGTAGCGACATCCGAGATCCGCGCGAACCGGCCCGCCAGCACGTACTCGGTGCGCTCGATGATCTCCTCGACCCCGAGCACCTTCCCGGTCCGCCAGTGCGGCAACGGCGTGGTCGCGGTCGCGTCGGTCACGAACGTCATGTCGAACCCGAGGTCCGACCCCACCCGAGTGGTCGTCTCGCAGCACTGCTCGGTGCGGATGCCGCTGACCAGCAGCTCCCGCACACCCCGCGTGGTCAGCGTCTGCTGCAGGTTCGTCGTGGTGAACGCGTTGTGCGCGGTCTTGGTCAGCACGGGCTCGTCGTCGAGCGGCTTCAGCCCGTCGATCAGCCGCACGTGCCCCAGTGCGGGGTCGAACACGTCGCCGGAACCAGGTTCGGAGTGCAGCACCCACACGACGAGGTCACCGGCGTCGCGGCTCATGTCGACCAGCCGGTTCACCTTGCCGACGACGTCGGGGTTGGACACCTCGGCCCAGTTGGGGCGCTGGCGGAACGACTCCTGCACGTCGATGACGATCAATGCTCGCTTCATGACCTCCAGCCTCGCGGGTCACGACGGTGGCAGGCAGGCACGACCCGGCTGAGGAGCGGACGGATCCGGTCACCACGGCAAGATCAGAGAGGGCGGCGGCCCGCGAAGCCCAGATCCGTCCGGTGGTACCAGCTCAACGACCGGTCACCCTCCAGCCAGCACAACAGCACCGGAACCCCGTCCCTCTCGCTGGGGAAGTCGACGAGCAACGGTGCCAGGCCCTTCAGCTCCGCCCCGGTCTGCTGCACGGACTCCATCAGCTCGTCCAGCCGCGCCTGCGCCGCCTTGAACTCCGGCAGCCCGCCCAGCGAGGACCCGCCCACGGCCAGTTCGGCGGCATCGGCGCGCAGGCGCACGATCTCGTCCAGCACCGGCAGCAGCTTCGCCAGTTCGGTCCGTGCTTCGTCCAGCGTGAACAGTCCCACGGCGCCAAGGCTGGCACAGTGGGCGGAATGACGTGGCGACTGGGTGACCTCACCGTGAACCGGGTCGGGCTGGGCGCGATGCGGCTGCCGCAGCGGGGGACGGCGTTCGACCCCGCCGCGCTGCCACGGGACCGGGCGCAGGCGATCGAGGTCCTGCGGACGGCGGTGGAGCTCGGCGTCGACCACGTCGACACGGCCGCCTTCTACTTCTCCGCCACGAGGTCGGCGAACGAGCTGATCAACAGCGCGCTCGCGCCGTACCCGGAGGACCTGGTGATCGTCACCAAGATCGGGCCGAGCCGCACGCCGCAGGGGGAGTGGCTGCCGCTCGCGACGCCGGGACAGCTCAGGGGCCAGGTCGAGGAGAACCTGCGCCAGCTCGGGCGCGACCACCTCGACGTGGTGAACCTGCGGATCAGCGGGCTCGACGACGTCACGGCGCACTTCGAGGCGCTGGCGGAGCTGCAGCGGGCCGGGCTGGTGCGGCACCTCGGGCTGTCCAACGTCCGGCCGCACCACCTCGACCAGGCGCAACGCGTCGCCGAGGTCGTGTGCGTGCAGAACGCCTACGGGCTCGGCCACCACCCCGAGCAGGACGACTTCCTCGGCGTCTGCGGGGAGCGGGGCATCGCGTTCGTGCCGTTCTTCGCGCTCGCCGGCGCGAACCAGGAGGCCGGGACGTCGGCCGAGGACGACGTCGTCACCGAGATCGCCCACGCCCACGACGCCACGCCCGCGCAGGTCCGGCTGGCGTGGACCCTCGCGCGCGGGCCGCACGTGCTCGTCATCCCCGGCACGGGCGACCCCGGACACCTGCGGCAGAACGTCGAGGCGGGCGAGCTGCGGCTCACCGCCGACGAGCTCACCCGCCTCGACGCCGCCCACCTCAGCGACGGCTGATCCGGCCGAACAACCAGGTCGCCCACCCGAACGCCACGAGCAGCAGACCGCCCGACCAGGCCAGCGCGAGCCAGCCCGAGGTGACCGGCTGACCGGTCAGCAGCGCCCGCACGGTCTCGATGACCGGAGTGATCGGCTGGTGCTCGCTGACCGCGCGCAGCCACGCGGGCATCGTCGCCACCGGCACGAAAGCGCTGCTCAGGTACGGGATGAACAGCATGAAGAACCCGAGCAGGCTCGCCGACTCGACGGTCCGCGCGATCACGCCGAAGCCCGCCGCGAGCCACGACAGGGCCAGCACGTAGAGCAGCAGCACGCCCATCGCCAGGGCCCACGCGAGGACCGAGGCGGACGGCCGGAAGCCCATCAGGAACGCCACGAGCACCACCGCGGACGTCGCGAGCGCGTTGCGGGCGACCGAGGCGACGACGTGCCCGGTCAGCACGGACAACCCGCTGATCGGCATCGAGCGGAACCGGTCGACCACGCCCTTGCGCATGTCGTCGGTCACGGACATCGCGGTGGACGTGGCGCCGTACCCCGTGCACAGCACCAGGATGCCGGGCACGACGTAGTCCACATAGGACTGCGTCGAGCTGATCGCGCCGCCGAACACGTACACGAACAGCGCCATCATGAGCACCGGCAGCACGATCGCCATGATCACGAGGTCGAAGTTGCGGCGGCTCAGCCGGATGCTGCGGCCGATCATCGTCACGGAGGCGGTCATGCGGCCACCGCCGTCAGCGAGGTGAAGACGTCGTCCAGCGTCGGGCGGTGCGCGGACACCCGCAGCACGGTCACCCGCGCCGCGAGCAGGTCGTCCAGCACGCGGTGCAGGTGGGCCGCGCCGCCGTCGGACGGCACGCTCAACGTCGGCCCCTCGGCTGCCCCGCCGACCACGTCCCGGGCGCGCAGGGCGTCCTCGGCGCAGGAGAACACGAGGTCGAGGCGGGTGCCGCCGACCGAGTTCTTCAACGCGTCCGCGGTGCCGTCCGCGACGACGCCCCCGTTGTGCAGCACCACGATCCGGTCGGCGAGGCGGTCCGCCTCCTCCAGGTACTGGGTGGTGAGGAAGATCGTCACGCCGTCGCGCACCAGGTCGCCGATCGCGTCCCACATCGTCGTGCGGCTGACCGGGTCGAGGCCGGTGGTCGGCTCGTCCAGGAACAGCAGCCGCGGCCGGGTCACCAGGCTCATCGCGAGGTCCAGGCGGCGGCGCATGCCACCCGAGTAGGTGCGCACCCGCCGGTCCGCCGCGTCGGTCAGGCCGAACCGCTCCAGCAGCTCGACGGCCCGTGCGCGTGCCGCCGGCCTGGCGAAACGGCGCAGCCGGGCGATCATGACCAGGTTCTCGCGCCCGGTCTGCTCCTCGTCCACCGCCGCGTACTGCCCGGTCAGGCTGATCACGCCGCGCACGTCGGCGCCCGAGCGCGTCACGTCGAACCCGCACACCCGCGCCTCGCCGCCGTCCGGCCTGGTCAGCGTGCTCAGGATGCGGATCGTGGTGGTCTTGCCGGCGCCGTTCGGGCCGAGCAGCGCGAGCACGGAACCCTCCGCGACCTTCAGGTCCAGCCCGTCCAGCACCGTGGCCGAGCCGTACCTCTTCGTCAGACCCTCTGTCTCGACGATCATCGAACCCCCTTTATGCGTACTTCATACGCAAAACCTAAATTAGCGTATGACATACGCATCTGTTTGACTAGGGGGTATGAAAAGGGGGCGCAAGCCGACCATCGACGCCGCCGACATCACGCGCGCCGCCATCGCGATCGCGGACGCCGAGGGGCTCGCCGCCGTGTCGATGGCCCGCGTCGCGCAGGAGATGGGCAACGCGACGATGGCGCTCTACCGGCACGTGAAGAGCAAGGACGAGCTGCTCCAGCTGATGGCCGACGCCGCGTTCGAGGACCCGCCCCCGTTGCCGGACGGCGAGTGGCGCGCCAAGTTCGAGGTCTGGGCGAAGTCGCTGCTCGCGGGCATCCGCAAGCGCCCGTGGTTCCTGCAGATCCCCCTGAACGGCCCACCGAGCGGACCCAAGAGCCTGCTCTGGTTCGACAGCGCGCTGGGGGCGCTCGACGACACCCCGCTGGAGCCGGGGGAGAAGGTCGGCGTGGTGATGAGCCTGATGACGTTCGTGCACGGCGAGGCGTGGCTGAACATCGCGCTGACGCAGGGCTTCGAGAAGGACCCGGCGCAGTTCAGCCGCGAGTACGGGCAGCGGCTGCGCGAGGTCGTCGACCCGCGCAGGATGCCCGCGCTCGCGAAGATCGTCGCGTCCGGTGTCTTCGACGTGGACGACCTGCTCGACGCCGACGACATGGCCGCCGAGTTCGACTTCGGCCTGCACCTGTTCCTGGAAGGCGTCTCGGCGCACATCGGAGGCCGGTCATGACGTACGCGGTGATCGTTCTCACCGGAGGCAGGGGCGAACGGCTCGGGGGCGTCGACAAGGCCGCGCTGTCCTATCGGGACGCCACCCTGCTCGACCACGTGCTGTCCGTTGTGGACGACGCGGCGCAGAAAGTCGTTGTCGGGCCGGAAAAGGATCTGCCGGGAGTCGTCTGGGCACGGGAGGACCCACCTGGCGGCGGCCCGCTCGCCGGTCTGGCCGCCGGCCTCGCGAAGGTCACCGAGGAGTGGGTCGCGGTGCTCGCCGTGGACCAGCCCGGCCTCACGAGGGACACGATCGCGCGGCTCAGGGAAGCCGGCCGCAACGCCGTGCTCAAGGACGACCGGGTGCAGTGGCTGATCGGCTACTGGAACGCGGCTGAGCTGCGCGAAGCACTGCCCGAAGAGCCCCGGGACCTGCCGCTGCGCAAGACCCTCCTGCGACTCGACCCCGTCGAAGTGTCCGCTTTGCCCGGTGAGGCCCAGGACGTCGACACACCCGCCGACCTGGACACCCTTCACAGCGGTTGAACAGGCGAGGAGTAAGACTGTCAACGATCGGTAAACCCTGTTCCGCATGGAGGCCCGCACGTGACCGAGCCCGCCGCCGAGGCAACGCCGAACGCATCGGCGCCCGTCACCCCGGCTCGTGACGCCCAGCTGCTCGAACGCACCGTGTTCGAGGTGAAGCGGGTCATCGTCGGCCAGGACCGGCTCGTCGAGCGGATGCTCGTGGGGCTGCTGGCCAAAGGCCATCTGCTGCTCGAAGGTGTGCCGGGCGTCGCGAAGACGCTCGCCGTCGAGACGTTCGCCCGCGTCGTGGGAGGCTCGTTCTCCCGCGTGCAGTTCACGCCCGACCTGGTGCCCGCCGACATCCTCGGCACCCGCATCTACCGCCAGTCCACCGAGACGTTCGACGTCGAGCTCGGTCCCGTCGTCGCGAACTTCGTGCTCGCCGACGAGATCAACCGCGCGCCCGCCAAGGTGCAGTCCGCGATGCTCGAGGTCATGGCCGAACGGCACGTGTCCATCGGTGGCCGCACGTTCCCGATGCCGAACCCGTTCCTGGTGCTGGCGACGCAGAACCCGATCGAGAACGAGGGCGTGTACCCGCTGCCCGAGGCGCAGCGCGACCGCTTCCTGTTCAAGATCCAGGTCGAGTACCCCACGGCCGAGGAAGAGCGCGAGATCGTCTACCGCATGGGCGTCGAGGCGCCCACGCCGAACCAGGTCCTCTCGCCCGAGGAACTGGTGCGCCTGCAGGGCGTCGCGTCGCGCGTCTTCGTCCACCACGCACTCGTCGACTACGTGGTGCGCCTGGTGATCGCGACCCGCGCGCCCGGCGAGCACGGTCTCACCGACGTCGCCGGCTGGGTCGCCTACGGTGCCTCGCCGCGTGCGTCGCTCGGCATCATCGCCGCCGCCCGCGGCCTCGCGCTCGTGCGCGGCCGTGACTACGTGCTGCCGCAGGACGTCGTGGACGTCGTCCCGGACGTGCTGCGCCACCGCCTGGTGCTCTCGTACGACGCGCTGGCCGACGGCGTGCCGATCGACCACATCATCACCCGAGTGCTGCAGATCGTGCCGCTGCCGCAGGTGTCGGCCCGTCCGCAGCAGCCGGTTCCGGCTGGTAGGCCGTGAGCCGGGAGAAAGCCGAGGAGCGCCCGTCCTGGGCGCCGCCCGTCCTGCGCGGCGTCCGGATGGAAGCCGCGCTGCGCATGCTGGAGCTCGAGGTCCGGCGCCGTCTCGACGGTCTGCTGCAGGGCAACCACCTCGGCCTCGTGCCGGGGCCGGGCACCGAACCGGGCGAGGCGCGCACCTACCAGCCCGGTGACGACGTGCGCCGGATGGACTGGGCGGTCACGGCCCGCACGACGGTCCCGCACATCCGCGAGACGGTCGCCGACCGCGAGCTGGAGACGTGGATGGCGATCGACCTGTCGCCGTCGCTCGACTTCGGCACCGCCGCGTGCGAGAAGCGCGATCTCGTCATCGCCGCGACGGCCGCCGTCGCACACCTGACGCGGGGTGGCGGCAACCGGATCGGCGCCGCGGTCTCGACGGGTGCGGAGAGCGTCCGCATCCCGGCGCGCGGAGGCCTGGCGCACGCGCGCGGCATGATCCGCAAGATCGCCGAGATCGATCGGGCGCCCGAGGGCACGCGCGGAGACCTGGCCGCGTTGATGGAACAGCTGCGCCGGCCGCCGCGCCGCCGCGGCCTGATCGTCGTGATCTCCGACTTTCTCGGCGGCATGGAGTGGCAACGGCCGTTGCGCGCCCTGTCCGCGCGCCACGACATCGTGGCCATCGAGATCGTCGACCCGCGTGACGTCGACCTGCCCGAGGTCGGCACCGTCGTGCTGTCCGACCCGGAGAGCGGGCGGCAGCGCGAGGTGACCGCGTCCGCCTTGCTGCGCAAGGAGTTCAACGCCGCGGCCGCGGAACACCGGGGCGAGGTGGCCGCCGGGCTGCGCCGCGCCGGCGCCGGGCACCTGGTGCTGCGGACCGACTCGGACTGGATCGCGGACACGGTTCGTTTCGTGGTGGCGCGCAAGCGCCGCTGGTCCGGGGGTGTCGCATGAGCTTCTCGAACTTCGTCACCCCGTGGTGGTTCCTGCTGCTGCTCGGCGTGGCACTGCTCGCCGCCGGATACGTGGTGGCGCAACGGATCCGCCGCAAGCGCGTGCTGCGGTTCACGAACCTCGAGCTGCTGGAGAAGGTCGCGCCCAAGCGGGAACGCTGGTCGCGGCACGTCCCGGCGGCGTTCCTGCTGGCGGCGCTCGCGTTGCTGACGGTCGCGCTGGCCGGTCCGACGTCCGAGCAGCGGGTCCCGCGCAACCGGGCGACCGTGATGCTGGTGGTCGACGTGTCGCTGTCGATGAAGGCGACGGACGTGAAGCCGTCCCGCCTGGAGGCCGCGCAGGTGGCCGCCAAGTCGTTCGCGGAGGGCCTCACGCCGGGCATCAACCTCGGCCTGATCTCGTTCGCGGGCTCCGCGACCGTGCTGGTCGCGCCGACCACCGACCGTCCCGCCGTGACGCAGTCGATCGACGGGCTCAAGCTCGCCCAGTCGACCGCGACCGGCGACGCGCTGGTGGCCGCGATGGCGTCGATCGACTCGTTCGGCAAGGTCGTCGGTGGCGCCGAAGGACCTCCGCCCGCCCGCATCGTGCTGATGACGGACGGCAAGGAGACCGTGGGCACCAGGAAGGCCTTCGACGCGGCGGAAGACGCGAAGAAGGCCGGGATCCCGATCTCCACGATCTCGTTCGGCACCGAGGACGGTGTGGTCGACATCGAGGGCCGGCAGCAGTCCGTGCCCGTCGACGACGACTCGATGAAGGAGATCGCGAAGATCTCCGGCGGCGAGTTCTTCAAGGCCGCCTCGGCCGAGGAGCTCAAGCGCGTCTACGACACGCTCGGCGAGCAGATCGGGTACGAGAAGAAGCAGGCGGACGCGTCGAAGCCGTGGCTGCTGCTCGGCACGATGACGGCGATGTTCGCGGCCGCCGCCGCTCTGCTGCTGGGTCAGCGCCTGCCGTAGGTGAGCAGCACGACTCCGTTGTCGAACGCCCTGGTGCCCTTGAGCGCCAGGGCGTTCGGCTTGCGGAAGAACGGCGTGCCGGCGCCGATCGCGACCGGGTTGACGTAGAGCCGGATCTCGTCGATCAGGTCGTGCTCGAAGAACGTCTGCAGCAGCTCGTTGCCGCCGACCATGACGTCGCCCTCGAGCGCGCGGACCTCGTCCGGGTCCACCTCGGTGCGGGTCTCGGTGTTCCAGCCGGTGAACTTCTTCGTGCGCGAGTAGACGATCTTGCGCGTGTTCCGCCAGATCGGCGCGAAGTCGAGCATCGCCTGCGGCCAGTCGGGGTTGTCCTCGGCGTGCGGCCACGCGCCGAGCATCAGCTCGTGGTTGCGGCGGCCGTCGACGAACGTGCCGAACCGCGCGAGCTCGGCGTTGATGTGGGAGTGCAGCTCGTCGCTCATGTGGTGCCAGTCGATGTCGTGATCGGGGCCCTCGAAGAACCCGTCCAGCGAGACCGACGCCATCGTGCTGATCATCCGTGCAACCTCCGGTACTCCGCCGCCGCGCCGGGATGTAGTGGCACCTTGCCCGTGTCGATGAGACTGCGCACGTCGAGGTACTGGGTGCCGAGCGCCTGTTCCGGCACGAGCTCGGCGGCCCGGCCCACCAGCAGCCGCACGACCGCACCGGCGAACTCGGCGCTGAGATCAGGCCTGCACACCAGCAGGTTCGGCGTGCCGATCGTGGGGACGTCGACGGGGGAGCCGTAGACGCCCATGCGGACGTCGACGCGTTCGTAGACCTTGCCGTAGTCCTGGCGCAGTCTCGGCAGGAAGCCGTCGAGCGCGAGAAGCCGGATGCCGCTGGCCTTGTCGAGCTCCGGTGTCGGGACGCCGCCGGACCACAGCAGGCCGGCTATCTCACCGGACTTCAGGGCGTCGATGGCGTTGCGCAACGGGTAGTGCTCCTCCTGCACGCCCAGTGCGAGCCGCGAACCCTGCAGGGCGGCGCCGGAGCCGTCCGCGCCCAGTGACACCGGTTTGCCGATCAGGTCGGCGGCGGACCTGTACGGCGACTCGGCCAGGACCACGAGCTGCAGGTAGTTCTCGTAGACGCGGCCCAGGGCGACGAGGCCGGGCTCCATGTGGGCGCTGTCGCTGAGGGAGAGGCCTATGTCGGCGCCGCCCTCGCGGAGGTGTCTGAGGTTGTCGGCGCTGCCGCCGGTCTGGAGCGGGGTGATGGTCAGCGGGGCGGGGGCCAGGCGGGAGATCAGGGCGGCGAAGTCGTTGTAGAAACCGCCGGGCTCGCCGCCGGCGATCCTGATGGTGCCGTCGGGCTCGCTCGTCCCGCAGGCGGTGAGGGCGAGTGCTCCGAGCAGGAACGTCCGGCGCTTCACAGCAGCGGCTCCTTCGGCAGCTCGACCGTGGCCACCAGGCCGTTGTCGGTGTGCAGCTCGAGCTTTCCGTCGTGTGCGGTGACGATGCGTTCCGCGATCGCGAGGCCCAGGCCCGTGCCGCGGCGGGAGTCGTCGCCGCGCCAGAACCGTTCGGTGGCGTGCTTGATGTCCTTTTTGGACAGTCCTGGTCCGTTGTCCCGCACGGTCAGCGTGGCGCGGTCGCAGATCACGGTGACCTCGGTGGCGCCGTACTTGATGCCGTTGTCCAGCAACACGTCCAGCACCTGCGCGAGGTCCGACACCGCGCACCGCACGAGTCCGGGAGCGCGGTCGTCGATGGTGATCGTGACGTTCTCCGCCTGCGCCGCGGCGCGCCACGCGTCGACTCGGTCGTGCGCCACGACCTGCAGATCGGCCAGTTCGGGTTCGACACCGCCCGCGGCGCGTTCGGTGGCGGTGCTCTCGGCCGAGGCGAGCGCCAGGAGCCCGTCCAGCAACGACTCCAGGCGTTCGACCTCGGTGAGCAGCGAGCCGTTGGACGGCAGCATGTCGACCCGGAGCCGCAGCGCCGCCATCGGGTTGCGCAGCTGGTGCGAGGCGTCGGCGATCAGGCGTCGTTGCTGGTCGGCGGCCTCGGCGACGGCGTCGGACATGCGGTTGAACGACTCCGACAACGCCCGGAGCTCGGCCGGGCCTGCGGTGTCCGCGACGTGCGTGCGCCGCTGTCCCTCCGCGACGGCCCGAACACCGCGATCGAGTTCCTTGAGCGGCCTGATCAACCAGCGGGACACGACGAGAGCCAGCAGCACGCACGCGCACGCCGCCAGCAACGCCCCGGCCAGCACCAGCGCCCACCGCCGTGCCACGTCCAGGGCCGCCACCCGTGTGGAGGCACGCAGCACCACCGCACCCGCGACCTTCGTGCCGATGCCGACGGGCCGGGCGAACAGGACGTCGCCACCGCTCCACGGCATCACCGTCGGCACGGGTGCGGCGGGCTGGTTGCGCAACGCCGCGTCGATCTGCGCGGACACGTCCTCGACCGTCATGCCCGACTCGACGACGGGCGTGCCGGACGCGTCGACGACCACGATCTCCTCGCCGTAGACCTCGGCGTAGCGCTCGGCCTCGGACACCACGACGTCGACGGGCAGCGTCGCGAAGCGGTCCAGGTCCGCGGTGCGGCTGATCACGAACTGCTGGGTGCGCTCCGAGGCCACGCTCATCAGCAACGGGAACGCGAACGCCGTGACGGCCGACAGCGAGAACAGCAGCAGCACCAACAGAAGCCGTTGCCGCATCTATTCACCGAGCCGGTAGCCGAAACCGCGGATCGTGTGCAGCAGCCCCGGCCGGTCGAGCTTGGCGCGCAACTGCGTGAGGTGCACGTCCAGCGTCCGCGACACCGCCACGAACGCGTTGCCCCACACCTCGTCCATCAGCTGCTGCCGGCTCACCGCCGTGCCGGGCCTGCGCGCGAGCACCGCGAGCACGTCGAACTCCTTGGTGGTCAACGAGATCTCACGCCCGCCGACCACGACCTGACGGCTCTGCAGGTCGATCTCCACATCGGACACCCGCACGAGCTCGTCCGGTTCCTGAGACCGCGCCGCACTCCTGCGCGCCACCGCGTCGATCCGGGCGAGGAGCTCGGCCAGCCGCACCGGCTTGACCAGGTAGTCGTCCGCACCGAGCCGCAGGCCGCGCACCACGGTGCGTTCGTCGCCGCGTGCCGTCAGCACGAGCACCGGCACCGGATCGATCTTGCGGAGCTTGCGCAGCACCTCCAGGCCGTCCTGGTCGGGCAGCCCGAGGTCGAGCAGCACCACGTCGGCGTCCCGGTGGGCGATCAGGGCGTCGGCGCCCCTGCGCACGCGGGTAGGCCGGTGTCCGTTCGCCCGCAGCGCCTCCACCAGGGCGTTCGCGACACCGTCGTCGTCTTCGACCAACAGCACCCGCATGGGAGCAGTATCGGCCATGAAGACTGTTGCCCGCGCGTACCGACGCGCTTAAGTGACTGTAAAGAAGCCTTAGCCCTGGTTGTGAGGGGTGCTGCCGCGTCGCGATGGTGTCCGCCATGACAGTCGTTCAGGAGAAGAGCAGCGAACGCCGTGTGGTGGCGAACGTGCTGCGCGGGTCGGTCGGCAACCTCATCGAGTGGTACGACTGGTACGCCTACACGGCGTTCAGCATCTACTTCGCGGCCGCGTTCTTCCCCAAGGGCGACCAGACCGCGCAGCTGCTCAACACCGCCGCCGTGTTCGCCGTCGGCTTCCTCATGCGCCCGCTGGGCGGCTGGCTGCTCGGGCGTTACGCCGACCGCCACGGACGCCGTGCCGCGCTGACCTTGTCCGTCACGCTGATGGCGTTCGGGTCGCTGATCATCGCGTTGACGCCGTCGTACGCGACGATCGGTGTGGCCGCGCCGGTGCTGCTGGTGCTCGCCCGGCTGTTGCAGGGCCTGTCGGTCGGCGGTGAGTACGCGACGTCGGCGACCTATCTGTCCGAAGTGGCCTCTCCGGCACGGCGCGGTTTCTACTCCAGCTTCCAGTACGTGACGCTGACGGCGGGCCAGTTGGTGGCGCTGGGCGTGCAGATCGTGTTGCAGCAGTTCCTCTCCAAGACCGAGATGATGGAGTGGGGCTGGCGGATCGCGTTCGTCATCGGCGCGACCGGGGCCGTCGTGGTGATGTGGCTGCGGCGCGGCATGGACGAGTCGGCCAACTACGAGAAGCAGAAGGAGAACCCGGAGAAGGGCACGTTCAGGGCGTTGCTCAGGCACCCCAGGGAATGTCTGCTCGTCGTCGGCCTGACGCTGGGCGGCACGGTCGCGTTCTACACGTTCACGACCTACCTGCAGAAGTTCATGGTGAACACGAGCAAGATCGACGCCGCGACGGTCAGCTGGATCAACTTCGCCGCGCTGCTCGTGTTCGTGGTGCTGCAACCGCTTGCGGGCGCGCTGTCGGACCGGATCGGGCGCCGTCCGCTGCTGCTCGGGTTCGGTGTGCTGGGCACGCTCGCGACCGTGCCGTTGCTCTCGACGCTCGCGAAGACGTCCGAGGCGCTGCCCGCGTTCCTGCTGATGCTCGGCGGACTGGTGATCGTCACCGGCTACACGTCGATCAACGCGATCGTGAAGGCTGAGCTGTTCCCCACGAACATCCGCGCGCTGGGCGTGGGCCTGCCGTATGCCCTGACCGTGGCGATCTTCGGTGGCACGGCCGAGTACGTGGCGCTGTGGTTCAAGCAGGCCGGCATGGAGTCCGTGTTCTTCTACTACGTGGCCGGGTGCGTGCTGATCTCGTTGCTGGTCTACGGGTTCATGCGCGAGACGTCGAAGGACTCCGTCCTCGACCGCGACTGACGAGATGAGGTGCCGGAATGGCGGGGGACGGGTTCGTCGAGGTGCGCGGGGCCAACCGGGACAGGAACGTGGTCCTGCGCCTCTTCGCCGTGGGGCTGATGGTCACCGGGCCGATCGTCTGCGCGGCCAACGACGGTGGCACCGTCGGGATCGTGCTCACCGTGGTGCTGCTGCCACTGGGCATCGCCGTGTGGCGGGGCATCACGCGCGCCAAGCGGCGGCTGCTGCGCCTGGACGAGGTGGGGTTACCCGCGACCGCCCACGTCCTGACCACGGAGTCGATCAGCGAGGACGCCACGGTCCGCGTCCGGCTCCTGATCAGGGGTCCGGACGTGCCCGAGTTCGTGATCGAGCACGACACCAGGTACGACCCCGCCCTGAGGCCGGGGAACGAGCTCGTCGCGACAGTCGATCCCGACGACCACCGGGACTTCGAACTGGACTACTGACCGGTGGACACGCCCAGGCGGGCCGCGAGCGCGCTGGCCAGGTGCACCGGCTCGCGTTCGGTGGTGTGGCGGATCTGCGTGCGGCAGCTGAAACCGTCCGCGATCACCAGCGCGTCCTCGTTGTCCCGCAACGCCGGTAGCAGGTCCTGCTCGGCGCACGCGATCGAGACGTCGTAGTGGCCCTGTTCGAAGCCGAAGTTGCCGGCCAGGCCGCAGCAGCCCTCGACGACCTTCGGCTGCAGCCCCGCCTTGGCCATCGCCTCGCGGTCCGGGGCGAAACCCAGTTCGGCGTACTGGTGGCAGTGGGTCTGCACGACGGCCTCGCGTGCGCCGTCGAGTGCGGGCAGCTTCGGGGCGACGTGCTCGGCGAACGTCCGGGTGGCCTTGGCAAGCGCTTGCACCGCCAGGTCGTCCGACAGTTTCGGGGCCTCCACGCGGAGGAACGCCGTGCAGCTCGGTTCCAGGCCGATCACCGGGACGCCCCGGCTCGTCCACGGCAGCAACGCCCGCGCGGTGCGCTCGACCACCCGGCGGGCCTTGGCGAGCTGGCCGGTCGAGTGCCACGTCAGTCCACAGCAGACGTTCGCGGACGGCACCTCGACGCGGTTTCCGAGGTGTGCCAGCACGGTCGCGGCGTCGAGGCCGATGCCCGGCTCGAAGTAGTTCGTGAACGTGTCGGGGAACAGCAGCACCGGGTCGCCGGTGCCGAGCGGGTGCAGCTGGCGGACCAGACGGGTGGTCTGCGTCGGCAGCTCGCGTTGCGGGGTGATGCCCGCGAACCGGCCGAGCTTCGTCGTGAACCTGTTGACCAGCCCGTACTTCAGCCACGTCGGCAGCCAGCCCATGCTGTAGTGAGACAGCGGCCTGACCCGTTTCTTGTAGTGCTCGTGCAGGAACTCGGCCTTGTAGCTCGCCATGTCGACGTCGACCGGGCAGTCGCGCTTGCAGCCCTTGCACCCCAGGCAGAGGTCGAGGGCCTCGGCCACCTCCGGCGACCTCCAGCCGCCCTTGACCACGTCGCCGTTGAGCATCTCGAACAGCAGGTGCGCGCGCCCTCGGGTGGAGTGCTTCTCCTCGCGGGTGACGCGGTAGCTCGGGCACATCACGCCGCCCTTGGTGTTCAGGCACTTGCCGACGCCGACGCACCGGCGCGTGTCGCTCGCGAACTCCGCCCTGGTCGGGATCTTCGGCGGCGCCACGAGGATCCGCAGGTCGTCGTCGAGCTTCAGCGGTTCCACGATCCGGCCCGGGTTGAGCAGGTTCCCCGGATCGAAGGCGCGCTTGAACTCGCCGAACGCCCGGATCGCCTCCGGCGGGTACATCCGGCCGAGCAGTTCGGAGCGCGCCTGGCCGTCGCCGTGCTCGCCCGACAGGCTGCCGCCGTGGCCGACGACCAGGTCCGCGGCGTCCTGCAGGAACTCGCGGTAGCCGTGGGCGAGGTCGAAGTCGATGCGGACGTGCAGGCAGCCCTCGCCGTAGTGGCCGTAGGTGATGCCGCGCCGTCCGTACCTGCTCAGGAGCTGGTCGAACTCGCGCAGGTAGGTGCCGAGGCGCTCCGGCGGGACGGCCGCGTCCTCCCAGCCCGACCAGGCCTCGCTGCCGTCGGCCATGCGGGTGGCGAGGCCGGCGCCGTCCTCGCGGATCCGCCACAGCGCCCGTTGCTGCGCCGCGTCGTGGATGACCATCGAGTTCTTGGAGAGCTTCGCGACGCGTTCGGGGTGGTCCTCGACCTCGACGAACAGCCAGCTGCGGCCCTCCGGCAGGTCGGGGCGGGTGCGGACGCTGTGCACCAGCGCCTCGTTCAGGCCCTCGATCGCGAGCGCGTCCTCGATGCCGGTGACGCTGTCGGCGGCGTCGTAGGTGTCCGCGAAGCCGAGCACGACCAGGACGCGGCGTTCCGGCCTGCGCACCAGCTTCAGCTCGGCGCCCAGCAGGACCACGCACGTGCCCTCGGTGCCGACGAGCTGCTGCGTCAGCGTCGGAGCGTCCAGCGCGTACCCGCTGACCCGGCGGGTGAGCCGCGGGAACCACGCCGGGTCGTGACCGGGGAGCGCGAGCTCGGGCGGGTTCGTGGTGTCGAACGTGCGGCCATCGGCGGTGAGCACGCTCAGGTTCGCGACGTTCTCGCTGGTCTTGCCCCACTTCACCGAGTGCGCGCCGCACGCGTTGTTGCCGATCATCCCGCCGATCGTGCAGCGCGAGTGCGTGGACGGGTCCGGGCCGAACAGGTACTCGCCCGCCCGAGCGTTGATCTGGTCGAGCACCGCGCCGGGCTGGGCGAACGCCCGGTCGCCGGAGATCTCGAACGCGGTCAGGTACCGGCTGAAGTCGATCACCAGGCCGGTGCCGCACGCGTTGCCCGCGATGGACGTTCCCGCGCCCCGGCTGGTGATCGGCACGCGGTGCTCGGCCGCGATCGCGACCGCCGCCACCACCGCGTCCGTCGTGCGTGGACGGACGACCACCCGCGGCACGTGGCGGTAGTTCGACGCGTCCGCCGAGTAGAGGGCACGGCTCGCCGGGTCGTCCAGGACGTCACCGTCCACGTCGCGCCGGAGCTGGTCGAGAAAGGCCCGCATCACCCGATCATGCCTGGATGGATGTGACATGGCTCCGCCGATGCCGGACTACCTGCCGGTAGCCGATAGCCTCACCCGGTCAACCAGCAGCGATTCTCAGGAGAGCTAGTGAGTCGGTCCGTTCTGGTCACCGGAGGCAACCGCGGCATCGGCCTCGCGATCGCGCAGGCGTTCGCGGCGCAGGGCGACAAGGTCGCGGTGACGCACCGCGGGTCCGGCGCTCCCGAAGGTCTGCTCGGCGTGAAGTGCGACGTCACGAGCTCGGAGGAGATCGACGCCGCGTTCACCGAGGTCGAGGCCGCGCACGGTCCCGTCGAGGTGCTCGTCTGCAACGCGGGCATGACGCAGGACACGCTGCTGCTGCGCATGAGCGAGGAGCAGTTCACGTCGGTCGTCGACGCGAACCTCACCGGCGCGTTCCGCTTCGCCCAGCGCGCCTCTCGCGGCATGCTGCGCAAGAAGTTCGGCCGCATCGTCTTCATCTCCTCGGTCGTCGGCCTGACCGGTGGCGCGGGCCAGGTGAACTACGCCGCGTCCAAGGCGGGCATGGTCGGCATGGCGCGCTCGATCGCGCTGGAGCTCGGCTCGCGCAACATCACCGCGAACGTCGTCGCGCCCGGCTTCATCACCACGGACATGACGAACGAGCTGCCCGAGGCCGTCCGCGAAGCCGCTCTGAAGCAGATCCCGGCCGGCCGCTACGGCGCCGCCGACGAGATCGCGCGCGCCGTCACGTTCCTCGCGGCGAACGAGTCCGGCTACGTCAACGGTGCCGTGCTGCCGGTCGACGGCGGCCTCGGCATGGGCCACTGAGTTACCCGAACCACGGCTGGTTTCCCGTACTGCGAAAGGGTTGGATCAAGTGACCGGACTGCTCGAAGGCAAGCGACTGCTGATCACCGGTGTGATCACCGACGCGTCGATCGCCTTCCACGTCGCACGCGTCGCCCAGGAACAGGGCGCCGAGGTCGTGCTGACCGGGTTCGGCCGGATGAGCCTCGTGACGCGCATCGCCCAGCGCCTGCCCAAGCCCGCGCCCGTCGTCGAGCTCGACGTGCAGAACCAGGATCACCTCGACACGCTCGCCGACCGGGTGCGTGAGCACGTCGACGGCCTCGACGGCGTCGTGCACGCCATCGGCTTCGCCCCGCAGAGCTGCCTCGGCGCCCCGTTCATGGACGCGCCGTGGGAGGACGTTTCCGTCGCGATGCACGTCTCGGCGTTCTCGTACAAGTCGCTCGTGCAGGCCGTCCGCCCGTTGCTGTCACACGGCTCGTCGGTCGTCGGCCTCGACTTCGACGCCCGCCAGGCGTGGCCCGCCTACAACTGGATGGGCGCGGCGAAGGCGGCGTTCGAGTCGATCAACCGCTACATGGCGCGCGACCTCGGCCCGGACGGCATCCGCGTGAACCTGATCTCCGCCGGCCCGGTCCGCACCATGGCCGCGAAGTCCATCCCGGGCTTCGGCGAGCTGGAGAAGATGTGGGGCGAGAAGGCTCCGCTGAGCTGGGACGTCGACGACCCCACGCCGGTCGCGAAGTCCGTCTGCGGCCTGCTGTCCGACTGGTTCCCGGCCACCACGGGCTCGATGGTGTTCGTCGACGGCGGCGTCCACTTCCTGGGTCTCTGACGTCACATCCGTTCGTCATGTGAGGTGTTCGGGCGTCTGATTGGATGGAGTGGTGAGTTTCGACGCGCTGCTCTGGCTGTCCTTCGGCGGCCCAGAAGGTCCTGAGGACGTCCGTCCCTTCCTGGAGAACGTGGTTCGCGGACGTGGCGTGCCGCCGGAGCGGCTGGACGAGGTCGAGGCCCACTACCAGCACTTCGGCGGCGTGTCGCCGATCAACCGCCTGAACCTCGAAGCCATCGAGGCGGTGCGCGCCACCGGTTTCGAGCTGCCGATCTACTTCGGCAACCGCAACTGGCACCCCATGGTCGAGGACGTCGTCGCGCAGATGAAGGCCGACGGCGTCCAGCGTGCGCTCGTGTTCCCGACGAGCGCGTACGGCGGCTACTCCGCGTGCCGGCAGTACGACGAGGACATCGTCCGCGCCCTGCAGGCCGTGCCGGGCGGCCCCGAACTGGTGAAGCTGCGCCACTTCTTCGACCACCCGCTGTTCGTCTCGTCCTTCGCCGACGGTGTGCGCGCCGCCGCCGCGTCGCTGAACGGCGCCTACCGCCTCGTGTTCACCGCGCACTCGGTGCCGGTGTCCGCCGACAAGGCTGCCGGGCCGCCTGCCGAGGGCGGGTACCGCTACTCGCGTCAGGTCGTCGAGGCCTCCCGTTTGGTGGCTTCGGAACTGGGCATCACCGAGTACGACGTGGTGTGGCAGTCGCGGTCCGGGCCGCCCCAGATCCCGTGGCTCGAGCCGGACGTCGTCGACCACATCGACGCCCTGCACGCCAAGGGTGTCACCGGGGTGGTGATCTGCCCGATCGGGTTCGTGTCCGACCACCTCGAGGTGGTGTGGGACCTCGACACCGAGGCCCGCGACCGTGCGCTGGAGCTCGGGATGGAGTTCGCCCGCGCCGCCACGCCCAACGCGGACCCGCGGTTCGCCGAGCTCGTGACCGAACTCGTCGCCGAGCACACTTCCGGTGCGCCCGTGCGGAAGTTGTCGTCGTTCGTGGTGGCGGGGTGCACGGTGAACGGTGCGCCGTGTGCGCCGTTGTGCTGCGAACCGGTCAAGAGGCCCGCGCGCACCTAACGGCCTTGTAGCGCCTCGGTCAGCGCCTGCTCCGCGTTGGCGGGCAAGGCGCCGTCGTGGTCGAGGGCGTAGCGGACGACGGCGCGGAACTCGTCGCTGAAACGGGAGTAGTAGGGCGTGACCGGGCGCAGCCGGGCGTCCTCGATCGCGTCCAGCAGGGTGCTCGCGTAGGGATGTTCGGTGGCGACCCGGCTGTCCTGGTAGACGATGCCGCGGGTGGCGGCGAGGCCTCCCCGTTCGAAGAGCAGCTGCTGGCTGCGCGGGCCGGTGAGGAACTCGATGAGGGCCTGGGCCGCGCGGGGTTTGGTGGACTTGGAGGAGATGGCGAGGTTCTGCCCGCCCAGGACGCTCGGCCCGGGCAGCTGCGTCACCCCGAAGTCGATCCGCGGTCTGCCCGCAGACTCGTCCTGGTTGCCCTGCAGGGTGCGGTGGGCGACCGGCCAGTTCCGCATGAAGGCGATCTTGCCGTCGCGGAACGCCTGCGTGGTCAGCTGTTCGTTCTGCGTGCGGGACTCGGGCAGCACCACGGGGTTCTCGCCCTTGAGCCCGTCCGCGAGCCAGCGCAGGGCGCGGCGGGTGCGCTCGGAGTCGATCACGACCTTGCCGTTCTCGTCGACGACGTCGCCCTTCTCCGCCCAGATCAGCTCCAGGGCGTTCACGGTGAGGCCCTCGTAGTCGGCGAACTGGCCCGCGTAACCGGCGGTGAGGCGGGCGTCCTGTGACGCGCGCAGCGTGCGGGTGGAGGTGGTGGCGATGTCGTCGAGGTCGAGCGGCTCCTCCTTCACCAGGTCCTTGCGGTGGAAGAGCAGACCCGCGTCGGTGTTGAACGGCAGTGCCCACAGGACGCCCTGGTAGCGGCAGCTCTCCAGCGGCCGGCGCAGGAACCCGCTGGTGTCCACGGTGGACAGCTGACGCAGGTGACCCGACTGGGCGAACTCGGCGGTCCACGTGACGTCCAGGTTGAAGACGTCCACGTTGTCGGTCTTCTCCCTGGCGCGGGCGACCATCTCACTGCGCTGACCGTCCGCCTCCGAGGGCAGCTCGACGATCTCCGCCGGCTGTTCGGGGTGCTCGGCGTTCCACTGGTTGATCAGCGCGCGCCGCTGGCCGCCGTCGCTCTGGTCGCGGCCGCTGAGCACGACGAGCGTGCCCTTCTCCCACTCCGTCGACTCGCGGAAGAGCGGCTGCACCCCGTTCGTGAACAGGATCGTCAGCACGACGCCGACGGCCACGCCCATCGCGAGCCACGAGCGGTTCGCCCACACCACGCCAGGCGGGCCCAGCCTCGGCAACCCCGCCCACACGCGCCGCACCCATCTCAAGCGGAACCTCCCCACACCCGGCGGAACAGCTCCGCCAGGTCGTCCCCGAGCGTGTCCGTCGTCGAGTCGCGGCACTCGCCGCCCGACGCGTCCGTGATCGTCGTCAGCGCGTGCGTCGCGCAGCTCGCACCGCCGACGGCGATCACGAACACGCGGATCCCCTTCAGCCGCACCGCGTCCACGACGTCCTGCCGCGTCTGCGCGCTCGCCGTGTCCTCGCCGTCGGTCAACGCGATCACCGCGCTGACGTGGTCCGCGTCGTCGGCACCGACCCGGTCGAGGCTGTCGACGATCGCCTGGTGCAGCGGCGTGCCACCGGACGGCGCGACCGTGCTCAGCGCGGCGGCCGCGGCCTCCTTGTCACGACGGCCGAGGGGGATGAGCGGCCGGACCTCGGTGTTGTTGAACACCGACAGGCCGTACGTGTCCTTGGGGCCCATCTGCGTGAGGGCCTTGCCGACACCGTCGACCGCGACGGCGAACCGCGTCTCCCCGGTGGCCGTCGGCTCCACCATCGACCCGGAGGCGTCGAGCGTGAGCCAGACCCGGCCGTTCCTCTTGGCCTGGTCGTACTTCTTCTGGAACTCGGTCTGGACCTGCTCGCCGGGTGCGGCCTCGGTGCGGTCGAGCGCCAGCCCCGCCCGCACGCCGAACTCCTCGCGGAACTCCGCACCCGCGGCCTGCCCTGCGGGACGCAGCCCGGCGGTGTTGAGCGCCGTCATGCCCTCCTGCGTGCCGAGCCACGTCCGGAATTCCTTCGCCGGCTCGCGGGCGGCGACGTTCGACACGTCCGCCGCGACCCAGTCGACGAGGTTCAGCGGGTAGTCGGCGCGGTAGGTGTCCGACGGGTACAGCGCGGTGAGACAGGGCACCTGCGCGCAGGCGGTCTTGTTGTGCCGCAACAGGACCTGTTCGGTCGTGATCATCGCGGCGTCCGGCTGCGGCCGGTCGGCCTCGGTGAGCCGGCGCTCGACGACGGCCGGGTCGAGCGTCTCGTACAACGCTGTCGTGGCGAACCTGCCGTCGATCTTCGTCAGCGGGTTCGGCCTGCCGATCTCGATGCCCGTCCTGCCGACCTTGGTCAGCAGGTCGCCCCACTTCTCCTGGGGGCCGGCGGCGACGTCCCGCGCGATCGGCGGGGGCACCGCGAGCACGACGGGTGAGAACGCGATCGACCCACCCGGCGTGATGCGCACCGCCGACCCGGGACCGCCCGTGCGGCGCACGACCTCGTCCGCCTCCGCTGTGGAGTCCGGCAGCCACACGTCCGGGTGCGGCCCGATCCTCCTCAGGTCCTGGGACGACCACGAGGACCGCAACGCGACCGCGCCCTCGTCGCCGGGTGCCGAGAACACGTAGAGCCGCGCCGTGCGGCAGCCGTGGTTCTTCTGCGCCGTGTGCCGCTCGAACTTCCGCGCCACCTCACCGATCGCGGGCGCCGCGTCCTGCGACGTCAGCACCCGCACCTCGGTCGGCTGTGGGCAGCCCAGCACCAGTACCCGCCCCCACGCGACCACGGGCGGCCCGGCGACCGCGGCCAGCCCCGCGCAGACCACCAGCACGGCCGTGAACACGACCCAGCGCAGCCGGATGCGTTTGACCCACTGGTTCAGCGAGTCGATCGCGGACGCCGACAGCACCAGCAGCGAGGTGCCGATGCCGTAGAGCACCCACGACTGCCAGGTCGTGAGCGCCCCCGTCGCCGTCTCGGACAGCAGGTGCCCGGCGACCGCGGCCAGCATGAGGGCACCCGCGTACCGAGGCGCGGTGCTCGACCGGCGCTGGTCGACGTCCTCCATTCGGCGTCCTCCCCACCGGCACCCTATGCGGGGGCACCGACGGTTCTGGCGGAGTTGCGCGCTCCGGAGAGGTCACCGGGGGAGAACCACTCGTTTGGGTCAGTGCCTTCCGGCGCCGCTGTCCGCCAGGACCCGTACGGCCTCGTCGACGGCTGCGCAGCGTGCGCGGCGCACGGCCTCGGCGACCGGACGCAGTGCTTCGGCGCGGGCGGTCACCGCGGAGGCGGACAGGGCGCCGCCGGGGGAGTCCGAGCTGGCCACGGACACGATCGCGGCCACCTCGGCCGCCCGTTGCAGCACGCGCAGCGAGCGCGGAGGCATCGCGTCGGGCCACGGGAGGGTGGAGTTCTCGGCCGCGAGGTCGGCGATCTCCTTGCGGACGTTCGGGCGGTGCTTGGCCACGTCGAGAGCGGCCAGTGCCGACGTCGCCTCGCGCAGGGCCGCTCCCAGGCCGTGCTCCGCCTCGCCGATCGGGATGTGCTCGAGGCCGTTGGAGGACGGCAGGTCGAACACCGTCCAGCGCATCACGCCGTCGGCCACGATCTTCGGCACCAGCCCGATGTGCACGGACGGGACGACGAGCGCCTCGCCGGAGCGCAGCGCGCACGTCGCGAGGGTGCCTTTGCCTCCCAGGCCCCGCACGTCGCCCGGTACTGGTAGCACCAGCCGGGCTGAGGTCGCGCCCGCGCGCCGCAGGGCGGCCAGCAGCAGGGCGGGGCCCACAGGGGCCTCGTCGGGACCGGGGAGGTCGAGCGCCGTGGCGGTGCCGTCGTCGTCGGCCACCACCTCGTGCTGCTCGGCCCACGTGTGCAGGGCGTCGAGGACGTCGTCGGCGGCGGCTAGACCGTGCAGCCAGCCCGACGTCCACACGACCAGCGTGGCACTCGCACAGGACACCCGACGAGATTACGTTGCCCGGCCCCGCGAGCCCCACCCGGTGTGCCCGATCCGAGACACCTACTTGGCCGGACCGATGTGCTGCTCGAGCAGCGACCGGAACGACGTGAGGTCCTCATCGGACGCGAAGGCCCGGTGCGGCACGGAAAGCGAGGCCGCGCCCTCGTCCAGCGTCTCCAGGACGAAGCCCTGCCGCGTCTCGGTCCAGCCCGGCAGCTCCTCCCAGACGATCTCCTCGCGCACCGCGGTGCCCACGGCCAGCCGGAACGACCGGGCGTCGGCGCTGCCCATCACGGTCCGGCTGATCATCTCGTCGGACGAGAAGCGCCACCACACCGCGACCGGCTCCATGAGACCGATGACGAGCGCGCACACCAGGCCGAACAGCGCCACGACGAGCGTGTCCTCGAAGCCGGCGAGCAGCACGAGCGAGAAGATCCCGAGCACGAGCGCGAACCACGGCGCCCACTTGAACATCGGGACCATCGCTCGCAGGCTGGCCCGCCAGTCAGCGGGTGACGGTGCCCATCTGAAATCAACACAGTTGCTCATAACGCCTCGCATTGTGCTGCACGATGGCCGCATGCATCTGGGGGATGACGAAAAGGGATCCGTCGCGCGCCGGACCGTCCTGAAGGGCACGGCGGCCGCACTCGCCGGGGTCGCGCTCGCGGCGGGTCAGCAGCCGGTCGCACACGCGGCCGCGGAGGACCCGGAACAGCGGCTGCTGCAGATCGTGCCGGGCGGCAACGGGATCATCTACACGCTGTACGCCGACGGGCGCATCAAGTGGTTCAAGCACCTGGGCCGCGACAACGGCACCTACAGCTGGGCCAGCGGTGACGGCCGGGAGATCGGCAGCGGCTGGCAGATCCACACGAACGTGCTCGCGGACCAGCACGGCCAGCTCTTCGGGCTCTGCGGCGACGGCACGATGTGGTGGCACAAGTGGGTGCTCACGAACCCCGCCAACGGCGACGGCTACTGGGCGCCCGGCACGAACAACATCATCCACCGCGGCTTCGGCCAGTACTCGTACGTCTTCGGCGGCTGGGACGGCGTCTTCTACGCCGTGGACGCCCACGGCGACATGTACTGGTTCAAGTACATCGCGGGTGACGGCTCGAACGGTCCCGGCGCGTGGGAGAACAACGGTGTCGGGCAGAAGATCGCGAGCGAGAAGCGCGACTACGACATGTTCTTCGCCGACCTGAACGGCGTCATCTACGGCGTGCGGCACGGCGCCGTGCTGCACTGGTTCCGCTACCTCGCCGGTGACGGGACCAACGGGCCGGGCGCGTGGGCGAACAACGGCAACGCCATCCACCTCGGCACCGGCTTCGACTTCGGCTCGGGCGTCGAGCGGTTCGCCGAGAACGGCGCCGTCTACGTCGTGTGGGTCAACCGGGACCACACGCAGACCGACCACGAGCTCCGCTGGTACAAGCTCGCGAACCACCTCACGATCGACACGTCCGGCGTGTTCTGGCCCAACGGCACGGGCGCGCTGGTCGGCACGGGCTTCAGCGTGGCGAGGACCGCGAACCTGCAGGGGTACACCAGCTGGTCGGTCGCCCCTGGTCAGAGGCTCGACGTGGCGGTCTCGACGACGTTCGACGCGTTCAGCGCCAGCGTCCTGCGGCTGACCGGCCCGATCGAGCAGGGCGGCGCGACGCAGGTCAGGGCACCGCAGACGTACCGGGGACAGCGGCACCTGCTCAGGTCCGGCTACCGGGCGAACGGACCGGGCTGGCCTGCGGCGTTCTCGTTCACCGTGCCGGACGACTGGCAGTCCGGGTTCCACGTCGTGAAGCTCGAAGGCCCGCACGGCATGAGGCAGTACATCCCGTTCGTGGTGAAGCCGAAGCAGCCGCGAGAGAAGGTGGCGCTGCTCCTGCCGTACCTGACGCACAACGCCTACAACCACTGGGGCGGGCACTTCCAGTACTCCTGGGAGCCGGCCTACGGGCGCCGTCAGTTCTCCATCAGGCGGCCGTTCGCGAACGCCTACATCGAGGCTCCCGGGTTCATCGACGTGCGGTTCTACGGTGATCTGCTGCTGATGAAGTGGTTCGCGGACAACAACGTCGCGTACGACTGCTACCAGGACCTGGACCTGCACGACCCGTCATGGCTCGCGCAGTACAAGACGCTCGTGCTCGCCACGCACCCCGAGTACTGGACGCCGGAGATGCGTGCGGCGCTGGAGACGTACCTCGCCAACGGCGGCCGTGTCATCTACACGGGCGGCAACGGCATGTACGAGCGCGTCGACCACGACGCCTCGGGTGGGTTCGTGCTGCACCGCCGCCCCGACAACGGCGAGCGCTGGACGTGGCGTGAGCAGGGGCGGCCGGAGTCGGAGGTGCTCGGCGTCGCGTACGACAGCACCTCCTACATGGAGATGTACCCGTACGTCGTCGACGCCGACCACCCGTTCCTGGAGGGCACCGGGCTCCGGGTCGGCGACAGGTTCGGCACGACCGGGTACAACTTCGCGGCCAGCGGCTGGGAGGTCGACACCAGGACCGGAGCGGGCCCGGAAGCACCCGGTGTCGTGCAGTTCGCTCACGGAGAACAACCGCACGGCGCGCAGATGTGCGTGATGTCCAAGCCGAACGGTGGGTGGGTGTTCAGCGCGAGTTCCCTTTGTTTCAACGGTGCTCTCGCCCATGACCCGAAGATGTCGCGGATCCTGCTGAACGCGGTGAACGCCGCTCGGCTCTAGGAGCTGGAGTCGCTCCACGTCGACGGGTCAGGTTCGGGTGCGTAGCGTCGTTCGCGTGACCCAGAACCTGGCCCGCACGGCGGGCGAACTGCGCGCCGCCGGGCACCTGCCGCGCGGCGTCAAGACCGAGATCAGGGAGAACCTGCTCGCGGCCCTGCGCGAAGGACGCAACCCGTGGCCCGGCATCGTCGGCTTCGACCGCACCGTGCTCCCGCAGCTCGAACGCGCACTGCTCGCAGGCCACGACGTCGTCCTGCTCGGGGAGAGAGGGCAGGGCAAGACGCGCCTGCTGCGCGGCCTGATCTCCTTGCTCGACGAGTGGACGCCCGTCATCGAGGGCTCCGAGCTGGGCGAACACCCGCTCGACCCGATCACGCCCGAGTCGAAGCGCCGGGCCGCCGAGCTCGGCGACGACCTGCCGGTGGTGTGGCGGCACCGCTCCGAGCGCTACGCCGAGAAGCTCGCGACGCCCGACACGTCCGTCGGCGACCTGGTCGGTGACGTCGACCCGGTGAAGGTGGCGCAGGGCCGTTCGCTCGGCGACCCGGAGACCATCCACTACGGCATGCTCCCGCGCGCACACCGCGGCATCATCGCCATCAACGAGCTGCCTGACCTGGCCGAACGGATCCAGGTGTCGCTGCTCAACGTCATGGAGGAGCGCGACATCCAGGTCCGCGGCTACACGCTGCGGCTGCCGCTGGACGTGCTGCTCGTGGCCACCGCGAACCCCGAGGACTACACGAATCGCGGCCGCATCATCACGCCGCTCAAGGACCGCTTCGGCGCCGAGGTCCGCACGCACTACCCGCTGGAGATCGACGCCGAGGTCGACCTGGTCCGCCAGGAGGCCGACCTCGTCGCCGAGGTGGGCGACCACCTGCTGGAGATCATCGCCCGGTTCGTGCGGCACCTGCGCGAGTCGTCGTCGATCGACCAGCGCTCCGGCGTCTCCGCCCGGTTCGCCGTGGCGGCGGCGGAAACCGTTGCGGCGTCGGCTTTGCGCCGGTCCGCGCTGATCGGCGAGACCCCGCCCATCGCCCGCCCGATCGACCTCGAGTCGGTGCCGGACGTGCTGCGCGGCAAGCTCGAGTTCGAGGCGGGGGAGGACGGCCGCGAGGACGAGGTCCTCGTCCACCTGCTGCGCCGCTCGATCGCCGACACCGCCCGCGCCCGCCTGGCCGGCCTGAACCTGCGCGCGCTCGCCGAGGTCGTCTCGGACGGCCACCCCGTCGCGACCGGAGACCGGGTGCACGCCGGCGACCTGCTGGCCGCGTTGCCCGAGCTCCCGATCCTGCACGAGGTCGCGGCACGCCTGGGCGCGGGCCCGAAGGACCCCGTCGGCCGCATCGCCTCCGCCGTGGAACTGGCGCTGGAGTCGCTGTACCTGACCCGCCACCTGTCGAAGGACAACTCCTCCGACGACGACCGATCGGTGTACGGATGAGATACCGCTACGGACGCTGGGGCGGCGGCGCCGATCCGCTGGCGCCCCCGGTGGACCTCCGCGCGGCCGTGGACGAGCTCGGCCGCGAGATCATGGAGGGTGCCTCGCCGTCGTCCGCCCTGCGCGAGCTGCTGCGCCGGGGCGTCGACGGCACCCGCGGCCTCGACGACCTGACCTCGCGCCTGTGGCAGCGCCGTGCGTCGATCCAGCGCCGGCACCGCCTCGACGGCACGCTGACCGAGGTCCGCCAGCTCCTCGACCGCGCGGTCGAGGCCGAACGGCGGACGCTGTTCCCGGACCCGTCCGACGACGCGCGCTTCCGCGAGGCCCAGCTCGACGCCCTGCCGCCCGGCACCGCCGCCGCGGTCCAGGAGTTGTCGAACTACGACTGGCGTTCCGAGGAGGCGCGCGAGGCGTTCGCGCAGATCCGCGACCTGCTCGGCCGCGAACTGCTCGACCAGCGCTTCCAGGGCATGAAGGACGCGCTGTCCAACGTGGACTCCCGCGACGTCGAGCGCATCCAGCGCATGCTCCGCGACCTCAACTCGCTGCTGGAGGCCCACGCCTCCGGCTCCCCGGACACGCCGCGCCTGTTCGACGACTTCATGCGCAAGCACGGCGAGTTCTTCCCGGAGAAGCCCCGCAACGTCGACGAGCTCATCGACGCCCTGGCCGCACGCTCGGCCGCGGCGCAACGCATGATGAACTCGATGACCGACGAGCAGCGCGCCGAGCTGTCCGCGTTGTCCCAGCAGGCCTTCGGTGGCATCGGCTCCTCTCTGTCCACTCTGGACTCCCTGTTGCAACGGCTGCGGCCGGGCGAGGACTGGACGTCGTCCGCCCGCTTCCGCGGCCAGGACCCGCTGGGCCTCGGCGAGGGTGCCCAGGCCATGGCGGACCTCGCCGAGCTCGACGCCCTGGCCGAGCAGCTCTCCCAGTCGTATCCGGGCGCCCGCCTGGAGGACATCGACCTGGAGGCGCTCGAACGCCAGCTGGGCGAGTCGGCCTCGGTCGACGCCCGCCGCCTCGCGGAGCTGGAGAAGGCACTGCGGTCGCAGAACATCGTCGAACGCGCCCCCGACGGCTCCCTGAAGCTGACGCCGAAAGCGTTGCGACGCCTGGGAGAGACGGCGCTGCGCGGCGTCGTCGACCAGCTGCGGTCGTCGCAGGGCGCCCGCGAGACGACCTCGGCCGGCGCGGCGGGTGAGCTGATCGGCTCGACCCGCCCGTGGCAGTTCGGCGACACCGAACCCTGGGACGTGCCGCGAACCCTGCGCAACTCCGTGTTGCGCTCCGGCTCGATGTCCATGGACGTCGTCGATCTCGAAGTGTCCGAGACCGAACACCGCACCCGTGCGGCTGTCGCGTTGTGCGTCGACACCTCCTGGTCGATGGTGCAGGACGGCCGCTGGGTGCCGATGAAACGCACAGCACTGGCCCTGCATCACCTCGTGCGCACCCGATTCCGGACGGACGCGCTGCAACTGGTGACGTTCGGGCGTTATGCCGAGGCCGTGGACATCGGCCAGCTGACGGCGTTGGAAGGCGTGTGGGAGCAGGGCACGAACCTGCACCACGCGCTGCTGCTGGCGGGCCGTCACGTCCGGCGTCATCCCGACGCCCAGCCCGTCGTGCTGGTCGTGACCGACGGCGAACCCACCGCGCACCTCGAACCCGAGGGGGACGCGGAGTTCAACTACCCACCCCTGCCCAGGACCCTCGCCAAGACCCTGAACGAGGTCGACGCGCTGGCCCGGCTCGGGGCGACGATCTCGGTGTTCAAGCTGGGCGACGACCCTCGCCTGGCCGCGTTCGTCGACATCGTGGCCCGCCGGGGCGGTGGGCGCGTGGTGTCGGCGGACGAGGAAGGCCTCGGCGCCGCCGTGGTGAGCGACTACCTGAAATCACGGCGTCGGCGTCGTTGATGCGCAGGTACCTCCTCGCGGTGGTGTTGAGCGGCGTGCCGTCGACCGTGCACGCCCTGATGAAGCGTGACGATCCGTTGCGCGCCACACGGGCTGCCGGCTCGTTGGTCGGCGGGGGTGCTCGTGCCGGCGTTGTCGTGCACCTCGCCGTGTCAGCGTTTTGGGCGTTCGTGCTCACACGGCTGCGAGTGCGGGGTGTGGTCGGAGGGGCGGTGGCCGGGTTGCTGATCGCCGCCCTCGACCTGGAGGTCCTCGGACGCCACAACGCTCAGCTCCGCGCACTGCCCAGGGGTGCGCAGTGGCTGGACCACGTGGCGTTCGGGGTGCTCGTGGCCGGTTCGGAGCGGGTAGAGGGCGGTCAGCCGCGGGAAGTGCTGCCGTAGCGCCAGTTCGTCGTCGAACTCCTGTGCCGGTTCCGCCCACCTTGGCGGTGCGGTCGGCGGTGGGGCGCACGTCTTGCCGGCGCTGAGCGTGACGAGCGGCCGCGTTCCGGCCCCAGGTGATCAGCCAGCCCCGGAAGTGGTCGAAACCGTCCTCCCCGCGCTCAGAGGTCGTAGAGCGCGGCCAGCCGTGGGAGCCGGGTGGCCAGCTCGGCGCTGTCGTCGAAGTCGAAGTCCCAGTCCGGGTCGAGCGCGGGGTAGCTGATCCGGAAGGCGTCCTGGGGCAACTGCATGCCCGTCGCCTTGATGTGGGCGTTCCACGCGATCGACAGCGCGTCCTCGCACTCGAACTCGTCACCGGACTCGGCGGCGGCCACGACCACGGGTAAGGCCGCCAGCGAGTCGGGGTCGGCCAGGACGGCCGTGTACGTCTCCTCGCCCTGGGTCACGAGCCAGCCGCGGAAGTAGTCGAAGCCGTCGTCCGAGCAGCCGCCGTTGACGAGGTAGGCCGCTGCCCACAGCGGGTTCTGGTACGAGGCCGTCAGCACCTCCCACAGGACCTGCTGGGTCGCCACGATCTCGGCGGGCGGGCGCTCGGCGAGCAGGGTGGTGGCGGCGGCCGCCACGGCGTGACCGTCGGCCGGGTCGGGGACGCTCGCCCGGGCGTCGGAGATGAGCTTCCAGAAGGAGTTCGGGTCCACAGCTCGAAGCTTGGCAGAGGGGTCTGACAATTTTTTGACGGACGGACGGACGGACGGACGGAGAGGAGGCTGCGCGCACCGATGCGGCACCGGCGGCTGACTTACGAGCCTGGACGTTCTAGGTTGTAGACATGATCAGGACTCTGTTTCGCTCGCTCGAGGCCGTGCACGGAATGATCTACTTCTCTCCTGAGGCGGAGCAGCGGTACGCGAGTGTCGGGCTGGACCGGCCCGGCGGCTACTTCGCGTCCCGTGCCGCGGCGCTCGGTGCGGTCGGGGCCGAGGTCGTGATCGCGACGTTCTACAACTTCAACCCCGCGATCGTGCGTGCGCGCATCCCGCAGGCGTGGGAGAAGGTGTCGCCGGAGCGCATGCTCGAGCTTCGGTGGGAGGCGGCGGACGAGGCGCTGGCCAAGGTGCTGCCGGACGACCTCAAGGAGATCAACGAGCTGGCCCGGCGTGCGGCCGAGCGGTCCAAGGACATGCTGCACGGGCGGCCGTTGTTCGCCGCGCACGCCGCGCTGCCGTGGCCGGACGAGCCTCGGTTGCAGCTGTTCCACGCGCAGACGTTGTTGCGTGAGTTCCGGGGTGACGGACACCTTGCGGCGCTGCTGCGGCACAACGTCACGGGCATCGAGGCGTTGGTGTTGCACGTCGCCACGGGTGACTATCCGGCCGATGTGTTGCGCAAGACGCGTGCGTGGTCTGAGGAGCAGTGGGCGGCGACTCTCCAGGACCTGCAGGGGCGTGGGCTCGTCGGTGAGGACCAGTTGCTCACGGAGAAGGGGCGTGAGCTGCGGCAGGGCATCGAGGACGACACGGACCACATGGCCGCGCCGGCCTACGACGTGCTGTCCGACCAGGAGAAGCAGCGGTTCGTGGAACTGGCCGCGCCGTTGAGCAAGGCCGTGGTCGAGGCCGGGATGATCCCCGGCCGCCGCTAGGAGCGGGCGACGGCCGGGCCGGACCCTAGTCCGCGCCGTCCCGTTCGGTCGACGCGAGCGCCTTCTCGGTGACCTCGTCCTTGCCCGCCCGGTGCTTGCCGGGATGGGTCAGCGAGAAGTGCGCCTCGTCGCGCATCCGCTCCACCATGTGCGGGTAGTGCAGCTCGAACGCCGGGCGTTCGGAGCGGATCCTCGGCAGCTCCTTGAAGTTGTGCCTCGGCGGGGGTGAGGTCGTCGCCCACTCCAGCGAGTTGCCGTAGCCCCACGGGTCGTCCTGCGGAGCCAGGTCGCCGTAGCGGTAGGAGCGGAAGACGTTCCACACGAACGGGAGCACGGACGCGCCGAGCAGGAACGCGCCGATGGTCGACAACGTGTTGAGGAACGTGAAGCCGTCGGAGGGCAGGTAGTCGGCGTAACGGCGCGGCATGCCCTCGTTGCCCAGCCAGTGCTGCACGAGGAACGTGCCGTGGAAGCCGAAGAACGTCGTCCAGAAGTGCAGCTTGCCCAACGGCTCGTTGAGCATCCGCCCGGTCATCTTCGGGAACCAGAAGTAGATGCCCGCGTAGGTGGCGAACACGATCGTGCCGAACAGCACGTAGTGGAAGTGCGCCACCACGAAGTACGTGTCGGACACGTGGAAGTCGACGGCCGGTGAGGCCAGCAGGATGCCCGTGAGGCCACCGAAGAGGAACGTCACGAGGAAGCCGATCGAGAACAGCATCGGCGTCTCGAACGTCAGCTGCCCCTTCCACATCGTGCCGATCCAGTTGAAGAACTTGATGCCCGTCGGCACCGCGATGAGGAACGTCATCAGCGCGAAGAACGGCAACAAGACCGCACCCGTGGCGTACATGTGGTGCGCCCACACGGCCACGGACAGCATGGCGATCGCGAGAGTGGCGAACACCAGACCCTTGTAGCCGAACAACGGTTTGCGGCTGAACACAGGGAAGATCTCGGTCACGATTCCGAAGAACGGCAACGCGACGATGTACACCTCGGGATGGCCGAAGAACCAGAACAGGTGCTGCCATAGGATCACGCCGCCGTTGGCCGGGTCGAACACGTGCGCCCCGAGGTGGCGGTCCGCCGCGAGACCCATCAGTGCCGCGGTCAGGATCGGGAACGCCAGCAGGATCAGCACGGACGTCACCAGGATGTTCCAGGTGAACACCGGCATCCGGAACATAGTCATGCCGGGCGCGCGCAGGCACACGACCGTCGTCGTCATGTTGACCGCGCCGAGGATCGTGCCGAGGCCGGACACCGCCAGGCCCATGATCCACAGGTCCGCGCCGACACCCGGCGAGTGCACGGCCGACGACAGCGGCGTGTAGGCGAACCAGCCGAAGTCGGCGGCGCCACCGGGCGTGACGAACCCGGCGACCACGATGATGCCGCCGAACAGGTACAGCCAGTACGAGAAGGCGTTCAGGCGCGGGAACGCGACGTCCGGCGAGCCGATCTGCAACGGCAGGATGTAGTTCGCGAACCCGAAGAGGATCGGCGTCGCGTAGAGCAGCAGCATGATCGTGCCGTGCATGGTGAACAGCTGGTTGTACTGCTCGTTCGACAGGAACTGCAGGCCCGGCCGCGCCAGCTCGCCGCGCATCAGCAGCGCCATCAGGCCGCCGATCATGAAGAACACGAACGACGTGGTCAGGTACATGATCCCGATCTGCTTGGGATCCGTCGTCTTGAACAGCTGGAGGAAGTACGAGCCCTTCGGCCGTGCGCGCGCCGCCCCCGGATGGGGCACTACGGGCGTGGGCTTGATCGTGGTCATCGCGCCTCCTCCGTGCCAGAGTTGAATCGTCCTCCGGGTCAGACCGAGGGGCAATCCACGACGAGCACCGCACTGGTCACCGGGGCCACCGGAGCGCCTACGGAAATGCCGCTGACCTGCACGTAGTAGGCGCCGGGGGTCAATTCATCGAATGTGATCGCCATCTTCTCGGAGATCGCCGGACTGCGCGATTCGACCTGTTTGCCGTTCTCGTCGAGCAGGGCCACCTTCAGCGCCCGCGCCGGCGTGTCCTTCAGCTCGACGGTGACCTCCATCGTCTCCCCGGTCAGCACCAGGTCCGGCACGCTGAGCTGCGGCTCGGTCGTGACCACGTTGCGCGGGACGATGGGCTTCGCGGTCAGGAACGACTCCACGGCGTCCAGCACGGCGGCGTTGTCCTGCAACGACGTGTGCTGCTCCGTCACGCGGTGCAGCGTGTTCGAGTCCAACGCGAGGCCACGGCGTGCGGCGCCGGGCATCGGCACGGTCGCATCGCCGTACAGGTCTTCGCCGCCATAGGTCCGATAACAGGTGACTTTGCCGTCGGCGATACGAGCCGTGGTGGCCGTGGGCTGCTTACCGCCGAGGATCGCGTACGTCTTGTCCGCGAACGAGTCGGTGAACGCGCCGTGGAACGCCATCGCGTCCGACACCATCTTCGTGTCGAGCTCGGGCAGCGACACCTCGGTCGTCTTGAGCAGCCCGCCGGGAGACTCGATGCACGCGTACTCGGGCAGCAGCTGGTGCAGCGACGGCATCGACCGCGCGAACTCCGTCAGGTCGACCGCCAGCGGGCCGAGCCCCTTGCGCACGCCGTTGACCAGCTGGTCCAGTGCGGTGGCGGCGCCGCGGTACGGCGTGCCCATCGTGATCAGCTTCGCGGTCCGCTCGGCCATCCCGCACTGCTCGATGCACCACCGCGCGACCAGCCCGCCCATCGAGTGGCACACGAAGCTGACCTTGGCGTCCGGCCCGATGCGATCCAGCGCCTCGTCCACCCGCCGTGCCAGCAGCGCGCCGTTGTAGCGGTTCGACAGCCGCCAGTCGTAGGCGAAGAGGATCAGGTTGCCCTTCTCGACGGTGTAGCCGAGCGAGTTCATCCGGCGTGTCACCCGGTCGTAGCCCTTCAACGGCGTCCAGATGCCCGGGACGACGTGCAGGTCCGCCATCAGCCCGACGGGCTCGACGCCGTCGCCGGGGTGCTCGTCGCCGATGCCGGCCGGGAGCTTCAGCTGCCGCAGGCTGCGGCCCAGCGTCAGCACCGCGCGCAACGCGGCCCTGCCGGAGACCTCCCAGACCATGCCGTCCGAGTTGCGCAGCGTGCTGCCGAGAATGCCGGGCAGGACGACGACCAGATCGCTCATCTAGGACTCCTCGGCCAGCTTGCGGATGAGGGACAGCAACGCGAAGTTCGCGGGCACCAGGTAGGTGAGCTCGTGGATCCACGCCATTCGTTGATCAGCCGCGGGCAACGCCAGACGCTGGTCTCCTGCCCGAGCACGCGCGACCACCTTGTACAGCGCCGCCAACGCGTGCGGCTCCAACGCCGTCACGGCCTGCGTCAACGCCTGAGGCGACGCACCGGCGGCGAGCCCGCGCAGGATCTCGGTCACGCGTGCGGGGTCCTCGACGGCGTCCAGCACGAGGTCGAGCACGTCGGTGTCCTCGTCGGCCAGCAACAGCAGCGCGTGGACGGGCCGGTTGTCGCGGACGTTCTTCAGCACTTCCTTGTCCAGCAACTCCTCCCGGCGCGTGGTGAGCAGTTCGCGTCGGCGTGCGGGCGTCGCGTCCACGAACTCGTCCGCGAGACTCGCGAGCAGCCACGGCCGATAGGCGAGCACGACACCCTGCTGCCGCGCGGTCGCCCGGCGTGCCTGGATCACCTGGGCCTCGATCAGGCTCGTGCCGTACAACGCTTCCGTGACAGCGACGTCAGCGTCAGTGGACAACAACTCGGGGTGTGCGAGCAGGATCGTCCGTTCCTCGGCATAGGAGCGTGCGAACACCCACGAGCGTGCGGTCCGCAGCAACGCACGGTCGACCGACAGCCAGTCAGGAACGGTGTCCCACGGCCATGGGCCTGAGTCGTAGTGACGGCGCGCGATGTCGTGCACGTCGTGGATCGCCTGCCGCGACTGGCCGACGTGCGTGAGCGCCTGGCACAGCCACTTCGCCGCCGCAGGATCACCGGCCCTCGTGGCCGCGGCCCGCAGCATCAGCAGCGTGGCGAGGTGCGGGCCGGTGAACCGCGCGATGACGCGTTCCCAGGTCTCGTCGACGATCTCGGGCTGCTTCAGGCCCGCGCAGATCGTGTCGAGCGTGAACAACGCCGCCGCCAGTGTCGACAGGCGGTCCGTGTTCTCCGGCAGCAGGCACACCTCGACGGTCCGCAGGCCGGTGGCGAGCGCCTCGCGGGGCTTGTCCGCGTCGCGCTGGCGGCGCATCAGGTTGTGCAGCGCCTGACCGTGCACGGGCAGCCCGTCGGCGAGGTCGGCGGCCTGCCGGGCGGTGTTCAGGGCCGCGTCCGTGCGGGTGCCCATGCTGTACGCGACGCTCAGGCTCAGCGCCGCGTCGGCGAGCTGGGGCCGGAACGCGGCGTGCCGGCCGAGCGTGCCGCTGATGTCCGCGGCCTGCCGGGTCATGCTGTCGGCGTCGGCCAGCCGGCCCAGTGCCAGGTAGTCGCGGCTCAGCTCCACCAGTGCGCTCACCAGGTCCGCGAGGAATACAGGGTTCGTCTGCGCGAGTGAGTAGTACAGCTCGACGGCCAGCTTCGACCGTTGCATGGCCTCGTAACGCAGACCCGAGTCGCTGCACCGTGCGGCGAGACAGGTGATCGCGCGCGCGAGCGGTGCGTCTGTGTCCACGGCCGCAACGGCGTCACGAGCCGTGGACAGTGCGTCCTGCCTGCGCCCCAACATCGCGTAGACCTCGCTCAGGTCCACCAACGCGCCGCTGAGGTGCGCCGCGTACGTCGGGTTGTCACCGCCGTGCGTCATCGTCTTCGCGATGCGCTGCGCAAGCCGTTTGTGCGTAAGGCTTTCCGCCGACGTCGGGGTCGACGCCACGAGCTCGCGATACCGCACGGCGGCTTCCTCGGCGGGTGCGACGGCCTGCTGGAGGCGTCCGGCGTCGCGGAACCGCCGCCCGAGCTTGTTCAGCACGAAAGCCAGGTCCGCCAGGTACATCCGCAGCGTCGGTACGAGAGCGCGGAAGTGCTCGGCGGCCTCTTCGAGCGGCGCGACGGCCTCGTCACCGCGGCCCCAGTGCATCAGTTCGTTGGCGGCCGTCGTGGCCGCGAGTGCGATGTCGGGCAACAACATCCGGTTCATCACGGCGAGCGCTCGCAGCCCGTCCAGCGCCCGCGTCCCCGCGTGCCCGCAGTGCCGCCACGCGTACTTCCACAGGTAGCCCGGCACGTTCGGCGGCACGCCGGCCTCCATGCGCTGCCGGTACAGCCCGATCAGCGCGCACGCCACCTTCTCGGCGTCCGGCGCGAACACCTCGTCCCGGCTCGGTGCGAACGGCTGCCGCAGGTGGTCCGCGAACGTCTGGTGCGTCAGCTTGAAGACCGCCGTGCCCTCCTCACCGTCCTGCACGACGTGACGGCCCAGTTCGGTGAGCACGGCGGTGATGTCGTCACGCGTGAACTCCTCGCCCGACAACGCGTGCGCGACGGCCCTCCACTCGGCCTCGGGGAATCCCGCGCCGTAGCTCCACGTCAGCGCCGTCAGCAACGCACGGGCAGAAGGCACCTTCGCAAGCTCACGGTCGAACGCGGCGTCCAGCGACAGCTTGAGGTCCGCGCCGCCGTCGGCGAGCACCTGGTCGGTGATCATCCACGCGGTCAGGAACGGCAGCTTCGCCAGCTCGTCCACGGTGGACTGCTTCGCCGCGGGCCCCAGGCGTGCCATCACGTACTCGCGGACGTCGGACTCGCTGTCGGCGTCGTCGAGGTCCAGCACCTCGACCGGCGACAGCTCGGTCAGCAGGGGAGCACCACCCGCGACCCGGTGCGCCTGGCGGGTCGAGACGATCACGACCGCGTGGGCCGCGAGCTTGGTGAGCAGCGAGGTGGCGATCGAGAACGACTCGCCGCGCGCCTCGTCCAGTCCGTCGACGACCAGCACCGGAGGCTCCGCCAGCGCGCTGACCACACCCACCAGTTCGGCCGCGCCCCGCCGCGGGCCGTCGGGTCCGGGGACGAGCCCGGCGGCGACGAGCTGGCGGCTCAGCAGGTCGGCCACGCGGTCCGCGTCCATCGCACGGGCGTGCACGGCGGCGTCGACCGAACCGGGACCGGGGTCGGCGTGGCGGAACGACGGCCCGGCGGTCAGCAGCAGGTCGCGCTCGGCCGAGTTGGACAGGCTGACGACTCGGCCGACGACCGCAGACTTGCCGGTGCCCGGCGACCCGGTGACCACCCGCAGGCCGGCGGCCCCGGACCGCACCCAGCTCACGACCTTGTCGACCTGGGCGGTGCGGCCGGTGAACCACGACCTGTTGTCCGGGGAGTCACCACCGCGGGCCGCGAGCAGAAGGTGCTTCACGACCGTGTTCGCGGCGTAGAGAGGGTTCGGCAGCATCGGTTGCGCGGACCCGTACTGCATGAAGCGCGGCCGCTGGACGTCGCTGTCCCACGCGTTCAGCAACGCCGTGCCGACCGCACCACCGTCGACCAACGCGATGCGGTCGCTCCACCGCCGTGCGTCCTCATCAGCCGTGGGACCAGCACGCAGCAGCTTGCGGAGCTTCCCGCCGAAAAGACCGTCACGGGCCGTTTCGACGCTGGAGCACGACACCAGCACACCCGCCCAGTGCACCTGGCCCGCGAGCAACTCCTCCTGGAGGGCCGCGACCGTGCGGACGGCCTCGTCGAGCTGGGCGCCGGAGTAGCAGGCGTCGATGATGATGAGCACCTGGTGCGCGCCCGAGGCCGCACACCACAGCGCGAACTCGTGCAGCATGATGCCGTCGATCGCGCCGTCGTTGTCCCTGGCCAGGAGCCTGAGGTTGCCGGCGACGGGGATCGCGTGCCCGCTCCACAACGCGACCAGCGCCCCGCCGTCCTGCGGACGGCGGCGGAGCTCCTTCATGTGCGCGCGGACGTCGGCCTCGGTCGGGTCGGCGAGGGGGTCGCCGTCGTAGCCCTTGAGCAGGGCACGCAGCTCCCGCACGTCGCTCACGGCGTGCTGCAGCGGCTGCACCAGCTCGTAGGAGCCGACGCCGATGCCGACGAACCTGCCTCTGACCCTCTCCTGCATGCGTCACTACCCCCTGTTCACACGTCGCCCGCGGGCAAGGGGTGTTACGGCGGGTAACTCACATGGCGTAGTCGCACGACGTGTGGCGCCTCAGGGCTCACGTCTGGTCCTTCGGCTCCTTCGGCGACTCGGTCGACTCCTTCGGCAGCTCCAGGTTCGTGTTCTTCTCCAGGAACCTCAGCAGCTCCACCGGGAACGGCAGCACCAGCGTCGAGTTCTTCTCCGCCGCCACCTCCACGATGGTCTGCAGCAGCCGCAGCTGGAGCGCGCCGGGTGTGGACTCCATGGTCCCGGCGGCTTCGGAGAGCTTCTTGGACGCCTGCAGCTCACCGTCGGCGGTGATGATGCGGGCGCGCCGCTCCCGTTCGGCCTCGGCCTGGCGCGACATCGAGCGCTTCATGCTCTCGGGCAACGCCACGTCCTTGATCTCGACGCGGTCTATGTCGATGCCCCATGCCAGCGCCGGGGTGTCGATCATCAGCTCCAGGCCCTGGTTGAGCCGTTCGCGGTTGGACAGGAGGTCGTCGAGCTCGCTCTTGCCGATGATCGAGCGCAGCGACGTCTGCGCCACCTGCAACATCGCGAACCGGTAGTCCTCGACGTTGATGACGGCCTTCGCCGGGTCCTGCACCTTGAAGTACACGACGGCGTCCACACGCACGGTGACGTTGTCGCGCGTGATGCCGTCCTGCGCCGGCACGGGCAGGGTGACGATCTGCAGATTCACCTTCCGGAGTTGGTCGACCCCGGGAAGGAGCATCGTCAGCCCTGGCCCGCGCACGCCCTGCTGCAGCTTGCCGAACCGGAACACCAGGCCCTGCTCGTACTGCTTGATCACTCTGGCGCTCATCGCGAGGCCGAGGCCTCCGAGCGCGACCAGTCCGCCGAGGATTTCGAAGATGATCATGAGACCCCGCCTTTCAGCGGCGAATGCCCTGATCTCCCACGGTACGCCCGGGGTCTGACGATTTTCAGCAGTGCAGGACCGGGGACGCCCAGTCGGCGTGGTCGTGCGGGTTGCCGTCACCTCCGTCCGTCACCCGGAACGTCAGCACCGTTGCTCCACTCGTGTCCACGGTGATCGGGACGGCCGCGCTCTGCCCTGTCAGCACAGGGCTTTGGTAGACCGATCGGCCATCCTTCAGGATCTCGAACCGGACTGTGCCGCCGCCGTTCGTCTCGTCGTCGACGCCGAGGGTCGCGGTGAGCGTGCCGCACCGGCCGCCGGTGTAGACCTGGAACTCCGAGTCGGCGTGCACACCGACGCCGTGGGCGAACCCAGCGCCTCGGATGCTCATCGGGTTGCCGTCGCCGGCCTGCTCCTCACCGTTGCTGCGGTCGCGTTCGACCGGACCCCAGCCGTTGCGCTCGTCGAGGAACTCCAGCGCGGACACCTGCGCTTCGCCCTGCGGCGGGCGGGGAGTGGCGGTGAAGTCCTTCGTCAGGGTGGAGGCCGCCTTGCCCGTGCTGATCTCCGCGAAGACCGGGCGGGTGCCGGTGGCGCCGCCGTCGCGCCTGATCGTCACCTTCGCGCTGCCGCGGGAGAGATCGGCCGTGGCGGGCGTGACGGACCAGTGGTCCGGCGCGGTCAGCCTCGCCGTGGTGGTACCGGGGCAGGGCTTCGTCACCACCAGTTCGGCCTCGACCTGCTCGCCCGGTTCGAGGACGGTGTCGGTGGCGCGGAGTTCCGCGGTGGGCGCGCAGTCCACCCGGTTGCCGAGCTTGCCCGTCGCGGCCTCCACGGGCGTGAGCGGACGCAGCAGCACGGAGTACGCGTACTCGTTGCCCGCCTCCACCTGGTACTGCGGCAACGGCTCGTGGAACGTCTCGCTGACACCTGTCACGCGGTGCGCCGCGTGCAGGGTCGTCCAGCCGTCGTTCTTCTTGAGTGCGAACGGGTACGCGGCGCGGTCGAGGTCGTCGTACTGCGAGACCCGGACGTCGAGGTCACCCGCCACGAGCAGGCCCGCGCGGCCGTTGGACAGCGTCGCCCAGCGCGTGTCCGCGTGGTTGCCGTAGTCCTGCGGCTTGTAGTAGTCGTTGAACTCCCGGTCCACAGTGGACTCGTAGATGCCGACCGGGTTGCCGGACTTGCGGTCGTCGTAGTTCTCGCCCGGACCGCGCCCGTACCACGTGAACTTCCGGAAGTCCTGCGGCACCTCGAGGGTGAAGCCGATGCCCGGCAGGTAACTGAGGTCGCGCATGCGGTCCTGCGCGGCGACCCGGTGGCCGACGGTGATCTCGCCGTCACCTGTGACGCGGTAGGTGAAGGTCTGGCCGAACGACGCGTTCTGCACCGCCTGGGCCGTGGACTTCGCGGTGATGACCGTGTCGGCGGCGTTGCGGGTGACCGTGACGCTCGACGGCGTGGTCTTGAGGCGGTCGAGGCCGTTGCGGTACCAGGAGCCGTCCTCGCTCATGAACTCGTTGGACAGCGGAGCACGCCACGCGTCGAGCTCCGGGCCGGTCCTGAGCAGTTCGGTGCCCCGCACGCGCATCGAGGTGAGCGTGCCGGTCGTCTTGCTGACGACGTACCGGAAGTCCTTGCCGGACAACACGACCTCGTCGCCGGTCTCGGTGGTCGTGAGCCTGCCCGGGGTGCCCGGTGTGTGCAGGCCGGCGATCTGCGTGCCGCCCAGCGGGAACTGGGCGACGCCGACGTCGTTGCCCTGCCGGTCGACCGCGCGGACGGTCAGCCGGCGGTCGGTCTCGGCCTCGAAGTCCGGCAACGCGATGGTGCCCGGCTGGAGCCTGCCCCGGTGCTGGGCGATCGTGCGGCCGTTGTCCTGCACCTGCCAGCGCAGCTCGAGGTCGTCGGTGCCGGTGAACCGGCGTTCGCTGACGATCGTGAGCTCGCTGCCCGCCAGCGAGAACCGGATGGGGGAGTGGACGGCCATCAGCTCGGTGGTCTCCGGTTGCGGCCTGCGGTCCGCCCACACCACGCCGTCGACGCCACCGGTGCCGGCACCGTAGGACTGCTGACGCCCCTTGTCCTCCAGCTTCTCGAAGTCGAGCGCCAGCACCGCGGTCTGCTTCGGGTCCGACGCGAGCTCGGACTCGGTCAGCGCGCGGTGGTAGATCCGGACCTGGTCGACCGCGCCGTGGGCCATGCGCGTGCCGACGTTCTCCTGCATGGTCTCGGCGTTGCGGCCGATGTTGACGGGCCAGTGCGACCAGTCGATCGTGCCGCTGTAGTCCGTCGTGGCGACCTCACGGCCGTCGATCAGCAACCGCAGCTTCGTGCCGTCGAACGTGCCGGTGACGCGGTGCCAGTTGCCCTGGAAATCTGCCGGAACCGTCGCACGGACCGTGCGCCACGTACCGCTGTGGACGAAGAACTCCAGCGTCGTCGCGTTGGACATCTTCAGCGCGTACTGGTGGTCGCCCTTGGAGATGACGGTGAAGTCGCCGGTCCACGTGTCGGGCTTGACCCAGGCGTCCAGGGTGAGACCGTTGGTCACCTCGTCGAGCTTGCGGTCCCGGTAGACCTCGACGAAGTCGTCGAGTCCGCTGAGCTGCAACGCCTTGCCGTGCTTTCCGTCCACCTGGGACGGTTTGCCGGACAGGTGCGCGAGAATGCCGTTCGCGTCGTCGGGTGTGGTGTAGAGCGGTAACGCGATGTTCTGCTCGGCCCAGTCCCAGATGAAACCGCCCTGCACCTGCGGATAGGCGCGCACGACGTCCCAGAACTCCTTGAAGTTGCCGAGGCTGTTGCCCATGGCGTGCGCGTACTCGCCCATGATGATCGGCTTGGTCGTGGTCTTCGCCTTGGCTTCGAGGCTCGCGGGTGACGGGTAGCGCGGGCCGGCCACGTCCGCGAACGGCGCGTCGCCGTCCGGCACGTTCGGCTGGTGGTAGAGCGGGCGGGTGTCGTTCTTCCGTGCGTACTCGGCCATCGTGTAGTGCGCCTTGCCGAGGCCTGCCTCGTTGCCCGTGTCCCACATGACGACGCTCGGGTGGTTCTTGTCCCGTTGCATCATCGCGACGAACCTGTCCTGGAACGCGTCCTGCCACTCAGGGCGTTCGGCGAGGCAGTTGTTCGGGCAGCCGTCGTGGTGGTGGGTCTCGATGTCCACCTCGTCGGCGATCATCAGGCCGTTGCGGTCCGCGAGCTCGTAGAAGTACGGGTCGCTCGGGTAGTGCGAGGTGCGCACGGCGTTGATGTTGAACCGCTTCATCAGCTGGACGTCTTTTTCCTGGTCGGCACGGGTGACGTAGCGGCTCCCGCGGACGGACGTCTCGGCTCGGTTCGTGCCGCGGAACAGGACGCGCTTGCCGTTGATCTTCAGCTGCCGGTCGGCGATCTCGATCTCGCGGAACCCGACGGGCTGCCTGCCGGTCTGGACGACGCGGCCGTTCTCGACCAGCTCGATCTGGAGCTCGTAGACGTTCGGGGTCTCGTCGGTCCACTTGAGCGGGTTCGCGACCCTGCCGTCCTGGACGGCGACCTCACGGCCGTGCGGGTCGAAGAGCCTGGTCCGGACGGTGTGTCCCTCGGCAGGGCCGCCGATCTTCACGTCGGCGGTGAGCGTGGCGTCGCGGTACTGGGCGTCCAGGTCGGTCCTGATCGTCACGTCCGCGAGGTAGGTCTTCGGCGTCGAGTAGAGCCAGACCTCGCGGAAGATGCCGGAGAACCGCCACTGGTCGTAGTCCTCCAGGTGCGAGCCGGAGCCCCAGCGGTGGACCTGGACCTTCAGCGTGTTGTGGCCGGGGCGGAGCTTGGAGGTGATGTCGAACTCGGCGGGCGTGTAGCCGCCCTGGTCGTAGCCTGCGTACGTGCCGTTGACCCAGACGAAGTATCCGCTGGTCACGCCCTCGAAGCGGACGAGCGTGCGGTCCCAGTCCGACGGCAGGTCGAACGTCTTCTCGTAGACGCCGGTGGGGTTGACGTCGTGCGGGACCCCGGGCGGGTCGTCCGGGTACATCTCGGTGGGGATGTTGCGGAACATCGGGTGGTCGAGGAAGTCGGTCTGCCACGTGTGGGGGACCTTGACCGTGCGCCACCCGTCCGGGGTGTCCCTGACGTCCTGCGGCCTGTCGAACATCCGCAGGCGCCACTCGCCGTTCAGGCTCAGCCTGCGCTCGGGCTCCAAGTCCGGGTGCGGAGGTTCCTGGTGCTCGCCGGTCATTCTGGGATTCTCCAGATACGCCAAGGCGTCCAGGGGTTCGGCGTGTGCGGTTGCCGGGGAGAGTGAGAGCGCTACCACCGTGGCTACGACGACACGAAGCATGCCTTCGGAAGCTAGGGGCGCCGCCGCGACGCCGTCAACGAATGTCTTGCTTTTCTGTCCGAACGAATGCGGGCGTGGCCGTCCCAACAGCCGGAAATCACGCTCCACCTGTCGGCACGCGTTAGTGTCGGATACATGCAGACCTGGTCATCGATTCCTGTGCCACGGGTTCCGGGGGACCCCCGCCCGCTGCGGCTGTTCGACACGGCTACGGGCGAAGTGCGTCCGACGGCTCCAGGAGACACCGCCAGGTTGTACGTCTGCGGGATCACGCCGTACGACGCGACTCACCTCGGCCACGCCGCCACCTACCTCGCGTTCGACCTCGTGCACCGCGTATGGCTCGACAACGGCCACAACGTGCACTACGTCCAGAACGTCACCGACGTCGACGACCCGCTGCTGGAGCGGGCCGAGCGGGACAAGGACGACTGGGTGGTGCTCGCCATGCGCGAGACGGCCCTGTTCCGCGAGGACATGGAGGCCCTGCGCGTCCTGCCGCCGCAGGACTACGTCGGCATCGTGGAGGCGATCCCGGAGATCGTCGAGGTCGTCGCGAAGCTCGTCGCCGACGGCCATGCCTACCGTGCGGACGACTCCGAGTACCCGGACATCTACTACTCGCACGACGCCACGGGCCGTTTCGGCTACGAGTCGAACTACTCCTCCGAGGAGATGCTCCGGCTGTTCGCCGAACGCGGTGGCGACCCGGACCGAGCGGGCAAGCGCCACCCGTTGGACGCGCTGCTGTGGCGCATGAAGCGCCCCGGCGAGCCGTCGTGGCCGTCCGAACTGGGTGACGGCCGCCCCGGCTGGCACATCGAGTGCAGCGCCATCGCCCACAACCGCCTCGGCATGGGCTTCGACGTGCAGGGCGGCGGCTCCGACCTGATCTTCCCGCACCACGAGTACTCCGCGGCGCACGCCGAGGCCCAGACCGGCCAGCACCCGTTCGCACGCCACTACGTGCACGCGGGCATGATCGGCCTCGACGGCGAGAAGATGTCGAAGTCGCGCGGCAACCTGGTCTTCGTCTCGAAGCTGCGCGCCGAGAAGATCGACCCGAACGCCGTCCGCCTGGCGTTGCTCGCGGGCCACTACCGCGCCGACCGGCCGTGGACGCAGGCGCTGCTCGACGAGGCGCTGGCCCGCGTGGACAAGTGGCGCCGGGCCGCGGACCTCGACACGGGACCGTCCGCTGTGGACACCGTGACGCGGCTGCGCGACCACCTGGGCAACGACCTCGACACGCCGAAGGCGTTGGCGGCCATCGACGCGTGGGCCGATGAGGCGCTGGCGCACGGTGGGTCGGATAGGCACGGGCCGTCGCAGATCCGTACGGCGGTGGACGCTCTTCTGGGCGTGGACCTCTAACAGTCACAATCAGCCGGTGACAGAGGCTTGGCAGGCACTGCGCTACCTGAGTGACGGCGCCGGTGGCGACGTGAACGAGGCGGCGCGCGGTGAGGTGCTGTGGGCGTTGCACGACGCCCACACACCCGAAGACCTGCCGCTGCTGCGGTTCCTGGCCGAGCAGGAAGCGTTGTACCGCAGCCACTCCCAGGGACTGGGGGAGCAGGCCGCGCTGGCCGGGTTCCTGCTGGCCCTGCACCGGCGTCCCGAGGACGTCTGGCTGCACTTCGCGATCAAACGTGCCAACTTCGACGCCGGGTGCGTGTACGACGTCGAGCACCTCTGCGCCGCAGGCGTCCGAGCCACTGTCGAGCACGTGCGCGCGAGTGATCACCCGGACCGCGACGCGGTGCTGGAGCTGCTGGACCAGGACCTCGACAAGGACGACCTGGCGGAGTGGTTCGAGCACCGGCGCGCGTGGTTCGACGAGGCCTGAACGGCCGGGTCAGGCGATTCGGAACACGTACGTGGCCAGCACAACGCCGGAAGTGTCCCCGCTCGAGCCGTTCGTGAACGAGCTTTCGGTGATCGTGGTGGTCTGCGGGATGAAGGTCGTCGAGACGGCCTCGAACTTCCACCCCTCAGCTTCGATCTCATTCAGCGTCTGGGTGTGGTTGTTGCCCTTCCACGCCGACAGGATCGTGCTGACCGCGGACGTGTCCAGGAGCTCGATCGAAATCTGGAAGATCCTCGCGCCTTCAGCCTTCGCCACACGAGCTTTCCCGGCAGGGGACTCGGCGAAGCGCGCGGCCGCTTTCTCCGTCGCGAGCTTCTCATCGGCGGCCTTCTTGGCTGCGATCTCCTCCGGTGTCTTGCTGAAGAACCCCACGCGACTCTCCCCGTTGCTGCCGTCGTCTCGGTGCGCAGCGTGCTTGTCGGGTGGTGGTCAGCACTCGTTACTCGTAGTTCGAGCAGGCCTGAACGTGGAACCGCCCCCGAGGCGGAAGCACCGGGGGCGGTTCGTTCAGCGGAGAGAAGCTCAGACGTCGAGCGTCCAGTTGTTCAGCGTGCCGGTGTCGAGGAACGCGGCGTCACGCACCCGCAGCGTCCACGTGCCGTTCGCAGCCTCGGAGGAGAGGTTGCGGGTGAAGGTCTCGTTGATGTTGTCGGCCGAGCCGCCGGACCGGTTGTGCAGGTTGTAGACCGAGCCGTCGGGCGCGACGAGGTCGACCACGAGGTCGCCCTTGTAGGTGTGCGTGATCGCGACCTTGATCGACGCCGTGGCCGACGCGTTGCCCGCGCAGCCGGAGACGACGATCGTGCTGGTCACGGTCGTGTTGTCGGGGATGCTGACCGGGGTGGAGTTGGTGCGGGCGTCACAGCTGCCGCCGACCGCGCTGACCACCCAGGAGAACGTCGCCGAGCCGGTCTTGCCGGCCGAGTCGGTGACCGTCGCGGTCACCGTGGAGGTGCCCGCCGTGGTCGGGGTGCCGGAGATGGCGCCGGAGGCGTTCGCCGACAGACCGGCCGGGAGACCGGAGACGGACCACGAGTACGGCGCGGTGCCGCCCGAGGCCGACAGCTGCAGCGAGGCCGCCGTGCCGACGGTGGAGTTCTGCGTGCCGGGGTTCGTCACGGACGGGTCGCTCGGCTGGCCGCCACCGAAGAGCGTGTACAGCAGCTTGTTCGGCGTGTTGGCACCGACGTTGGTGATCTTGTTGGGCGTGGAGGCGGCGTTGATGCCGTTCCACACGGCGGCGGGGGAGTCGGTGGGGTGCGTGGCGAGCCACAGGGCTGCCGCGCCCGCGACGTGCGGGGTGGCCATCGACGTGCCGGAGATGTTGTTCGTGGCGGTGTCGTTGGTGTTCCACGCCGACACGATGTTCGAGCCCGGAGCGTAGATGTCCGTGCAGGAGCCGTAGTTCGAGAACGACGAACGCGCGTCGGTGTTCGTCGAGGAGTTGACCGTGATGGCCTCGGTGACGCGTGCGGGCGAGGTGCTGCAGGCGTCGGTGTTCGAGTTGCCGGACGCGATCGCGTAGGTCACGCCGGACGCGATGGAACGGCGCACGGCCGCGTCCAGGGTGGCGTCCGCGCCGCCGCCGAGCGACATGTTGGCGACCGCGGGCTTGACCGCGTTCGCCGTCACCCAGTCGATGCCGCCGACGACGCCGGCGGTCGTGCCGGAGCCGCCGCAGGTCAGCACCTTGACGGCGACGATCTTGGCGGCCTTCGCGAGGCCGTACTGCGAGCCCGCGATGGTGCCGGCGACGTGCGTGCCGTGACCGTTGCAGTCGCTGTTGTTGCCGTCACCGGAGGTGTTGGTGCCCCACGTCGCACGGCCACCGAACGTGGAGTGCGTGGTGCGCACACCGGTGTCGATGACGTACGCCGTCACGTTCGACGCCGTGGTGTCGTACTGGTAGCTGTTGCTCAGCGGCAGGTCGCGCTGGTCCACGCGGTCCTGACCCCACGACGGGGGGTTCTGCTGAACGTCCAGCGCGTGCACCGTGGCGTCCTGCTGGACGTACGCGACCGTCGGGTCCGCGGCGAGCCTGGCGGCCTGCTTGGCCGTCATCTTCACCGAGAAGCCGTTGAGCGCGTGCTGCCAGACCTGACCGACCTGGCCGCCGTACTTGCTCGCCAAGCCCGGTGCGGCGGCCCTCGACGCCGTGTCGGCCTTCAGCGAGACGATGTAGCTGTCCTTCACGACGTCGGCGCGGTCGGCGCCGAGAATCGTCCCCACGTTTTCTTGAGCTGATGCGGCCGGAACCACAGCGGCGGCCAGACACATGGCGGCAGCGGCTGTGAGTCCCGCACTCAAGACTCTTCGCATGGCAGGGTTCTCCCTCGTGCAGGGAACAGGGTGTCCAGCACGCTAGCCCTAAACCGCAGGTCAGAGGGATACGCCGTCGAGTGCGAACTGTTGACAGATTTGACATTTCGTGTCAAGGCGAATGGTCGCTCTGTGTCACGGAAATAGACCGAGAGAACGCATTTGGTTTCCCTATATCAACCCGAACGCCGCGAGGTCCACCCCTCGATCGACCCTACCGTCCGGTAGGCATGCCGAAGTAGCGTCGCCCAGACGGAGGAACGAACTGATCGGGCAGTTCGCCGCCTGGGGACGCCATTCATCCGGTGTCGTACGCGCTGTGTTGCAGCACAGCTGATCTCCTCATCGCGGTTGCCCGGTCCGGCGTTACACCGGCCCTGCAAAACCGAAGGAACAAGGAGAATTGCCTATGAAGCGCATGGCTGTCGCAGCTGTGGCCGTGTTGGCGGGTGCTCTCACGACGACGGTCTCCCCTGTCGCCGTCGCCGCAGAGGGACCGTCCGCCGACCTGCTCGCCGCGATGCAGCGCGATCTGGGGCTCGACGCCCAGCAGGCGGCGGAGAGGCTGCGCCAGGAGAGCGCGGCCGCGGTCCTGCAGCGGGTCGTGGAGGGGTACGCCGGCGAGAGCTACGGAGGCGCGTGGTTCGACGCGTCGTCCGGCAGGCTCGTCGTGGGTGTGACCGACGCGGCCAAGACAGACCGGCTCCGCCAGCTCGGCGCGGAGCCCCGCACGGTCGCGCACAAGGCGAGTGACCTCGACGCGGCCAAGGCGAAGCTCGACGCGTCGCCGGCCCCGGCCGAGGTCACCGGCTGGTACGTCGACACGAAGGCGAACGCGGTCACCATCACGGTGAAGCGCGGGCAGTCCGACGCCGCGAAGCCGTTGGTGGAGAAGGCGGGCACGGCCGCGAAGGTCGTCGAGACCGACGAGGCGCCGCGGCTGTTCAAGGACACCCGCGGTGGCGACGCCTACTACATCAACAACGCCGGACGGTGCTCCGTCGGCTTCTCGGTCGAGGGCGGCTTCGTCTCGGCGGGACACTGCGGTTCGCCCGGTGACACGGTGACCGGCGTCGACAAGACGGCGATGGGCGAGTTCGAGAAGTCGTCCTTCCCGGGCAACGACTACTCGTTCGTCAAGACCAACTCGTCGTGGACGTCCACGGCCAAGGTGAACCACTACGGCGGCGCCGACGTCGTCGTGTCCGGTCACACCGAGTCCGCGGTCGGCGCCTCGATCTGCCGTTCCGGCTCGACCACGGGCTGGCACTGCGGCGAGGTCCAGGCGAAGAGCCAGACCGTGAACTACCAGGAGGGCTCCGTCAGCGGCCTCACGCGCACGAACGTGTGCGCGGAGCCCGGTGACTCGGGTGGCTCGTGGGTCAGCGGCACGCAGGCGCAGGGCGTCACCTCGGGTGGCTCCGGTGACTGCACCAGCGGCGGCACGACCTACTACCAGCCGGTCAACGAGATCCTCGAGGCCTACGGCCTGACTCTCACCACGGGCTGATGTAGCCGAACGACGAGGGGGAGCTTCCAGTAGCGGAAGCTCCCCCTCGTCGCGTTCGGGGCCAGGTCAGGAAGACCGCTCCTCCAGCCACTTCTCGCGGTGCACGCGCCAGCGGTCGAGCATCGTGCCGAGCTCGCTGTGCGCGAACCGGAAGAACTCGCGCGTCTCGTCCAGCCGCGACCCGGCCTCGGAGCCGGGCCCGAGCGCCCGGACGCCCTCGCCGAGCACCTCGTCGATCATCACCAGCATCTGGTCCTTGCGGAACGTCGCCTCGTACCAGACGTTGTCGCGCATCCGGTAGACGTCGCGGCGTGATCCGGGCTCGCGCTCGCGGCTCACGATCTGCACGGTGGTCAGGTAGCGCACCGCCCCCGACACCGCCGCCGGGGAGATCTGCAGCAGGTCGGCGATCTCGGCCGCGGTGAGCCGTCCGGAGTCGGTCGTCAGCAGGGCCGCGAGGATGCGAGCCGGCATGCGCGGTACGCCGGTGTCCGCCAGAATCCCGCCGAACCGTTCGACGAACTGGCTCACCGCCTGCGTGTCACGCTCCGTAGCACTCGTCACGGCGGCATCATCCCTTTCGTCAGTCGATCGGGCAAAATTTACATGCTTCACGAAGTTGTGAAAGAAGTGTAGCTTACCGGCCATGACATCCGCGATATCCGTGTCGGGCCTGGTGAAGATCTTCGGCCCGACGCGTGCACTGGACGATCTCCACCTGGACGTCCAGACCGGTGAGGTGCACGGCTTCCTGGGCCCGAACGGCTCCGGCAAGTCGACGACGATCCGGATCCTGCTCGGCCTGCTGCGTGCCGACTCCGGTACCGCGCGGCTGCTCGGCGGCGACCCGTGGAAGGACACCGCGGCCCTCCACCGCCGCCTCGCCTACGTCCCCGGCGACGTCAACCTCTGGCCCAACCTGACCGGTGGCGAGGTCATCGACCTGCTCGGACGGCTCCGCGGCGGCCTGAACAAGGCCCGCCGCGCGGAGCTCCTGGAGCGCTTCGAACTGGACCCGCGCAAGAAGGGCCGCACCTACTCCAAGGGCAACCGGCAGAAGGTCGCGCTGGTCGCCGCCCTGTCGAGCGACGTCGAGCTGCTGATCCTCGACGAGCCGACCTCGGGCCTCGACCCGTTGATGGAGGCCGTCTTCCAGGACTGCATCAACGACGAACGCGAGCGCGGCCGCACCGTGCTGCTCTCCAGCCACATCCTCGCCGAGGTCGAGGCGTTGTGCGATCGGGTGAGCATCATCCGGAGCGGCCACATCGTCGAGACCGGCACGCTCGCCGACCTGCGGCACCTCACCCGCACGTCCATCTCCGCCGAGCTCGCCGGCCCGCCCAACGGCCTCGCGAGCCTCGCCGGCGTGCACGACCTCGTCGCCGAGGGCAACCGGGTCAGGTTCGAGGTCGACTCGGACAAGCTCGACCCGGTCCTCAAGCAGCTCGTGGCGACGGGCGTGCGCACGCTGACCTCGCAGCCGCCGACGCTGGAGGAGCTGTTCCTGCGCCACTACGAGGACGCGAAATGATCGGCACCGGGAACCTCGTGCGGCTGGCGTTGCGCCGCGACCGGATCCTGCTGCCCGTCTGGGTGCTGTTCCTCGTCGGCGTCACGTACTCGACGACGACCGCGCTCGAGGAGCTGTACGGCACCGCCGAGTCGCGGGCTCTGCTCGGCGTCACCGCGAACGCGAACTCCGCCTTCCTCGCGATGCTCGGACCGCTGCACGACTGGTCGTCGCTCGGCGGCCTGGTCGTGTGGCGCTGGGGCGTCTTCTCCGGCCTGTTCATCGCGATCATGGCCATGCTGGTCGTCACCCGGCACACGCGCGCAGAAGAAGAAGCGGGCCGCACGGAGCTGATCGCCGCCACGGTCGTCGGACGGCACGCGCCGCTCGCCGCCGCGGTGATCGTCGCGGGCGGTACGAGCCTGCTGATCGGTCTCCTGCAGGCGCTGGCACTGATCGGCAAGGACCTCGACTCCGCGGGCGCGGTCGCGTTCGGGCTGTCCACCGCGTCGGTCGGGCTCGTGTTCACCGGCGTCAGCGCGCTCACCGCGCAGCTCTCGGAGAACTCCCGCGTGTCCAACGCGATCGCGGGCGGGTTCCTCGGTGTCACCTACCTGCTGCGCGCGGCGGGCGACGCGGCGGGGGAGTCGGGGCCGCAGTGGCTGACCTGGCTCTCGCCGATCGGCTGGACCGAGCACGTGCGGTCGTTCGCGGACAACAGGTTCTGGGTGCTGCTGCTCCCGCTCGCGGCGTTCGTCCTGCTGGTGGGTGCCTCGTCCGCCATCGTGAGCCGCCGCGACGTGGGCCTCGGCCTGCTCCCCGCACGGCTCGGGCCGCCGCAGGGCACGATCAGCAGCCCGTTCGGGCTCGCGTGGCGGCTGCAGAAGGGCTCGCTGATCGGCTGGTCCGTCGCGCTGTTCGCGGTGGGCGTGATCTACGGCAGCGTCGCGCAGGCCGTCGGGCAGATGGTGCAGGACAACCCGACGCTCGGGCAGATCGTCAGCAAGATCGGCGGCGCCGACGCGATGGTCGACGCGTTCTTCGCGACCGTCACCCAGCTGCTGGGCCTGATCACGTCGATCTACCTCGTGCAGGCGATCCTGCGGCTGCGGTCGGAGGAGACCTCGTTCCGCGCGGAGCCGATCCTCGCCACTCCGGTATCGCGCTGGGGCTGGGTCGCGTCGCACGCGGTGTTCGCCCTGCTCGGCGGCGCGGTCGTGCTGGCGGCGTCCGGGCTCGGGCTGGGCCTGGTCCACGGCCTGCAGACCGGCGACGTGGGCACGGTCCTGCCGAAGATGCTCGGCGCGGCGCTGGTCCAGCTCCCCGCCGCGTGGGTGATCGCGGGCGTGGCACTGGTCCTGTTCGGACTGTTCCCGCAGCTCACCGGCGTCAGCTGGGCGGTGGTGTCGGCGGCGCTGGTGCTCACGCTGCTCGGCCCGGCGCTGCAGCTCGACCAGTGGATGATCGACGTTTCGCCGTTCACGCACGTCCCGAAGTACCCGGACATCACGTTCGGCCCGCTCGCCTGGCTCACAGCGGTCGCGGTGGTGCTCCTGGTGGCGGGGTTCGCCGGGTTCCGCCGGCGCGACCTGTCCACGTGACGATCGCGGGCACGGTGACGAGCAACGCCGCCGGGACGAGGAAGGCCGGCAGCGGGTGCGACTGGTAGAGCGGGACGAACGCCAGCGGGGCCGCGGCGGCGCCCATGAAGCGCAGTGACTGCACGACACTGACGCTGCCGCCCCTGTTGGCGCCCCCGCCCTGCAGCACCAGCGCGTTGAGACTCACCAGCACGCCCTGCGCGGCGGCTCCGGTCAGCGCCCACGCGATGACCGCGACCGCCGCGATCGGCGTCGTGCCCACCGCCGCGACGAGTCCCGCGCCGAGCGTGGCGCCGACGACGACGGTGGTCGCGGCACCGAACCTGTCGATGGCCTTGCCGATCTGCCGGGCCGTCAGGAACCCGACGACGCCGAAGCCGGTGAGCAGCAGCCCGCGTTCCCCGGCGCCGAGGCCGAACACGTCGTCCAGCCGGAACGCCACGAGGAACGACAGCCCGCCCAGACAGCCCCAGCAGACGAACGCGATGACGGCCGGCCGCAGCGTGCTCGGCACGAACGCGCTGCGCAGGCTCGCGTCGCGCTCCGGTTCGCCGTCCGTCTGCGGTACCCCGAGGATCGCGAGCCCGACGGCCACCACCGCGATCACGACGAACGCGAACCGCCAGTCGATCTCGGCGGTGAGTCCTCCGACGAGCGGCGCGGACGTCTGCCCGGCGGCCTGCATCGACCCGAACAACCCCAGAGCCCGCCCGAGCTTCTCCTTCGGCGTCGACGCGGCGATCACGGCCAGCAGCACCGGTGTCGTGAACGAGTTCGCCGCGCCCTGCAACGCGCGGGAGGCCAGCAGCACCTCGAAAGTCCAGGAGGTGGCGGCCAGCGCGGACGCGGCGGCGTAGGCGATGTACGCGATCCGGACAGTCCGTTGTGGACCCCAGCGCTGCGCGAGCGTGCCGGAAGCCAGCATCAGCACGGCGAACGGCACCATGTAGTACGTCAGCGTCGAGGCGGCGGACCCCGCCGAGCGGCCGAAGCTGTCGCCGATCTCGGGCAGGATCGAGGTGGTCACGGCGCCGCCGAACGGCCCGATCAAAGCGCCCGCGTACAACCCGGCGCGTGCCAACCGTCCCAACGGGCACCTCCGCCGCCCACCCTATTGCGGCGAGCGGCGGAGAACGCCGAAAAGTGGTTGTTGTCGCTAACTTTCTATCCGCCGATCCCGGCGGTGAACCCCTGCGTCCTGTCCTGCAGCCCCGAGAGGTTGCCCTGGAACGACTCCCTGACGTCGCTGACGGCCGTGTGAGGGCCGTTCTCCCCGAGGGAGTCGACGGAGGAGATGGGAGCTGCACTGGCGGGAGACACGGCCAACAGCACGCCGCCACCCGCAGCGAGACCGACAGCGATCTTGCGCACGAGAGACACGGTGGTTCCTGTCTGGAGGTGGATCTTGGTACCCATTCCTCGGCAGCGGGAAACCCCGGCTCGATCACTCGGAAGCGTGAAAAAGCCGTCCCGGCCCAAATGACCGGGACGGCTCCTGACCTGCGTGAAAGACCGTCAGCGGGTGAGATCGATCGGATCGTGGCTGCTGCTGCCCCGCGAGGTGTGCACCATGACCTTCCACGTGCCGACCTCGCCGCCCTCGGGCCCCGGCCACCACGCGGTCCACCACCCGGCGCCGGTTCCCGCCGTGATCACCTGACCGTCGGCCAGCGTGATCTCGACCTTGGTGACGTCGGGCCCCATCCGGCCGACGACCCGCGAGTACTGGTCGTCCCCGCTACCGCTCGAGCTCGACGTCTCGTACGTCACCCTGGCTCCGCTGAGAGGGGTGACCGGTCCGTTCGTGAGCGTCTGGTAGTTGAAGACCTTCTCGCCGATCGCCATGCACTCGGCGAGACCGTTGTCCTTCTTCAGGATCAGGATCGTCGCGATCCCGCGCTGTTCGGCCAGCACGACGTCCGTCGCCGCCGGCGCGCTCGCACCCCACTCCGAGGCGCACGCGCGAGCCTGGGGGAGCACCAGGTCGGAGCCGGGCTGTCCAGGGGTGGGGGTCCACTTCGCGAACGCCTCGTCCGTGGCGCCGGGCACGAGGGCGATCCCCGCCAGCACACCCGCGGCGACCGCGGCTCCGGCCAGTCCGACGACCGTCCGGCGCGACCAGGCCGAGCGCTCGGAGTCGTACGTGCCGCTGATGACGCGCTCGACGTGGGCGGTGGACCGGATCCACTCCACCTGGTTCGGCTCGCGGTCGCGGGCGGGGTCCAGGTCCTTCAGTTCGGTCATCACGCGCGCACTCCTGCTCGTTCGGGCATGGGGTTCAGGGCCTGTTCCAGTCGCTGCCGGGCGCGTGTGAGCCGCATCGCGAAGGTCGTGCGACGGCACCGGAGCACCACGGCGGCCTGGTCGGCGGTGAGGCCGTCGAACGCCACCAGCGCCAGCACCTCGCGGTCGGTGGCGCTCAACGTCCGCCAGGCGCGGACCAGGTCGAGGCGTGCCGCGACCTCGGCCGAGCCGTCCGGCACCAGCTCGTCGAACGACGACGCCACCCGCACGTCCAGCGCTCGTCTGCGCCGCAGCCCGCGGGTCTGGTTCGCCATGGTCCTGCGCGCCACCGCGAACAGCCACGGCCGGGCGTCCTGCGGCACGTCGCCGAGCCGCCGCCACGCGGTCAGGTAGACGGTGGAGACGACGTCCTCGGCCTCGGCGGGCGGCACCCGCCGTTCCACGAACCGCACCAGGTCCGGGTACGTCCGGCGGTGCAGGTCCCGGAACCGGTCCTCCCTGCTGCCAGGTGGAGATTCGCTCATGTCGTCCTCTCGGTCGTGACCCTTCACCTCCTACCTGTCCGGCAGGCCCGTGGCTGTCACACCCGGAAAACGAAGAAGGCCCCCGGCGGGGGCCTTCTCGGCAAGTCAGCGCGGACCGGTCGACGGCCAGCCCGGACCACGGCCGCGGCGGCGCAGGTAGCGCTCGAACTCCGCGGCGATGTCGTCGCCCGACGCCTCGGTGATCTGCAGCTCCGCGTCACCGCGCTCTTCGAGGGCCCGCACGTAGTTGCGCACGTCCTCGTCCTCGTCGGCCATCTCGGAGACCGTGCGCTCCCACTCCTCGGCCTGCTCCGGCAGCGCGCCGAGCGGGACCTCGATGTCGAGGACCTCCTCGACCCGGTGCAGCAGGGCCAGCGTGGCCTTGGGGGAGGGCGGCTGAGAGACGTAGTGCGGCACGGCGGCCCAGAAGGAGATCGCCGGGATGCCCGCCTGCACGCACGCGTCCTGGAACACGCCGACGATGCCGGTCGGGCCCTCGTACTTCGAGTGCTCCAGGCCGAACTTCTCGGCGGCGTCCGCGTCGTAGGCCGTGCCGGTGACCGGGACCGGGCGCGTGTGGGGCGTGTCCATGAGCAACGCGCCCAGCGTCACCACCGTCGTCACCCCGAGCGCGTCGATGTGGCCCAGCAGCTCGGCGGCGAACTTGCGCCACCGCATGTTCGGCTCGATGCCGTGCACGAGGATCACGTCCACGTCGGAACCGGGAGGGCGGCACACCGACAGCCGCGTCGTCGGCCAGTCGACCCTGCGCGTGACGCCGTCCACCATGCGCACGCTCGGGCGCGTCACCTGGAAGTCGTAGTAGTCGTCCGGGTCGATCTCGGCGAGCGGGGTGGCGTCCCAGGTGAGTTGGAGGTGCTCGATCGCGGTGCTGGCGGCGTCGCCTGCGTCGTTCCAGCCTTCGAACGCGCAGACCATGATCGGAGCCGTGAGCGGGATGCGCGGGTTCGAGGGGGTCGGGGATTCCTGGGACGGATCGTTCACGGCGCCAGACTACGGGTTCGGCCGGTCAACTCATCGTAGGCTTGGCCCATGCGTGATCGCGGAGCGTCGCCGTTGCTGGAAGCGCTGGTGAACCGGGTCGTCGTCGCTGACGGAGCCATGGGCACCATGCTCCAGGCCGCAGACCTCTCTCTTGACGACTTCAACGGTCTGGAGGGCTGCAACGAGATCTTGAACGTCACCCGTCCGGACGTCGTGAAGGCCGTGCACCGCGGTTATCTCGAAGTCGGTTGTGACGCCGTGGAGACCAACACGTTCGGGGCGAACCTCGCGAACCTGGCCGAGTACGACATTCCGGACCAGATCTTCCACCTGTCCGAACGCGGCGCGGCCCTGGCGCGCGAGGTCGCGGACGAGTTCAGCACGTCCGGACAGCCCCGGTTCGTGCTCGGCTCCGTCGGGCCCGGCACCAAGCTGCCGACGCTCGGCCACGCTCCCTATGCGACGTTGCGCGACGCCTATCAGGAGCAGTGCAAGGGCCTGCTCGTCGGTGGCGTGGACGCGATCATCGTCGAGACCTCGCAGGACCTGCTGCAGACCAAGGCGTCCGTCATCGGCGCCAAGCGGGCGATGACGGCGGAGGGCCGGTTCGTCCCGATCATCGCCCAGGTGACCGTCGAGACGACCGGCACGATGCTGCTGGGCTCGGAGATCGGCGCCGCGCTCACCGCGCTGGAACCGCTCGGCATCGACCTGATCGGTCTCAACTGCGCCACCGGCCCCGCCGAGATGAGCGAGCACCTGCGGACGCTCGCGAAGCACGCGCGCATCCCGTTGTCGGTGATGCCGAACGCCGGCCTGCCCGAACTGGGACCGCACGGCGCGGTGTACCCGCTGTCGCCGGAGGAGCTGGCCCAGGCCCTGGCCGGGTTCGTGCGCGAGTTCGGCGCGCGGCTCGTCGGCGGCTGCTGCGGCACGACGTCCGAGCACCTGCGCCAGGTGGCCGAGGCGGTGCGCGACCTGGGTCCGTCGTCACGCCGGCCTCGGCCGGAACCCGGAGTGTCCTCTTCGTACCAGGCCGTCCCGTTCAAGCAGGACGCGTCGGTGCTCATGATCGGCGAGCGCACGAACGCCAACGGCTCCAAGGCGTTCCGCGAGGCGATGCTGGCGGAGAAGTGGGAGGACTGCATCGAGATCGCGCGCGACCAGACGCGCGAGGGCGCCCACCTGATCGACCTGTGCATCGACTACGTCGGCCGCGACGGCGAGGCGGACATGCGCGCCCTGGCGGCCCGGCTGGCCACCGCGTCGACGTTGCCGATCATGCTCGACTCCACCGAACCGGGCGTGCTGCAGGCCGGTCTGGAGTGCCTCGGCGGCCGGTGCGCGGTCAACTCCGTCAACTACGAGGACGGCGACGGCCCGGACTCCCGGTTCCAGAAGATCATGCGGCTCGCCTCCGAGCACGGTGCGGCCGTGGTGGCGCTGTGCATCGACGAGGAGGGCCAGGCCCGCACCGCGGAGTGGAAGGTTCGCGTCGCCACCAGGCTGATCGAGGACCTGACGACGAACTGGGGCATGCGCGTCAACGACATCATCGTCGACTGCCTGACGTTCCCGATCTCCACCGGGCAGGAGGAGGTGCGCCGCGACGCCGTCGAGACGATCGAGGCGATCCGCGAGCTCAAGCGCCGTTTTCCCGCCGTGCAGACGACGTTGGGCCTGTCGAACGTCTCCTTCGGACTCAACCCGGCCGCGCGTCAGGTGCTGAACTCCGTGTTCCTGCACGAATGCGTGCAGGCGGGCCTCGACACCGCGATCGTGCACGCGTCCAAGATCGTGCCGATGGCGCGGATCCCCGACGACCAGCGCGCGGTGGCGCTGGACCTCGTGTACGACCGCCGCCGCGAGGGCTACGACCCGTTGCAGAAGCTGATGGAGCTGTTCGAGGGCGTCACGACGAAGTCGAACTCCGCCTCGCGCGCCGAGGAGCTGGCCGCGCTGCCGTTGTTCGAACGCCTGCAGCGCCGCATCGTCGACGGCGAGCGCAACGGCCTGGAGGCCGACCTCGACGCCGCCCTGGACGAGCGCCCGGCGTTGCAGATCATCAACGACACCCTGCTGGCGGGCATGAAGACCGTCGGCGAGCTCTTCGGCTCCGGCCAGATGCAGCTGCCGTTCGTGCTGCAGTCCGCCGAGGTCATGAAGACCGCCGTCGCGCACCTCGAACCGCACATGGAACGGTCCGACGACGGGGGCAAGGGCCGGATCGTGCTCGCCACGGTGAAGGGCGACGTCCACGACATCGGCAAGAACCTCGTCGACATCATCCTGTCCAACAACGGCTACGAGGTCGTCAACATCGGCATCAAGCAGCCGATCAGCACGATCCTGGAGGCCGCCGCGGAACACCGCGCGGACGCGATCGGCATGTCCGGTCTGCTGGTCAAGTCGACCGTGATCATGAAGGAGAACCTCGAGGAGATGAACTCCCGGGGTGTCGCCGCGCGGTGGCCGGTGTTGCTGGGCGGTGCGGCACTGACGCGCGCGTACGTCGAGAACGACCTGACGGAGATGTACTTCGGCGACGTCCGCTACGCGCGTGACGCGTTCGAGGGTCTGCGTCTGATGGACGCGATCATGGCCGCCAAGCGCGGGGAGACCCCGTTGGTGGATTCCGAGGCCCAGGCGAAGGTTCTGGAGCGCAAGGCCCGTCGCGAACGGTCGCTGCGCATCGCGGCGGCACGCAAAGCCGTTGCGGGGGAAGAAGAAGTCGTGACCGGCCGCTCCGACGTGGCGCCGGACAACCCGATCCCGGCGCCGCCGTTCTGGGACAGCCGGGTGGTGAAGGGCATCCCGGTCGCGGACTACAGCGCGTTGCTCGACGAGCGTGCGACGTTCATGGGCCAGTGGGGCCTGAAGGGCACGCGCGGTGACGGCCCGACCTACGAGGAACTGGTCGAGACCGAGGGCAGGCCACGGCTGCGCTACTGGATGGATCGCCTTGCCACGGAAGGTGTTCTTGCCCACGCCGCCGTCGTCTACGGCTACTTCCCGTGCGTCTCCGACGGCGACGATCTGATCGTTCTGGAAGAGCCCTCGGTGGACGCGGCCGAGCGCTTCCGGTTCGCTTTTCCGCGCCAGAAAAGGGATCGGCGCCTGTGCCTGGCCGACTTCTGGCGCGCGAAGGAGGCCGGAGAGGTCGACGTGATCGCGTTCCACCTGGTGACTATGGGCCAGCCGATCGCCGACTACGCGAACGAGCTGTTCGGCAAGAACGCGTATCGTGAGTACCTGGAAGTCCACGGACTGGGGGTCCAGCTCACCGAAGCGCTGGCCGAGTACTGGCACAAGCGGGTCCGCGAGGAGCTCGTGTGGCCCACCGGTGGCACCGTCGCCGCCGAGGACCCCGCCGACGTCGAGGAGTACTTCAAGCTCGGCTACCGCGGCGCCCGTTACTCGTTCGGCTACGGCGCCTGCCCCGAGATGGAAGACCGCAGGCGTGTCGTCGAGCTCCTCGACCCGTCGCGCATCGGGGTCACCCTGTCCGAGGAACTCCAGCTCCACCCGGAACAGTCCACCGACGCCTTCGTGGCGCACCACCCGGAGGCGAAGTACTTCAATGTCTGACCTGCACGCGGTTTTGTGGGACATGGACGGGACGCTGCTGGACTCCGAGAAGCTGTGGGACATCCCGCTCTACGAGTACGCGGAGAAGCTCGGCGGCGTGCTGACGCTCCACACCCGTGAGCGCATGGTCGGCAGCAACGTGCCCACCACGATGCGCCTGCTGTTCGCCGACGTCGGCATCGAGCCCACCGAGGCGGACATGGCCGACGGAGCCGCGTGGATCTCGCGCCGCACCGAGGAGGTGTTCCGCGCCGGTCTGCCGTGGCGTCCGGGCGCGCAGGAGGCTCTGAAGGCCGTGCGTGCTTCGGGCGTGCCGATGGCGTTGGTGACGTCGACCGAGCGGTCGCTGACCGAGGTGGCGCTGGACACGATCGGGCGGGACCTGTTCGACGTGACCGTGTGCGGGGACGAGGTGGACGGGCTGAACAAGCCGCTGCCCGAGCCGTACCTGAAGGCGGCGCGGCTGCTGGGCGTGGACGCCGCCCGGTGCGTGGCGATCGAGGACTCGCCGACCGGTGTCGCCGCCGCGGTGGCCGCCGGGTGCACCGTGCTCGTGGTGCCGTGCGACGTCGAGGTCGAGGCGGGGGAGCGGCGGGTGTTCCGCGACTCGCTCGTCGGCGTGGACGTCGAGGTCCTGAAGGCGCTCTAGGGCCGCACCCGCCGCCAGCGGAGCCTGGCGTCGTCCGCGATGTCCGTGAGCATCGCGAACAGGCTCGGCCAGAGCGAGGGCAGCCGGCTGCCCTCGTCCACGTCCCACTCGCGGACGCACCCGGACTCCGGACCCGGACGTTCGTCGATGAACAGGTAGTCGCCCATGCCGGCCGCGGCAATCGGGACGAACTCCTCGAGGAATGTTCCCGACGTCGTTCCCGCTGGGAATCCTCCGGGGACAACGGGGTTTACCGCGCCGGGATCAGGTTCTCGGCGCCGGCGGGACGCCAGAGACCAGTTGCCCCGGGAGCGGCCGTGATCTGGTCGAAGGTGCGGGATGCGTTGACGCGCAACCCGTTGTGGATGCGTTCCCGCGGTTGGGTGTGCGGGGTGGCCTCGCGGCCACCCCGCACCATCACGCGACTGCGGCCTTCTCGGAGGCCTTGACCCTGCGCGTGGCCGGGTCGACCAGCAGGCCGAACACCACGCCGAGGCCGACGTAGAGCGTGGCGAGCTGGGCGAGCGAGCTGAGGCGGAACTGCCACAGCACGTTCACCGGCATGTCCGCGGGGATCGTGTCCGGCGGCGCGGGGAACGCCAGCAGCACCACCGCGGAGGCCGCGGCCACCGCGAGGAGCACGACCGTCGTCCGCACCGGCTGAGACTGGGCGCGCAGCTGCTCGGCGAGCCAGCTGGCGGCCCACACGATCACCAGGCCGGCCACCACCACACCGAGGTAGAGCGCGGTCCGGTAGTTCACCGTCTCCGGGTCGCCCACGGCGGGCGGGTTGGCCGGGTACTTGAGCCACGGCAGCAGCGCCACGGCACCGAACACCGCGGCACCGAACGTGAAGCTGCGGCTGAACGGCGTGCTGCCGGCGAACCAGCGCTTCGACAGCGCGTAGGCGGTGGCGAACACCAGGCCCACGGCGATGCCGACGATCACCACGCCGAGCATGCCGCCCACGACCTGGGCGCCGCGGCTGACGAGCTCGTCCTCGCCACCGTGCGAATGGCCGGTTTCCTCACCGGCGGGTGCGCGAGCCTCCTCGACCGCGAGCGCGGCGCGGATCGGGATCTCGGTCACCAGGAGCTGCACCAGCGCGGAGGCGACACCGGCGATACCGCCGGCCGCGACTCCGCGCAGCGCAAGGGACTTGTACGTCGTCATCTGCTTGATCGGGGGAATGGGATCAGTGGCAGGGGACGCCGAGGGCGTGACGGCCGTCGTGGAAGAACTCGTGCAGCAACTCGGAACCCGCGCCGAGCGCGAGACCGTTCTCCTGCAGGACCAGGTACGTGACGATCAGGCCGAGCACAGAGACGGCGAAGGCCCATTTGGGCACGCGGACGGCGGACAGGCTTGCTGCGGGGCTCGTCATGACGGGCTCCTCCATACCTCGTGGAAGGTCAACTCTCCTTGCGGCGCCGCAGCCGGTCTCCTGACTCCCGGATCAACGCTGCCCCCGCGTCTTCCCAGTCCCGGCGGGGACCAGTGACGTGCTCGGCGGGGATCGCTTCCCGGTCACAGTGGCGAGGACCGCGCCGGATTCTCACCGGCTTCCCGTCACTGCGGCGGGTGCACCGTAAGTTGAGCGGCACGTTAAGCACAACCGGCCATAAGAGTTGTTGCGTTCCTCACTTCACGAGTGGGCAGTCACCGCACTTCCCACCTGCGGCGACGCGGTAATAGAGACAACACGACCGACGCCGGAACGTGACCTCGCCGGGAAAAGTCAGGAATTCTCCCGCCTGTTCGAACGGCGGTGCGCTCATGAGCCGTTCGCCGCGTTCTTCCGCTTCCTCGGCGGTGAGCATGCGTGCGCGCACAACCATTTTGAGCGCGCCCGCGACGTTCGACATCGCGTTGCCCCAGAGCAGCCCGCGCGCCACCGGGACCTGCGCGTGGACCGCCTCCACCACGGGCGCGAGGGCCTCGGCGGCGGGCGGGCCGAGGCGTGGCTGGTCTATGCGGACGCTCAGGCCGTCCGTGACGTGGTGCCGCCACCACAGGTTCTCCGGCCGCACGTCGATCGGGATGTTCGCGGCCGTGAGAGGGCTGAGCAACCGGGCCGTGTAACTGAGGAAGAACAGGCTGGCGGCGACGCGTGGTTCTTCCGCTTTGTACCGAATCGCGATGGCGTCGATCGTGTTCTTGAGAGCGGGTCCTTCGAGAAGCGCTGTTCCCGGCAGCCAGGACTCGTCCGGACGGCCCACGTCGAGAGCGAAGAACGGGTTGATCCCGCGCACGCGGCGCAGTGCTTCGAGCACCTCGGCGAACTCAGACACAGAAGTTCACGCTACCGGGTGTCCATGCAGGACAGATCACGTCCACGGCCTGGGACAGATGCGACCGCGGTGTGGACGGGGGTCAGCGGGATGGGAGGATGTCGTGCCGTGAAGACCTTCGATTCCCTGTTCGCTGAACTGACCGAACGAGCCGCCACCAAGCCGGAGGGTTCCGGCACCGTCGCTGCGCTCGAGGCCGGGGTCCATGCGCAGGGCAAGAAGGTCCTGGAGGAGGCGGGCGAGGTCTGGATCGCCGCCGAGTACGAGTCCGACGAGAAGCTCTCCGAGGAGATCTCGCAGCTGCTCTACCGCCTCCAGGTGCTCATGCTGGGCCGTGGGCTCACCCTCGAAGACGTCTACAAGTACCTCTGACGGAAGACTTTCACATGCTGCGCGTAGCAGTCCCGAACAAGGGTGCGCTCGCTGAACGCGCCTCCGCCATGCTCACCGAAGCGGGCTACCGGCAGCGGCACGAGCCGCGCGACCTGACCGTGCTCGACAACAACAACGAGGTCGAGTTCTTCTTCCTGCGTCCCAAGGACATCGCGATCTACGTGGCGTCCGGCGACCTGGACCTCGGCATCACCGGCCGTGACCTGGCCGCCGACTCGGGCGCCGACGACAACGGCAACTCCGTCGAGGAGCTGCTGGCACTGGGCTTCGGGGGGTCGACCTTCCGTTACGCGGGGCCTCGCGGCACCGACTGGAAGGTCTCCGACCTCGAAGGCAAGCGCCTCGCGACCGCGTACCCGAGGCTCGTGGGGCGTGACCTCAAGGCCCGTGGCATCACCGCCAAGGTGATCCGTCTCGACGGTGCCGTGGAGATCTCGATCCAGCTCGGCGTGGCCGACCTGATCGCCGACGTGGTGGGCTCCGGCCGCACCCTGCGCCAGCACGACCTGGTGCCGTTCGGCGAGCCGATCTGCGAGTCGGAGGCGGTCCTCATCCACCGCAACGGCTCGGAGGTCACGGCCGCGAAGAAGCAGCTCACCGCCCGCTTGCAGGGCGTCGTGTTCGCGCAGCAGTACCTGATGCTCGACTACGACTGCCCGCGGACGCTCCTCGACGCCGCGATCGCGCTGACTCCGGGCCTGGAGTCGCCGACCGTCGCGCCGCTGGCCAACCCGGACTGGGCGGCCGTGCGGGCGATGGTGTCGCGCAAGGAGGCGAACAAGGTGATGGACGAGCTGGCCGCGATCGGTGCCAAGGCCGTGCTGGCCTCGGACATCAGGTTCTGCCGGCTGTGATCACGGAGCACGCCGTGCTCGACGTCCTGCCGGGCTCCGAGCAGGACTTCGAGTGGGCGTTCGGCGAGGCGCGGGAGCTGATCTCCGCCTCGCCGGGCTTCCGCGGTCTCGAACTGCTGCGGTGCCTGGAGACGCCGGCGCGCTACCTGCTGCTCGTGCGCTGGGACTCCGTCGAAGCGCACACCGTGGGCTTCCGGCAGGGGCCGTCGTACGAGCGGTGGTCGTCGCTGCTGCACCGCTTCTACTCGCCGTTCCCGGTGGTGTCGCACTACGAGAGCGCGCTGAGCACCTCTTCGTCCGTGGTCTGATCGAAGCTCTCGTACCAGCGGCTGACCGAGCCGAACTGCTTCGGCGTGAGGACGGCGACCACCCGCGTCCTGAACGTCTCGAGCGACTCCCTCGCCGCCACCGGGACGGCCAGGGTGACGCTCCTCGGTGCGCGCTGGGCGATCCAGTGGAGTGCCGCTCTGGCGGTGACGCCGGTGGCCAGGCCGTCGTCGACCAGGATCACGTCGCGGTCCTCGAGGGTGAGCGGTCTGTCGCCTCGGTAGAGGGTCGTTCGTCTTCTGGCTTCTTCGCGTTCCTCGTCGCAGGTGCGGCCCAGTTGTTCCTCGGTGAGGTTCAGCGCTCTGAGAACCCTCGGGTCGTAGATGGGCTCGCTGTCCGCGGTGACGGCGCCTACGCCGTACTCGGGGTGGCCTGGGGCGCCGATCTTGCGGGCCACGACCACGTCGAGTTCGGCGTCGAGGTGGGCGGCCACTTCCTTCGCCACCGGGACGCCGCCTCTCGGGAGGCCCAGGACCAGGGGATCGTGCCAGGGGAGGTCGGCGAGTCGCGCTGCCAGGGCGCGGCCCGCTTCCTGCCGGTTCGCGAACCTCTTCACGGTCTCGCTGACGCTACGCGCACTTCGTCCGCGGCGGCGATCCGGAAGACGGGTGGTGCCGGTCGCCGGCGTGACCGTTCAGAGCAGCCGAACCGCGCCGGTTTCCGACACCGCGCAGATCGTCGTCCGCAACACCGCTCGCAGCCTGGCCGGAGCGCGCAACGCCGCCCGCGACGATCGCGGCTCGTCTCGGACCACTAGGCGCTGTCCTGCAAGTCTCGTCAGGCGACAGTAGCGGCCGAGGGCTCCGGAGGCGGCACCGCCGCAACGCCCGAATACGCCCGGTATGAGGGCGTGGCGGCAGCACCGCCTCAGGGTCTCTCGCCCGCGCCTCTCACCGAACGAACTTGGAGGACAGCGCCTAGCCGTAGCGCGCGGTGTGATCGTCCACCTCGCCCTGGCGGCAGAGGATCCGTCCGTACGCGGTGTGGATGTCGAGGCCGGTGTCGCGGACGGCCTCGACCACCCGGCCTTCGGTGTCGAGCCATGCGTGGAACATCCGCACCACGATCGCTTCGTCTCCGCGCACGGCCGCCTCCCGGCGTCAGCGTTCGCGCACGAACAGCGCCTGTGCCGTCGACCCCACCGGCCCCTCCACGTCGTGCACCACGCTGGTCGCGAGCCCCACCCCGTCCGGCCCGATGGTCGTTCGCGCGTCCATGCCGACCCACTCGCCGACGGGGCGCCGGTGCAGGTGGACGGTCAGATCGGTGTTGATGGCGTACCACTTGCGAATGTCCACACGGGACGAGACGCCGCTCGCCGAGTCGACCACGGCGAACAGGCGCTCCTCCGGGGAGGGCAAGGAGCCCTCGACCACGGCCACCCGCGGGCGGGCCCAGACCTGGGCGTCGCCCGGCGTGAAGATGCCGCCGGACACGGAAAGCCACTCGACGGCGGCGAGGTAGCCGCCGCCCCAGTGCTCCGGGATCTCCATCGGTACCGCGGACTCCGGCGGTGCCAGGGCGGAGGCCTCGCCGCCCGCCACGGACGTCGTGTCCGAGCCGACGATGCGCCACGCCCGCGCCGTCAGCACGGGACGGCCCTCACACGACAGGGAGGCTGCCAGCAGTTCCACCGAGCGGCCGGGGCGTTCGACCGACGTGGACACCGTCAGGTCGGCCACCGGGACCGGGCCCAGCACCTCGAACGTGACGCGCGCCAAGGCGGACGACGGGTTGCCCAGGGCGAGCAGGGAGCGCACCAGCAGCGCCGAGGGCGGACCCAGGTGCTGGCTGTCCGGGCCCCACGGCCCGACGGTGTGCTGCGTCGAGCGGAACGTGCCGGCGCCCAGGGGCTGGTAGAAGGCCTCCATCAGTCGCGGTCCTGGAGGGTCTCGGTGTCGTCGGGCTCGGGCCAGCCCGGGTAGGGCGGCGGGGTGCCGTCGAACGCCGGGCAGAACGCCTTGTGGTCGCAGTAGTCGCACAGGCGGCCCGGGTTGGGGCGGAAGTCGCCCGTCGGCGCGGCACGCATGATGGCCTGCCAGATCGCGTCGAGGGTGCGCTCGAAGCGGGCCAGCTCGCCCTCGTCCGGCGTGTAGGCGAGGGCCTGGCGGTCGGCCAGGTACATCAGGCGCAGCTGGCGGGGGACGACGCCGCGCAGCTTCCACAGCACCAGGGCATAGAACTTCATCTGGAACAACGCCTTCGCCTCGCCCACCTCGCGGGGCGCGGCGCCGGTCTTGTAGTCCACGACGCGGATCTCACCCGTCGGGGCGACGTCCACCCGGTCGATGTAGCCGCGCAGCAGCACTCCGGACGGCAGCTCGGACTCCACGAGGAGCTCGCGCGACTCCGGCTCGAAGCGCGTCGGGTCCTCCAGGCCGAAGTAGCCGTCGAGCAGCTTCGTGGCGGACGCGAGCCACTCCACCTCCTCGGCGCTGCCCGGAACCTCGAACAGGGACGCGAACTCCGGGCGCTCGGCCTTCACGCGCTCCCAGGCCGGCTCGATCATCGAGCGCGCTCGGTCGGGCACGCGCTCGGCGGCGGGCAGCGCGAACAGGTCCTCCAGCACCGCGTGCACCACCGTGCCGCGCACCTGCGCCTTCGTCGGCTTCTCCGGCAGCCGGTCGACCGCGCGGAACCGGTAGAGCAGCGGGCACTGCTTGAAGTCCCCTGCCCGGGAAGGCGAGAGCGCGGGCCTGCGCAACGTGGTGCTCATGGTTCGCACCCTAGGACAGGGGTCTGACAATCCCGGGAGCGCCACCTCCCGGACGGGCCGCCGGTGCACCGAACCGCGAGATCACACCACCCCCTCTACAGTTCTCCCGTGGCCGCGCGGATCAGTGATCGAGTGGGCGGCCTGCTGCTGTTCCGGGTGGCGGGCATCCCGGTGTTGCTCGCGCCGTCGTGGTGGATCGGCTCGGCGATCGTGGTCGCGTTCTACGCGCCGTTCGTCGACGACCTGGCCCCCGGCACGCCTCCGGGCATCGGTCTGGTGATGGCCGTGCTGCTCGCCCTCTTCCTCGGGATGTCGGTGCTCGCGCACGAGCTCGGGCACTGCGTCGTGGCGCTGCGGCTCGGCCTGCCGGTCAGGAGGGTGCACCTCTTCCTGCTGGGCGGGTCGACCGAGATCATGCGCACGCCCGGCAAACCCGGCCACGAGGGCGCCGTCGCCGGTGCCGGGCCGATCGTGTCCATCGGGCTGGCGATCGTGTTCGGCCTCGGCGCGATGGTCATGCGGCAGGACGGCGTCGTGTGGGTGCTGGTCTTCCAGCTCGCCGCCGCGAACGCCGCCGTCGCGATCTTCAACCTCCTGCCCGGCCTGCCGCTCGACGGCGGCCGGATCGTCAGGGCGGGCGTGTGGGCCATGACGGGCCAACGGGCGATGGGCACGCGTGTCGCCGTCGTCGGCGGTATCGCCGTGGCCATCGCACTGGTGGCGTGGGCGCTGTACGGCGTCGCGGAAGGTGCCCAGGACCGTTGGCTGCGCTTCGGCGTGTGCGTGCTGACGGCGTGGGGAGTCGTCGTCGGCGCGAGAGGCGAGCTAGCCAGCGAACGCCGCCGCACCTGGCCCGCCGGTGTGACGCTCAACGACCTGATCCGCCCGGTGCTCCAGCTGCCGGCGGAGAGCCCCGTCGCGGACGCGCTGAGCACCTCGGCCGGACGGGGCGTGGTGCTGGTGCGCGCGGACGGCGTCGCGGCCGGGCTGCTCGACACCGAGGCGGCCGAGAGGCTCGCCGCGGCAAGCCCCTTCGCGCCCGCGGAGCAGGCGGCCGAGCCGATCCTGCCGGAGACCGTGCTGCTCGCCGACGAGCCCGGCGAGGAGATCGTCGAACGCGTCCAGGGCACCGCCGCGTGGCAGTTCCTCGTCGTCGACCTGGAGGGCCGCCCGGCGGGCGTGCTGCGCAGGGAGGACCTGCGTGCGGCCATTGAGAAGGGCGTTTGACACCATTGCGCGGTGATTAGCGCAAGTGGACCGTTCCAGCCGGGCGACCGGGTTCAGCTCACCGACCCCAAGGGACGGCACTACACGGTCGTTCTGGAGCCCGGCAAGGAGTACCACACCCACCGCGGCGCCATCCCGCACGACCTGCTCCTCGGGCAGCCGGAGGGGTCCGTGGTGCAGTCGGTGGGCGGCACGAACTTCCTGGCGCTGCGCCCGTTGCTGCCGGACTACGTGCTGTCGATGCCGCGTGGCGCGCAGGTGATCTACCCGAAGGACGCCGCGCAGATCTGCATGTACGGCGACATCTTCCCGGGCGCGCGCGTGCTGGAGGCGGGTGCGGGCTCCGGAGCGCTGTCGTGCTCGCTGCTGCGCGCGGTGGGGGAGAAGGGCAGCGTCCAGTCCTACGAGGTGCGCGACGACCACGCGGTCCACGCCATCCGCAACGTGGAGACGTTCTTCGGCGAGCGTCCCGGCAACTGGTCGATCACCGTCGACGACGTGAAGAACCACGAGGGCGAGGTCGACCGGGTCATCCTCGACATGCTCTCGCCGTGGGAGGTCCTGCCCACGGTCGCCAAGAACCTCATCCCCGGCGGCGTCCTCGTCGTCTACGTCGCCACCACCACGCAGCTCTCCGTGGTCACCGAGGCGCTGCGCGAGATGACGTGCTGGACCGAGCCCCACGCGTGGGAGACGCTCGTCCGCCCGTGGCACGTCGTCGGTCTCGCCGTGCGCCCGGAGCACCGGATGATCGCGCACACCGCGTTCCTGCTGACCACGCGCAGGCTCGCGGAGGGCGTGACGGCGCCGAAGCCGCAACGCCGTCCCAGCAAGGGCTGACGCCACGACGCAGAGGGCCCCGCACTTCGGTGAAGTGCGGGGCCCTCGCCATGTCGTGCCGGCGACTACCTGGTCGTCGGGATCTTGATGTCCTTCGACAGCGTGCAGATCTTCCAGTCGCCCGACACCTTCTTGAACTTCAGGTCGGAGTCGAGGGTCTCGGTCTTGCCGCCGTACTCGCCGCTGATGGTGAACGTGACGGTGGCCTCGTCGCCGGAGATGGTCGAGCTCTTGTACGTCATCTTCGGCACGGGCAACTTCTTGGCCTGCTCGGCCAGCTTCTTCTGCTCGGGGGTCAGCTTCTTCTCGATCTCGGCCGCCTCGTCGAGCATCTCCTTGCAGGCCATCGACTTGGCCTTGCTCTCGTTCTTGGAGGTGACCACGTCGACGTACTCCTCGGCGAACGCCTTGAGGTCCGCCTCGTCACCGCCCGAGCCCGAGTCCGAGCTCGACGGCGAGCTGGAGTTGCTGGAGTCGTTGCCGGAGAGCAGCACGGCCGTCGTGACACCGCCACCGACGAGGACCAGCACGCCGACGATCACGCCGACGACGAGGCCGGTGTTGCTCTTCTTGGGCGGCGGACCGCCGAACCCGCCGGGCTGGCCGTACGGCTGCTGGCCGTAGGGACCGGGCTGGCCGTACTGACCGGGCTGGCCGTAGGGCTGCTGGCCGTACGGACCCTGCTGGCCCTGCTGCGGGAAGCCGCCGCTCTGCGGGCCCTGCTGGCCGAACGGGTCCTGCTGGGGCTGGCCGTACTGGCCGGGCTGCGGCCCGTGGCCGGGAGGCGGCTGCTGGCCGTAGCCCGGCTGGGGCGGCTGACCGGGCTGGGGTGGCTGGCCGGGCTGCTGCCCGTACCCCGGCGGCGGCTGCTGGCCGTAGCCGGGTTGCTGGGGCGGCTGCTGCCCGTAGGGTCCCGGTTGCTGTGGCGGGTAGGTCATCGAAGTTCCCCCGAAGAATGTGTGCGGATCCGGCTGCAGGTCACTTGGGCGGCTGGACCTGGAGAGACTCCGACGCGAGCGTGCAGTACTTCCAGTCGCCGGAGATCTTCTTGAACTTGACCTCGGTGTCGGTGACCTTGCTCTGGCCGCTGTAGGACATCTCGATCTTGACCTTCACGGTCGCCTGGTCGCCGGACACGGTCGCGTCGCCGACCGTCACCTTGGGCTTGAGCGTCTTGGACAGCTCCTCGGCCGCCTTCTGCTGCTCGGCGGGGAGCTGCTTGAACTTCTCCTGCAGCTCCTTGGCCTCGTCGATGACCTCCTTGCAGGCGAGCTTCGAGGCCTTGTCGATGTCGTTGTTGATCGCGAAGTACTCCTTCGCGACGTTCTTGACCTCGGCCGCGTCGCCACCGCCCGCGCCGGAGTCCGGCGCCGAGGTGCTCGAGTCGCTGGAGTTGCCGCCGGCGAACAGGACCGCCGCCGTGATGCCGCCGCCGACGAGCACCAGGACGCCGACGACGACGCCGACGATCAGGCCGGTGTTGCTCTTCTTCGGCGGGGGACCGCCGAAGCCGCCGGGCTGGCCGTACGGCTGCTGACCGTAGGGCTGCTGGCCCTGCTGACCGGGCGGCTGCTGACCGTACTGGCCCGGTTGCTGGCCGTACTGCCCCTGCTGCTGACCGTACTGGCCCTGCTGCGGGAAGCCGCCGCTCTGCGGCCCCTGCTGGCCGAACGGGTTCTGCTGGGGCTGGCCGTACTGCTGGCCGTGGCCGGGTGGCGGCTGCTGGCCGTACCCCGGCTGGGGCTGCTGGCCGTGACCCGGCTGCTGCCCGTAGGGCCCGGGCTGCTGCGGCGGGTAGGTCATCGAAACTCCCCGATCCGGAAGAGGTGATCTATCACTGGACATTGTGGTGCTTCGCCGTGTAGCCCGCGTACGAATGGGATCTATCGACACGCACGAGTGGTTATGCACACGGTCTGAAGTCGCGCTGGAGTTGCGTTCCGGCCACGCGAAGGCCGTGTCTGATAACGATTGTGGCAACTCCACCGGGAATCGAGCGCGATGCTCTGCGCTGTCGGGGTGGTGCGCCGGTCGCGTCGGCGGAACCACCCGGTTGGCCGCACGCCCTCCGGTCGGAACGGAGGCCTGCTCGAGAAGGGCCTCCGAGGGGCACGGACGGGGTGGGTTGCGGTGCGTGACCACCGAACGGACCAGGCGCTGGTCCACCTGGTGGGACGACGGCGGATCGCCGCCCGTCGCCGGGGCGTGAGCCGTACCAGGCGTGTCCACCGTCGCCCGAGCGTGGTCGCGGACCGTAGGGGCCGGGTGCCCGCACAGGTGCGCCCATGGCCCTCTCCTCGGACTTCTCGCAGGTCGCCTGGCGTGTCGTGGTACGACTCGCCGGTCGTGGTTTCTGAGACGCACCGTAGCGGTAGGGCGGTCGTACCGGACACCGAGATGGAGCAGTTGACCTCTGTTGGAGGGTTCACCGTTGCACCACACGAGCGAAGATGATGTTGTGAGTACCCCATTTTGTCGGTGATCGCCGGTACCGTAATCGGTACGAACACGGGAGGAGGGTGCCGACATGCAGCACGGTCATCCCGGCAGCCAACCCGATGAGGGTGGCGAGCTGAACCAGGGCAACAATTCTGCTGAGCTGACTGCGCAGATCAGGTTCCTCGAGGACGAGATCGCGTCGTTGCGTCGCAAGCTGACCGAGTCCCCGCGGCACACGCGGTTGCTCGAGCAGCGCTTGGCTGAGGCGACAGAGCGCGTCAGCCAGCTGACCGAGCGAAACACGAAGCTCATAGACACCCTCCGCGAAGCACGAAGCCAGCTGCTCGCGCTGCGTGAGGAAGTCGACCGGCTGGCGCAACCGCCCAGCGGGTACGGCGTCTTCATGGCACGTTTCGACGACGGGACCGTGGACGTCTTCACGTCCGGCCGCAGGATGCGCGTGGCCGTGTCCCCCGCGGTCGAGCCGGAGAAGATCGCCTACGGGCAGTCCGTCCGTCTGAACGAGGCGCTCACGGTCGTCGAGGCCGGCGGGTTCGAGCGTTCCGGTGAGGTCTGCGCGCTGCGGGAGGTGCTGACCGACGACGACGGCCAGGACACCATCTCGCGGGCGCTGGTCGTCGGCCACGCGGACGAGGAGAGGGTGGTCTGGCTCGCCCAGCCACTGCTCGACGCGCCGCTGAAGCCCGGCGACTCGTTGCTGGTCGACTCGAAGGCGGGTTTCGCCTACGAGCGGGTCCCCAAGGCCGAGGTCGAGGACCTCGTGCTCGAGGAGGTCCCGGACATCGACTACAGCGACATCGGTGGCCTCTCCCGGCAGATCGAGCAGATCCGCGACGCCGTGGAGCTGCCGTTCCTGCACGCCGACCTGTTCCGCGAGTACGAGCTGCGCCCGCCCAAGGGCGTCCTGCTCTACGGCCCTCCCGGCTGCGGCAAGACGCTCATCGCCAAGGCGGTGGCGAACTCGCTGGCCAAGAAGGTGCGGGAGATCCGCGGCGAGACCGACAAGCAGGCCAAGTCGTACTTCCTCAACATCAAGGGCCCCGAGCTCCTCAACAAGTTCGTCGGTGAGACCGAGCGGCACATCCGCCTGATCTTCCAGCGGGCTCGTGAGAAGGCGTCCGACGGCACCCCCGTGATCGTGTTCTTCGACGAGATGGACTCGATCTTCCGCACCCGTGGTTCGGGTGTGTCGTCCGACGTCGAGACGACGATCGTGCCCCAGCTCCTCGCCGAGATCGACGGCGTCGAGGGCCTGGAGAACGTCATCGTCATCGGCGCCTCCAACCGCGAGGACATGATCGACCCGGCGATCCTCCGCCCGGGCCGGCTCGACGTGAAGATCAAGATCGAGCGGCCCGACGCCGAGGGCGCGAAGGACATCTTCAACAAGTACCTGACTCCGAACCTCCCGCTGCACGCCGACGACCTCGCCGAGTTCGGCGGGGACCCGAAGGCCTGCATCGAGGGCATGGTGCAGCACACCGTGGAGCGCATGTACGAGGAGTCCGAGGACAACCGGTTCCTGGAGGTCACCTACGCCAACGGTGACAAGGAGGTCCTGTACTTCCGGGACTTCAACTCCGGCGCCATGATCCAGAACATCGTCGACAGGGCGAAGAAGGCGGCGATCAAGTCGCTGCTGGACACCAAGCAGCCCGGACTCTCCGTCCGGCACCTGCAGGCCGCCATCCTCGACGAGTTCGCCGAGAACGAGGACCTGCCGAACACGACGAACCCGGACGACTGGGCTCGCATCTCGGGCAAGAAGGGCGAGCGGATCGTCTACATCCGCACGCTCGTCACCGGGAAGAACCAGGACACCGGCCGCGCGATCGACACGGCCACGAACACCGGCACGTACCTGTAAGGCTGTTTCACCGAACCGCCCCGGTCGCTTCTCGCGGCCGGGGCGGTTCGCGTCTGCGGCTACTTGAGCAGCCGGAAGCCGGGCTGCTCGACCCACGCCCTGAGGAACTCCGACGTCCCGAGCGCCGTCGGGTACGTGCCCGCGGTGAGACCGAGAACGCCCGGCAGCCCGGTGACCACCTGCCCGGCCGGGAGTTCTGCGCTGGCCACGCCGCCGACGACGTCGAGGACCGCCGCGGTGAGCAGCGCCGTGGCGACGTGGTCGGTGTGGCCGTTGCAGCCCGCGCTGATGTTCACGGCCTGGACCGGCTTGAAACCGAGCACCTCCTCGGCCTCGTGCTCGTCGGCGTGCTCCGCCTCGAAGATGTCGTCGCCCTGCCGGACGAGGTAGACCAGGAACGGGCGCGGTTCGTCGTGCCCCAGAGAGATGCTGACGTCGAAGAACCAGGCGCGCGGCTGCTCGAAGCGCGTGGAGTGGCGGCGCACGAACGCCTCCAACTCGCGCAGCGCGGTCTCGGACAGGGGTTCCGCCAGTTCGACCACCAGCGTTGGGCCGGGCATCAGCGCACCAGGCCGGACTCGTAGGCCGCGATCACCAGCTGCGCCCGGTCGCGGGCGTGCAGCTTCGCCAGCAGGTTCCCGACGTGCGTCTTCACCGTGCCGGGACTGACGTGCAGCTCGGCCATGATCTCCGCGTTGGACCGGCCGCGGGCGATCAGCAGCAGGACCTCCTTCTCCCGCTCGGTCACCCGCTCCAGCCCGCGCACCACCGGCGTGGCGGGGTGCCGGACGAACTCCGAGATCAGCCGCCGCGTCACGGTCGGCGAGAGCAGCGACTCGCCGGACGCCACCACGCGGATCGCGGCCAGCAGCTCGGCGGGCGGCGTGTCCTTCAGCAGGAACCCCGACGCGCCGGCCCTCAGCGCGCCGAAGACGTACTCGTCGAGGTCGAACGTCGTCAGCACCAGCACCCGCGGGCCTTCGAGCAGCCGCGTGGCCTCGATGCCGTCCATCTCCGGCATGCGAATGTCCATCAGCACCACGTCGGGCTCCAGCGAGGCGGACAGGGCGACGGCCTCGGCGCCGGTGCCCGCCTCGCCCACGACGGTGAGGTCCGGTTCGTTGTCGACCAGCAACCGGAAGCTGGCGCGCAGCAACGCCTGGTCGTCGGCGATCAGCACGCGGGTCATCGCTGCGGCAGTTCCGCGACGACCCGGAAACCTCCGCCGGGACCGGGTCCCGCGCTGAACGTGCCGCCGTAGACGGCCACGCGTTCGCGCATGCCGATCAAGCCGTGTCCCACTCCGAGCTCCCTCACCCCGGGCCCGTCGTCCGCCACGTCGACGCGGACGGCTTCCGGTGTCACGTCTACCAGGACGGTGCACGACGCGGGGGCCGCGTGCTTCACGACGTTCGTCAACGCCTCCTGCACGATCCGGTACGCCGAGAGCCCGACGCCCTCCGGCACGACGGTGTCACCGCGCACCTCCAGCGTGACGCGGACGCCCGCCAGCGAGGCGCGGTCGGCCAGGTCGGGCAGGCCGTCGAGGCCGGGGGAGGGCGCCAGGTCGGCGTCGGCACGCAGCACGCCCAAGAGGCCTCGCATCTCCGTGAGTGCCGCACGGCTCGTCTCGGAGATCACCTGCAACGCCTCGTAGGCGTGCTCGGGTGAGCGCACGTGTGCGGCGTTGCCCGCTTGCACGGCGATCAGCGAAAGGTTGTGCGCCACCACGTCGTGCAGCTCGCGGGCGATGCGCAGGCGTTCGTCGGCCAGGGCCTGCTCGGCCTGCTGCGTCGTCTCCCGCGCGAGCATCGACCGGCGCAACCGCGTGGTGTAGCCGATCACCCACACCGCGCCGAGCACCGCGAAGCCGACCAGCAGGGTCTCCGGTTCGCCTCCCGAGACGCCGGAGGTGGCGATGACGGTGGCGATCAGGCCGGCCAGCGACCACGCGCGGGGGCGTTCCACCGACACGGTGTAGAGCGCGAAGCAGATCGCGCCGACCGGGGCGCCGAGCGCCTGGACCGGGAGCACCTGGCCGATCACCACGGCCACGGTCGCGAGCGTGGTGATCACCAGCGTGGTCACCGGCCACAGGCGGCGCACCGCGACGGGCAGCGCGACCAGTGCGGCACCGGGCAGCACCAGCCACCACGGCTTGTCCTGGTTCTCCACCATGGCGTAGCCGACGAGCACGCCGATCACCGCGGCGGCGGCCAGGTCGACCAGGTAGAGGTGCAGTCTCGCGATCACGGCGCCGACGCTATCGAGTGCGGCGTGCCCGTGCCTCGGACCAGGGTCCGATTCCGGAGCTCGGACCTGCGGCCGATCCGCCGGCAGCCCTGACGCGCGAACCTTCTCCGCATGATCGAGGTGCGGAACCTGACGAAGAGATACGGGGACACGACGGCGGTCGAGGACCTGTCGTTCACCGTCCACCCCGGACTGGTGACGGGCTTCCTCGGCCCGAACGGGGCCGGCAAGTCCACGACGATGCGGATGATCCTCGGCCTGGACCGGCCCTCCGGCGGGGAGGCGCTGATCGGCGGCCAGCGCTACCAGGACCTGGACCAGCCGCTGCGGCACGTCGGCGCGTTGCTCGACCCGGCCGCCGTCCACCACGGCCGCAGGGCGCTCGACCACCTGCTCTGGATCGCGGCCAGCAACGGCATCGGCCGCGGGCGCGCGGTCGAGCTGCTGGAGCAGGTCGGGCTGGGAGGGGTGCGGCACAAGCGGATCAGGGCGTTGTCGCTCGGCATGAAGCAACGGCTGGGCGTCGCGGCGGCGTTGCTGGGGGACCCGCGGGTGCTGATGTTCGACGAGCCGGTCAACGGGCTCGACCCCGAGGGCGTGCGGTGGATCCGCGACCTCATGCGCGGGCTCGCGAAGGAGGGCCGGACGGTGTTCGTCTCCAGCCACCTGATGAGCGAGATGGCGCTGACCGCCGACCACGTCGTGATCGTCGCGAGAGGACAGCTGGTCAAGGAGACGCCGATGGAGGCGTTGACGCGCAACGGTTCGCTGGAGGACGCCTACCTCGACCTCACCTCCGGGAGGGGACTGTGAAGAACGTGCTCGCCGCCGAGTGGCGCAAGCTCCGGACCGTCCGGGCGCCGTACGGGCTGCTCGCCGCCGTCGGCCTGATGATCGTGTTCGGCGCGGCGATCTCGTTGCTGATGGTCCGGGACTACGACACGTCGCCGGCCGCCGAGCAGGCCAGGTTCGCCTCCGCCGACTTCAGCGTGGTGATCACGCCGGTCGTCCAGTTCCTCGTCGCCGCGCTCGGCGCGCTGATCGCGACGTCCGACCCGCGGCTCACCGCGCTGACCGCCGTGCCGGACCGGAAGCGCCTGCTGGCGGCCAAGACCGTGCTCGCCGCCGCCGTGGCCGTCGTGGTCGGTGGTGTGACGCTCGCGCTGAGCCTCGGCATCAGCCGGCTGATCATGGGGGACCGGCCCGCGCCGATCGCACCCTGGGCCGGCCTCGGCGACGTGCTGCCGTGGGGTGGTGCGGCGGTGCTGTCGATCCTGGTCACGGGCCTGTTCGGCCTCGGGCTCGGGCTGGCGTTCCGGTCGACGGCGGTCACGGTCGTGGTCATGGGCGTCGTGCTGTGGGGACTGCCGGCCGTCACGCCGATGCTGCCGGAGCCCTGGAACGTGGACGCGTCCGCGGTGATGGTGCCGTACCTGGTGTGGGAGGTCGCGGGTGTCGTCAACGAACCTCCGTTGAGTCCGTTGGCCGCTGTCGCAGTTTTGGGGCTTTACGTACTGGTGACTCTGGGTACCGGAACTGTGACTCTTCTGCGACGAGACGCTTGACTCGCTCTTGGGGCCGACCTAAGGTCATCTATACCTTTAATCGGTAAGGAAACTTACCTAACCAATCCGCCGCCGGCAGTCCGAGAGGAGACGCTGTATGTCCTGGCAGAAGTCTGTGGTGGCGCTCGCCGCGGCACTCGTGCTCCCGTTGACCGGCGTGATGGCGGGAAGCTCCGTCGCCGACGCGCCCAAGGGCACCTTCGCCGCCGCCGCGCTGCCTCCGGGCTCGCCCGCGGCGGTCAACGGTCAGCTCAAGGTGTGCGGCGTCAAGCTGTGCAACAAGAACGGCAAGCAGATCCAGTTGCGCGGCATGAGCACGCACGGCATCCAGTGGTACTCCCAGTGCGTGAAGACCGCGTCCCTGGACGCGCTCGCGAACGACTGGAAGGCGGACATCCTCCGCATCTCGATGTACATCCAGGAAGGTGGCTACGAGTCGAACCCTCGTAAGTTCACCGACATGGTGCACGGCTACATCGAGGAGGCCACCAAGCGCGGCCTGTACGCGCTGGTCGACTGGCACCAGCTCTCGCCGGGCGACCCGAACCACAACACCACGCGCGCCAAGACCTTCTTCAAGGAGATCGCGCAGCGGCACAAGGACAAGACGAACATCATCTACGACATCGCCAACGAGCCGAACGGCGTGACGTGGTCGCGGGTCAAGACCTACGCGGAGGCCGTCATCCCGACGATCCGCGCGGAGGACCCGGACAGCCTCGTGCTCGTCGGTACGCACGGCTGGTCGACGTTCGGCCTGTCCGACGGCCGCAACATCAACGAGGTCAGCCAGAACAAGGTCAACGCCTCGAACCTGATGTACACGTTCCACTTCTACGCGAAGGACCACCGCGACTCGTACCTCAACGCGTTGCGCACGGTCTCGAGCCAGGTGCCGGTCTTCGTCACCGAGTTCGGTTCGCAGGAGGCCTCCGGTGACGGTCCCAACGACTTCACCATGGCGAACAAGTTCATCTCGTTCATGAAGGAGGCCAAGATCTCCTGGACGAACTGGAACTTCTCCGACGACCACCGCACGGGTGCGGTGTTCAACAGCGGCACCTGCTCGGGCGGCAACTTCGCCGGTGAGGGTGTGCTGAAGGAGGCCGGCAAGTGGGTGCGCAACCACATCCGCACGGCTGACGACTTCTGATCCCTCTGGACGACCGGCCCCGGCGGGTCAGGTGAACGGCGGTCCTTCGGGGCCGCCGTTCTTCGTTGTGCCGCTTGCCCTCGGGGCACCTGCTCGGGCACGTCGTTCAGCGGCACGCGCAGGCTGAAGCCGGCGGGAGTCCGGGTGCGGGACATCGTGCGCGCGCCCGACCAGCGGTGACCTACCGTTGACGGCATGGCTCAGCTCGCTCTAGGTCTCGCGTCCCTCGGTCGTCCCGCGTACATCAACCTCGGCCGGGAGGGTGCGTTGCCGGCCGTGCGCGACGTCGAGTCCATGCGCGCGCAGTGCCATCTCGTCCTCGACACGGCCTACGAACTGGGCATCCGGTGGGTCGACGCGGCCCGGTCGTACGGCCTGTCGGAGGACTTCCTCTCGTCGTGGCTTCCCGGCCACGACGACGTGACGATCTCCAGCAAGTGGGGCTACGCCTACACCGCGGACTGGCGGCCCGACGCCGAGGTGCACGAGGTCAAGGAGCACTCGCTCGCCCGGTTCACGCGGCAGTGGCAGGAGACCACGGCGCTGCTGCCGCGGGTCGACCTCTACCAGGTGCACTCGCTGACGGCCGACAGCCCGTTGTTCACCGACCGCGCGCTGCTGGAGGCGATGGCCGGGATCGGGGTGCCGCTGGGCTTCTCGACGTCCGGGCCGAGGCAGGCCGACACCATCCGCAAGGCTGTGGAACTCGGGGTCTTCCGGTCCGTCCAGTCCACTTGGAACCTGCTGGAGACCTCGGCCGGCGACGCGCTGCGGGAGGCGCACGACGCCGGGCTGCGCGTGATCGTCAAGGAGGGCGTCGCCAACGGACGGCTCGTCGTCGAGCCACCGCAAGCGGTTGCGGCACAGGCGAAGGCGCTGGGCGTCGGGCCGGACGCCGTCGCGCTGGCGGCGATCGCGCGGCAGCCGTGGGCGGACGTCGTGCTGTCCGGAGCGGCGAGCCCGGAGCAGCTGCGGTCCAATGTGGAGGCGCTGGCCGTCGAGGTGGACCTGCCCGACCTGGCCGAGCCCGCCGAGCGGTACTGGAAAATCCGTTCCGGCCTCACCTGGAACTAGCTACGGTGGCGCCGTGAGCGACGCACCCCTCCCGGCTTTCGACCCTCCCTACTACGCGGCGATCTTCACCACCGTGCGCACCCAGGACCAGGCCGGCTACGCCGAGACCAACGCGCGCATGGAGGAGCTGGTCCGCGACATCCCCGGCTACCTCGGGATGGACCACGCGCAGAACCCCGGCGGGCTCGGCATCACCGTCGGGTACTTCCGCGACGCCGAGGCCCTCACGCGGTGGCGGACGAACGCCGAGCACCAGGTGGCGCAGAAACGCGGCCGCGACAGCTGGTACGAGAGCTACACGCTGCACATCGCGAAGGTCGAGCGCAGCCACGGCTTCACCCGGTCCTGAGAACATGCGAGAGGTGCGCGTTCATGCAGGCCGCCATTACGCCGTCCAGTTCCACTACGCCTTGCCTGACGACGCGTGGTGCGTGGAGTTGAGCGAGGCGGCCCCCGTCGAGACGCCCGACGCGGAGCCGCACTGGCCCGAAGCCGCCTTCCTGGTGGCGGTGGTGCCCGACGAGGACCCGGCTCTGGAGCCGGCCGTCCACATCCACAGCCACGACGAGCACGTCATCCCCTACGAGATCATGCGCTGGTTCATGGAGCGGGTGGCCGACCAGGTCGAGGGCTGCCGCCTCGGGTTCGAACAGGGAGCAGCGGAACGTTCCCCGTGACGGCCGGGAACGTCCTCCGCGACCGCCTCACCCGGTCCTGGCGAGCCATTCCCGGCCGATCACGCGGCCGTCCGGCACGAGCGGCCAGCCCGGGTCCTCGATCCTGCCGCGCAGCTCGGCCGCGTCCATCCACCCGCCCCAGGCGACCTCCTCGGGCTGGTGGGTGAACGGGCCGTCGCAGCGCGTCTCGTAGACCCACGCGTGATAGCGCGTCTGCTCGTCGACGTAGGTGGTCTGGAACAGAGGTGTCAGCGGGGTCTCGACGCCGAGCTCCTCGCACAGCTCTCGGCGGGCCGCCTCGTCCGGGGTCTCGCCCGCGTCGATCACGCCGCCCGCCGAGAAGTCGTACAGGCCAGGGAAGATGTCCTTGGTGTCGGTGCGCCGGTGCACGTAGACCCGTTCGCCGTCGGTGGAGTGCACGACGGTCAGGACGCAGCCGTGCCAGAGGTTCTCGGCGCGCATGCGCTCGCGGGTCACCTCGCCGATGACGTTCGCGGCCTCGTCGTAGAGGGTGATCATCCCCGTGTCCTCCTGTGGTCGTACGCGAGCTTGCTACCCCAGTCCGACGCCCGCTGATCGCCTTCCTTCCTACCTTCGTGGACGTCAGACGTCACCGAGGAGGATTCGTGTCCACTTCCCTGCGGCTCGGCGTCGCCGAGTTCCGCGCCCGGCCGGGCCGCGCGCTGCTGCCCGGCGTCGCGCTCGTCGTCGGCGTGGCCTGCCTGCTGGCCGCACTGGTGCTGAGCGACGCGCTCACCCGGTCGGTCGACGAGGGCGCGCCCCTCACCCCGTCGTCGGTGAGCCACGTGGTGGACACCAAACCCGCCGAGTACGGCACACCCGAGACCGACCGCCCCGAGCTCGACGCCGCGGTGCTCGCCAAGCTCTCGTCCGTCGGCCGGGCCGTGCCCGTGCAGGTGGCGCAGGCGGATCTGCTGGACACCAACGGCCGTGCGGGGGAGCACCGCGCCGAGGTGCACGTCCAGCAGCCCGACCTGGTGCGCTGGCCGCTCGCCGAGGGGAAGGCGCCGGCGGCGGACGGTGACGTCGCCGTCGACAAGATCACCGCGTACGAGCAGGGGCTGAAGCCGGGCGACCGGATCGAGCTCGCCGCCGCGGACGGCAAGCCCGTCGAGGTGACAGTCAGCGGGGTCATGAAGAAGGGCGGGCTCGACTCGCGGCCGATCCTGGTCGCCGGTCCGGACCTCGCGAAGAAGCTCGACCCGGAGCCGTTCACCAAGGAGATCTGGGTGATCGGCGGTGCGCGCGACGCCGTCAAGGCCGCCGCGGGCGCGTCGTACGTCGTGTGGGACCCGGCGCCGGACGCCGACAGCATCGGCAACGAACTGACGTTCATCCTGCTGCCGTTCAGCGTGCTCGCGCTGGCCACGGCCGTGTTCGTCGCGGCCGCCACGTTCCGCGCGGTCTACGCGCAACGGCAGCGGCAGACCGCGCTGCTGCGCTGCATCGGCGCCCAGCGCGGGCCGCTGGTGCGCAGGAGCCTGTTCGAGGCCCTCGTGACGGGTGCGCTGGCCGGTGTCGCCGGTGCGTTGCTCGGCGGGCCGATGGCGTGGCTGCTGGCCAGGACGTTCGACGTCTCCGGCATCTCCGTGCTGTTCGGCGCGGTGGAACTGAGCCCGGAGCTGTTGCCCTCGCTCGGGTACGTGATCCTCGGAGTCGTCGTCGCCGCGCTGCTGAGCGTGATGGCGGCTGTTCGTCCCGCGATCAACGCCGCGCGCGTCTCGCCGTTGGCTGCTCTGCGTGACGCGGAGAACGAGATTCCCCCTCGGTCCGTGCGTCGCCTTCGGCTCGTGTTCGGCGTGCTGTTCACCGGCGGTGCCGTGCTGCTCGCGATGGCGGCCATCGCCGCCAAGGGCACCTCCGCCGCTCCGCTCGCCGTCACGTTCTCCGCCATCGCCGCGGTGACCGGCCTGTTCTGGATCCTCGGCCCGGTCACGGTCCCGCTCATCGCGCGGCTGTTCGGCCGGATCGGCGGCACGCAGTGGAAGCTCGCCGGTGCCGAGGTGCGCAGGATGCCCCAGCGGTCGGCGTCGGTGGCGCTGCCGTTGCTGCTGGCGAGCTCGATGGTGACGTTCTTCCTGGTCGTGCTCGGCGGGGCGGAGGAGCTGACCTTCCAGTACGCCAACGAGGAGCGCCCGGACGCGACCGTGGTGGACGCGGGCGACCGGCCGCTGCCGGAGATCCCGGCCCAGGCGGGCGTGGCCGCGAGCGTCGTGCTGCACAAGACGGGGGACGGGGCCGCGAGCGTGGACCCCGACCAGTTCCGGACGTGGCTGAAGGCGCAGAACGTGTCCGGCGCCGAGCAGCTCGTCGCGGGCACCGCGATCGTGCCCCCGCACTGGGAGGACAAGCCGTTCGTCGAGGCCGACGGCAAGCAGTACGAGGTGGTCGGGACGGTTCCGGGCAGCATCACGGGCTACACGCCGATCATCGCCGGCGCCACGTCGGGACCGGCGGACAAGGTGCTGGTCGCCTTGAAACCCGGCGTCGACCCCGCCCGGTACCGCTCCGAGCTGCAGGCCGCGCTGCCGAACAACCCGACCGTGATCGTCCAGACCGACGCGGACGAACGGGCCGAGGCGGCCCGGTACATGCACCTGGGCACCGTGCTGATGATGGTGCTCCTGGGACTGTCCGTAGCGGTCGCCGTGACCGGTATCGGCACCGCGCTGACCATCTCCGTCCAGGAGCGCCGCAAGGAGCTCGCGCTCCGGCGCGCCTTGGGTGTCACTCGAGGCGGGCTGCAGGGCGGCGTCATCGCTGAAGCGATCATGCTGGCCCTCGTCGGGGTGATCGGAGGCGGTGCGCTCGGGTTCGCCTACGCGGAGGTCGCTTTCCTGTCGATCGGCGTCCCGCTGACGCTACCCGGCCTCAAGGTCGTGTTGCCGCTGGTCACAGGCGCGGCGATCGTGGTCGTGCTCGCCGTCGCCGCCGCTTTCGGGCCTTCGCGCGGCGCATCGAGGATCCGTCCAGCCGCCGGACTGGCGTCCGGGTGAATAGGGTGAGGGGAGTTTCACCGTGAAGCTCCCCTCACGCTGTTCTGCGGGGTCAGGTCATAAGGTGTTGCGCATGCGGCGGATCATGGGAACCGAGGTCGAGTACGGCATCTCAGTGCCGGGCGACGCGACCGCGAACCCGGTGCTCACTTCGACACAGGTCGTTCTCGCGTACGCGGCGGCGGCGGACATACCGCGCGCCAGGCGGGCGCGCTGGGACTACGAGGTGGAGTCGCCACTGCGCGACGCGCGCGGGTTCGACCTGGGCAGCCCCGGCGGCCACCCCGCGGACTCCGACGTCGAGGACCTGGGCGCGGCGAACGTCATCCTCACCAACGGCGCGCGGCTCTACGTCGACCACGCGCACCCCGAGTACTCGGCGCCCGAGGTCACCAATGCGCGCGACGCGGTGATCTGGGACAAGGCCGGGGAGCGGGTGATGGAGGAGGCCGCGATCAAGGCCGCCTCCGTGCCCGGCCAGCCCCGCCTGCAGCTGTACAAGAACAACGTCGACGGCAAGGGCGCGTCGTACGGCACGCACGAGAACTACCTGATGCAGCGGTCGACGCCGTTCACGGCCGTCATCGCGGGCCTCACGCCGTTCTTCGCGTCGCGCCAGGTCATCACCGGGTCCGGGCGCGTGGGCATCGGGCAGTCCGGCGAGGAGGCCGGCTTCCAGCTCTCGCAGCGCTCCGACTACATCGAGGTCGAGGTCGGCCTCGAGACGACGCTCAAGCGCGGCATCATCAACACCCGCGACGAGCCGCACGCGGACGCGGACAAGTACCGCCGCCTGCACGTCATCATCGGCGACGCGAACCTGGCCGAGTACTCCACGTTCCTCAAGGTCGGCACCACCTCGCTGGTCCTCGACATGATCGAGGCCGGGCAGCGGTTCGACGACCTGCGCATGGTCGACCCGGTGCGCGCGGTGCACCAGATCAGCCACGACCCGACGCTGAAGTTCAAGGTCGAGATGACCGGCGGGCGCAAGTTCACCGGTCTCGACGTGCAGTTCGCCTACCACGAGCGCGCGCTCGCGTTCGTCGAGAAGGAGGGCGTCGGCGACCGCGAGGTCCTGCGGATCTGGGGCGAGGTGCTCGACGCCCTGGCCCGTGACCCGGCGGAGTGCGCCGACAGGCTCGACTGGGTCGCGAAGCTGCGGCTGCTCGAGGGCTACCGGCAGCGCGACGGCCTGGAGTGGGGTGCGGCCCGGCTCAACCTGGTCGACCTGCAGTACTCCGACGTCCGTCTCGACAAGGGCCTCTACAACCGCCTCGTCGCGCGCGGCTCGATGAAGCGCCTCGTGAGCGAGGAGGAGGTCCGCGCGGCCATCACCACGCCGCCCGAGGACACGCGTGCGTACTTCCGCGGCCGGTGCCTGGAGCGCTACCCGACCTCGGTCGCGGCCGCCTCGTGGGACTCGGTGATCTTTGATCTCGGTCGAGAATCCCTCGTGCGAATTCCGACGCTCGAACCGCTTCGCGGGACGAAAGCGCACGTCGGAGCCCTTTTGGAGGCCTCCGACACCGCCGAGCAACTGGTGGACGCGCTGACTCGCGGGTGATCGTCTACCCGAGTGGCTCAGGGTTTTTGTCGGTGCCGCTGGGTAGTGTTCTTGTCAGGCGAGTCAGTGGGAGGCCGAGATGTCCCAGGAACAGAAGCAGCGCCAGGGTGGTGGCGACGGCGACGACGGTGCGGACGACGCCGCCGGAGCAGGTCAGGAACGCCGCGAGAAGCTCGGCGAGGACGTGGACGCGATCCTCGACGAGATCGACGACGTGCTCGAGGAGAACGCGGAGGACTTCGTCCGCGCATACGTGCAGAAGGGCGGTCAGTAGGCCTTCGGGGGCCTGCCGACCACTCCGGGGACGGGAGAACAACCAACACATGGACCACAGCTCGACCGGGCGTTACCCGGCCGCGGCGTTGCCCTCGGCGTACCTCACGCCGGGCTCGTCGTCGTTCACGGACTTCCTGCGGGCACAGGCACCCGACATGCTGCCTAGTGGCCGGAAGCTCCCGGAGGGGACCGTCCAGGCCCCGCACGGGACGACGATCGTCGCGGCCACCTACAAGGGTGGTGTCGTGATCGCCGGCGACCGGCGCGCGACCATGGGCAACGTCATCGCTCAGCGCGACATGAGGAAGGTCTTCGTCACCGACGACCACTCGGCCGTCGGCATCGCGGGCACCGCGGGCATCGCGATCGAGATCGTGCGCCTGTACACGGTGGAGCTCCGGCACTACGAGAAGATCGAGGGCGTGCCGCTGTCCCTGGACGGCAAGGCGAACCGCCTCTCGGCGATGATCAGGGGCAACCTCGACGCGGCCATGGCCGGCCTCGCCGTGGTGCCCCTCTTCGCCGGGTACGACACCTCGGCCACCGACTCGGACCGCGCCGGGCGCATCGTGTCCTACGACGTCACCGGCGGCCGCTACGAGGAGTCGCAGGGCTACCAGGCCGTCGGCTCGGGCTCGCTCTTCGCGAAGTCGTCGCTCAAGAAGCTCTACGACCCGGACGCCGACGTCGACGCCGCCATCCGCTCGGTGATCGAGGCGCTGTACGACGCGGCCGACGACGACTCGGCGACAGGTGGCCCGGACCCGGTCCGCCGCCTCTACCCGGTCGTGGTCACCATCAACGGCGTCGACGGCGCCGTAGAGGTGCCGGAACCGCAGGTCTCCACGGTCGCCGACGCGGTCGTCGAAGGCCGCCGAGCCCGGCCCGCAGGCTGAGTCCCCCACACGTTCGACGTCAGGAGCACCACCGATGACGATGCCGCTGTACGCATCGGCAGAGCAGGTGATGCGCGACCGCTCGGAGTACGCCCGCAAGGGCATCGCCAGGGGTCGCAGCGTCATCGTGCTGAAGTACGCCGACGGGATTCTGTTCGTCGCGGAGAACCCGTCCAGCACGCTGCACAAGGTCTCGGAGATCTACGACCGCATCGGGTTCGCCGCCGTGGGCCGGTACAGCGAGTTCGAGAACCTTCGGCAGGCCGGGATCCGGTTCGCCGATGTCCGCGGGTATCAGAACGATCCTCGGGACGTCACTTCTCGGTCGCTGGCGAACGTGTACGCCACCACGCTGGGTACCTACTTCACCGAGCAGATCAAGCCTTTCGAGGTGGAGATCGCGGTGGCCGAGGTCGGGGACTCCGCTGGGGCCGACACGTTGTACCGGTTGACGTACGACGGGTCCATCGTGGATGAGCCCCAGTACATCGTGATGGGTGGCACCGTGGACGCCGCCAACACCGCCTTGAAGGAAGCCTTCGCTGACGGGCTCTCGTTGGCTGAGGCTGTTCCTCTTGCGGTGAAGGCGTTGTCTGCCGGGTCACTGTCCACGGGGGCCGGTACGGCTGAGTTGCTTCCGGCTGCGAAGTTGGAGGTCGCCGTGCTGGAGAGGGCTCGGCCTCGGCGGGCGTTCCGGCGGATCGCCGGGGCTGCTTTGGACGGGTTGATGCCTGCTCCCACCAAGGATGGCAAGACCGTGGAGGATGTCGAGCTGCCCGGTGGCTCGGAGGATGAGTCGAAGTAGGGTGGTTGGGTTTGCTGGGCCCCTGGCTGGTGCTGGGGGCCCTTTGCTTTGTTCGGGGCTGGGTGTGGCTGAGGCTCGCTTGGCCTGACCTGTGCGTGGGGCTGGCCTGTGCGTGGGGCTGACCCTGGCGGTGGGCTGACTCTGCGGTGGGCAGACCTGGCGTGGGGCGACCTGTCGATGGGGCGACCTGTGCGTGGGGCGACCCAAGAGGGTGGTCACCTTGCGGGCGGCCAGGTTGCGTTGCGTGGTTCCCCTGGGGGCTCTGCCCCCAGACCCCCGGCAATCTGATCAGGGGGCCAGCGCTGCCGGTAGGTAGATGGCACGCCTGTTGCGTAGAGCGGCTGCCTGTTTCGTAGTTTGGTTGCGGTGGCGGTGGGGTCCCATCACGAGCCGAGCCAAGAGCGGGCCACAGTCAGGGAGGGGTGTCAACTCGACGAAAAGCGTGTCGAG
>NZ_JBSGUQ010000006.1:0-435790 GCF_053608005.1 Lentzea sp. NPDC055074
GTGTCTTGTCTCTCCTCCCGCTCTTATTGGTTCGCGCCTCCCACCCCCTCTTCGGGTGCAGCAAGAGCTGTGGCGCGACTCGTGATGGGACCCCACCGCCCAGCCCTTGTGCTCAGGACGGCTCACCTTCGGCGTCGCGGTTGCTGGGACTGTCAATGAGCTTGTGCTCGGAGGCCCGCCTTCGGCGTCGCTTGGTCGGACGGTTGCCTGCGGTATCGCTTGGTCGGACGGTTGCTTGCGGTGTGGCTTGATCGGCGGTTGCCTCGGTGTGGCTTGAGTGTCAGACCCCCTCGCTATGTTGGGTCGCGGGGGATCCTCAGCCCGAGGGGACGCCTGCGTCAGCCTGCCGTTCGACGGCGCCAAGGGGCCGTTGGCCGCGTGTCCCCCGATCTGGGGTCGGGGTTGGTCTGGATCGTGAGAAAATTGGTCCGAATGAGCGAGTAAAGGCTGTAACACTCAGAGATCGCTATTACCCCGTTGGGGGGAACAGCCCCGCGCAATGGGACGGTGTGGATTGCTGGCGGTAGGCTTCCGCACCGTTGCTCGCCGAGCAGGTCAGGTGGAACGGATTGCCGAGCCAGGACGACGCGAGATCGTCACGTCCGGTGGGACGTGACGCGCTGGCGCGCGACTGGGCGATCAAGGTCAGTCGGACCGCGTACATACCGCTTTCAGCTGCCAAGTTGACCGAAGAGTTGCACGAGCTGCTCAACGTCGTCGCTGAGGCGCTGGTGGAGGAGCCCGAGGTCGCCTCGGTGGTGGGGGCTCGGCTCGTGGAGATCCACTGCGTTGGTGCCGAGAGTTTGCGGGAGTCCGTCGACGTTCTTGCCCGGTTCGTCGTGCAGGAGGGGGCCGACGCCCGGCGGGCCGCGTTGGTGATCGGGGCCGTTTCTGCTGCTTACACCGCTGCTATTCAGGCCTTTGTGTTGGAGCAGCAGGAGAGTGTCAGTCAGGCTCTGTTGCGGGCCAATCGCGCTGTGCAGCTTGATTTGCAGGCCAGCGAAGAGCGCTTCGAGGACATTTTCACGCATTCTTCCACCGGTATTGCGATGGTCAGCCTCGACGGGGAGTTGGAGCGGGCCAACGAGGCGTTGTGCACCATCTTGCGGCGTGAAGATGTTGCTGGGATGACGTTGACCGATTTGATCGCTCCGGCCGATCTGCCGCTCGTCAACGATGCGTTGGCCAGCTTGAAGTACGGGCGGATGCGGCGGGTCGAGGAGCGGCCCCGGCTCATCGACCGGGATGGTGAGCACTTCCGGGTGTTGATGGCCGCGACCGTGCAGAAGGACGCCGAGGACAACCCGCGGCACTTCGTCGTGATGATCGACGACGACAGCCAGCTCACGTTGCTCGGTGGGCGGTTGCAGTACCAGTCGTTGCACGACGCGTTGACCGGGTTGCCGAACCGGCAGTACCTCACCACTCGGCTGGAATCGTTGCTGCACAGCGACATCGAGCACGGGGTGACGCTGTACCACCTCGACCTGGACGCCTTCGCGGTCGTCACGGACGGGCTCGGGCGGGAGATCGGCGACAAGGTGTTGAAGCTCGTCGCCGAGCGCCTCAGTTCTGTGTTCTCCGGGGAGAAGGCGATGGTCGCCCGGCTCGAGGGTGACGAGTTCGCCGTGCTGGTGGAGAACGGGGTCGACACGCCGGACGTCGACACGACGATCCGGACCATCGAGCACGAGCTCGCCGAGCCCGTCTACTTCGGTGAGCACGGGGTCGCCGTGTCCGCCTCGATCGGGGTGTTGCCGCGGCTGCATTGCGGCGATCGGCCCGCCGAGGTGTTGCGCGCCTCGGACATGACGTTGCGGCGCGCCAAGCGCATCGGGCGGCGGCAGTGGGGGCTGCACGACGCCACGCTGGACAAACGGGAGCAGGAGGACTTCGCGCTCGCCGCCGTGATGCCCGGGGCCTGGGAGAGCGGCGAGATCGAGGTCGTGTTCAACCCCGTCATGAAGCTCGACGGGACGGCGCGGATCTGCGTCGAGGCCGAGCTGAACTGGCGGCACCGGGACGCCGGGCTGATCCCGCACGAGAAGTGCGCGTCGATGGCCGAGCACACCGGGTTGATGTTGCCGCTCGGCGAGTGGATGTTGCGGACGGCCGCCGAGACCGCCTGCCGGTACGAGGAGATGCTCGCCGTCTGCCTGACCGAGAGCATGGCCAACAGCCCGGACCTGGTTCGGGACGTGCGGCGCGTGCTCGCGGACACCGGGTTGCAGGCCTCGCGGTTGCTGCTCGGGTTCCCGGTGCACGTGCTCGCGTCCGAGGACAGCGAGGCCGCCGACAACCTGGACCTGTTGTCGGACATGGGGATTCACATCGGCGCGCGCGACTTCCAGGGGTCCACCGCGGAGATCGAGCTCGTGCGCTCGCTCGGGGTGGCGGCCGTGCGGGTGAAGGGGCGCTGCCAGAAGCCGGACGAACTGGTGTCGCACGTGCTCAGCGACCTCGTCGGGTTCGTGCACGAGGCCGGTGGGATCGTGGTGGTCGACGCCATCGAGGACGCCGAGCAGCGCGACTGGTGGGGTGAGCTGGGAGCCGACGCCGGTGTCGGGCCGGTGTTCTGCGTGGAGCCGACTACGGAGTGGCCCGACGCGGGGTGAGGTGCACGAGGATCAGCGCGAAGCCCGCGATGGTCACCATGCGCAGGGCGGCGCCGATGCCGTTCCAGTCCTTCGACTGCCACATCGCGAACCACTCGCCGCCGATGGTGATGAACCCGCCGAGGAACAGCGCGACGATCATCAGCAGGCCCGCGGACGCGAACTTGCGCGCGCTGTCCTCCTTGTCGCGCAGGTAGGCGATGGTGCCGGCGGTCAGCAGGACCGCGGACACCGCCTCCCACAGGATGATCGCGACGTAGACGATCGTGACGACGGCCGGGCTCGTGATCGCCCGCCACTTCAGTTCCTGGCCGAACGTGGTGTCCATCGCGAGGACGTGCTGCACGAACGCCTCGTTCGTGCCGTAGTCCGTGATGTTGCCGAGCACCACGAGAATCATGTTGAGGGCGATGAACCCGACGGTCACCGCGACGACCGCGCGCAGACTGCCGACCCGAGCAAGAAGACGCATGGAGCGGACAGTAACCGATCCTGTGCTGCCGGTGAGGCAGTTGCCCGGTGAGGATCAGCACGGATCCCGGAAGTCCATCTGAGACAGACGTTCCTGCCACAGCGCCGGCGTCAGGACGCCTCGGGTGGCCGTGCAGATCCGGCTGATCTCGTGCTGCACGTCGAGGTCCCACAGCCGCACGATGCCGTCCGCGTTGCCGGTCGCCAGCACGCTGCCGTGAGGTGCGAACTGGGCCAGCGGTTCCGCCGCCCAGTCGCCCGCGATCTGCTGCCCCAGGTAGGACGGCTTGGCAGGGTCCTCGACGTTCCACAGCCGGAACGTCCTGTCCGCGCTGCTGCTCACCAGCGTATTCCCGTCGGCACTGACCGAGATCGCGCTGATCGTGCCCGTGTGCCCGGACAGCTCGCTGATCAGCACCGGGTGCTCGCGGTCGCGCACGTCGTAGAACCTGATCACCTTGTTCTGCCCCGAGGTGATCAGCGTCTTCCCGTCCGCCGTGAAGATCGCCTGACCCACGACCTGCGGGTCCTTGATCGGCTCGCCCAGCTGCCGCGGCCGCTCCGGATCGCTCACGTCCCAGAGCCGCACGGTCTTGTCGCTGCTCGCCGTGGCGACCGTGCGGCCGTCCGGGCTGAACTCCGCGTCGTTGACGTACGCGTCGTGGCCCGTCATCGGGGCGCCGATCGGCACGGGCTTGGCCGGGTCACGCACGTCCCACAGCCGCACGGACTCATCGGTGTTGCTGGTCAGCAGCACCTCGCCGTCGGGACGGAACACCGCCCAGGCCGCGAACCTGTTCGCCAGCACCAGCGGTTCGCCGAGCGTTCTCGGGTGCTCGGGATCCGTCACGTCCCACAGCCGCACCGTTTTGTCGCCGGCCGCCGTCGCGAGCACCTTGCCGTCCGGGCGGAACCTCGGCCTGCTGACCGTCCGTTCGTGCCCGAGCAGCGGTTGCCCGATCTGCCGGGGGTGCTGCGGGTTCGAGACGTCCCACAGCCGCACGGTCTTGTCGCCGGAGCCGGTCGCGACGATCTTGCCGTCGGGACTGAACGACGGTGTCGTCACCTGGGAGGAGTGGCCGAGGAGCATCGCCTGAGGCAACGACCACAGGTTCACCGCGTTCTCCAGGGACCCGGTCACGAGCGAGTCGCCGTCCGGGCTGAAACCGACCGCGAACACCCCGGCGCCCCGTGCGGCGAGCGGCCTGCCGAGCGCGGTCGGTGAGGCGGGGTCGGTGAGGCTCCACAACCTCGCGGTGGCATCGGACGCGCCGGAGGCGAGCGCACGGCCGTCCGGGCTGAACTTCACGGACCACACCGGGCCGGTGTGCCCGACGAGCGGCTGGCCCACCGGGGCCTGTGTGGCCGGGTCCCACAGCCGCACCATCTTGTCGTCCGCGCCGCTCGCGAGCAGCTTTCCGTCGCCGCTGAACGCCACGCTGTGGATGCCGAGGGTGTGGCCCGTCATCGGCTTGCCGACCCTGGTCCTGCCAGCCACGTCCCACAGCAGGATCGTCTGGTCGTCGCCCGTGGTGGCCAGCGTCCTGCCGTCCGGGCTGAACGCGAGCGAGCGGACCGCGGCGGAGTGGCCGCGCAGCGGTTCGCCGGACGGCTTGGGGTTCGCCGGGTCGCGGACGTCCCACAGCCGCGCCGACCGGTCCTCGTTCGCCGCCGCGAGCAGCGTGCCGTCCGGGCTGAACTCCAGCAGGTACGACGGGCCGTTGGCGGTGTCGATCGTCTCGAGAGCCTTGGGGGAACTGGGGTTCGTCAGGTCCCAGAGCCGGATCGTCGCGTCCTGGCCGGTGGTCGCGAGGACCTTGCCGTCCGGCGAGAACACCGCCGAGCTGAGCCAGTTCCGGTGCTCGGAGATGACCGCGATCTCCCGGGGACGGCTGCGGTCGCGGACGTCCCACAGGCGTGCGGTGCGGTCGTAGCTGGCGGTGGCGAGCAGCGTGCCGTCCGGGCTGAACGTCGTCAGGTAGACGGCGCCGGTGTGCCCGACGAGCGGCACGGCCAGCGGGACCTGCTGGGTCGCGAGCAGCTTCGCGACCACGCCCTGATCGGTGGGGCGCATGCGGTGCGCGACCATCAGGAACTGGGCCGACAGCGACGGATCACTGCCGGTCAGCCGGTCGGCCTCCGCGACGACCTGGCGGAACTGGGCGTCATTGCGCTGGTTCACCGCTATCACGGCCGCACCCGCCGCGATCAGCGCGAACACCGCCACGAGCGCTACGGCCGACCTGCGCAGCCAGACGCTCTTGCGGTGCTGGCGTTCGGACGTGCGCACGAACTCCTTGGCGATCGTGGTGACGTCCTGCTGCTGCCGCACGCCCTCCAGCCGTGCACCGCGGTAGAGCAATGACGAGTCGTGCCCGTGCGCGGACCACGCTGCCGCGTCCTCCTCCAGCCGCTGCCGGGTGAGGTTGCCCGCCCGGTCCTCGTCGACCCAGCTGCGCAGCCGGGGCCAGGCCTGCAGCAACGCCTCGTGCGTGATCTCGACCGAGTCGGCGTCCATCGTGATCAGGCGCGCGTGCGTGAGGACCTCGAGCGCGCGTTCCGTGGCCGGGAGGATCGCAGCGGCCTCCAGCAGGCTGTGGCGGCTGGAACGGCGGCGGGTGTCCTGCGTGTCGTCGCCGACCCTGACCAGGCGCAGGAGCAGCTGCTTCGCCGCGGCCCTGGCCGGCTCGTCGAGGTCGGACCAGGCGCGTTCGGCCGTGGCGGCGACGGCGCCCTGGATGCCGCCGGCCGCCCGGTAGCCGGCGATCGTGAGCCGCCCCGCCTGCCGGCGCTGCCACGTGACGAGCAGCGCGTGGCTGAGCAGGGGGAGCGCGCCCGCGTCGTACGCGTCCTTGCCGCGGCGGTTGTGCGTACCCAGGTCGCGCAGCATGAGGTCGACCAGACCGGCCTCCAGCTGCAGGCCGGCCGCCTTGGCGGGACTCGTCACCGCGTCGCGCACCTCGGCCGCCGACATCGCGCCGAGCACCATCTGCCTGGTCTGCAGGGCCTCGGCGAGCTCGGGGAACTCGAGGCAGCGGGCGTAGAAGTCGGCCCGCACGCCGAGCACGACCGCCGTCTTGCGGGCCGCCGCGTGCAGGGCCTGGACGAAGATCCGCAGCCGGTTCTCGTCGCCGCCGAGCGTGAACGCCTCCTCGAACTGGTCGACGATCACCACCCGGTCGCCGACCGCGACCCGCACCTCGTCCGCGAAGTCGGTGAGGGCGTCCGCGTCGGCAGCCTCCAGGGTGTGGGCCAGCTCCGGCACCTGGAGCGCGAGCTCCTTCAGCGGATCGGTGCCGGGGGAGATGACCACGGCCTCTTTGCTCAGCCGGGGCAGCACGCCCGCTTTCATCAAACTCGACTTACCGGCGCCGGACGCGCCCACGAGCATTGTGATGCCGTTGTCGTCGAGCCGGTCGAGAAGTGCGTTCGTCGCCCTTTCACGACCGAAGAACCAATTCGCGTCCTGTGGGCCGAATGCGCTCAGGCCCATGTACGGGCAGACGGAACCGTCTTCCTGAGGGGGTGTGTCCGCATCCGCGACCGGGCTCGCGAGTGCCTCTTCCCAGAGGGCGTGCCACGCGTCGAGCTCGTACAGGCCGTCGATCGCCGGCTGCGGTCTGCGCTTGCGGGCCTCGCCGACGAGGACCTCGAGGACCGCGCTCAGGCCGCTGAACCGGGCAGGGACGTTGCGCCCGCGCCGCCAGTCGCTGACCCGCTGGGCGGGCACCCGGACCGGTCTGCCCCGTTCGTCCGTCCGGCGGGCACGCACGACCGATTCGGTGACCCGCTTCAGCGGAGGGTCACCTGCCTCCGCGTAGAGCAGCGCGAAGCGCTCCGCGAAGACGCCACGGGGTCCCAAGCGGCCTCCTCCTCGTCCGGACCGGAAAACGAGGACCGCCCGTCTGAGCTGCGGCGAACGCACCGGACAGGCAGTCAGAGACCCACCATAACGAGGTGGTCTGACAACCTCGACCCCACGTCCTTCACGAGACCGGGAGACCGTCGAAGTGGCAGTGGCTGACTGGGGCAGAGCGTCCACGGCTGAGGGGTATTGGGGGTCTCCTCAGCCGTGGCCCACGGGTCCGATTCCGAGCGAGTGGCAGGGGGCCGCCTGCTAGCTCACGCGGTCTGCCAGAGGGCGTCCGCCTCCGGTTGCTTCGGCTGGACCCGGTTCGGGTCGGGCGGGTAGGTCTCGGTCGGCAGCGTCACGTACGTGATGGCGTCCGGTTTCAACGCGGTGAGTTTTCCCGCGAGATCCGCCAGTTTCGGAATCGAGCCGATTCCGGTGTCCGTGACGATGGACTTCGTGAGGACGTCGGCGAGCTCGAGTGTTTTCGCCGGGCTCGCGAGCCAGTTCTCGTTCGCCAGTTTCTCGCTCAGCGCTCGCATGAAGAGCTGCTGGTTCTTGATGCGGTTCAGGTCGCTTCCGTCGCCGATGCTGTAGCGGGTCCTGACGAATGCGAGCGCCTGCGTCCCGTTGAGCTTCGAGGGCCCGGCCGGCACGTGCAGCCCGCTCTTCTCGTCGTCGATCGCCTCGGGCATGGTGACGTCGATGCCACCGAGCCGGTCGATGACGTCGCGGAACCCGTTGAAGTCGATCTGCACGAAGTGGTCGATCCGGATGCCGCTCATCTGCTCGACCGTCGCCACGGTGCACGCGGCGCCGCCCGTGGAGAAGGCGCTGTTGAACATGGCGATCGCCGCCGGCGGGCTGGTGCCGCAGCGAGGCCTCGGCACCATCGTGTCGCGCGGGATGCTGACCACCCGCGCCTGGTCGCCCTGCGCGTTCAGCTGCACGACCATGGCCGTGTCCGACCGGCCGTCGTCCTTGCCGATGAGGAGGATGTTGAGGGGGCGGCCAGGCGTCGACTGAGGCCTGGGGTGGGTGATCTCCCTGGAGAGGTCGACGGTCTTGAGATTGCTTTCGAGCCGCCAGTAGGAGCCCCCGGCCACGACGCCCGTCGCGATGACCACGGCTGCCCCCGAGACCGCGAGCCATCGTTTCAAGTGGACGTTCATGGGTTCCACGTTGCCCGGCGTTTGTCCAGGTCACGTCGGTGGTTTGTCATGGTTGTGTCACAGCGCGCCCCCAGCTGGGATGATCGGGGGCGTGGTCTAGAACTCTTGGGGGAGTCATGACAGTCAGACCAGCGGTTGTGTCCGATGCTCAGGCCGTGGCCCACGTGCACGTCGAGACGTGGCGGGCGGCCTACCGCGGCCTCGTACCGGACTCCGTGCTCGACGGGCTCTCCGTGCGTCAGCGCGCGGAGATGTGGGAACGGGGCATCCCGCACGGCGGGGTGTGGGTGGGGCTGGTCGACGGCGAGGTGGCCGGGTTCTGCGCGGTCGGCCCGTCCCGTGAGCCCGATGCGGTGTTCGAATTGTTCGCGATCTACGTGCTGCCCTCGGCTTGGGGGACTCCGCTGGGCTACGAACTGGCGCGCGCCGCGCTGGGTGACGAGCAGGACGTGGTGCTGTGGGTGTTCGACGAGAACCCGCGGGCGCGGCGGTTCTACGAGCGGCTCGGGTTCCGCGCCGATGGCGTCGTGAAGACCGAGACCATCGGCGGGGCCGAGCTGAAGGAGATCCGCTACCGGTTCAGCGGCGCCGCAGGGTGACCTGGCAGATGTCGTCGCCATCGAGGCTGATCAGCCCACGTTCTGCTTGATGCTGCCGTAACCGTTGGGGGAGTGTCACTTCTCCATCTCGCGGTTGCCGAGCGTGAGCATCAACGGCGTGGTCTGCGCGAGGAACTCGTTCTGCACGAGCAGGCTGTTCCACCTGGAGGCGCTGTACTTGGCCGTCTCCGGCCGGCCACCCTCACCGTCGTTGGCGTAGCTCATGCCACCCCTCGCGAGGTGGAACTGCGGCCACAGGTCGGAGATGAGGCTGTTGGGGGCCAACACGTTGTGCCCGACCCCTTGGCCCCCGAAGGCCGTGAACGAGAACGCTGTCCTGGTGCTTGCGGTTGGCGCCGTCTCGACGCTTGTCGGCTCCTGCGACTCGACCCCTTGATGCCTGGTTTCTGCGGTCAGATCGCTCGACAGCGCCCGTACCTCGGCCTGGAGTTTTCTTCCCGTACTCCCCGGCCTTCGTGTCGCCCCGCAGGTAGGGCCGTCGGATAGCCCGTTTCTTCTTGTCTAGGCACAATCCACGCATGTTCGACTACGGCATCAAGGGCTACGAGCCGGCCTGGCAGAACGGTGCCGCGTCCGTGATGGCCTCGCACGGCGACCGTCTGCGCGCCCTCGTGGGCCGGCGGCTGACCAACGCCTGGCTGGTCTGGGACGCCGAGGACGACGAGTGGTTCGCGGACTGTCCCGTGGCCCTCGACTTCGACGGCGCGCAGGTGGAGATCAACCACCAGAAGTTCGACGACCTCTCCCTGACCTGGAACACGGTGAGGTCCGATCGTGCGGTCTTCTGGTCCGACGCCTTCGACCTGTCGTGGCGCAACGACGCGATCCCCGCCCTGGCGGCGTTGCACGGCCAGACCCTCCAGACCGCGGACCTGCTCGAGTGGACCGGCGAGGACATGGCTCACGGGGCGCTGGCACTGGGCTTCGGCTCGGTCCCGACTACGTCACCGTCCACAACGCCCTGGACGAGAACGGCCTGGAGTTCGGCCCGCCACGACCCGAGTACCGGCGCCACCACCTGCTTCCCGCGCGGTAGCGACCTACCATCAGCGTTCGACCTCGACCAAGGGGAGTCGCGATGGTGTTCCGGCCCGTCTTCCGCCGCAACCTGGAGTCGGTCGAGGTCTCGATAGCCCGCACGGTCTTCGGCGACGCTCTGGACATCAGCGCGCTGACCCTCGCCGAAGGCGGCCTGCTGGGCAGCTTCGGTGTGGCCAGAACCCTTCCCCGGCTCGTCACGTTCCCTCGCGGGGTTCTGACCACGCCACAGCACCAGGCCCGCTACGAACGCTGGCTGGTCCACGAACTGACCCACGCCTACCAGTACCAGCACGGCCGCAGCGTCCTGAGCCTCCTGCCGACCGCGATGGCAGGCTTCTTCGTGAAGGGCCTCTACGACTACGGCGGCGCGGAAGGTCTGCGCGGCAAGACGTTCGCCGACTTCAACACCGAGCAGCAGGCCAACATCGTGGCCGACTACTACTACCTCAGCACGTACGAGCCGGACAGGGACCTGTCGGCTTACGAGCCGTACATCAGCCACGTCCGTGCAGGCCTCTGACAGACGTTTGCTCGGGACAGGGCTGTACCCGGTCAGCGAGGACCCTGCGGTCCGCGTCCGGCTCCTGATCAAGGGCCTGGACGTGTCGGTCGATCCCGATGACCACCGGGACTTCGAACTGAACTACCAGGGGACGCCGTGGTGCCCCGTTGGGCGGATGCCGTTCGCACCACGCTAGCCCATGAACGGTCGATGAGATCGACTTCAGTCCCGGCCAAAGACCAAGGGCTCCGACCTGTTTGCACTGGTCAGAGCCCTTAGTTTCACCCGGCGAAAGGTGGTGCCCCAGGCAGGATTCGAACCTGCGACACACGGTTTAGGAAACCGATGCTCTATCCCCTGAGCTACTAGGGCTGGCGACACCAGTCTAGCGGGACGGCGCCACCGAGTTGACCAGCGCCCCCGCCTACCGCGGACGAGCCCACCGCTCACGCACCGTGAGGCCCAGGCAACAGACCCTGCGGCCGTTGGAGGGAAGTGAGGCAGGCCACCTTCTGCCGGGCACAAACGTCAGGTAGGGAAGGCGTGTGAGCAGACCCTGGCCCGACTTCCGTCCTGGCCCTCTCGGTTCCCTCAAGGCCTGGTGGCGCCGGAGGGTGCCCAGGCGCGCCGACGACATCACCTTCGTACCGCCGGCCAGCAGCCATCAGCAGGAGTTCGAGACGCCGTTGGCCAGTGCGGTGTACGGGCTGGACTTCCAGCTCAAGTTCACGGTGGTCTGGCGGCTTGACCTGGCCACGGGGCTCCGGCACAACTCGCCTCGTAGTGCTGCCATCCATCACGTTCTGCAGCGGGCCAAGGAGATCAGTGCCAAGGCGATGCTGGTGCACCACGCCGCTTTGCAGGTGCAGTTGGGGGATGACCTCGCCACCGAACGGCAGGTTCCCGGCACGCATGTCTGGGCGCGGGCCGAGCAGGTGAAGATCTCGGTCAACGACGAGGACCTCGAGATGGCGCGGAAGCACATCGAGCTGCTGCGGAACTCCACGTTCAAGTTGGCCGAGCGGGACGTTGAACGGGCCGAGATCCGGTATCTGCGGGACGAGGTGTTGACCGACGTCGGCACGGCGACGATCTGGTGGTTGCAGCGCAACGGGTATCAGGTCGCCGAGGCGGTCAAGCTCGCCGATCAGCTCGCCGAGCTGGTGAAGCTCGCTCAACGGGAGCCTGCCGCGCATTGGGCCGAGTCGTTGGTCAGCAGTGTCGAGCGGGCCATGCCCGAGCTCGAGGACTCCCATCGGAAGGACCTGCGGTTGCACCTGGTGAAGGCCCTGAGCGTGTACGGCGGGTCTCGGGTGGCCGCTGAGTTCGCCGACCAGATCGGGTTGCCTGCGGGCGAACGGCACAACAACGGGCACGTCTAGGCTCAGCGGGGTGTTGACCCAACTTCGCAGTGCCGCGGTTGTCGCCGGGTTGCGTGCCCTTGCGCGGCTCACGCCCTATGCCGAGGCGGAGCTGATCGGGCTCCGCAAGGTCGTCAAGCCTGGAGACGTCTGCATCGACGTCGGGGCCGCGCTGGGGCTCTACACGGTGACCTTGTCGAGGCTGGTCGGTCCACAAGGGACCGTCCACAGCGTCGAGCCGTTGGTGTTCGCGCATCCTGCCCTGTCGTACGTGTTGCGGCCGCGGGAGGGCGCCAACATCAGGAGGCACTCGGTGGCTCTTGGCGCCGAGAAGCAGGGGCGGGACGTCATGTCCGTGCCGGTGCGGCACGGGAGTCCGGTGACCGGGCGGTCGTTCCTCACGGTGGGGGCCAACGGGCTCGGGTCCAACGACGAGTTCGACCAGCATCTGGACGTACTGGTCAAGACGGACACGCTGGACCACTTCGTCGAAGAGCAGGGGATCGCGAAGCTCGACTTCGTCAAGGCGGACGTCGAGGGTGCCGAGCTCAAGGTGCTGGAGGGGGCTGTCGGGACGATCGAACGGCTCAAGCCCTCGTTCCTGCTCGAGATCGAGGAACGGCACGTCGAGCGGTTCGGCTACCACGCCAAGGACGTCGCGGAATTCCTGACGGAGCGCGGATACCGGATGAGCACGTGGCACGGCAGCGAGTGGGTGCCGACCGCCACGATCGGGGACGAGGTCAGGAACTACCTGTTCAGGGCCTGAAATAAGTAGAGGACGCCGACCCCTGGGGGTGGATCGGCGTCCTCATCTCGAAGGCCTACGAAACGTAGACCTCAAGCTCGTACAGGGAGTATCCGTACTGCCCGGCCCGTTGGGTACCGGTCAAACGGAGGTATCTCGCGTCCTGTGGTGTGAACGCTACGACATCATCGCCGCCATCGCCAGCACTTGTGGAGAAAACGTTCCGCCAGTTCGTGCCGTCATTGGAAATCTCGATGCGGTAGCTTCTGCCGAACGCCGACTCCCATCGCAACACGGCGCGACCGATTCGTTGCGCTGAGCCAAGGTCCACCTGGATCCATTGGTTGTCGTTCCAGTCGCTGGCCCAGCGGGACGTGGGGTTGCCGTCCACCGCGTTCGACGGCGGGAGGGTGTTCCAGCCCGTCTCGTGCGACGACGCGGTGGTGGTGCGGCCGGCCGCCAGGTTGGTGATGTTCTGGCCCCGGCGGGACGGGAACTGCACGACCTGCTGGTACGTCGGGCGGTTCTGCCAGTGGATCTTGTCCTGGGTGATGCCGCCCATGGCGCGGTGGATGATCGTGTCGGCGCACCACTGGTCGCCTGCGGCGCAGTCGGCGTCGCCCGGGTAGACGACGTTCGCCGGCTTCGCGACAGCGGCCTGCAGCGAGCCCACCAGAGCCGTCCGGCAGCCCGTCAGGGTGCCGCCGCCGCAGTAGGTCTGCGGGAACGCGCCCTGGACCGGGTCGCCCAGGACCTTGCGCAGGTCCTTGTCCACGTAGCCCCACCAGCCGTACTGGAACGACGAACCCTTGTGCGGCGCGGCGCCGTGCGTGTCGGACGGGGCCTCGTCGATCTGCTGGGCTGCCACCACGGCGTTGTAGAGGCCGTCGCCCAGTGAGGGCTTGAACTGCGCCTCGACCAGGAGGGGCCACCAGGCATCCAGAATCCGGATGGCTTCGGCGTGGTTGTAGGTCTTGCTGCCCTTCGCGGTCTCCTTGCGCAACGAGCCGGAGCGCTGCCAGTCCTTCAGCTTCTGCACGACCGGGGCCAGCGCGGGGTCGACGGGAGCGGACTCCACCACCCGCAGCAGTTCGGGCAGCACCTGCTCGGCACGCAGGTCGGCCACGGCGGCCTCCGCCATCGCGCGGGTCAGGGCGGCACGGGTGACCTTCTGGCCGGACGCGATGAGCGCACGCACCCGGACGTCGAGCAGGTCGCCGCGGTGCACGGCGCTGTGGCCGAACCCGCCGAACGTGAAGTCCTTGGCCTGCTTGTTGTTCCAGGACACGTAGTAGTCCTGGTTGATCGAGTTCGGGTGCCCGGCGAACGGCATCACGGCGGACGTGTTGTCGTCGCCGTTCCACCCGACCCACTCGTACTCGGCCCGGCCCCAGGTCGGCAGGTTCGGATCCACAGTGGACCTGCGGACCGGGTTCAGGCCCGAGTTGAAGTACGCGGTGTCGCGGGAGTCCACGTAGAACCAGTTGAACGCGTACCCGATCTTGTTGGCCGCGCGCTGGAAGTCGGTCGCCGAACGGATCGCGGCCGGGTCGTTGAGCTCCTGGAAGCCGATGATCGAGTCGACCTCGTGCATGTACGTCGACCGCAGCGTGGTGTACGCCACGACCTTGCCGCCCACAGTTGCACGGCTCGTCACGAGACCGTACTTGGTCCGGTACATCACCAGCGTGTACGAACCGGCGGGCGTGCCGTCCGCGACGGTGGGCTTCCAGGCGTTCTTGCGCTCCAGGCGTTCCATCGGCAGGCAGGCGCCGTGGAACAGGTACGACGACGAGGCCTTGGTCGCGGGGGAACCGTCCGGATTGCACAGTTCGACGGCGTAGGTGTCGATGATGTCCTGCGCCGACGAGGTGGCGCTCCACGAGTAGTCGACTCCGCGGCCGAGCTGCACGTACATCGAGACGCCGGCGAACGAGACGCCGCGCGAACGGATGCCGGGCCCGTTGAGCTCCTGGAGCAGGAGCAGCTGCGGCGCGAAGTACCCGGTCTGCGGGCCCCACACGGCGATCGGGTTGCCGGTGTCGGTGTGCGCACCCGACACGGCCAGGGCGTTCGACATGCCGTGCTTCTTGTTCAGCAGGTCGGCGGGCAGGACGCCGTCGGAGAAGATCCCGCGGGCCTTCTCCACGTCCGCGGGAGCGGGAACGGCGACGGCGGCACCTGTGCCACCCACCTCGTCGTAGACCATGCGCTCCGGCGTGATCGAACCGCTGTCCGGCAACGCCACGCCCTGAGGTGAGGCGGGCGAGGCGGAGTACGGGAAGGACTGTCCGTCGTGGAGGGTGAGCACGGCCTCGGGGTCGTTCTGCGCCCGGAACGCGTTCCACACCTGCTCGCCGACAGCGGCGCCGTACTTGTTCTGCGCGGCCAGCTTCACCAGCGCCGACTGCACCTCGCCGCCACCGCCGGCACCGAACAGGCCACCGACGACGGACGCGATCGCCACCATGTCGGTCGGCTTGAACGGCTGGATGTCGTTCCAGTTCGTGATCGCGTCGGCGTGCCCGGTCAGCACGTACTCGCCGGGGAAGTTCCGCGCCGCGACCGACTGCGCCACATAAGCGTTGATGCCGGCGGTGTAGTCGTTGACGTCGGCCATCGCCTGCCGCCCGCGCTCACCGCCGTTCGCGGCCGCGGACTCGATCTGCTTCTGCAGGTCCGCCTCGGTGTACGGGATCTGGTTGAAGAAGCTCTGCTCCAGCACGCGGTTGCCGGGCGCGCCGCCGGCGAAACCGGTCAGCTGGCCGCGGCCGAGGTGGCGGAAGATGTCCATCAGCCACAGGCGGTCCTGCGCGGCCGCGAAGCCGGCGCCGAACATCGTGCCGGAGCGCGTGGTCCCGGTGATGTGCGGCATGCCGATCTTCTTGTCGCGCACGATCGTGACGTCCGCGCGAGGCTTGATCGTGCTCTCGACCTGGTCGGACGGCACGCCGAACGACGCGTCGTTGAAGAAGTCCGTCAGCTGGTTGTTCGTCAGGCCGCTGTAACCGCTGACCAGTGCGTCGTACTTGCCGAGCTGGTCTGCCGAGTGCGCGGGCCTGGTGCCGAACGCCTTGTGCGTGAGGATCTCGGCCAGCGTCGCGTTGCCGTTGTTGCCGGGCGGCACGATGTCGCCGCACTGCCCGAGGCAGTAGTCGTCGGCCGCGAACGCGGCCGCGCGTGGGGGTGCCTCGGCCTGGGCGGCCGGGACGATCAGAAGGGAGGCGGTGACGGCGGCGGTCGCCAGCAGGGACGTCACCGGATTGGCTCTCCGCATCGCGCGAAGCTCCTCTCCGTGCAGGGCAGGGCTGTTGTGACGCACGTTACTTTCCGGTAAGGCTATTGCGAAAGACCTTCGCGTTTTCCGGGTTCAGAACAGAGACCTGTATCGATACCGACACCGATCAACGAGCCGTATGGGCAGAAATGACGATCTCCAGGACTTCTGAATCGGATTACCGAGGCCGTATCCGTGTTTCTGGTATGGAATTCCACTGAGTGGGATATCCGTGTTTCGTCACTCAGTGTTCCTGTAGTCCCTCTCAATGCCTGGTGGTATGCCTACGCAGCGAAGTCATCGGTCAATTCCGGTAACTGTGAACGTGGTCGGTGATCTCGAAAATCGGTAACCACATGATGAGATAACTGAGAATTAACGTGACCTTCGGCCTGTGTACGCCAAGATCACGGGCATGAGGGAGCACGGAACGCCAATGCGGGAGGCGTCGTGATCAAGGTTTTGCTGGCCGACGACGAGGACCTCGTCCGCTCCGGCCTTCGCATGATCCTGAGCAGCGTCGGAGACATCGAAGTTGTTGCTGAGGCCGATGACGGGCACCTGGTAGCCGACCTGGCACGCCAGCACCGTCCGCACGTGGTCCTGCTCGACATCCGGATGCGCACCTCGGACGGACTCGTGGCCCTGCGGCGGCTGCGGACCCTGCCGGACCCACCGAGGGTCTGCATCCTGACCACGTTCGACGTCGACGAATACGTTTCGGAAGCACTGCGTCTCGGCGCGGCCGGCTTCCTTCTCAAGGACACCGAACCGGAGCAGCTCGTCAAAGCCGTGCGCGACCTCGCGCGCGGGGGTGCTGTTCTCGACCCCGGCGTCGCGGCGAGGGTTCTCGCGGCGGTGGCCGACGGGGAACGAATGGCGGAGCCGGCACGCAGGCTTCTCCAGAGCCTGTCCGAACGCGAGCGCGAGGTGCTCGTGCTGATCGGCCAGGGCATGTCCAACGCGGAGATCGGCGGCACCCTGCACCTGTCGGAGGCGACGGTGAAGGGGTACGTCTCGTCCGTGCTCGGCAAGATCGGCGCGGTCAACCGCGTGCAGGCCGCCCTGGTGGCCTACCGCGGCGGCCTGATCGCCTAGAGGCCCTGGTTCCCGGACACGACCTCGTCCACCGAGGGCTCGACCTCGACCCTGTTGCGGCCGTGCCGCTTGGCGCGGTAGAGCGCCATGTCGGCGGCCGCGAACAGCTGGTCCAGCTTGGCCGGTCCCGCCGCGACACCGATGCTGACCGTCGGGCGGCGGACCGCGCCGAGCACCATCGTCCAGTCGTGCCCGTCGACGGCCGCGCGGATCCGCTCGGCCACGTTCGGGCCGACGTCCATGTTCGGGCCGGTGTCCCCGAGCAGCACCACGAACTCGTCACCGGCCCAGCGCGCCACCAGGTCGTCCGCCCGGCACTCACGCCGCAGCAACGCCGCGATCTCGCGCAACGCCGCGTCGCCCGTCGCGTGACCGGCGTCGTCGTTGACGTTCTTGAACCAGTCGACGTCGACCAGCACCAGCCACGGCACCCGTCCGCGGGCCGCCGTGGACTCCAGCAACCCCGCCGCCGCGCGTTCCAGCCCGAGGCGGTTCGCCAGGCCCGTCAACGGGTCGCGCGCCGCGGCCTCCTGCGCCGCCACCGCGAGCCGCTGGGCCTGCACGGCCACCCGGCGCTGCTCCAGCGCCTGGCCCAGGCCTTCCTGCAACGTCTCCCTGGCCGTGCGGGACGCGGCCATCGACCGGCGCAACGCCTCGGCCTCGCCCTGCGCGTCACCCAGGGCGTGGCAGATGTCCGCCAGCTCCGTGGAGAACCGCAGCAGCAGTGACGTGTCGTTGATGCGTTCGGCGTTCGTCACCGCACGGGACGCGAGTGTGCGCGCCTCGTCGAAATCGTCCTGCTCCCGGCGCACCACGGCGAGAACCCAGTTGCCGACCGAGATGCCCCAGAGGTCGTCGGCGTCCGTGGACAGGCGCAAGGTCTCCTCGCCCATCTCCTCGGCCTTGTCCAGCTGGCCGACGCCCGCCTGGGACCGTCCACACGCACCGAGGAGGGCGCGGTGGTGCATCTCGTCCTTGACGATGCCCAGGCCCTCGTCCAGGTACGCCAGGGCTTCCTCGAAGATCGCCGGTGCCGCCGCGGGAGGTCCGGAGCAGGCGCGGAAGTTGAGCGACCCACCGAGACGTTGCAGGCACTGGGCCAGCACGTCGGTGTTGCCCGCGCGCCGTGCCACCTGGACGGACAGCCGCAGCATGTCCAGGGCGGCGCGCCGGTTGCCGATGCCCTCCATCAGATAACCGAGGGAGCCCATCGTGTGGGCCACGGCCGGGCTGTCGGAACGGTCGGCGTCGAGGTCCGTCCAGCCCTCCGCGGCCAGTTCCAGGGCCAGCGGGATGCGACCGAGGCGCCACGCCATCACAGCCCGGTTGACCAGCACCGCGGACCGGACCCACCGGTCCGCGCCGGGGGACGTCTTCGTGACGACCTCGTCGAAGAGGCTGTTCGCCTCGGGCACCCGGCCAGCGTTGTACAACGCGCGGACCTCGAGGTCCAACCGCGGAATCTGGCCCGCTGCAAGCGGATCGCGCTGCTCCACTCGTTCATCGACTCCGTTCCGACTCGCCGAGCGGCCCGCACAGGCTACCGGGTTGGTCGCGCCCTGTACCGATCGTGGTGCAGGACGTCATCGAGGGGTAGTCGGTTGCGCCAACCGTGACGTTCCAGATCGGGCGTTTCGGGCAGTGATCGAACCGGACCGACGCACAACCACGCAACCGGACGGACCCTGGTGGGGATGTCCAGAAGACGGCGCAGCACATCCTCTCGGTAGAAGCTCACCCAGCCAACACCGAGGCCCTCTTCCGTAGCCGCGAGCCACAGATTCTGGATTGCCAGACACACGGAGTACAAGCCCGCATCCGCGATCGCGTGCCGGCCGAGCACCGCCGGCGAGCCCCGGTCGGGGTCGTAGGTGACCACGATGCCCAGCGTGGACTCCATGACGCCCTCGACCTTGATGCGGGAGAACGTCTCCGCGCGCTCCTGGTCGAGCTGGGCCGCGAAGACGCTGCGTTCGGCCTGGACGTGGTCGCGGAACGCGCGGCGGGTCGACTCGTCGCGCACGAGCACGAAGTCCCAAGGCTGGGACAGGCCGACGCTGGGCGCGGCGTGCGCGGCCGTCAGCACGCGGCGCAGCACTTCGTCCGGAATCGCTTCGCCGGAGAACTCGGCGCGGGTGTCCCTGCGGCGGTGGACCACGTCGTACAGGCTCATTCGACCGATCGTGCCTCACTCGAAAGCACCAACTTCACGCCGGAGAGGTGGCGCTGATCTCACCTGAGGCGATAGACCGATCGGATGCGAAGAATGAAGGGTGGTTACGGCTCGGCGCTCGGATTCGGCGGCGGAGTCGGCGTGACCACGTTCACCGGGGCCTGGCCGCTGCTCGCTCTGATCCTGCTCGCCGCCGTCGTCGTGCTCGTCTCGCTGAAGACGACGGTCGTCGGCGCGGGCCTCGCCGCACTGCAGTGCTGGGGCCTCTACGCGACCTTCTTGGTGGGTGTTCGTGGCGACCTGACGGTCGATGAACACACGACCTGGGTGCTCGCGTTGCTGGTGCAGCTGGCCGCGCTGGCACTGCTGGCCAGCGCGGCGCTGCGGATCATCTCGTTTGTGACGGGTACGGCAGCAGGGCCATCTCCCGCGCGTTCTTGATGGCGGTGGCGACCTGACGCTGCTGCTGCGGCGTCAGGCCGGTCACGCGCCGGGACCGGATCTTGCCCCGGTCCGAGAGGAACTTGCGCAGCAGCGTGACGTCCTTCCAGTCGACGACGGTCACGCCCTCCTTCGCGAGCAGGTTCACCCTGCGCTTGAGCGGCCTCTTCTCGCGCATCACCAGCTCGCCTTCGAGACGCCGGGCAGCTCACCGCGGTGCGCCATCTCCCGCAGCCGGACGCGGGACAGGCCGAACTTCCGGTTGAAGGCGCGCGGCCGTCCGTCCACGGCGTCCCGGTTGCGCAACCGGGTCGGCGACGCGTCGCGCGGCAGCTTCTGCAGACCCCGCAACGCTTCCGCGCGCGTCTCCGGGTGCCGCAGCATCTCCTTGAGCTCGGCACGCCGTTCCGCGTACCGGGCCACGACCACGCGGCGGCGCTGGTCCGCGGCGATCTTCGACTTCTTCGCCATCAGCGCTCCTCCTTGAAGTCGACGTGCCTGCGCGCGACCGGGTCGTACTTGCGCAGCACCAGGCGGTCCGGGTCGTTGCGCCGGTTCTTGCGGGTCACGTAGGTGTAACCGGTTCCGGCGGTCGACCTCATCTTGATGATCGGCCGGACGTCCGTGCTCTTGGCCATCAGACCTTCACCCCCTGCCGGCGCAGTCGCGCCACCGCGGCCTCGACGCCGATCTTGTCGATGGTCTTGATGCCCTTCGCGGACAGCGTCAGCGTCACGAACCTGTTCAGCGACGGCACGAAGTACCGCTTGGCCTGGACGTTCGGGTTCCACCGTCGCCGCGTCTTGCGTTGCGAGTGGGAGACGCGGTTGCCGAAGCCCGGCTCACGGCCGGTCAGCTGGCAGCGCACTGGTACCTCCATGCAGATTGAAACGACTTTCGTTTTCATCTACGGTACCTCACATGGAAACCGTTGTCGTTATGGTGGCGGGGCTGGCCGACCACGACGTCGCTGTGCGGGTGTGGCGGGACCGGCCCGGTTCGGTGCTGGTGCGGCACGTCGTTGCGGACACGTGCGTGCGGCGGTGGGTCGACGGCGTCGTGACCGAGGTCGACCTGGACCACGGCTGTGCGTCCTGCACCGTGCGGGAGGACCTGCGTTCGGTGCTCGCCGAGCTGGCCGGCCACACCGTCGTGCTGCACCTGGACCCGCTGCTGGAGCCGGACGCGGTGCGCCGCGACCTCGGCTTCGACGTCGAATGCGTGATCACCGTCCTCGACGCGGCGTCGTGGCTGGACGACGCGTTGAGCGACGCCTCGATGACCACCGACCGACGCACCGTCGCGCAGGTCGTCGTCGCGCAGGCAGAGGCCGCGGATGTGCTGGTGCTGCAAGGAGACGCGGACGAACGCACGCTGGCCGTGCTCGACCGCCTCGCTCCCGGCGCGCACCGCTGCACGCCCGAGACGGTGGTCGTCCAGCGCGGTGTGCGACCGCGGCTGATGCCCCTGAAGCCCGAATGCGGTGTCTCGACAGCGGTTTTCACGGCGGACCGGCCGTTCCACCCGGCACGCCTCAACGACGCGCTCGACTCGTTGCTGGACGGAACGGTCGTGCGGTCGCGCGGCCGGCTCTGGGTCGCCGACGAGCCGGACGCCGCGCTGCACCTGGAGTCCGCGGGCTGCGGCATGCACGTCGGCGAGGGCGGGCCTCGTGGTGGCAGGACCACCCAGATCGTGGCGATCACCCTCGGCGAACCGGACGCCATCACCGACGCGTTCGCGGGCGCGCTGCTCACCGACGACGAACTGTCCTTCGTGGACTCGATCCGAAAGCTGGCCACATGAAACCCGGAATCCACCCCGACTACCACCCGGTCGTCTTCCAGGACGCGTCCACCGGAAAGACGTTCCTGACCCGCTCGACGGCGACGTCGAGCAGGACGATCGAGTGGGAGGACGGCAACTCCTACCCGCTGCTGACCGTCGACGTCACCGCCGACTCGCACCCGTTCTGGACGGGCACCCAGCGGGTCATGGACACCGCCGGCCGGGTCGAGAAGTTCAACCGCCGCTACGGAAAGCGAGAGCGCTGATGGCCGTTCCCAAGCGCAAGACGTCCCGGTCCAACACGCGGCACCGGCGGTCGCAGTGGAAGGCCACGGCTCCGGACCTGGTGCGCGTGCGGACGTTGGACGGCAAGGAACTGCTCGTGCCGCGCAGGCTCGTCGCGGCCTACAAGCGCGGGTTGCTCTAAAGGGTCTGCTGGACCGTTCCGTCCGGTGAGTCGCGCCACTGGTCGAAGGGACGGTCCAGCCTCCACCCCGAGCCGTCGTGGTCGATCACGCGGTTCTCGCAGGTGTCCGGATTGGACAGTGACTCGAACAGCTCGACGCTCCAGTCGAAGAACCTGCGGCACAGCAGTCTGATCGTCAGGCCGTGCGACACGACCAGCACCGTCTTCGGGTGGTCCTCGTCCTTGTGCATCCGCACCGTCAGGCCGTCGAGGAACGCCGCGACCCGGTCGTCCACGTCCGCGCCCGACTCCCCGTTGGGCAGCCGGAAGAAGAAGTGGCCGAACGCGTGCCGCTGGTGCTTGAGCACCTCCTGCTGCACCGGGTCCTGGAGGTTGCCCCAGTCCTGCTCGCGCACCCTCGGCTCGGTGACGATCCGCTCGGCGTCGATCCCCAGCAGCTCGAACGTCCGCTTCGTCCTCGTGTACGGCGAGACGTAGGCCGCGACCGGCCCGTCGCCGATCAGGTCCTTGATCACGGGACCCGCGGCGCGCGCCTGGTCCTCCCCGGTGGGGGTGAGCGGGAGGGCGTGGTCGGGGATGTGGCAGTAGGCGAGCTCGTCGACGTTGCCGAGGCTCTGTCCGTGGCGCAGCAGGATGATCCGCACCCCACCATCGTGCCTCAGCCCCGTGAGCGCACCGGGCGTTACAGTGCTCGGCGAGTCGAGGAGGACGGTGTCACATGATCAAGTACGTCGCGCTCTACAAGAAGCCCGCGGACCCCGAGGGCTTCGACCAGAAGTACTTCGAGTCGCACCTGCCGATCGTGAGCTCGGTTCCCGGCCTGGTCCGCGCCGAGGTCGCCTCGGTGGACCGGGTCTTCCTGGCGGGGTTCCTCGGTGAGACCGAGCTGCACCTGATGGCGGAGATGTACTTCGAGTCCGAGGAGTCGTTCAAGGCCGCCCTGCAGTCGCCGGAGTGGGCCACGTCGGGCGCCAACCTCGCCGAGATCGGCGGCATGGAGCTCGTCGCGATGTTCAGCGCCGGGGTGGTCGAGAAGTGAGGGCCGTCGTCATCGGCGGCGGCACGATGGGCGCGGGCATCGCGCACCTCCTGCTCGCGAACGGCCACGACGTCACGTTGTCGGAGGCCGACGCCGAGCGCGCCGAACTGGGCAGGGCGGCCGTCCGGCGCTCGCTCGGCAGGGCGCAGGAGAAGGGCAAGCTCGACGACGCCGAGGCGGCGTTCGCGAGGCTGACGACGGGGGAGCTGCCCGCCGACGCCGCGCTGGTCGTCGAGGCCGTGCCGGAGAACGTGCCGCTGAAACAGAAGGTGCTCGGCGCCGCGGCGGCGAAGTGCCCGGACGCGGTGCTGGCGTCCAACACGTCGTCGCTGTCGATCTCCGAGATCGCCGCCGGACTGCCCGGCGAACGCGTGCTGGGCATGCACTTCTTCAACCCCGTCCCGGTGCAGCAGCTCGTCGAGCTCGTCCACCACGAGGGCGTCGACCCCGCGAACGTGGCCAAGGTGCGGACCTGGGCCGAGCAGATGGGCAAGACCGTCATCGAGGTGCGCGACTCACCGGGCTTCGCGACCTCACGGCTGGGCGTCGCCGTCGGCATGGAGGCGATCCGCATGGTCGAGGAGAACGTCGCCTCCGCCGCGGACATCGACACCGGCATGAAGCTCGGTTACCGCTGGCCGATGGGCCCGCTGGAGCTCACGGACCTCGTCGGGCTCGACGTCCGGCTGGCCATCGCGGAGAACCTGGCGGCCGAGCTGGGGCCGCGGTTCGAGCCCCCGGCGCTGTTGCGGGACAAGGTCGCCCGCGGCGAGCTGGGGAAGAAGTCGGGTCAGGGCTTCTTCACCTGGTAGATAGTTGTCCGTGCACATCCGCGAGTTCACCGAGGACGACCGCGACGCCGTGTTCCGGTTGCGCAAGGTCGCGTTCAACGGGGAGCCGCCGCCGGGTCCGCTGCTGAGGCCGGGCTCGCACGGACTCCTCGCCGAGATCGACGGCCGGGTCGCGGGTGTGCTCGGCATCGGCTCGTACGCCCAGTTCTACGGTGGCGCCGCGGTCCCCATGGGCGGGATCGGCGGTGTCGCCGTCGACGGGGCCTACCGCGGCCGGGGGATCGCAAACGCCCTGCTCGACGCGGCGCTGAGCACCATGCGGGAGCACGGTCAGCCGATCTCCGCGCTCTACCCGACCGTGCCGACGCTGTACCGGCGCCGCGGCTGGGAGAAGGCCGGGGTCCTCGAGTGGGTCGAGCTGCCGATGGACCGGCTGCTCACGGTGCCGAAGCCCAGCGAGCAGATCCCTTCGCGTCCCGCGGAGAAGAGCGACCTCCCCGCGCTGCACGAGTGCTATCTGGAGGTGGCGCGGACGATCGACGGCATGGCCGACCGCCGCCCACCGAGGATGGAGCTCGACAAGGTCCTCGAACTGGACCTGGTGACGGTGCTGCCCGGCCCGAACGGCCTGCGCGGATACCTCACCGCCACCCGCGAGTCCGGTGGTGACCTCGGCCGCCTCAAGGTGCAGGACCTCATCGCCGTCGACGTCGAGGCCCAGCTGACCCTGCTCGCGTCGCTGGCGTCGTGGGCCGGTCTGCTCGAAGCGGTCGACCTGCGGATCACCGACCCGGCGACGGTGAACCTCCTGGGCGGTACGCCGTTGCGCTACTCCGTCTGGACCTCGACCTGGATGCAACGCGTGGTCGACCTGCCCGCCGCCGTCGCCGCACGGGGGTGGCCGCGGCTCGCCGACACCGCGGTCGACCTGGAGGTCGTCGACGAGCACGCGCCCTGGCACGCGGGCCCGCAGCGGCTCGTCGTCGAAGACGGTTCGGTGCGCGTCGAACCTGGTGGCACGGGCGCGGTGCGGCTGCACGCGCGGGCGCTCGGACCGTGGTTCTCCGGCGCGCAGACCACGCATGCGTTGCGGCGCGCGGGTTTGCTGGAGGGAGACCCGGCCGCCGCGGCGGTGCTCGACCAGCTCACGGCCTCGTCCGGCGTCCCGCGGCTCGCGGACTTCTTCTGACGAACGGCTTTCATTACGGGGTCCCCACCCGCATCTCGGTCACAATGGACGGATGTCGGGGGACCAGGACGAGGTCAGGCATGCCTACGGCGACAACATGGGTTGGCGCCTGAAGGGCTATGCGAAGCGACGCAGCGGGTCGCCGGTCAGCGTGCGGGAGATCTCGCGAGCGCAGTTCCTGGCGATCAGGCCGTTCTTCGACGTCGAGGACAACCCGTGGCTCGTCGACCTGAACGAGGTGCGGCCCGAGATCCGGCCGCACGTCGAGCGGGTGCTCGGCCCGCTCGACCCCGACGAGGACTACTACGTCACCGGCCACCCGCTGGACTGGGACAAGGACCCGGTGCAGGTGGCACGGGACCTGCTCGACGTCCAGTACCCGCTCGCGAGGGCCGCGTTCCTCGGCGGCAGCGTGGCGGCGGGCAACTACACCGCGAACTCCGACCTGGACATGGTCGTGATCGTCGACGACCTGCCGGGCGCGTTCCGCGAGACGCTGCGGCACCGCGGCTGGCCGGTCGAGCTGTTCTGCCACACGGTCGAGTCGTTCCGGGACTTCGTCGCCCGTGACACCGAGGGCAGGCGGCCCCCGTTGCTGCACATGTGCGCCGAGGGGTTCCTGATGCTCGACGCCGACGGCACCGGTCAGCACATGCGTGCCGAGGCGCGCGCTCTGCTGGACGCGGGCCCTCCGCTCGCGACCGTCACCGAACTGGAAGACCGTCGCTACGGCACCACGGACCTGCTCGAAGACCTCATCGGCGCACGGGACGAGGACGAGCGCCTGTTCATCGCGGCCCGGCTGCTGACGTGCGCGGGAGAGCTCGCGCTGGTCGTGCAGAACCGCTGGCTCGGGCACGGGAAGTGGCTGCTGCGCCGGTTGCGCGACGCCAAGGAGGACGAGCTCGTCGACTCCTACCGCGCGTTCGTGAGGGGCGAGGGCGCCGAGCGGTTCATCGCCGTCGTGGAGGCCGTGCTGGTGTCCGCGGGAGGGCGGCTGGACGCCGGTTACCGCAGGACAGCGCCCCCTCGCTAACCTCCGCGGGTGCTGCTCGTCGTCCTGGAGCTGATCGGTATCGCGGTCTTCGCCGCCTCCGGAGCGGTGGCCGCCGTCCGCGCGCGCCTCGACGTGTTCGGCGTGATCATTTTGGCCCTCACCACGGCGCTCGGCGGCGGCATCGTCCGTGACGTGCTGCTCGGCGTGCACCCGCCAACGAGCCTGCGGAACTGGCCCTACCTGCTCGTCGCCGGCGGAACGGGCCTGATCGTGTTCTGGTTCCACCCGCAGGTCGCGAAGCTCCGCCGCAGCGTTCTGCTGCTGGACGCGGTGGGGCTCGGCCTGTTCGTCACGTCCGGCACGTCGACGGCGTTGTCACTCGGAGCGACCCCGTACGCGGCGTGCCTCATCGGCATGACGACGGGCATCGGCGGTGGCGCACTCCGCGATCTGCTGCTCCGTGAGATTCCTCTGGTCCTGAGGAGAGAGATCTACGCCGTGGCAGCGCTCTGCGGAGCGGTGGTCGTCGCGGTGGGCGAGTGGGCCGGATTTCCGAAAGGCCTGGTCGCGCTGACCGGTGCGTCAATAATCATCACCATCAGGCTGATCGCGCTCTGGCGGAAGTGGAACGCACCCGTCGCGAGGGGCCTGGAAGGCTAACGCCGAACTCACACCCGCAGTTAGGGCCCTTCTCAGGCGGCTCTCAGATCCCTCGGCAAGACTGCCCCCATGCGCATCCTCGTTGTCGACGACGACCGGGCGGTCAGGGAGTCACTCCGCCGCTCGCTCCAGTTCAACGGCTACCAGGTCGAGACTGCCGGAGACGGCATGCAGGCCCTGGAGTCGGTGACCGCCGCCAGGCCGGACGCGATGGTGCTCGACGTGATGATGCCCCGCCTCGACGGCCTCGAGGTGTGCCGCAGGCTGCGCAGCACCGGTGACGACCTGCCGATCCTGGTGCTCACCGCGCGTGACGCCGTGAGCGACCGGGTGTCCGGTCTGGACGCCGGTGCCGACGACTACCTGCCCAAGCCGTTCGCGCTCGAGGAGCTGCTGGCCCGCCTGCGCGCGCTGCTGCGCCGGGCCGCCCACGACGACGACGCGGCCCAGCAGTCCGCCGCCGTGCTGAAGTTCGCCGACCTGGAGCTCGACCCGTCCACCCGCGACGTCCGCCGCGGCGAACGGCCGATCAGTCTCACCCGCACCGAGTTCGCGCTGCTCGAGCTCCTGCTGGCGCACCCGCGCCAGGTGCTCACCCGCAGCCGCATCCTGGAGGACGTGTGGGGATACGACTTCCCGACCTCGGGCAACGCTCTCGAGGTCTACGTGGGGTACCTGCGCCGCAAGACGGAGCTGGAGGGCGAGCCGAGGCTGATCCACACGGTGCGCGGGGTGGGCTACGTCCTGCGGGAGACCCCTCCGTGATCGCTGAACCCCAGGGACGCCTGCAACGGGCGTCACTTCGGGCTCGGGTCACCTGGCTCGCCGCGTTCTGCGTCGCCGGAGCCGTAGCGCTGGTGTCCCTCGGGGCGTACGTGGTCGTGCGCAAGAGCACGTACGACGCCCTCGACGACGGCCTGCGCCAGCGGGCCGCCACCGTCGCGAACGGCACGAAGGTCACCACGCCGGACGAGGTCGCCAACTACCCGGCGGCGTTCCTCGCGGCGGGCGACGTGAAGATGGGCGTGCTGCTGTCGGACTCCGGGAAGATCATCTACCCGAAGGACTCCACGCCACCGCCGAGTGCGCAGGAGGCCTGGGACGTCGCGGACGGCGACCGCCCCGAGTTCATCTGGACCGACCACAAGACCGAGACCAGGGTCATCGCCGTCCCGTACCAGCCCGGCCAGGCGATCATCATCGCCCAGTCGATGGTGCCGCAGCGGACCACGCTCGCGAAGCTCAGCGTGGTGCTGCTGCTCATCGGCGGTGCCGGCGTGCTGCTCGCGGCCATCGCGGGCACGGCCGTCGCCCGCACGAGCCTGCGGCCGGTGCAACGGTTGACGGAGGCCACCGAACGCGTCGCGAACACGGGTGACCTGACGCCGATCCCGGTGGCGGGCGACGACGAGCTGGCACGGCTGACGCACAGCTTCAACGCGATGCTCGGCGCCGTCGCCGAGTCGCAGGAACGACAACGCCGCCTGGTCGCCGACGCGGGCCACGAGCTGCGCACGCCGCTGACGTCCATGCGCACGAACCTGGAGCTGCTGCTCGCCTCGGAACGCCCGGACTCCCCGAACCTGTCGCAGGAGGACAAGACGGAGATCCAGGCCGACGTGCGCGCCCAGATCGACGAGCTGACCACGTTGATCGGTGACCTGGTCGAGCTCGCCCGCGAGGACGCGCCGCAGGTCATCCACGAGCCGGTCGACCTGAACGAGGTGGTGGAACGGTCGCTGGACCGCGCCCGCCGCCGCGCCTCGAACGCCGTGACGTTCGACGTGCAGCTGCAGCCGTGGACACTTCTGGGTGATTCGAGCGCTCTCGAACGCGCGGTGCTGAACCTCCTCGACAACGCGGTGAAGTTCAGTCCCTCGGGTTCGTCGGTGCGGCTGAACCTCCGTCAGATGGGCGACGGCAGCGCCGTGGTCGAGGTGGCCGACGCGGGTCCCGGCATCGCGGACGCCGATCTACCTCACGTTTTCGAGCGGTTCTACCGTTCGACCGAGGCGCGGACCCTGCCGGGTTCGGGCCTGGGGCTCGCCATCGTCAAGCAGGTGGCGCAACGGCACGGCGGCACGGCCACGGCGGGCAGAGCCCCCGAGGGTGGAGCCCTGTTCACGTTGCGCCTACCCGGACGTCCGTAAGGTGGAGCGTGTGAGTCATCGCGTGAACGACGATTCTTCGTCGACCTGGGAGACGACCCCTTCCTCGGGCGACGGCCCCGCAGAACCCACGACGCGCTTCTCGACGTCCGGTTCGCGGTCTTCGTCCTCTTCCAAGTACGAGGGTCGTTCCTCCTACGACGAGGACGGCGCGCCGAGGTTCTCCAAGAAGAAGGCGAAGAAGAAGCAGCCGTTCTGGAAAGAGCTGCTGGTCATCTTCAGCGTCGCGCTGCTGCTGACCGTCGTCATCCAGACGTTCGTCGCGCGCGTGTTCGTCATCCCGTCCGCCTCGATGGAGACGACGCTGCACGGCTGCACGGGCTGCGTGAACGACAAGGTGCTGGTCGAGAAGATCACGTACCTGTTCAACGACCCGCGCCCCGGCGACGTCATCGTCTTCCGCGGCCCGCCGAACTGGACCGGCGGCAAGGAGCCCCCGAACTTCGTGGTCGGCACCCTGCAGGACCTGGGGTCGATGGTGAACCTCTCCGAGCCCAGCGGCACGGACTTCATCAAGCGCGTCATCGCCGTCGGCGGCCAGACCGTCGAGTGCTGTGACGACCAGGGCCGCGTGATGGTCGACGGCAAGCCGCTCGACGAGCCGTACCTGAACTTCGGCGGCGGCCCGCGCCAGCAGGACTCGTTCGAGAAGGTCACCGTCCCCGCGGGCAAGCTGTGGGTGATGGGCGACAACCGCAACAACTCGTCGGACTCGCGCAAGCACGGCGACCCGACACCGGCCGACGGCGCGATCCCGATCGACAACGTGGTGGGCAAGGCCCGCGTGATCGTGATCCCCGTGGGGCGCTGGGGTTCGATCTCGGACTTCAACCCGCAGACCGGCGGGAAGTAGTACTTCCGGGCAACGCGAAAGGGGCGGGGACCACGTGGTCCCCGCCCCTTTCGCGTCGGTCCTCAGCCCTTAGTGGATCCCAGCGTCAGTCCGCCCACGAACTGCCGCTGCAACACGAAGAACACGACCAGGGTGGGCAGCGCGACCAGGAGAGAGCCCGCTGCGATCAGGTTGTTGTCGGTGAAGAACGTGCCCTTCAGGTTCTGCAGGGCCGAGGTCACCGGCATCTTGTCGCCGTCCTGGATCAGCACCAACGCCCACAGGAAGTCGTTGTAGATCCAGGTGAACTCGAGCGTCGCCAGCGCGGCGAGCACCGGCCGGCACAGCGGCAGGGTGAGCTGCCAGTACTGCCGGAACACCGAGGCACCGTCGACCCGTGCGGCCTCGGTCAGCTCGTAGGGGATGGTCTTCATGTAGTTCGACAGCACGAACGTGCAGAAGCCCATCTGGAACGCGATGTGGATCAGGATGACGCCGAGCGGGGAGTCGATCAGCGACTCGCTCTCCGACATCCACGCCGGCAGCTCGATCAGCCGGTACAGCCTCCACAGCGGCGTCACGATCACCTGCTGCGGCAACAGGTTGCCGGCGGTGAACAGCATCAGCAGCGCGATGTTGAACTTGAAGCTGAACCGCGACACCGCGAACGCCACCATCGAGCTCAGCAGCAGCGTGACGAGCAACGCCGGCACGGTGATCAGGAACGTGTTCCAGTAGAAGTGCGGCAGGTCGCCGATCTCCCACGCCTTCGCGAAGTTCTCGAACGTCAGCGACTTCGCGACGGAGAAGTAGCCGTTGACCGACGTGTCCTCGTACGTCCGCAGGGACGCGTAGACCGCCCACAGCAGAGGCGTCAGCGTCATCAGGCACGTGAGGATCAGGAAGGCGTGCAGGGCGATCCGCGCCGGGGTGACCGGCCTGGTCTTCTTCTCCGGCACCGAAGGCCGTTCCAGCGTGGCCGTCACGTCCGGTTCTCCTTGCTGAACACCTGGTACAGGTACGGGATGATGACGCCGAGCGAGATCGTCAGCAGGATCACCGCGACCGCGGAACCCCGGCCGATCCGCGAGGCCTCACCGATGATGTTGTCGGTCACCAGCACCGACAACAGCTCCAGACCGTTGCGTCCCTTGTTGATGACGTACACGATGTCGAACGCGCGCAGCGCCTCGATCACCGTCACCACGGCCACGACGATGTTCACCGGCTTCATCACCGGGAAGGTGACGCGGAAGAACGTCTGCGAGGCGGAGGCGCCGTCCAGTGACGCGGCTTCCTTCAACGCGGGATCGACGGACTTCAACCCGGCCAAGTACAGCAGCATGATGTAGCCGGTGTGCCGCCACGCCGCCGCGACGAGCACCGCGTAGAGGTTGATGTCCGAGTCGCCGATCCAGTCGACGGGTTTGTCGAGGCCCAGCACTGAGTTCAGCAGTCCGCCGTCGGGCGTGTAGATCAGCTGCCAGATGAACCCGACCAGCGCGAGCGACAGCACCATCGGCATGTACAGCGCGCTCTGGTAGATCCGGCTGAACCGGAGCTCGCGGTCGAGCAGCACGGCGAGCAGCAGGCCCGCCGCCGTCGGCACGACGAGCAGGAAGGCCAGCCAGATCAGGTTGTGCTGCACCGCCGGCCAGAACCGCGGGTACTCGGTGAAGATCTCGGTGTAGTTCCCGACACCGATCCACTCGATGTCCTCGAAGCCGCCGATGCCGTTCCACCTGCTGAACGACAACGCGACCGAGCCCAGCGTCGGGATCCACACGAACAGCAGGTGCACGAACGTGGGGATGCCGAGCATGAGCGCCAGCACGAGCTTGTCCGTGCCGGCGAGGGCCGTGGCACGCTTTCCACGCCGACGAGGCGGCGGCCCGTCGGGGGCCACCGCCTTCGGCTTCTCCTGCAGTGCGGTCACTTGAAGATGTTCTTCGCCTGGTCGGCCATGCCCTTGAGCACGGAGTCGACGCTGTTCGGGTCCTTGATGAACGCGATGAGACCGTTGGTGGCCGCCTCGCTCGCGAAGGCCGGGTCGGTGTCGCGGTCGAGGAACTGCGTGATGTGCTTGGCGCCCTTGATGACCTCGGCCGCCTTCTTCTGCAGCGAGTTGTAACCCGAGGTGTCGGCCTTCTGGTTCGTCGCGACCACGGACGAGTCGGACTTCAGGTAGGTGAGCTGCGGCTCGGCCGTCGACAGGTACTCGAGCAGCTTGAGCGCGCCCTCGGAGTTACCGGGCTTCTTCGCCATCATGTAGCCGTCGATCGGCGCCTCGACCGTGTCGGTGCCGTGCTGCGGGTTGATCTCCGGGAACGGGAAGAAGTCGAGGTCGTCCTTCTCCGCGTCCGGGAACTGCTGGCCGAGGAACGAGCCCAGCAGGTACATGCCGGACTTCTTCTGCTGCAACGACTGCGCGGCTTCCTGCCACTCGCGGCCGAGCGCGTTCTCCTGGTGGAACGGCAGCAGCCGCTTCCAGGTGTCGAACACGTCCTTGACGCGCTTGTCCTGCCAGTCTTCCTTGCCCGCCAGCAGGTCCACGTGGAACTGGTAGCCGTTGATGCGGAAGTTCAGCTGGTCGAACGTGCCCATGGCCGGCCAGCCCTGCTTCTGGGCGAAGGCGATCGGGACCAGGCCGTCGGTCTGCATCTTCGTGGAGAGCGCGACGAGCTCGTCGAGCGTCTTCGGGATCGCGTAACCGCGCTCCTGCCACACGCTCTTGCGGTAGAACATGCCCCACGGGTACTGCGTGAACGGCACGAAGTACTGCTTGCCGTCCGAACCCGTCGACGCCTGCTTGAGCGCGTCGGAGTAGTTGCCGCCGACCTTGCCCCACAGGTCGCTCAGGTCGCCGGTGAGGCCCTGGTCCGCGAAGAACCGCATGCGGTAGCCGGCGAACCACGCGAGCACGTCGTCCGGCTTGCCCTGCAGGTAGTTGTTGATCTGTTCCTGGTACTGCTCGTGCTGCTTGGTGTTGATCGTGACGGACAGGCCGCCGGACGCACCCTCGAAGCCCTTGAGCGCGGCCGTGATCGCGTCCTTCGGCACCTGGTCGGACAGGTTGTTGCCGAAGGTGACCACTTTGGAGTCACCACCCGTGCTCGAACCGCCGCCGCACGCCGCGAGACCACCGGTCGCGGCGACGCCCGCACCGGCCAGCATGATCCGCAGCATCGCGCGCCGACCGAGGTGCGGTAACGGAGTGGAACCAGGCGTGTGCAGAACCATCATCGCTCCTACAGGTGACGCTCGCTCGTGTGAACCGAACAGGACTCCAACAAAGTTGCGCATAATGTGGTCCCAGGCACACATCCTGTCAAGTCCCGTTACGGAGCTGTTAAACCGCAGCACAGCCGGTGTCAGAGCAGTTCCCGGTCCTTTTCCCGGTCAACCGCCGAACAGACCCGAACGCGGAGTTGTGTTTGCTTGTGTTGACGTTGGGGGTTCTCGTCCGCCACGCTTGCGCCCGTGACGACATGGCCAACGGACCTGCCAGGGCTCGGCTGGGGGGCTGACTACAACCCCGAGCAGTGGCCGGAACACGTCTGGGCCGAGGACGTCGAGCTCATGCGCCGGGCCGGGGTGACCATGGTCAGCCTGGGCATCTTCAGCTGGGCGAAGATCGAGGTCAGCAAGGGCGAGTACCGGTTCGACTGGCTCGACCGCGTGATGGACCTGCTGCACGCCGGCGGCATCCGCGTCGACCTCGCGACCGCGACCGCCGCGCCCCCGCCGTGGCTCACCACCGAGTACCCCGAGATGCTGCCCGTCCGCGCGGACGGCGTGCGGCTCTCCCACGGCTCACGGCAGGCGTACTGCCCGTCGTCGCCCATCTACCGCGACCGGGCGACCGCGCTGGCCGCCGAGATGGCCTCGCACTACCGCGACCATCCGGCGCTGGCCGCCTGGCACGTCGGCAACGAGTACGCGTGCCACGTCAAGCGCTGCTACTGCGACACGTGCGCGGCCTCGTTCCGCGAGTGGCTCGCGAGCCGCTACACGCTCGACCAGCTCAACGACGCGTGGTCGACGGCGTTCTGGAGCCAGGGCTACACCGACTTCGCGCAGGTCCTGCCCCCGCGCGTGACGCCGACGTTCCAGAACCCGGCGCACGTGCTGGACTACGACAGGTTCTCCGACGACGCGATCCTCGAGCTGTACAAGGCCGAGCGGGACGTGCTGCGCATGATCACGCCCGAGGTGCCGGTCACCACGAACTTCATGGTCAACTGGACGTTCGGCGACCTGGACTACTGGAAGTGGGCCCGCGAGGTCGACTTCGTCTCGAACGACCACTACACGCTCGCCCAGTCGCCCGACCGGCACGTCGAGCTCGCGATGTCCGCGGACCTCGTGCGCGGCCTCGCCGGCGGCAAGCCGTGGCTGCTGATGGAAGCGTCGACGTCCGCGGTGAACTGGCAGCGGCGCAACATCGCCAAGCTGCCGGGGGAGCAGCGGCGGAACTCGTTCCAGAACATCGCCCGCGGCGCGGACGGCACGCTGTTCTTCCAGTGGCGGCAGTCGCGCGGCGGCAGCGAGCGCTACCACTCGGCGATGGTCCCGCACGCCGGCCCGGACACGAAGGTGTACCGCGAGGTCTGCGAGGTCGGCGCCGAGTACGCGAAGCTCGCGGACGTCGTGGGCTCCACTGTGGACGCCTCCGTCGCCGTCCTGTTCGACTTCCAGTCCGGCTGGGCGCTGCGCCAGGACGCCCACCCGACGCAGGACTTCGACTACTGGCAGCACGTTCTCGGCTATTACAAGGCGCTGTGGAACGCCGGTGTCACGGTCGACTTCGTGGCGCCGGGCACGAACCTCTCGGCGTACTCGCTGGTCGTCGTTCCGGCGTTCTACGCGGTGTCCGACGCGCACGCGGCCGTCATCGCGGACTACGTGGCAGGCGGCGGCCATGTCGTCGTCACGTACCTGTCCGGCGTGGCCGACCAGCACACGCGGGTGCGTCTGGGCGGATACCCCGGCGCGTTCCGCGATGTGCTGGGCGTGTGGTCCGAGGAGTTCCACCCGCTGCGGGAGAACGAGACGGTCTCGTTGAGCGACGGGTCCACCGCCTCGTTGTGGACGGAGCACCTGCACACGCGCACCGCTGACACCGTTGTCTCCTATGCCGACGGCCCGTTGCCGGGTGTGGCGGCGGTGACACGCAACGCGTTCGGCAACGGTGTCGCGTGGTACGTGGCGTGTGATCTTGATGAGGGCGGCCTCGGCCGAACGGTGGAAAACGCGCTTTCCAGTGCGGGCGTTGCGGTGTCGCCTTCGCCGATTGAGCTCGTGCGGCGCAGGGGCGACGTATCGTTCCTCTTCGCCGTCAACCACACCGGCGCCGACGCGGAGATCGAAGCGTCCGGTGTCGACGTGTTGTCCGGCACGCAGGTCTCCGGACGCCTCACCGTGCGAGCCGGGGACGTCGTCGTCCTCAGGGAAGAGGTGTGAGGTGCTGGCACGTCAACGGCAAGCCGTGATCATCGAAGAGGTCCGTCGTACGGGTGCGGTGCGCGTCAGCGACCTCGTCGTGCGGCTCGGCGTCTCGGACATGACCGTGCGCCGCGATCTCGACGTGCTCGCCGCGCGTGGCCTGGTGGAGAAGGTCTACGGCGGTGCGACGTCCGTCGTCGGGCGCTCGACCGACGAGCCCGGGTTCGAGGCCAAGTCGGTGCGGCAGCTCCCCGAGAAGGAGGCGATCGCGGCGGCCGCCGCGGGCCTCGTCCGTCCCGGCACCGCCATCGGCCTGTCCGCCGGCACCACGACGTGGACGCTGGCCCGGTTCCTCGACGACATCCCGGACCTGACCGTCGTCACGAACTCGATCCGCGTCGCCGACGTGCTGCAGCAGAGCGGGCGCACGGACCGCACGGTCGTGCTGACCGGTGGCGTGCGCACGCCGTCCGACGCGCTGGTCGGCCCCGTGGCTGTGCAGGCGTTGCGATCGCTGCACCTCGACGTGGTGTTCCTGGGCGTGCACGGCATGGCCGAGCGCTCCGGCTTCACCACCCCGAACCTCAACGAGAGCGAGACGGACCGCGCGCTCGTCGACGCCGCCGGCCGCGTCGTCGTGGTCGCGGACCACGAGAAGTGGGGCACCGTGGGCATTTCCACGATCGCCGACCTCGACGAGGCGCACGTCCTGGTGACGGACGAGGGTTTGCCGGACGACGCGCGGGCGATCCTCAGCGAGCAGGTCGGCGAGTTGGTGTTGGCTCATGTTCCGGGAAGTGGCGAGGAGTTGGCGTGAGGCGTACCGCGGGAAAGCTGGCGGACGGCCGGGAGATCATCTACTTCGACGACAGTGCTGAGGCACCGCCGAGAGTCGCGGTGGACACCCGGGACCTCCCGGAGACCCAGCCGATGTCCGAAGTCCGGCTGGACCCGTTGACCCGCGAGTGGGTCGCCATGGCGGCTCACCGCCAGACACGCACGTACAAGCCGCCGGCGGACCTCTGCCCGCTGTGCCCGTCGACGCCGGGCCGGCCCACGGAGGTCCCCGAGGCCGACTACGACGTCGTGGTGTTCGAGAACAGGTTCCCGTCGCTGGCGCAGAACGTGCCGGACGTGCCGTCCACTGTGGATGGTGAGGAGCTGTTCGCGCGTGCACCGGGGCGTGGGCGGTGCGAGGTCGTGTGCTTCACCTCGGACCACAACAAGTCGTTCGGCGAGCTCTCCGAGTCGCGCGTGCGCACCGTCGTGGACGCGTGGGCGGACCGTGTCGCCTTCTTGTCAACGTTGCCAGGGGTCGAGCAGGTCTTCCCGTTCGAGAACCGCGGCGAAGAGATCGGGGTGACGCTCTCGCACCCGCACGGCCAGATCTACGCGTACCCGTTCGTCACACCTCGTACCGAACGCATGCTCAACGCGGCTCTGGCGTACCACGCGGAGCACGGGCGTCCGTTGTTCGGCGACGTGCTGGAGGCCGAGCTACGCGCGGGCGCGCGCGTGATCGATGAGTCCCCGCACTGGGTCGCGTTCGTGCCGGCCGCCGCCCGCTGGCCCGTCGAGGTCGTGCTGGCGCCACGGCGCCAGGTGCCCGACATCGCCGCACTGTCCTCAGTGGAGCGTGACGACTTCGCGTCGCTCTACCTGAAGGTGCTGCACCGCCTCGACGCGCTCTACGACCGGCCGTTGCCCTACATCGCGGCCTGGCACCAGGCGCCGGTCAACGTCGGCCGCGAGGAGATGTGGCTGCACCTGCAGGTCTTCTCGGTGCTCAGGACGAAGGACAAGCTCAAGTACCTCGCGGGCTCCGAGTCCGGTGAGGCCGTGTGGATCAACGACGTGACCCCGGAACAGATCGCCGAACGCCTCCGGGGAACACACAAGTAGCTCCCAGGCTCAGTTAAGGGTTCTCTCAGGACGACCCGACAGACTTGCCCCATGACCGAGAGCGACAAGCCAGCGAAGCAGCCGGAAGAGCCCACCTCCGCGCCGGACGCCGGTCAGACAGACTCCGGCGCACGGGTGCAGGGCCCGTCGCTGCCGGAACCCGGCCAGCCGGATCCTTTGCAGGGGGGATCCGGCCAGGCTGGGGCACACAGCGCCCCCGCCGGCCTGGGCGACGTGCCCGCCTCCTTCACTTCGGCCCAGCCGCAGGTGCCCTCACCTGACGCGGGCCAGACGCAGCTCGGCGGGTCCGGACCCGGCCAGCAGCTTCCCCCCTCAGGGTCCGGCCAACCTCACCCGCTCGGCCCAGGCGCCACGACCGCGCAGTTCGGCGCGGACCAGCCCGCCGGACCGCACTCGGGCCCGTTCGCGCAGCAGCACGCCGGGACCAACCCGTTCGCCGCGCCTGCTCAGGGCCCTCAGACGGGTCAGTACTACCTCCCGCCCGGCTACCAGCCCCAGCCCGGCCCGCCGCGCCCCAAGGGCCGGGGGAAGGTCGTGGCGGGTGTCGCGGCACTCGTGCTGCTCGTGGGCGGCCTCTCCGGTGGCCTCGGCGGCTACCTGGGCTACAACTTCGCGAACGAGTCGTCGTCCGTCAGCTCGCTCGACTCGCCCCGCCCGGCCTCGCAGACCTCCAACGCCCCCGCGGGCTCGGTCGAGGACGTGGCGAACAAGCTGCTGCCGTCCGTCGTCCAGATCCAGGTCACGACGCGGTCCGGCGCCGGTGAGGGCTCGGGCTTCATCATCTCCGGCAACGGCCAGATCGTGACGAACAACCACGTCATCGAGGGTGCCGCGTCCGGTGGCGACATCAAGGTCGTCTTCCACGACGGCAGGACGGCGTCCGCCAAGATCCTCGGCCGCGACCCGAGCTCCGACATCGCCGTCATCCAGGCCGACGGCGTCTCCGGACTGCCGGTCGTGCAGCTCGGCAACTCCGGTGACATGAAGACCGGCCAGGCCGTCGTCGCGATCGGCTCGCCCTTCGAGCTGTCCGGCACCGTCACCTCCGGCATCGTCAGCTCGGTGAACCGCCCGGTCTCGGCCGGCGGTGACCGCGGGTCGAACTCGCAGGCGACCGTGCTGAACGCCATCCAGACCGACGCCGCGATCAACCCCGGCAACTCGGGCGGACCGCTCGTGAACATGCAGGGCCAGGTCGTCGGCATCAACTCGGCGATCTACAGCCCGAGCCAGGGACAGGGCCAGGCCGGTTCCGTCGGCATCGGCTTCGCGATCCCGATGGACCAGGCGCGCCGCACGATCGACGAGATCGTGAAGTCCGGCAAGCCCAAGCAGACCGTGCTCGGCGTGAAGGTCGAGTCGACCGAGCAGGGCGCCAGGATCTCCGAGATCACCTCCGGTGGCGCGGCCGAGAAGGCCGGGCTCAAGGCCGGTGACGTGATCACGAAGTTCGCTGACCGCCGCATCGACGAGTCGGACACGCTGGTGGCCGCCGTCCGGTCCAAGGCACCCGGCGACAAGGTCACGATCACGCTGTCCGACAACAGGACGGTGGAAGCCACCCTCGACGGCGTCGAGGTGGGATAGGTCGGGGGACGACCGGTTTCCGGCATCCGCCGCCCGCCGGAAACCGGTCGTGACGACCCCGGAGAGGCCCGCTTCCTGTGAGCACCTGCCCCGCACACAGGAGCGGGCCTCTTCTTACGTCCGTGTGACGGATGCGGGCCCGGCAGGCGTTCGTGGCCTAGCGTGGTGACGTGGTGGAACGGGTGCTGGTCGTCGACGACGACACGACGGTGCGCGACGTGGTGCGCCGCTACCTCGAACACGCCGGGTACGAGGTCGAGCTCGCCGGTGACGGGGAGCAGGCGCTGCGGCTCATGGCCGCGCAGGAGCCGGACATAGTGGTGCTCGACCTGATGCTGCCCGGCATCGACGGGCTCGAGGTGTGCCGGAGGATCCGGGAGCGGGCCGGCACGCCCGTCGTCATGCTGACGGCGCTCGGCGAGGAGGAAGACCGCATCGCCGGGCTGCAGATCGGCGCGGACGACTACGTGACGAAGCCCTTCAGCCCGCGTGAGCTGGCATTGCGCGTCTCGTCGGTGCTGCGGCGGGCCCATCGGGCCTACGAGCCGCGGGTGGTCCGGGACGGGAACCTGGTGCTCGACGTGGCCGCGCACACCGCGACCCTCGACGGGAAGCCGTTGCAGCTGACCACCCGCGAGTTCGACCTGCTGGCGTTCTTCATCGGCAACGCGGGCAAGGCGTTCGGTCGCGCGGAACTGCTGGAGCGGGTGTGGGGCTGGCAGTTCGGCGACCAGTCGACCGTGACCGTCCACGTGCGACGGTTGCGGGAGAAGATCGAGGAGGACCCCGCGAAGCCCCGGCGGCTGAGCACGGTGTGGGGCGTCGGCTACAGGTACGACCCGTGTTCGACAGGCTGAGCCGCGTGTCGCTGACCACCGCGATGACCGTCATGGTCATCGTGCCGGTGGTGGCGACCATCGCCGGGGTGCTCGTGGTCAGCCAGTTCATGTTCACGCCGATGCTCAACGCGGCTCTCGCGGCGTGCGCGCTGGTCGGCGCGGTGACCGTGCCGTTCTCGATCATGCTCGGCCGCGCCATCGCGCGGCGGACGATGTGGGAGCGCGAGGCCGAGGCGTCCCGGCGGCAGCTGGTCGCGTGGATCTCCCACGACCTGCGGACGCCGTTGGCCGGGATCCGCGCCATGACCGAGGCGCTGGAGGACGGCGTCGTCTCGGAACCGGGCGAGGTCGCCGTCTACGCCAAGCAGATCGCCCACGAGGCCGACCACCTGGCGAAGCTGGTCGACGACCTGTTCCAGCTCTCGCGGATCACCGCGGGCGCGCTGAACCTGCCGATGCACGACGTGGCACTGGCCGACGTGGTCAGCGACGTCGTCGCCGCCTCCCGCCCGGTCGCCGCGCGCAAGGGCGTCGAGCTGCGTGCGGACGCCCGCTCGTGGCCGGTCGTCCGCGGCTCCGATCCGGAACTGATGCGTGTCGTGCGCAACCTCGTGTCGAACGCCATCCGCCACACGCCGGAGGGCGGCACGATCGCCGTCCAGGTCGATGTGGACGGACCCGAAGCAGTGGTGCGGGTGGACGACGCGTGCGGCGGAATACCCGACGACGTGCTGCCACAAGTCTTCGACGTGGGCTTCCGCGGCTCGTCCGCGCGCAATCCGTCCGGCGCCGGACTGGGCCTTTCCATCGCACGAGGCCTCGCCGACGCCCACCACGGGAGCATCAGCGTCCAGAACCACGGTCCTGGCTGCCGCTTCGAAGTCCGACTCCCGCTACGGTGATCGGTATGGAACGCAGCGCGCAGCGCCTTGGCCGCGCTTTGGTCGTGATCGTGGACGACCGGGTGGCGCACGGCGAGCAGGACGACAACTCCGGTCCCCTCGTCACCGAACTTCTGGAAGAAGTGGGCTTCATCGTCGACGGCACCGTCGCGGTCGAGGGTGAGGTGGTCGACATCCGGGCCGCTCTCAACACGGCCGTCATCGGTGGCGTCGACCTCGTGGTCACCGTGGGCGGCACAGGTGTGTCCCCGCGCGACGTCACCCCCGACGCCACGCAGGGCGTGCTCGACCGCCCCATCCACGGCATCGCCGAGGCACTCCGCGCCTCGGGTCTCGCCGCGGGCGCGGTCGACGCGGGCATCTCGCGCGGTCTCGCCGGCGTCTCGGGCAGCACGCTGGTCGTCAACCTCGCCGGGTCGCGCTCCGCGGTCCGCGACGGCATGGCGACGCTGTCCGCGTTGGTGCCCTACGTGATCGAGCAGCTGAGCGGTCTTGACGAAGAGTGAGTCACCGAAGCCGGCCGACGACGACGCCGTTGCGCGTCGTCGCCGGTTGGCGGAGGTGTTCGGCGACGTGCTCCCGGAGACGACGTCGGACGAGCGCGGGGGTCCGGGCGGCGCGGAGGACCGTGAGGCCTGGTACCGCGAGAACCGGCCGCCGCATCACGGTGGCTGACGCTGCTGCGTGACCCCGGCTGGGATGACGAGGCTGGCTGAGACGGCTGTGGTGCCGCCCGGCTCGTGGAGCCTGCTGGTGGGCCTCGGGGCCTGGGAATTGATGCCGATGGGCCTCGGCCGCGCCAGGGGCCTGGCTGTCGCAGGAGAGCCGGCTGCGCTAGCGCCTCTGGCTGTCGCTGAGCGCTGCGCTAGAGGCCTGGCTCCGAGCCCCGCGTCCCCATCCCCGGACAAGCGATCCCAGGTGCGTCCACAAGGGCGTGGACTGTGGTGCCAGGACAAAGCGCGCGGACCGCTGTGGAGCGGCGTGTGCGCGCTTCGTCTCGGCGGGGACGGGTAGGTCAGATCGCGGGACCGCGGCGGTCCGGTGCGATGGTCTGCTGCGCCGGCGTGGTCTGCTGCTGCGTCGCGAGGAGGTCGCGGATCTCGATCAGCAGCTCGACGTTCGTCGGCTCGGACGGGCCGGCCTCCTCGCCCCTCTTGCGGCGCTCCTGGATCTTCTGGATCGGCAGCACCAGGACGAAGTAGACGACAGCGGCCACGATCACGAAGTTGATCGCGGCGTTGATGACGTTGCTGAAGTCGAGGTACGTGTCCTCCTTGCCGGAGCGGATGTAGAAGCCGAGGCCCTTCGTCTCGGTACTGCCGAGCGAGGCGATGAGCGGCTTGATGAGGCTCGTGGTGAACGCGGTGACGATCGCGGTGAAAGCAGTGCCGATGACCACGGCGACAGCCAGGTCGACGACGTTTCCGCGCATCAGAAAGTCTTTGAATCCCTTCAGCATCAGCGGAGAGTAACTGCTAACGCGTGATCCAGTGACATCGCGGCCACGCGAGTTGCATTAAGTCTCGGCAACGTGAGGACGACGACCTGGCCGTGCGTCTCCCGCACCGCCGCGTTCTCCGCCAGCACCTCGCCGGAGGCGGACACCACGTCGACCCGGTGGCCCAGCCGCACCACGGCGGCAAGGCCCTGGTCAGCCACCCGCACGGCCACCGCGGCCTGATCTTCGCCCGCCGCCGAGAGGTCGAAGTCCGTCAGCGGGACCCCCGCCCGCGCCGGCGACGACAACGCGCGGCCGACCACCGCCCCGGAATCGGCAAAGGTCCCCGGTACGGGTGAGGCCAACGAGACCAGCCGGAGGTCGGAGGCCGACAACGACGCCCCGGCGGGCAGATCCCGCGAGGCGACCACCGCGGGATGGCCCACGTCGGGCCAGAAGAACGTCGACAGGGCCGCCAACGCCAGACCCAGGGCGAGAAAACGGCGCCACGCAACGGAAGGACGGCGGCGCGACAGCGTGCGGACTCGGTCGAGGACGGTCGTGGAAAGCGTCATGCCTCCGACCGTAGGACGGTCGGAGGCATGACGAACGGGGCTGGTCGCAAGTTGTGGACAACTCGCGATCTTCAGGACGCGGCGGCCGCCGGAGCGCTCGAGGACTTCGAGTCCGAAGACGACTTCTTGTCCGAGGACGAGGACGACGACGTCGAGGAGGACGAGGTCGACTTGGCGTCCGAAGAGGACGCTGTCGTGGAGGACGACGCGCTCGCGGACGAGCCCGAACGGCTGTCCGTGCGGTAGAAACCGCTGCCCTTGAACACGACGCCGACGGCGCCGAAGAGCTTGCGCAGCTTGCCCGAGCACTCGGGGCACTCGGTGAGGGAGGAGTCGCTGAACGACTGCACAGCCTCGAACCGGTGCTCACACGCGGTGCAGGCGTACTGGTACGTAGGCACTGGGTCTGCTCCTAGCTCTGGCACTCGACCTTTGTGAGTGCCAACACGATTTTCGCCCAGGACCTTCCCGGAGCGCAAACACCCCAGGTCAATGTCACAGCCAGCGCAGCCCGACGGAGGGCGTCAACACGCCGTTCATCCGCACGTCGTGAGCCTCGCCAGGCACCTCGGCGAGCACCTCGCAGTCCCGCACGACACCGACCAACGGGGCCTTGACCAGCGGCAACGACCGGTCGTAGTGCCCCTGCCCCTTCCCGATCCGCACCCCGGACACCGACACGGCGAGCGCGGGCACCAGCACCAGCGAGGCTCCAGCGACCGCCGAGGCACCGAGCCGGGGACCGGTCGGTTCGAGCAGCTTGAACCCGGCGGGCGCCAGCGACGACGGCCCGGAGTACACCGCCCAGTCCAGCGGCGAGTCGCCGGTCACGATCGGTAGCAGCACCCGGCACCGCAGCCCGTCGAGCCACGAGGCGTCGCCGGGCTCCGATCCGACCGGGATGAACGCACACATCGTCTGGTCAGGCGAAACGTCCAGCGCGGCGATGTGCGCGGCCAGCGCGGCGGCCTCGGTCTCGCGGATTTCGGCGGTCAGGGCACGCCGGGAGGCCAGCAACCGTGAACGCAGCGTGGCCTTCAGGTCACGAAGATCGGACGTCATGGTGGGTATCCCTCGGTATGTCGTTAGCATCGCAGCCCATGAGCAGCGCCTTCCACACCGCTATCGTGCCCGCGGCCGGTCTGGGCACCCGTTTCCTCCCCACGACCAAAGCCGTGCCGAAGGAACTGCTGCCCCTCGTCGACACCCCCGCCATCGAGTACGTGGCGCGCGAGGCGGCCGAGGCCGGCGCGACGAAGCTGGTCATCGTGACGTCGCCGACCAAGGCGTCGGTCGCGAGCTACTTCGACGAGAACCCCGAGCTCGAGCAGTCGCTGACCGCCAAGGGCAAGTCCGACCTGGTCGAGAAGATCCAGCGCGCGCCGAAGCTGATCAAGGCCGAGACCGCGATCCAGGACCAGGCGCTCGGGCTGGGCCACGCCGTCGGGTGCGCCGAGGGCAACCTGACGGGCGAGGACGAGGCCGTCGCGGTCCTGCTGCCCGACGACATCATCCTGCCCACCGGTGCCCTCAAGAAGATGGCCGAGGTCCGCCAGGAGAAGGGCGGCAGCGTCCTGCTGGCGTTCGACATCCCGCGCGAGCAGATCTCCGCGTACGGCGTGTTCGACGTCCGCGACACCGGCAGCGACGACGTCAAGCAGGTCGTCGGCATGGTCGAGAAGCCGAAGCCGGAGGACGCGCCGTCGACGTTCGCGGCGGCCGGCCGGTACCTCCTCGACCGGGCGATCTTCGACGCGCTCAAGCGCATCACGCCGGGCGCGGGCGGCGAGCTGCAGCTCACGGATGCCATTGCGCTGCTTATCAACGAGGGTCACCCCGTGCACGTCGTGGTCCACCGCGGCGGGCGACACGATCTCGGCAATCCCGCCGGATTCCTGCGGGCTGCGGTTGACTTCGCACTCGAGACCCCTGAGTACGGACCCGATCTGCGTGAGTGGTTGCGGGAACGCCTCGACAACTCCTGAGCGCGAGGACCAATCACATGAGGTCAGTGGACGAGCAGCTCGCTCGGGTGATCGCGGCCGCGGTGCGGCCCGCACCCGTGCGGGTGGCGATCTCCGAGTCGCAGGGCCTGCTCTGCGCCGAGGAGGTCGTCGCGGAACGCGCGTTGCCCGGCTTCGACCAGGCCGCCGTGGACGGCTACGCGGTGCGCAGCGTCGACGTGTCCGGTGCGAACGCGGGTCCCGTGCAGCTGCCGGTCGTCGGTGAGATCCCGGCCGGTTCCCGGCAGCCGCGCAGGCTGCAGCCCGGCCAGGCGGTGCGGATCGCGACCGGCGCTCCGCTGCCGACCCTGGCCGACGCCGTCGTGCCGCTCGGCTACACCGACGGCCACCAGGCCAAGGTGACGGTCAACCGCAGCGTGCCGTCCGCCGGGTTCGTCCGCCGCACCGGTGAGGACGTGCAGACCGGGGACGTCGCGGTGCGCCGCGGCGCGTCCATCGGTGCTGCTCAGGTGGGTCTGCTGGCCGCCGTCGGACGCAACAAGGTGCTCGTGCACCCCCGTCCGCGCGTGTCCGTCATCTCGCTCGGCGAGGAGCTCGTCGACGTCGACCGCACGCCCGGCCAGGGCCAGGTCTACGACGTGAACTCGTACGCGCTCTCCGCCGCCGCACGAGACGCGGGCGCGGAGGTCAGCCGGGTCGGCATCATGTCGGCCGACCCGCGCCGGCTGCGCGAGGTGATCGAGGGCAGGCTGCTGCTGTCCGAGATCGTCGTCATCGCCGGTGGCGTGGGCGGCACGATCGGTGACGAGGTCAGGGCCGCGATCGCGGACCTGGGAGACATGGACGTCACCCGCGTCGGCATGCACCCCGGCTCCGCCCAGGGCTTCGGGCGGCTCGGCCCGGACGCCGTGCCGACGTTCCTGCTGCCGGCGAACCCGATGAGCGCGCTCGTGGTGTTCGAGGTGCTGGTCAGGCCCCTGATCAGGGCCGCGCTGGGCAAGAAGAACCCGTACCGCCGCGCTGTCAGCGCCCGCCTGCTGTCGCCGCTGCAGTCGACCAAGGGCCGTCGCGGCTTCCTGCGCGGCCAGTTGCTGCGCGACGCGGACAACGGCGAGTACCTGGTGCAGCCGCTCGGCACGTCCGGGTCGCACCTGCTCGCGTCCCTGGCCGAGGCCAACTGCCTGATCATGGTCGACGAGGACGTCACCGAGATCTCCGTCGGTGAAGAGGTGCTGGTCAGCTTCCTAGCGCAGCGTGGATGAGCGTTTTCGCCGATCTGGGCAGACACCCCGGCTGGCCGGTCCGGCTGGGGCCTCTCCAGGTGCGCGCGGGAACCGTCGAGCTGCGAGGGCCGAGGCTCTTCGACGGCGGTAAGTGGTCCAGGCTGCGCATCCGCGACCGCGCCTACCTGGAGCAGTGGGAGCCCACGGCGGTGGAGGGCTGGGACGAGCGCAACGCGACGATGTCCTGGCCCGCGCAGTGGTCGTCGTTGCGCGGCATGGCCCGGCGCGGCACCACGCTGCCGTTCATGATCCTCGTGGACGGCGAGGTCGCAGGTCAGATCACCGTCGGCAACATCGTGCGCGGCTCGCTGCTGTCCGCCTGGATCGGCTACTGGGTGGCCGCTGATCGGGCGGGCGGAGGTGTCGCGACCGCGGCGGTGGCGCTGCTCACCGACCACGCCTTCCGCGACGCCGGACTGCACCGGCTCGAAGCCACGGTCCGGCCGGAGAACGGCCCCTCGATTCGGGTGCTGACGAAGTCCGGCTTCCGCGAGGAAGGCCTCTTCAAGCGTTATCTGGATGTTGCGGGGCAGTGGCGCGACCACCTCTGCTTCGCGCTGACGACCGAAGAGGTCCCGGATGGCCTAGTGAGCCGTTTGGTCGCACGCGGAGAGGCCCGTCTTCCCTGACGATTGCTTCCGTTCGTCCTAATCGCTTCCCCCAAAAGTGGGTGATAGACCACACTTTCGTACGTACAGCAGTCGGCGAGCCTCCGACACAGGTGTGACTGTTGTGACTAGCGTGGTTGTCAGCACCACGCGTGGGCCGGGGGAGGTGAACGGGGAATGCCGAGTTCGCTGATCATCGTTGCGCTGGTCGTCGCCTGGCTCGTGGTCCTCGTCCCCATGATGGCCCGCAAGCGCCAGGAGAGTGCGCGCAGCGTGGGGGAGGAGTACGACGCCATGCCGGACGCCGAGTACGACGACATCCACGACATCGACGACGACTACTTCGACGAGGAGGAGTACGTCGAGCGCCCGTTCCGGCGTGGCCGTGGTGGCTACGACCCGGAGACCGCCGCGCTGGTCGCCCAGGCCAAGTACGCGTTCCGCCGCAGAGTGGTGGCATTCCTCTTCGTCGCCGCGGTGGCGTCGGGAATCGTCGCCGGCGTGTTCTACGCGAAGCTCTGGTACGGCCACGCCGCGCTGGACCTGGTGCTCATCGGCTACCTCACGTACCTGCGCCGGCAGGTGCGGATCGAGGAGGAGATCCGCGCACGCCGGCTCGCCCGTCTGCAGCAGGTGCGCCGCCGTCGTGCGACGGGCCCGCAGCAGCAGGAGGTCGCGGCGCCCGTCGTCACGGACCTGCCGCGCCAGGCGGCCGCCGTGTCCGAGGAGGCCCCGACCACCCAGGTCGAGGTCGTCGAGGACAGGCCCGCGCTGCCGCCGTTGCCGCGCTTCGAGCACCACGTGCGTCCGGGCACCATCCCGGTCGACTCCGACGACGAGGACCCGGTCTTCGTCGAGTTGGACGGACTGGAGTCGCTGCGGTACCGAGGTGCTGTCGGGGCGTAGTGGGTCATGGGTGGGGGTGGTGAAACACCCCCTCTCGGGACTGCTATAGTTCTCCACGTAAGGCAGCAAGGGGCTGTAGCACAGTTGGTAGCGCGTCTCGTTCGCATCGAGAAGGTCAGGGGTTCGATTCCCCTCAGCTCCACGCAAGAAGAGAGCCGGTGGTCATTGACCACCGGCTCTCTTCTTTTGCGTCCCGCGTGCTTTCCTGTTTCGAGGGTGCCTTCTTCCCGCGTGCCTCATTCGTCCGTTGTTGGTGGGGGCGTGCGAGCGCGCCGGAGGCCTGTCAGCCCGTACACGAGCGCGGCCTAACCGAACGTCGTCGGACTCGGCGACAGGACGTTCCAGGTCCCGGTGCCGGACCAGGAGGACCGGGTGCGTCTGAGCTGAGCGATTCCGGGTCGCCCGTCGTAATGCGAACAGCACTTTCGTCTATATAACGGCCGTAAGCTCGTTCGGCTCCCGAAAGGCTGTACCCATGAGCGACGCGCCGCAGGACAAGGTCACGGTCCTGTCCGCTGAAGCCCTAGCCCAGCTGAAGTCGTTCCCGCTGCACGGCGACGAACGGCTGCAGAACAAGCTGCTGTGGAAGTCGCCCGACGGCGGCACCATCGTCGGCCTGATCCAGATGGCGCCGGGCGCGCGCGACGTCGGCCACAACCACCCGTCGGCGACGCAGCACACGTGGGTCGTCGACGGCACCGTGAGCATCGGCGGGGTCGAGGCGACGGCGGGTTCGTACGCGTTCGTGCCGCCCGGTGTCGACCACGAGACGATCGCGGGCGACGAACCGGTGACGATGTTCTACGTCTACCAGCCGTTCGCGCCGGAGCACGACCACGATCACGACCACTGACGGTTTTCCGCATCTATCGCGGTCACCCATCTATGGGGTGAAGTTGAGTGAACAACGCGGCGTCCACAAATAGTTTTCTCTCATGAGATCTGTGGTCGCCGCGTTATTACTCGTGGCCGTCACCTCCAGCGGTGCAGCGGCGTCGACCGAAGCCCCCACCGCCCGGTGCACGGCCGCCCGTCCTGTCGTCTCCAGCACGGAGACAGCTGTAGAAGCACGCGTTCTCACCGGCTGCACGGCCGGTGAGCTCGTCGTCTTCCGGGCCGCCCTGATCGCCCGTGCCCACGGCACGTCCTGCGCCGCGGTCTCCCAGGAACTGGAGGCGGACCCGGCCACCGAGCCGCAGTGGGTCCGAGCCCGGCTGGAACTGGTCTGCGCACCCGGTGAGAAGGGGCTGCTCGGCTCCGCCATCACCGTCGAGATGCACGACCAGCAGAACACCCGCGTCGTCACGTACGGCCTGTCCGACTCCTTCACGGAACGAGACCCGGCCGCGCGGCACCTGTGGACCATCGAGTTCGTCGCGGGACTCGGTGACCTGCCGGTGGCGCCCGATCCGGCCTCGCGGACATCCAGCGCGACGGCGGGGCAGGGGAGTTCTCGCACTTTCTCGGATCACCAGGTCAACGGCGGCTGACGCCGTTTCTTCCACCCGTTCGCCGGGTGTTCGTTCGTGCTGCCTTCGATAACGAATCGCGCAGAACGGACGACTTCTGTCAACGAAGCCGTCCATCGCAACGTGTAAGAGCCAAGAGGCCCAACGTGCGATGGAGGGGGTACGACGCGGTGATCAAGAAAAGGGTTGCTGTGGCGTCGGCCGCAAACCAATCACGCATCGCGGGGTGACAGGTCGCCTAGGCTGGGGGTGATCTCGGAAGGGGTGGTGTGAGTCGTGGGGCTCGCTGAGTCCTTGCTCACGTGGCTGCACGGCTTCGTGGGTGCGAGTGTCTGCCCCGGTGACTGGGTGTGGACCACCACGGCGCTCGGTGCGGTGCTCGGGTTGTTCCCGACGATCGGGGCGCTGCTGTCCATCGCGGTGCGCCGGGTGGTCGGCAACTCCTACGGGCCCGTGACCGGTGCCATCTTCACCGTGCTCGGCGTCGCCAGCTGCCTGGTGCTGCCGTGGCTCATCATGCGCGGGACCGTGCAGGGGCTGAGCCAGCGGACCATCACCGGCGCCGACTCGCTCGACGAGGCCACCTGCTTCGGCTCGTTCTCCCAGGGCAGCTACCTGGTCGACGGGGCGCCGTCGATCGTCGCCGTGATCCAGCGGCCGACCGCGCAGCCGTTGTTCCTGGCCGCCGCCGGCATCACCGTCGCGCTCGCTCTGCTGTGCCTGCTGTTCGTCATGCTGCAGTCCGGTTCGGCGTTCCGGCTCGGGCCGAACTGGCCGCGCCGGGTGTTCTGGCCGATGTTCCTGGTACTGCTGGTGACGACGTCGGCATTCCCCGTGACCCTCGTAGGCCATGTGCTCCTCGGGTTTCTGCCGATTGCGATAATCGGCTCACTCGTGGTGCGGATTTTCGGGTTGACTACCGCCATGCTGAACCGCCCCGGCCGCGACCGGTCCCAGGACCGGAACTCGCAGAACTCGCCGCCACCGCAGCCGGTGGCGCGCACGCCGCAGAACCAGAACAACCAGCTCCCGCCCGGTCAACCGCAGAAGAAGGCGCCGACCAAGCCGATCGACGCCTCTGCCCACCGGCCGCCGCCGCAGAACCCGGGCCAGAACCCGCCGCCGTACCAGCCGGCACAGGTGCCGAAGTACCAGCCGGCGCCGATGAACCGGCCGATGCGCCCGGTGACGCAGCCGCAACCGCAGCCGTCGAACCACCCGCAGAACCAGCCGCCGCCCCGGCAGTACCCGCCGACGCGCGTCGCCGAGGTAATGCCGCAGCCCCAGGCCCCGCAGCCGTCGAACCCGGCGGTGCTCGCGGACACCCCGGGCCCGCTGCCGTTCGGTCCGGGCGCGGCCAACGCCGAGTCGCCCGCGCCGGTGCAGAAGTCGGGCAAGGTCTGGAACCCCGGCAACGGCCGGTTCCGCCGCGTCCGCCAGCTCGGTTCCGGCGGCTTCGGCACGGTCTGGCTGGCCGTCGACGAGCAGCTCGACCGCACGGTCGCGGTGAAGCTCGCGCACGCCCCGGACAACGAGACCGAGGCGCGCATGCTCCGCGAGGCCCGCGCGCTGGCCGCGGTCCGTCACCCGAACTGCGTGCGGGTCTTCGACATCGTCCAGGACCCGGACGGCCTCGCCCTGGTGATGGAGTACATCGAGGGCGCGTCGCTGTCCGAGACGGTGCTGAAGAACGGCCTGATCGACGACAAGCTCGCCGCCCGCCTGTGGCTGAACATGGCAGACGCCCTGGCAGCGGCCCACGACCGGGGCGTTCTGCACCGCGACGTGAAGCCGTCCAACGTGATCGTCGACGGCCAGGGCACGGCGCACCTGATCGACTTCGGCATCGCCCGCTCCAAGGGCGACAGCACCCTCACCGCCACCGGCATGATGGTCGGTACCCCGGACTTCCTCGCGCCGGAGACCGCACGAGGAGAGACGGCGTCCCCGGCGTCGGACTCGTGGCAGCTGGCCGCCACGGTGTCGTACGCCCTGACCGGCCACCCGCCGCGCGGCTCCCGCGAGAACCCGATCTCCTCGCTGATGGCCGCGGCCCAGGGCGAACCGATCACCAAGCTGCCGCAGAACAGCGCGCACGCCCGGCTGCTGCTCGCGGCGATGGACCCGGAACCGGGTCGCCGTCCGTCGCTGGCTCAGGTGCGGGGGCAGCTGTCGCAGTTCCTCGACCAGCAGGGCATGAGCAAGGAAGGCCCTGTGACGAAGATGATCAGCAAGCCGACTCCGCCGCCGACGAGGCACATGCCGATGTAGGCGAAGCGGGTGAACCCTCACACGGTGGCTAACGGTCATAAAGGGCGAAACGACGACGTCGTTGATTCCTGACCGCAAAGCCGCCATGCGAGGGAACTATGACCGCTGAAGAGAGTTGGCATGCCGCACGCCTGATTCCGACTTCGGGCATCAACGGTGCTGAAGAACAAGAGCGACGGGCGACATCGGCATTGCTGGCCGTCATGTCGGCGGTGCGCGAGTTCGGCCGGGCACTGACCCAGCCACTGGGGGCGCCCGCCGCCGCCGTGCAGACCTACATCGAGGTGCCGTTCGACCTGGACGGCCGCAAGCTCATCCCGGACGGGTTGATCCGGGTGACGCGCGGGCAGAGGTCGTGGACCGCGCTCGTCGAGGTGAAGACCGGGTCCAACGAGCTCCAGACCGAACAGCTGGAGAACTACCTCGACGTCGCGTGCAGGTTCGGGTACGACGCCGTCATCACGATCTCGAACGAGATCTCGCCGCTTCCCGGCCAGCACCCGACTCCGGTCGATCGCAAGAAGCTCAGGAAGGTGGCGCTCCACCACTGGTCGTGGAGCGAGGTGCTCTGCGAGGCCGTGATGCAGAAGGAGCACCGCGGGGTGGCCGACCCCGACCAGGCGTGGGTCCTCGGCGAGCTGATCAGGTACCTCGAACACCCGCGGTCGGGAGCGATGGCGTTCGAGGACATGGGCCAGTCGTGGGTGCCGCTGCGGGACGCGGTGGAGGCTCGCACGCTGCGGACGACCGACAAGATCGCACCCGACGTGGTGCTCCGGTTCGAGGCACTGCTCCGCTTCGCCGGTCTGCAGCTCGGCCGCCGGCTGGGCACCGACGTCACACCGGCGTTGTCCCGCAAGGACCTCGCCGAGCCCCAGGTCCGCCTCGCCCGCCAGCTCGCGCAGCTGGTGGCCGACGGCAGGCTGTCCGGAGGGATCCGCATTCCCGACACGGTCGGGACGCTGCACGTCGTCGCCGACCTGCGGGCGGGCCGGGTGATCTGCGGTGTGGACCTGGAGGGCCCCAGGGAGGGCCGTCCAGCGACGCGGATCAACTGGCTGCTCCGGCAGCTGAAGAACGCGCCCGACTCGGTCCGGCTGGAGGCGTTCGTCGCGCACGGCAGGGGAGCGGGCGCGTCGGAGCTGCTGGGTGCCGTCCGGGCGAACCCGGCGTTGCTGATCGCCGACCCGCAGAAGGAGATCCGCGGGTTCCGGGTCGAGATCTCGGTCCAGATGGGGACGAAGCGCGGCACGGGCCGGAACTCGTTCATCGACTCCGTGCTGAACGCGGTGTCGTCGTTCTACGAGGAGATCGTGCAGAACCTCAAGCCGTGGGCCGCCACGCCGCCGAAGATCAGAGCCGAGGCCGCGTTCGTGCCGCCCGCGGACGTTCCGGTGGCGCTGGTGTCGACGGCGCCGTCGTCGCAGGACGGGCCCGAGCTCGTGGCCCCGGCGGCGGTGCCCGAGCAGGAGATTCCCGCCGAAGTCGCGGCACCGGTTCCGCACGAGGTACCGGTCGACGCCTAGGCGAACCGGGTGAACGTTGGACCGGTCCGTAACGGTGATCCACCGTTCACCGACCTAAGCCGTGGTCCACCCGGAAGCCTCGGCATCTCACGGGATGCCATGCGAAGAGTGGTGAGGCGGTTTCCGCCGATCGCCTCACCACTCACCTTCGGGCCGAAGGCCTCAACCGCTTGCGCAGCAGCAGGAACACCCCGGCGGCGCCGACCACCACCAGCCCGACCAGCCACACGGGCAAGGGCTTTCCCGAAGGCGGGTCCGGCACCGTGACGGCGGCCGGTGCGGGTGAGGCCGACACCCCGGGCTTCAACGGCGGCGCGATCGTCTTCCACGGCCAGACGCTGCCGGCGCCCTGCGCCATCTGCGGGTCCACCGGTTTCACCAGCAACGTGCCCGGCACGGTCAGCGTGCCCAGCGGGTGCTCCTGGAACGCCCCCTGCACCCCGAACACCTCGTAGGTCCCGGCGGGCAGGGAGAACGTCACGGCGTAGTGCGCGGGTTCGCCCAGCGCGACGCCGGGGAACTCGAACGAGTCGGCGCCGGACTGGAAGCGCAGGCCGGTCTTGCCGAGATCGCCCGAGAACGGGTGGGTGCCGTGCTGCAGCACCCAGTACCCGGCGGTGTGGGTCGTGTCGGCCTGGATCGACGGCACCGGGTCCACGTACGTCACCGCCCAGCCGCCCGCGACGGCGGAAGGCGCGCTGATCAGCAGGAAAGCGCACATCAGTAAGAGAATCCTCATGACGCGAATACACCGGGAACCGAAGTGTGGTTCCCGGTGTAGAGAGGGCATCACGGACGAAGCGGTGGCACGGGCGATCGCAGGTGACCAGGCGGCCTACGGCGAGCTGGTCGCCCGGTACACCGCGCTCGCGCACCGGACGGCGTACCTGCTCGGGGCCGGTGCGGACGCCGGTGACGTGGTGCAGGAGGCGTTCGTGAAGGCGTACCGGAAGCTCGGCACCTTCAAGGAGGGCCTGGACTTCAAGCCGTGGCTGCTCAAGATCGTGGCCAACGAGACGAAGAACCTGCATCGCGGGCGACGGCGGCGGAACCTGATGGAGCTCAAGCTCGCTGCCGTCACGGAGACCGTCGACCACGACGATCCCGGCACGCTCGTGGACGACTCCCGCGCGAAGCTCCTGAAGGCCGTGCAGAGCCTGCCGGAGCACGACCGGCAGGTCGTCACGTGCCGGTACCTGCTGGACCTGAGCGAGGCCGAGACCGCGCAGACCCTCGGCCTGGCCAAGGGAACAGTGAAGTCACGGCTGTCCAGAGCCCTCGCGAAACTGCGCCCGATGCTGGAGGAGGTGGCCCATGATCGATGACCAGGCGGAAGCGCTGCGAGACCTCGGCCGCCGCATCCACGTGCCGGAACCGCCGGACGTCACGGCCGCGGTGCTCACCCGCATCAACGCGCCCCGGAGACGCTGGCTCAAGGCGTTGGTGGCGGCACTCACCGCGTTCGCCATCGCGTTCGCGGTGTCCCCGGCGGTGCGGGCCGGCGTCCAGCAGCTGCTGGAGTTCGCGGGTGTCGAGTTCCGCACCGAACCACCGGCGCGGGTCGCGCCTCCGTTGCCCAGCAACGACGTCTCGCTCGACGAAGCCAGGAAGCAGATGCCGTTCGAGATCCACCTGCCGGCGAGGCTCGGCACGCCGGACAAGGTCACCGTCCACGAAGGACGGTTCGTCACGCTGCACTACGGCGACCTGAGGCTCGACCAGTTCGACGGCACGATCAGCTCGACGATCGGCAAACTCGTCCACCAGGACGGAGTCGAGCAGGTCGGCGACAAGATCTGGATCCCGTACCCGCACGTCTTCTTCTACATCGACCGCGACGGCCAGTGGCACACCGAGGAACCGCAGAAGGCGGCCCAGACCCTGCTGTGGCAGAAAGGTCAGGTCACCTTCCGGCTCGAAGGTGACCTGACCAGGGAACGTGCGCTGGAGATCAGCGCCAGCTAGGCAGCCACAGCTGCTGCTGCCACATCTCCGGTGTGATCGGGTTGCCGTTCAGGATCGGCCACAGCCACACGAAGTTCGCCACCACGATCCCCACGTACAGCGCCACGACCAGGAGCCCGGTGCCGCGGCGTTCGGCACCGGCCGTGCGGCGGCCCAGGATCTCGCCCAGCGCCAGCACGATCAGCAGCACCAGGAACGGCGCCATCGGCGTGACGTAGAAGAAGTACATCTGCCGGTCGAGGTTCAGGAACCACGGCAGCAGGCCCGCGGCGTAGCCGACCAGGACGCCGGCGTAGCGCCAGTCCATCCGGCCGATGGTGCGGAAGATCGCCCAGCCGATGACCGGGAACGCGAGCCACCACATCGCGGGCGTGCCGATGAGCATGATCGCGCCGAGGCACGACGCCGCGCCGCAGCCCGTGACGGAGTTGTCGTAGTAGTAGAGCATCGGACGCAGGCCCATCGGCCACGTCCACGGCTTCGACTCCCACGGGTGCCGGTTGGTCTCCGAGGTGACCAGCTCGACGTGGAACTTGTAGACGTTCTTCGCGTTGTACCAGAGCGACTGCAGGGTGTCGGGGATCCACGCGACGTCCTGGACCTTGGTGCCGACGACGTGCCGGTCGATGCCGGTCTCGCTCGCCATCCACGGGAACCACGTCGCGACGTAGACGAGCACGGGGATCGCGACCAGGCCGCCCAGCGACGGCAGGACGTCCTTCACCAGCGCGCCCAGCCACGGCTCCTCGACGCCCGCGGCCCGGCGGGCCAGCGCGCTCCAGATCACCGTCAGCAGACCGAACGCCGCGATGTACCAGATGCCCGACCACTTGATGCCGCACGCCGCACCGAGCATCACGCCCGCGCCGACGCGCCACCAGCGGAAGCCGATCGACGGGCCGAACGCCGAGTTGTTGATGAAGCCCTCGCGCACGGCGACGGCCAGCCGCGCCCGCATCTGTTCGCGGTCCACGACCAGACAGCCGAACGCGGCCACCACGAACAGCGCGATGAAGATGTCGAGCATGCCCATCCGCGACTGGACGTGCGAGACGCCGTCCGCGATGAGCAGGATGCCGGCGAGCGCGCCCAGCAGGTCGGAGCGGGTCAGGCGGCGGGCGATGCGGATGATCAGCAGGATCGTGATCGCGCCGGCGAGCGCCGAGGCGAACCGCCAGCCGAGGCCGTCGTAGCCGAAGAGCTCCTGGCCGATCGCCATCAGCTGTTTGGCGAGCGGCGGGTGCACGATCAGCTCGTAGCCCGGGTTGTCCTCGTAGCCGCCGTTGCGCAGCACCTGCGCCGTCTGCGGCACGTAATGCTTCTCGTCGAAGATCGGCGTGCCCTTGTCCGTCGGATAACCGACGTTCCAGAAGCGCACGACGGCACCGATCAGCGTCACGACGGCCGTCATGAGCCACCCGCGCAAGCGGTCTCCGGACGGTGGCGGGTCTAGTACCGCCGCACGATCCGTAGGCGGCTCCTCGACGACGACGGGCGCCTCTCCTGGCTGCACGAGGACTGTCACGCCGCCGATCGTAGGGTGAAGCTTGTGAGTCCTGTATCCGGTTCAGGCCGTCTGGTCCTGGCAGCCACCCCGCTCGGGGACATCCGCGACGCCTCGGCGCGCCTGGTCGAGGCACTCGAGACGGCCGACGTGATCGCCGCCGAGGACACCCGCCGGCTGCACAGCCTGGCCATGGCGTTGCAGGTCAAGCCCTCGGGGCGGGTGATCAGCTTCTACGACCAGAACGAGGTCGGGCGCCTTCCGGGACTGCTGGAGTCGCTCCACAACGGCGAGACCGTGCTGCTCGTGACGGACGCCGGAATGCCGTCGGTTTCCGATCCCGGTTACCGGCTCGTCGCCGCGTGTGTCGAGCAGGACCTCACGGTCACGTGCCTGCCGGGGCCCTCCGCGGTCACGACGGCGCTCGCCCTCTCGGGCCTGCCGAGCGACAGGTTCGCGTTCGACGGCTTCCCGCCGCGCAAGTCCGGCGAGCGCAAGCGCTGGTTCGCCCCTTTGGCCACCGAGCAGCGGACGGTCGTGTTCTTCGAGGCGCCGCACCGGCTCGCGGAGACTCTGAAGGACGCCGTCGAGGTGCTCGGGCCGGACCGCCGCGCCGCCGTGTGCCGCGAACTGACGAAGAAGTACGAAGAGGTCGTGCGCGGCAGCCTCGGCGAGCTCGCCGAGTGGGCCGTGGAAGGCGCACGCGGCGAGATCACCGTGGTGCTCGGGCCCGCGCCCGTGGCGGCCACGCCCGACCTCGAGACGCTCGTCGCCGAGGTCAAGCAGCGCGTCGCGGACGGAGAGCGGATGAAGTCGGCCGCCGCCGAGGTCGCGGAGGCGGCCGGGATCAGCAAGAAGACGCTCTACGACGCGGCGATCAAGTCAAGCTGACTCCTTGTTGAACGTGCGCACGCCGTAGAACACGCCGACCAGCACCAACGCCGCGACGGAGATCAGCCCGTAGAGCATCGAGCCGGGGTTGAAGATCGACCGCTCGGCGTCGACGACGTGCGCCAGCGGGTTGATCCGCGACAGCCAGTAGAGCCACTGCGGGCCGTTCGACATCGGCAGCAGCACGCCGCTCAACAGCATCAACGGCACGATGGACGCCGACAGCACGGACGCGAAGACGTACTCCAGCTTCACCTTCAACGCGATCGCGTAGGACACCGAGCCGATCGCGATGCCGAGCAACGCCACCAGCCCGAGCCCGAGCAGCATCTGCCCGGGCGAGGCGCGGAAGCCGAACAGCATCGCGGCCAGCATGATCAGCAGGCTCTGCACGACCAGCAGCACGACGTCCTTGCCGACCCGCCCGACGAGCAGCGCGACCCGGCTGACGGGGGTGACCCGCAGCCGTTCCATCACGCCCGTGCGGACCTCGGGCAGCAGCGAGAAGCCCGCGTAGGCGGTGCCGAACAACGCCATCTGCACGAGCAGGCCCGGCACGAACCACTGCCAGCCGGTGTCGCCGAGCAGCGGTCCGAAGAGGCCGAGGTAGAGCAACGGCTGGGCGATCCCGAACACGATCGCGACAGGGTTGCGCACCACCGGCAGCATCACGCGGCAAAAGACGAGCCAGGTGTCATGCAGCATGGGCTTCCTCCCGCAGGGAACGGCCGGTCATGGTCAGGAACACGTCGTCGAGCGTCGGCCGGTGCACCTGGACGCTGTGCAGCTCGACACCGATGTTGTCGAGGTCGCGCAGCAGTCCCGGCAACGCGCGGTCGCCGTTCGGGATGCGGAAGCTGACCTTCTCGCCCTCGACGACGGCGTTCTCGAACTTCGACGCGACGATCGACGCCTGGGGCGTGCCCAGCACGACGAGGTCGCCGGAGACCTGGTGCTTCAGGTCGTCCGGTGAGCCCTCGCCGACGATCGAGCCGTGGTCGATGACCAGCAGCCGGTCGCTCAGGAAGTCGGCCTCGTCGAGGTAGTGCGTGGTCAGGAAGACCGTGGTGCCGTCGGTCTTGAGCTGCCTGATGTGGTCCCACAGGTTGCGCCGGCTCTGCGGGTCCAGGGCCGTGGACGGCTCGTCCAGGAACAGCAGCCGCGGGTCGTGCAGCATGCCCATCGCGATGTCGAGCCGCCGCTGCTGGCCGCCCGAGAGCGTGACGACGCCGCGCTTCTCGAGCCCGGTCAGGTCGAACCGGTCGAGCAGGCCGGCGACCTTGCGGCGGGCGTCGTGCTTGGACAGGCCGTAGAAGCGGGCCTGGAAGTCGAGCTCGTCGGCGACCCGCTGGTCGAGCCCCGCGCCGTTCTTCTGGCCGACGTAGCCGATGTTGCGGCGCACCCCCGCCGGGTCGGTCAGCAGGTCGTGCCCGGCGATGGTCGCCTCGCCCGCGGTCGGCTGCAGCAGCGTGGTGAGCATGCGCAACGTCGTGGACTTGCCGGCGCCGTTCGGGCCGAGGAACCCGACGAGCTCGCCCTCGGCGACGTCGATGTCCACACCCCGCACAGCGTCCACGGGACCGGCCTTCGTCTCGAACCGGCGCGCGAGGCCGCGTGCCTCGATCATGACGGAACCCCCTCTAGTCAACTTTGACTAGAGGCTAGCGAGAACTAATCAAGTTTGACTAGTCCCTCAGCTCGTACGCACCGGCCTCTAGGCGTTCGATCAGCTCCTGAGTCCAGCGCACCTGACCTTCGAGATGGACGAGCCAGAGTCGAAACAGCTCGCTGACGTGCGCGGGCTTGCCCATCTCCGGCATCGAGGAGATGCCGTGCCGGGTGGGGGTGAGCCGGCCTTCGAGGTCCGCGAGCCGGTTCTTCAGCAGCACGACCGCCCGCCCGCGCGGGACGAGGTTGAGCATCGCGACGGCCGCCGAGACCTCGTCGTTGGCGGCGTCCGCGGTGGCCAGCGCACGCCCGAGCAGGTCCTCCAGCTCGTGCTCGCCGGCCGGGGTGATCCGGTAGCTGGTGCGGGCGGGGCCCTCACCGGACTCGGTGCCCACCGGCTCCAGCAGTCCGTCCTTGGCCAGCGCCTTCAGCGCGTGGTAGATCGAGCCCGGCTGCACGTTCGCCCAGGCCTCCGCCGACCACGACCTCAGCTCGCGGCGCACCACATAACCGTGTGCCTCGCCGACGAGCTTGACCACGCCGAGCACCAGCATTCTGGTCGCGGACAAACCGACCTCCCACTCGGTGGAAACACCCTGGCACCGCCTCCGTAGGCTATGTCCATGAGTGCCTCCGTACTGACCGCGGTGGCCTGGCCTTATGCCAACGGCCCCAGGCACATCGGTCACGTCTCCGGTTTCGGTGTCCCGTCCGACGTCTTCTCCCGCTACATGCGAATGTCCGGACACCGGGTGCTCATGGTCAGCGGCACGGACGAGCACGGCACACCCATCCAGGTGCAGGCCGAGAAGGAAGGGCTCACCGCCCGCGAGCTCGCCGACAAGTACAACCGCGTCATCGCCGGTGACCTGCAGGGCCTCGGCCTGTCCTACGACCTCTTCACCCGCACCACCACCGGCAACCACTACCAGGTGGTGCAGGACCTGTTCTCCGCGCTGTGGAAGAACGGCTACGTCGTCCCCAAGACCGAGATGGGCGCCATCAGCCCGTCGACCGGCCGCACGCTGCCCGACCGCTACATCGAGGGCACCTGCCCGATCTGCGGCTACGAGGGCGCGCGCGGCGACCAGTGCGACAACTGCGGCAACCAGCTCGACCCGTCCGAGCTGATCAACCCGCGCTCGAAGATCAACGGCGAGACGCCGAAGTTCGTCGAGACCGAGCACCTGTTCCTCGACCTGTCCGCGTTCATCGACTCGCTGGGCAGCTGGATGGGCACGCGGTCCGACTGGCGTCCGAACGTGCTCAAGTTCTCGCAGAACCTGATCAAGGACCTGCGGCCGCGCGCCATCACCCGCGACCTCGACTGGGGTGTGCCGATCCCGCTCGACGGGTGGAGCGACCAGCCGATGAAGCGGTTCTACGTGTGGTTCGACGCCGTCATCGGGTACCTGAGCGCGTCCGTCGAGTGGGCGCGGCGCACCGGGAACCCGGATGCCTGGAAGGAGTTCTGGACGGGCGACGCCCAGGGCTACTACTTCATGGGCAAGGACAACATCGTCTTCCACTCGCTCATCTGGCCGTCGCTGCTGCTCGGGCAGAACGGCGCGGGCGACAAGGGCGGCGAGCCCGGCCGGTTCGGCACGCTGAACCTGCCGACCGAGGTCGTGTCGTCGGAGTACCTGACGATGAGCGGCTCGAAGTTCTCGACCTCGCGCGGCACCGTGATCTACGTCGGCGACTTCCTGAAGGAGTTCGGGCCGGACGCGCTGCGGTACTTCATCTCCGTCGCGGGTCCCGAGAACCAGGACACCGACTTCACCTGGGAGGAGTTCGTCCGCCGGACGAACTTCGAGCTGGCGAACGAGTGGGGCAACCTGGTCAACCGCTCGATCTCGATGGCGCACAAGAACGTCGGTGCCATCCCGAAGGCCACGTCGCTGACCCCGGCCGACCACGAGCTGCTCGCGCAGTCCAAGGCGGCGTTCGAGACCGTCGGCGCGCACCTGCGCCGCTCGCGGTTCAAGCAGGCCTCGGGCGAGGCCATGCGCGTGATCTCCCTGGCGAACAAGTACCTGTCCGACCAGGAGCCGTGGAAGCTCAAGGACGACCTGGACCGCCGCGACTCGGTGCTGCACACGGCACTGCAGGTGGTGCAGGACGCGAACACGCTGATGACGCCGTTCCTGCCGCACTCGGCGCAGAAGGTGCACGAGGCGTTGGGTGGCACGGGCGTGTGGGCCGCACAGCCGGAACTGACCGAGGTCGACGACCTGGACATCCCCGAGCGTTCGTACCCGGTGCTGACCGGTGACTACGCCGGTGAGCAGGCCAAGTGGGAGTCGACGCCGATCGAGGTCGGCCGGCCGCTGCAGAAGCCGTCGCCGCTGTTCGCGAAGCTGGACGCGAAGCTGGGCGAGGTCGGGCCCGAATGGGCTCCGATCGTGACCGAGTAGTGGCGGACAAGCGTGAACGACCGCCGGTGCCGGAAGCTCTTCCGGCACCGGTGATCGACGCCCACACCCATCTCGACGCGTGTGGTGCCTCCACCGCTGCCGACGTGGCGGTCCTGCTCGACCGGGCCGAGGCCGCCGGCGTCTCGCACGTGATCACCGTGGCGGACGACCTGGCCGCCGCGCGGTGGGCCGCCGAAGCGTCCACATGGGACCCGAGGGTCTACGCGGCGGTGGCCGTGCACCCGACGCGCACGTCGTCCTTCGGGGACGCGGAGAAGGCCGAGCTGGAACGTCTCGCCGCCTTCGACCGAGTGGTGGCGATCGGCGAGACCGGTCTGGACTACTACTGGGACTACTCGCCGCCCGCCGCCCAGCACGACGCTTTCCGTTGGCACATCGACCTTTCCAAGCGCGTCGGGAAGCCGTTGATGATCCACGACAGGGACGCGCACGAGGACATCCTCAAGGTGCTCGACTCCGAGGGAGCACCGTCCACTGTGGTCTTCCACTGCTTCTCGGGAGACGCGGACTTCGCGCGGCGGTGCGTCGACGCGGGGTACGTGCTGTCGTTCGCGGGGCCGGTGACGTTCAAGAACGCCCGTGCGCTGCGGGAAGCGGTGCAGCTCGTGCCGCAAGATCAGCTGCTGGTCGAGACGGACGCGCCGTTCCTGACGCCGCATCCGTACCGCGGACGTCCCAATGAACCCTATTGTGTGAATTACACAGTTCGCGATATCGCTACGTTGCGTGGCGAAGATCTTTCTGAACTCTGCGTCGCTGTCACCCGTACTGCTCAACGAGTGTTCGGGCTGGACCACTGAAATGCGACGTAGAGCGAACGGAGTACAGGGTTGCTACCCCCATGGGGTGACTGACGTCACAACATTGGCGGGGGTGTTTGCGCAACGTCGGCTACCCCGTTACTGTCCCGTGACCGTGCCACCTGAGCCGACCCTGTCGGTTCGGAGCACGCCCGCAGTCGGGGCGGGACCGAAGCCAGAAGCGCGAAGAAGCGAGACCACGTAGGAGGAGTTGCCGGGAACCTTCGAGCTCCAACTCGAATGATCTTGTCAACGCCAACTGTGCGGTGGCCTCACAGCTTCCGCAATGGAGGTATCGACCCTTGTCTGGTAGCGACAGAACTGCCGCTCCGTACGACTTCAACGACGACACGGACTGGTTCACGCCGGTCGGTGGCACGGCGGTGGACGTCGCTGATCCCCACCCGAGCTTCCCCGCCGGTGCGCTGACCATCACGCCCGCGGACGTGCTCGAGGTGCTCGGCCCGGACGCCGACGACCTCCTGGCCTCGGCCAACGTCGACGTCGACGAGCTGATCCGTCTCATCAACGCCGAGACGACGATCATGCCGCCCCTCGTCCTCCCGTCGGAGGAAGAGGAGCAGGCCGACCCGCAGGTCCTCGTCAAGGCCGCCTCCACGTGGAAGCGCCGCTTCCTCAAGGGCACCGTCGCCGCGATCCTCGTGTCGATCTCCGGTGGCGGCGTGACCGCCATGGCGATGGACAAGTCGCTGACCGTCGAGGTCGACGGCGCGCTGCAGACCGTCCACTCCTACGAGGGCACGGTCGGCGACGTCCTGGCGGAGGAGGGCATCGTCGTCGGTGAGCACGACGCCCTGTCGCCCTCGCTGAACGCCCCGATCTCCGACGGCGGCAAGATCAGCCTCGACCGCGGCCGCCTGCTCAAGATGAGCGTCGACGGCCAGGCTCGCGAGGACTGGGTCCGCTCCGTCACCGTCGAGGAGGCCGCCAAGCAGCTCGGCGTGCCGCTCGAGGGCGCGTGGATGTCGATGCCCGGCTCGCACGCCGTGCCGCTCGAGGGGATGAACCTCGAGGTCAAGACCAGCAAGACCATCAAGCTGTTCGACGGCGCGAACCCGATGCGCGAGGTCAAGACGACCGCGCTGACCGTCGACGAGCTGCTCAAGGGCGAGAACCTCTCCCTCGGCCCGGAGGACGCGGTCGCGTCCGGCGTGGACGTGAAGCTCGCGACCGGTGCCGAGGTCTACATCTCCCGCACCGGCGTCACGGTCATCAACGTGAACGAGCCGGTCGCGCCGCCGGTCGAGAAGACCAACGACCCGAACATGACCGCGGGCCAGCAGACCGTCACCGACCCCGGCGCGCCGGGCGAGCAGACCTCGCAGTACCGCGTGACGGTCAAGAACGGCAAGGAAGTCAGCCGCGAGAAGCTGAGCAGCAAGGTCACCAAGGAGCCGAAGCCCAAGAAGATCACCGTGGGCACGAAGCCGCTGCCCGACGGTGAGGTCTGGGACCGCCTCGCCAAGTGCGAAGCGGGCGGCAACTGGGCCATCAACACCGGCAACGGCTACTACGGCGGCCTCCAGTTCTCGGCCAGCACCTGGGCCGCGAACGGTGGCACCGCCTACGCGCAGCTGCCGCACCAGGCGACCCGCGAACAGCAGATCGCCACCGCGACCAAGCTGCGCGACCGCGCAGGTGGCACGTACGGCGCCTGGCCGGGCTGCCGCGCGAAGCTCGGCCTGCCGTAAACCTCTCTCCGTCCCCCGCCGAAGGCCGCCCGTGGTTCGCCACGGGCGGCCTTCGCCGTTGCGGGCCGTGCGGCCTCTGGCAACGGCCTGGTGCGAGAATGCACCGGTGAGCCTGCTGGGACCTGCCGAAGTTCGCCGTCTAGCCGCCGAGCTGGACATCCGCCCGACCAAGAAGCTGGGCCAGAACTTCGTGCACGACCCCAACACGGTCCGCAAGATCGTCGCCGCGGCCGGTCTCACCGAGGACGACGTCGTCCTGGAGGTCGGGCCCGGTCTCGGGTCGCTGACCCTCGCGCTGCTCCCCAGCGCCAAGCAGGTCGTCGCGGTCGAGATCGACCCGCCGCTGGCGCAACGGCTCCCGCAGACGGTCGCGGAGATGGACCCGGAGAACGCGGGCAAGCTCCACGTCGTCCTCGAGGACGCCATGAAAGTCACCCAAGAAGACCTGCCGGCACAACCCACCGCGATCGTCGCGAACCTGCCTTACAACGTCGCGGTCCCGGTGGTGCTGCACCTCCTGGCCGAACTCCCCAGCCTTCGCAAGGGTCTGGTGATGGTGCAGGCCGAGGTGGCCGACCGGATGGCGGCCAAGCCCGGCAACAAGATCTACGGCGTCCCCAGCGTGAAGCTCGCCTGGTACGCCGAGTCGAAGAAGGCCGGCTCGATCGGCAAGAACGTGTTCTGGCCCGCGCCCAACGTCGACTCGGGGCTGGTCTGGTTCCAGCGCCACGAAAAGCCGCTGTCCACAGTGGACCGCAAGCGGCTCTTCCAGATCGTCGACGCCGCTTTCGCGCAGCGCCGCAAGACCCTGCGGGCCGCCCTCAGGGGCTGGTCCGGCAACACGATGGACATCGACGAACTGCTCGCGAAAGCGGGCGTCGACCCGCAGCTCCGGGGCGAGCAGCTGAGCGTGATCGACTTCATCCGGATCGCGGAGGTCTAGGGCCTGTGTCGAAGTTCGGTCCGAGGTAGCCGGGCCCGAGGCGGCCCCTGGCGGCCCGGCCGGCCGGCCCACGTACAACACCGGTACGCAGGCCGTCCGGCCGCACCACCGGGAACCACCTCAAGCGCGGCTCCCGGCGAACCGAACTTCGACACAGGCCCTGGCCGGGGATCCATCGGCCATCAGTGTGATCTGTCGAACGAATCGGGTTTTGGCTTGCGCAACCGAACGTCCGTCCGGTTGACTCTTACTTGCCATCCGGAGCGACTGAGAGACCTGGCTCTACGACGTCGCAGCAACCACCCGCTGGATGCGGGCAGGTGCTAACGCCAGGACCGATGGAGGATCACCATGGGTACCACGCGAATGCTGACGCGCCGTCGAGTCGTCGACCAGTGCCGTCGCACCGCTTCTGCATGTCGTCGCCACCTCGTCTAAGGCGCCTTCTCAAAGTCCTTTGACGCGCACTCGCTTGAAGAGTGGCGCACACACCTGAGCAGAAACCTCGACCGCGCACGTCCGCCACGAGCGGACGAGGTGCCGTCGCGCGCAGCCGTGGAGCAGAAGTGATCACTGTCGAAAACCTCACCAAGTCCTTCCAGGGTGTCTCGGCCCTCAACGGCGTGACCCTCGACGTCGAGGCGGGCACCGTGCTCGGCGTGGTCGGCCCGAGTGGTGCCGGCAAGTCGACGCTCGCCCGGTGCGTCGCGCTGCTGGAGCGTCCCGACTCCGGGGCGATCCGCGTCGACGGCACCGACATCACGAGCCTCGACGGCTCCGCGCTCCGTGCGGCCCGCAGGCAGATCGGCGTTGTGCCGCAAGGGGATTCGCTTCTCCGTCAGCGCACGGCCGCCGGCAACATCGCACTGCCGCTCGAGTCCGCGGGTGTGCCCGGACCGCAGCGCCGCACCCGCGTGGGCGAGCTGCTCGACCTCGTCGGGCTCACCGACAAGGCCGCCTCGTACCCCGACCAGCTCTCCGGCGGGCAGCGCCAGCGCATCGCCGTGGCACGCGCCCTCGCCGCCAACCCGTCCGTGCTGCTCGCCGACGAGCCCACGTCCGCGCTGGACCCGGAGACCACCGGTTCCGTGCTGACCGTGCTCGACCGTGCGCGCGCCGAGCTCGGGGTGACGGTTCTCGTCGTCACGCACGACATGGGCGTGGTCCGGAAGATCTGCGACGACGTCGCCGTGCTGGAGCAGGGCCGCGTCGTCGAACACGGCAAGGTCCTCGACCTGGTCAACAACGCGGGAAGCCGGACGAGCAGCGCGCTGCTGCCCGCCGTCGACCTGAACCCGATCAACGAGAGCAGCTACGACCGCGTCGCGGACGTCGTGCTCGTCGGGTTCGCCGCGGTCGGCGCCCTTCTTCCCGAGGTCTCCCACCGGTTCGGCGTCGAGCTGAACATCGTCGGTGGTGGCCTCACGCGACTGGGCGAGACGCCGGTCGCACGGTTCCGGCTCGGCCTGAACGGCGAGCGCTCGGACTCCGCTCTCGAGTGGATCGGCGAGGCCGGCGGCTCGGTGCAGAGGTCCCTGAAGGGCCCCCAGGGAGTAGCTGCGTGAGGTCTGCAACACCCTGGTCCGACGTCTTCAGCTTTCTGCTCGAAGCCACGGGCGAGACGCTCTACATGGTCGGCGTCTCGACCGTCATCGCCACCGTTCTCGGAGTTCCCGTAGGTGTCTGGCTGCAGCTCACCGCTCAGGGTGGGCTGCGGCCGAACGCCGTGGTGCACAGGATCCTCAGCTTCGTGACCGACCTGGGCCGCTCGATGCCGTTCATCGTGCTGCTCGTCGCGCTCACGTCGGTCACCCGCCTGCTCGTCGGTGGCTCCATCGGCAGCACGGCGGTCATCGTGCCGCTCGCCGTGGGAGCGATCCCCTTCGTCGGCAGGCTGGTGCAGAACATCCTGTCCGAGGTGCACGTGACCGTGGTCGAGGCCGCGATCACCACGGGCGCCTCGACGCTGAGGATCGTGCGCAGCGTGCTGATCCGCGAGTCGCTGCCCGCCCTGATCAACGCCATCGGCGTCACCGTGATCGCCCTCATCGGGTACTCGGCGATGGCGGGCGTGATCGGCGGCGGTGGCCTCGGCGACCTGGCGATCCGCGAGGGCTACCAGCGCTTCAACGACCGGATCCTGTGGAGCACCGTGGCGTGGCTCGCCGTGCTCACCACCGTGATCCAGTTCGGTTTCACCCGTGCCGCCCGTGCGTCCGACCGGCGCCGGCACGCCTCCGTCTGACCCGTAGCAAGATTCTCAAAAGGAACGTCATGCGTATTCGTGCTGCCCTGATCGCAGTTGCTTTGACCGGTTTGACCGCTCTGTCCGCCTGCTCGTCGGGTGGTGCCAGTGCCTCCGACACGCTCAAGGTCGGTGTCTCCCCGGTTCCGCACGCCCAGATCCTCAAGTACGTGGCCGACAACCTCGCCGCGCAGAAGGGTCTCAAGATCGAGGTCGTCGAGTTCACCGACTACGTGCAGCCGAACACGGCGCTGGTCGACGGGTCGCTCGACGCCAACTACTTCCAGACCGTCCCGTACCTGGAGACGTTCACCAAGGAGTCCGGCGCGAAGGTCGAGTGGGTCCAGCCGGTCCACGTCGAGCCGCTCGGCCTCTACTCGAAGAAGGCCAAGAAGCTCGACGAGCTGCCGTCCGGCGCCAAGATCGCCGTCGCCAACGACGCCACCAACGAGGCCCGCGGCCTGAAGCTGCTGGAGGCGAACGGCCTGATCAAGCTCAAGGCCGTCGACCAGCCGACGGTCCGCGACCTCGCGGAGAACCCCAAGAACCTGCAGTTCGTGCCCCTGGAGGCCGCTCAGCTGCCCCGGTCGCTGGAGGACACGGACGCGTCCGTGATCAACGGCAACTACGCGATCGACGCGGGCCTCAAGCCCGCCACCGACTCGCTCGCGCTGGAGAAGGCCGAGGGCAACCCGAACGCGAACGGCCTGGTCACCCGCGCCGAGCTCAAGGGCGACAAGCGCGTGAAGGACCTGGCGGAGCTGCTCGCGTCGCAGCAGGTCAAGGACTACATCAAGCAGACCTTCAACGGTTCGGTCATCCCGGTCTGAGCGGCACAGTGACCGGGGGAGGAGTCCGGGACCCCAGAACGCCCGTAGGCTGACATGGTGCTCGCAGTCGTTCCTCCCCCGGTCACAGTTCGCGTCCCGGCCAAGGTCAACCTGCACCTGGCCGTAGGAGACGTGCGCCCGGACGGTTACCACGACCTGGTGACGATCTTCCAGGCGCTGTCGCTGGTCGACGAGGTCACGGTCGCGGTCGCCGACGAGCCAGGCGTCGAGGTCTACGGCGAGGGCGCCGACCAGGTGCCCACCGGAGCCTCGAACCTCGCCTGGCGCGCGGTCCAGCTGCTCGCCACGCACGTCGGCAAGGACCCGGACGACCCGAAGGTCCGCGTCGTCATCCGCAAGGCCATCCCGGTCGCGGGAGGCATGGCGGGCGGCAGTGCCGACGCGGCGGCGACGCTGGTCGGCCTGTCGTCGTTGTGGCGCCTGGAGATCACCCGTGACGAGCTGGCCGAACTGGCCGGCAAGCTCGGCGCCGACGTCCCGTTCGCCTTGTACGGCGGCACCGCCGTCGGCACCGGCCGCGGCGAGCGGATCGTGCCCGTGCTGGGCCGTCACCAGTTCCACTGGGTGCTCGCGTTCGACCGTCGTGGACTGTCCACTCCGGACGTCTTCGACGAGCTGGACCGCCTGCGCGCAGAAGGAGATCCGCCCCGCGTGGGCGCGGTCGAGGCGGTGCTCGAGGGGCTGTCCTCCGGCGATCCGAGGCAGCTCGCCCTGCTGCTCGGCAACGACCTGCAGGCCGCCGCGGTCTCGTTGCGCCCGAACCTGCGCCGCACGCTGCGCGCGGGTGTCGACGCGGGTGCGCTGGCCGGCATCGTGTCCGGGTCCGGCCCCACGACGGCGTTCCTCTGCGAGGACGGTGACACAGCGGTGAAGGTGGCCGCCGAGCTCGCCGGCGCGGGGGTCTGCCGCACGGTCCGGGTCGCGCACGGGCCGGTGCCCGGTGCCCGCGTGATCACGACCGAGGAGCCGAAGCCCGTCCCTCCCGAGGTGCACGCGTAACGGCTTTCGGGGCCCTTCTTCGCGGCCGTGCGGCCGCTTGCCCTGTTCAAGGCTGGTGAACAGGGCCTTTGGGCTCGGTAGGTAGCCTTCGCGGGGCAGTTTCTTACTAGTCGTGAGGTTTTGATGGCCAACCTGGTCAACCTGGAGTCCGTGTCGAAGTCGTTCGGCGTCCGGCCGCTGCTCGACGGCGTGTCGCTCGGCGTCAACGAGGGCGACCGCATCGGCGTCGTCGGCCTGAACGGCGGCGGCAAGACGACGCTGCTCGAGGTGCTGGCCGGGGTGGAGCCGTCCGACGAGGGCCGGGTGTCGCGGTCGCGCGACCTGCGGATGGCCGTCGTGACGCAGCGGACCGAACTGCCCGAGGGCTCGACCGTGCGCAACGCGGTGATCGACCCGCTCGGGTTCGACGCCGAACACGAGTGGGCGTCCGACGCCCGCGTCCGGTCCATTTTGGACGGACTCGGGATCACCGCGCTGGGCCTCGACTCCGTGGTGTCGCGGATGTCCGGTGGTGAACGGCGCCGCGTCGTGCTGGCCGCCGCGCTCATCCAGGACCTCGAGCTGCTCGTGCTGGACGAGCCGACCAACCACCTCGACGTCGAGGGCGTGCGGTGGCTCGCGGAGCACCTGCTGGCCCGCAAGTGCGCGCTCGTCGTCGTCACCCACGACCGGTGGTTCCTCGACACCGTCTGCAACCGCACGTGGGAAGTCGTGAACGGCAAGGTCGAGCAGTACGAGGGCGGGTACGCCGACTGGATCTACGCGCGCGCCGAACGGCAGCGGCTCGCGGACACGCTGGAGGAGAAGCGGCAGAACCTGGCGCGCAAGGAGCTCGCGTGGCTGCGCCGCGGCGCGCCCGCGCGGACGTCCAAGCCGCGCTACCGGATCGAGGCCGCCGAGGCGTTGATCGCGGACGTGCCCCCGTTGCGGGACAACGTGGAGCTGCTCGCGTTCGCGAAGAAGCGCCTGGGCCGCACGGTCATCGAGATCGAGGACGCCACACTGTCCATTCCGGACCGGGTGCTGGTGCGCGACCTGACGTGGCGCATCGGGCCCGGTGAGCGGATCGGACTCGTCGGCGTCAACGGCTCGGGCAAGACGACGCTGCTGAAGCTGCTGGCCGGCGAGCGCGAGACCGAGACGGGCAAGCGGATCCAGGGCTCGACGGTCAAGATCGCGCACCTCTCGCAGGAGCTGCTCGACCTCAACGGGTCGATGCGCGTGCTGGAGGCGATCGAGGAGGTCGCGCGGCGCGTCGTGCTCGGCAAGTACGAGATGTCGGCGTCGCAGCTGGGCGAGCGGTTCGGGTTCTCGTCGCAGAAGCAGTGGACGCCGGTCTCCGACCTGTCCGGTGGTGAGCGGCGCCGGCTGCAGCTGTGCCGGCTGCTGATGGCCGAGCCGAACGTGCTGCTGCTCGACGAGCCGACGAACGACCTGGACATCGACACGTTGCAGCAGCTCGAAGACCTGCTCGACTCGTGGGCCGGCACGCTCGTCGTGATCTCCCACGACCGGTACCTGGTCGAGCGCGTGTGCGACAAGGTCGTCGCGCTGTTCGGCGACGGCGGCCTGACCGAGCTGCCCGGCGGCATCGAGGAGTACCTCAAGCGCCGCGACTCGATGCGCGACAGGGAGTCCGCCACCGCCGCCCCGGCCGCGGACAAGGCTCCGTCGAACGCCGCGGACCAGCGTGCCGCCCGCAAGGAGCTGGCCCGGCTGGAGCGCAGGCTCGAGGTGCTGCACAAGAAGGAGGCCGAGCTGCACGCGGCGCTCGCGGAGGCCGCGACGGACTCCAGCCGGTTGCTGAAGCTCGACGCCGAGCTCCGCGCCGTGCTGGCGGAGGAGTCCGACGTGGAGGCCCAGTGGATGGTCGCGGCCGAGGTCGTCGAAGGCTGAGGCCCTCGGGGCGGCGCTCGAGGGCTACTTGCCCTTGCGGCGCAGCTCGTCGGCGAGTTGGGGCAGCAGCTCGTCGATGAACGACGTGTCGTAGCCCTGGCCGGAGAGCAGCGCGTAGCTGAAGCGGGCCTTCATGACCTCGTCGGAGCTCGCGCCCAGCATCCCGTCGAGCGCGACGCCGATCTCCTCCAGCATCCGGTCGACCTGCGCGGTGCGGTAGCCGCGCGTGCCGGACGCCGCCTGCGGGATCCGCAGCTGGCGAAGGTCCTTCCACGACTTCACCGACGGCATGCTGCTGCGCACCGGACCGGAGAGCTGCAGCTCGATCTGGCCGAGGAACGCGTCGACCTCGGTCTCGTCGTAGCCGCGCCGGCCGATCAACGGGCGGGAGAACCTGATGTCGCGGACGTCCTTGCCGGTCAGGTTGTCCTGGCCGAGCAACGTCGCCTCGATGCGGTCGAGGAACGCGTCCACCTGGGACTCCTGGTAGCCGCGGCGGCCGCGGGGAGGACGGTGGAACGCGATGTTGCGGATGTCCGCGGCGGTGAACTTCGCAGCCTCGACCGACTGCTGGGAGGCGGGCTGCTGCGCGGGCTGCCGTTTCTGGGGCTGAGGGGCCCGTGGGCGCTGCTGCGGCTGGGGCCGGGGGTCCGGCTGAGCACGGCGTTCCTGCGGCCGTTGCTGTTGCTGGGGGAGCGGCGGGAGCTGGGTCGTCGGCGGGCCTGCGTCGCGCGGCGGCGGGGCGGTCTCGAACATCAGCACCACGAGGTCGAGGAACGTGTCGACGTCTTCCTCGTCGTAGCCGAACGTGCCGGGCGCGGTCTCGCCGAACACGGCGTCCTGCACCTGCTGGGCGGTCAGGTTGTCCCTGCCGCGAAGGGACTGCTCGATGCGGTCGAGGAACGCGTCGATCTGGCCCTCGTGGTAACCGCGGGTCCCCGGTCTGGGCTTGTGGAAGCGCACGGCGGCGACGTCGTCGGGGGACAGCCGGACCGCGGGTCTCATCGCCTGCGACGTCGCGTGGGCGCCCTGGGCGGGCGCTGAGGCCTGCTGGCGTTGCGGGGTGGAGCGCAGCGTGTCCGCCACGAGCTCCATGAAGACGTTGACCTCGTTCACGTCGTAGCCCGGGTCCCGGGTCGCCGTGCTGAACTTGACGCCCAGCACGTCCTCGCGCGTGAGGATGTCCTTGCTCTTCATGGTGCCCTCGACCCGGTCGAGGAACGCGTCCACCTCAGCCGCGTCGTACCCGCGCTGACCCAGCGGGGGACGGTGGAACGCGACCAGGGCCACGTCCTGTGCGGACAGCAGAGGTGCCGGATGCGCGGGCAGACGATGCTGCGCTCCGGGGCCGCCCCGATCCACCAATGACCTCCTCCTGCGTACCTGTACTGGGGAGTATCGCGTTTCGCGTGGCATAACGTTTCGCCCTGATGGACCAAACGGCGCCACTACGATCGCGAACATGAGTCAGTTCGTGGATTTGATGCTGGCGACGGCCTCCAACGGCCGGGACAGGGGCATGACGACGGGTGAACCCGCCGCGCCCGTCCGCCGGACCTGGGCCGAGGTGCACGAACGCGCCCGGCGGATGGCCGGTGCGCTCGACGTGGCGCCGGGCACCGCGATCGCCGTGCTCGCCGCCGAACCAGCCGTGATCGCCCCAGCCGTGCAGGCCGCATGGCTGTGTGGTGGCAGCGTCACGATGTTGCATCAACCCACACCACGCACCGACCTGGCCGAGTGGGCCGAGGACACGTTGCGGGTGCTTGCCATGATCGATTCGCACCTGGTCCTGCTCGGCAGCCCCTTCGACGCCCTGGCTGCCGTTCTGGACCAGCACGGAGTGCCGTACAAACTGCTCTCCGAACTCGATGCGGAACCGATCGCTGCTCCTGTTCCCACCGACGAGGATGCCACGGCACTGCTGCAGTTGACGAGTGGATCGACCGCCGATCCGAAGGCCGTCCGCATCACCCACCGCAACCTGATGGCCAACGCCGAGGGCATGCGGATCGCGGCGGCACTCGATCCCACCTCGGACGTCATGGTTTCGTGGCTGCCGTTGTTCCACGACATGGGGATGGTCGGCTTCCTGACCGTGCCGATGCTGTTCGGCCTGGAATTGGTGAAGGTCACACCCGTCGACTTCCTGTCCCGCCCGACCTTGTGGGCCGACCTCATCACCCGGCACCGCGGCACCATCACCGCGGCGCCGAACTTCGCCTACGCGATCGTGGCGCGCCGGCTCGCCTCGTCGTCCGACTCCTTCGACCTGTCCTCGTTGCGGCTGGCGCTGAACGGCGCCGAGCCGATCGACCCGGCGGCCGTGAAGTCGTTCGTGGACGCCGGGGCTCGGTTCGGACTGCGGCCGGAGTCGATCCTCGCGGCCTACGGCATGGCGGAGACCACTCTGGGTGTCGCTTTCGCGCCCCTGTTCACCGGGCTGTCGGTGGACGTGGTCGATGCGGACGCGTTGGAGGCCAAGCATCGCGCGGTACCCACCGAGGGTGGGCGTGCGTTCCCGTTGCTCGGGCCGCCGTTGTCCGGGCTGGAGCTGCGGGTGGTGTCGGACGACGGTGCTGTCCTGGGCGTCCGGGACGTCGGCGAGCTGCAGATCCGCGGCGAGGCCGTCACTCCCGGGTACCTGACCGTGAACGGCCCACTGGCCACACAGGACGCGGAGGGGTGGCTGTCCACCGGGGACGTCGGGTACGTGGTGGAAGACGGCCAGGTGGTCGTCTGCGGGCGCCGCAAGGACGTCATCATCATGGGTGGGCGCAACATCTACCCGACCGATGTGGAGCGTGCCGCCTGCTCGGTGGAGGGCGTGCGGCCCGGTAACGCCGTCGCGGTGCGGTTGGACGCCGGGACTCAGCGGGAGCGGTTCGCCGTGGTGCTGGAGTCGAAGCTCGCCGGGGACGCCGAAGCCGAGAAGGACCTGGTCAAGCAGGTGACGGCCCGGGTCGTGGACGCGGTCGGGCTGCGGCCGTTCGCCGTGGTGGTGCAGCCGCCGGGGACGTTGCCGAAGACGCCGTCCGGGAAGCTTCGCCGGTCGGCGGCCGCCGGACTGGTCTAGTAGAGGTCGTCCAGTTCTGCCAGTCGCTCGCGCAACTCCCTCGCACTGCTGCGGGGGAGTTGCGCGGACGACGAAGCCGAGGATTTCTCTTGCCTCGAGCGGATCGTCGCAGCATCCCCAGAAGCCGCAGCCGCGGTTGTCGTCGTCGACCAGCAGACGCCGGTACGGGTTGCGGACGAACGTGGCCCACGACGTCAGGGCCTGCTGGACGGCGAACGGCCAGAGGTAGCCGCGGTTCAGCTCCAGCGACATGACGTCGCGGATGAAACGGTCGCTGAACCTGCTCAGCTCGTTGGGGCGCCTACGCGGCATGGCCCTTTCGGTTGCTCATGCCGTCCATTGTGCCCGCTAGTGGAAGCTGTTTTGCGCGGCTTCGAGGCCCTTGGTGACCAGGGCCTCGGCCGCGTCGGCCGCCCGGTCGATCTCCAGGGCGAGCTGCTTGCGTTCGACCGTCGAGAAGTCCTTGAGGACGTAGTCCGCCGGGTCCTGGCGGCCTGACGGGCGGTCGACGCCGAAACGCAGGCGGTGGTAGTCCTTGGTGCCCAGGGACTTCGTGATGGAGCGGAGTCCGTTGTGGCCGTTGTCGCCGCCGCCGAGCTTCATGCGCAGCTGGGCGAACGGGAGGTCCAGCTCGTCGTGGATCACGACGATGGTGGTGGGCTTGAAGAACTTGACGGCGCTCGCGACGGGGCCGCCGGAGAGGTTCATGAAGCTGCGCGGCTTCGCCAGCACGACGCGGTGGCCGGACAGACGGCCCTCGACGATCTCGGCGCCGGACTTGTGGGCCTTGAACTTGCCGCCGACGCGCGCGGCCAGTTCGTCCAGGACGAGGAAGCCGATGTTGTGGCGGTTGCCCTCGTACTTGGGGCCTGGGTTGCCCAGCCCGACGATGAGGGCGAGGTCAGCGTCCACGGAACCGCAACTCCTGCTCGAGATCGTCCAGCAACGTGTCGACGGCCTGCACCTGGTACCCCTTGCCCAGCAGGCCGGACGTGGTGCTGAACCGGGTGTTGCGGACCTCGGTGGAGGTCATGGCGCCCCGGCCGTCCAGGTTGGCCGCGGCACGGAGGATGAAGGCGTCGACTTCGGCGCGATCGTAGCCGGTGCCGGCCTTCGTGAGCTTGCGCGCGTGCAGGTCCGCGCCGGTGTTCAGGCCCGTCGGCGGCACTATGCCGTTGCGGACCTGGTACTCCAGCAGGTGCAGGACCCCGTCGACGCTGAGCGGGTCGTAGCCGTTCGGGACCGAGGCGAACCGGACGGTGCGCACGTGGTCCGGGTTCAGCCGGAGCCTGCCGGCCAGCGCGTCGGCGATGATCAGCAGGAACTCGTGCACCTGGCCGGGGTCGTACCCTTGCTTCTTGCGGCGGAACGTCTTCGACCGCACGTCGGCGGGCCGCAGGTACTGCAACGGCGCGCCGCCCCCCTTGTGAGGAGGCGACGCGCCGTCGTTTCGGCCCGACGTGATGGGGCTCAGCTTTCCTCGGTGGCCTCGGCCGCGGGAGCAGCCTCGTCACCCTCGAGCTGCGCGGCGGACGGCGCCTCGTTGACGGCGACGACGAGCGCGTCGGCGTCGGTGATCAGGACGGCGCCTTCCGGCAGCGTCAGGTCGCTGGCGTGGATCTGGGTGCCGGCGGCGACGCCCGCGATCGACAGCTCGATCTGCTCCGGGATGTTGAGCGCGTCAGCCTCGATCTGGATCGTGCTGAGGTCCTGCGTGAGCAGCGTGCCCGAGGCGGGCTCGCCCGAGATGGCCAGCGGCACCTCGACGGTGACCTTCTCGCCGCGCTTCACGAGCAGCAGGTCGACGTGCTCGATGTAGTTCTTGATCGGGTGCGTGGTGACGGTCTTCGTGAGCGCCAGCTCGCTCTCGCCACCGAGGGCGAGGGTGAGGACGGCGTTCTGACCGTGCTCGCGGATGACACGGGCGAACTCAAGCGCCGGCAGGGCCAGGTGCTTCGGGTCGGAACCGTGGCCGTAGAGCACCGCGGGGATCTTGCCGGCGCGACGGGTGCGGCGGGCTGCGCCCTTGCCGAATTCAGAGCGCTGCTCAGCGGCGAGACGGACCTCGGACACGGTGGGGTACTCCTTACAAGTCTGGCCTTGTACGTCGGGGCGGTGCACAAGTATCAGCGGTTCAGCGATGGGGGTGGCCTGCGGTGGCGAGCAGCACACGGATGACTTCAACACGCGCGGCATCGAGCCACCGCGTCGATCACGTTGAGCTGGAAGCTCGCCCTCGCCGAGGCAACCCGACCAGTGTAGGTGAGGGGGATGGGTGGGTGCTAATCGGGGGTGTTGTGGGGGTTGTGGCTGGTCGGGGTGGTGGTGGTCGGGTTGAGGGCGGCTGACTTTGACGGGTGGTCGGCTGAGGGCGGCCTGGGCGCCTTGCGTGGGGTGAGCTGTGTGTGGGGTGAGCTGTGTGTGGGGCTGAGCTGGCGTGGGGCTGACCCTTGCCGGGACTGACCGTTGCGTGAGAGACCGTTGCGGTGAGCTGACCTGGCTTGGGGCGACCTGTGCGTGGGTCTGCCTGTGCGTGGGGCTGCCTGTGCGTGGGGCTGCCTGTGCGTGGGGCTGCCTAAGAGGGTGGTCGCCTTGCGGGCGGCCAGGTCACCTTGCGTGCTTCCCCTGGGGCTCTGCCCCAGACCCCGGCAATCTGATCAGGGGGCCAGCGCTGCTTGCGGGTTGATGGCACGCCTGTTGCTTTGAGCGGCTGCCTGTTTCGTAGTTTGCTTGCGTTGGCGGTGGGGTCCCATCACGAGCCGAGCCAAGAGCGGGCCACATGCCTGGAGGGGTGTCAAACGGACGAAAAGCGTGTCCGCTTGACACCCCTCCAGGCATGCAGCAAGAGCTGTGGCGCGACTCGTGATGGGACCCCACCGCCCAGCCCTTGTGGAAAGACTGCTCGCCTTCGGCATCGCTTGAGTGCGGCTCGCCTTCGGCATCGCGGAAAGCGAAGGGGCCCTCCGCGTCCCTTGGGACTGTTGCGGAAGGCCCCTGTCTGCGTGGGTCAGGCGTTGCCGTCGAAGAGCGACGTCACGGAGCCGTCCTCGAACACTTCCTGGATCACTCGCGCCAGCAGCGGGGCGATGGACAGGACTGTCATGTTCGGGAACCGCTTCTCCGCCGGGATCGGGAGGGTGTCGGTGAAGACGACCTCTCGGGCGCCCGAGTCCTGCAGGCGCTGGGTGGCCGGGCCGGAGAGGATGCCGTGCGTGGCCGCGATGACCACGTCCGAGGCGCCCTCGTTGAGGAGCTGCTTCACGGCTCCCGCGATGGTGCCGCCGGTGTCGACCATGTCGTCGATCACGATGCAGAGGCGGCCTTCGACCTTGCCGACGACGCGGTTCGAGACGACCTCGTTCGGGCGGAGGGGGTCTCGGGTCTTGTGGATGAACGCGATCGGCGTGCCGCCGAGGGTGTCCGCCCACTTCTCCGCCAGCTTCGTGCGGCCCGAGTCGGGGGAGACGACGGTGATGTCGTGGCCCGCGTACTTGCCCCGGATGTGGTCCGCCAGGAGCGGCATGGCCCAGAGGTGGTCCACCGGGCCGTCGAAGAAGCCCTGGATCTGGGCCGTGTGGAGGTCGACCGAGACGAGGCGGTCCGCGCCCGCGGTCTTGAAGAGGTCTGCCACCAGGCGGGCCGAGATGGGCTCGCGGCCCCGGTGCTTCTTGTCCTGACGGCTGTACGGGTAGAACGGCATGATCACGGTGATGCGCTTGGCGCTGGCGCGCTTCAGGGCGTCGACCATGATCAGCTGTTCCATCAGCCACTGGTTGATGGGGGCCGTGTGCGACTGGATCACGAAGGCGTCGCAGCCGCGGACGGACTCCTCGAAGCGGACGAAGATCTCGCCGTTCGCGAAGTCGTAGGCGGACTGCGGGGTCACCGTGACGTTGAGGTGCTTCGAGACCTCTTCCGTCAGCTCCGGGTAGGCACGCCCGCCGAAGAGCATCAGGTTCTTCTTCGGTGTGCCGGGCATCTGCGGGTTCACGGTCAGCGACCCTCCTCAGTCTTCTCGTCGGCATTCTGCTTCGCCAGGGCCTCGGCTGCTGCCTGAGCGGCGGCCGTGCCCTCACGACGGCTGAGGACCCAGCCTTCGAGGTTGCGCTGCGGGCCTCCGGACACGGCGAGCGCGCCCGGCGGGACGTTGCGGCGCAGGACGGTGCCCGCGCCGGTGTACGCGCCGTCGCCCACCGTCACCGGCGCTACGAACATGTTGTCCGAGCCGGTGCGGCAATGGGATCCGACGATCGTGCGGTGCTTGTTCACCCCGTCGTAGTTGACGGTCACCGATGCCGCGCCGATGTTGCTGTGGTCGCCGATCGTGGCGTCGCCGATGTAGGACAGGTGGGGGACCTTCGAGCCGTCGCCGATCTGCGAGTTCTTCGTCTCGACGAACGTGCCGATCTTGCCCTTCACGCCTAGAGACGTGCCTGGGCGGAGGTAGGCGAACGGGCCGACGGACGCGTTGTCGCCGATCACCGAGTCGCTGCCGTGGGTTCGGATCACCGAGGCGCCCTCGCCGACCGTCACGCCCGAGAGGGTCGTGTCGGGGCCGATGGTCGCGTTGGCGCCGATCACCGTGCCCGCGCGGAGCTGCACGTTCGGCTCGATCAGGGCGTCCTGGCCGACCTGGACGCCCGCGTCCACCCACACCGAGGCCGGGTCGACGACGGTCACGCCGCCGCGCATGAGGCCCTCGACGATGCGGCGGTTCATCTCGGCGCCGACGGTCGCGAGCTGCACTCGGTCGTTGATGCCCTCGACCAGCCAGCGGTCGGACGCGATCAGCGCGCCCACGCGCTTGCCGTCGCCGCGGGCGATGCCCAGGACGTCGGTCAGGTAGAGCTCGCCCTGCGCGTTGTCGGTGGACAGGCGCGAGAGGCCGTCGCGCAGCACCGCCGCGTCGAACGCGTACACGCCGGAGTTGATCTCCTGGATCAGTTGCTCGGCGTGGTCGGCGTCCTTCTGCTCGACGATCCGCTGCACGGTGCCGTCGGCGTCGCGGACGATCCGGCCGTACCCGGTGGGGTTCTCCACCACGGCCGTCAGGACGGTCACCGCGTTGCCGGCCGACCGGTGCTCGGCGAGCAGGCCCTGGAACGTCTGGGTGTCGAGCAGCGGCACGTCGCCGTAGCTGACGATCACCGTGCCGGCCAGGTCGTGCGGCAGCTCGGCCAGGCCGCAGGAGACGGCGTGCCCGGTGCCCTTCTGCTCGGCCTGCACCGCGACGGTGACCTTGCGGCCCAGCGTCCCGGCGAGGGTCTCGAGATGCTCGGTGACGGCTTCACGGCCGTGACCGACGACGACGGCCAGGTGGTCGGGGTCTGTGCCGGCCGCCGCGCGCACCGCGTGTTCCACGAGTGAGCGTCCGGCGATCCGATGCAGCACCTTGGGCGTGGACGACCGCATGCGGGTGCCTTCCCCGGCGGCGAGCACGACCGTGCTGACAGGGCCCTCGAGCATCAATGCTCTCCCTAACAGGCTGGGTGTTTCGAAGTCCGCGGACCAGCCTAAGCCTCCGCGGACGGCTCCCCGGCCACGGCCGCAACCTGGCAGCCACCTTGACGCTTCGCCACGTACATCGCCGAGTCCGCCCTTGACAGGGCCTGGTTGGCGGATTCGCGGGGACGCAGCGAGATGACGCCGACCGACAGCGTCACGCCCCGGGAGAGGTCGATTGGCAAGCCTGCCACCGCATCCACGGCCCGTCCGAGTGCTGCTTCGGCGGCGTGCAGAGGGGCACCCGGCAGCAGGACGACGAACTCGTCACCGCCGTAGCGGGCCACCATGTCGTCCCCCCGCAGGGCCTGCCGGAGTGTGCTGGCAATCACCCGAAGAACATCATCACCCTCGGCATGTGAATGCCGGTCGTTCACGCCCTTGAACCCGTCCAGGTCGACCAGCGCGATCGAGAACGGATCGACCTGACCGGCGATGAGCTCGCCCATCTTGTCGTCGAGCGCGCGGCGGTTCGGCAGGCCCGTCAGCGGGTCCTGCAACGCCTGCTGCGCGATCTGGCCGTGCGCGCGCGTCAGCCTTTCGTGTTCGCGGCGGGTCTGCAGGGTGGCCACGCGGGACTCGCGCATCTGCCACAGCTCCATCTCCAGCGCCGCGTTGTAGGCCTGCAGCGCCGACGTGGTGTGCGGCCCGCACAGGTGCGCGTACTCGCGTTCCAGCGAGAGCACCAGTGACGGTTCCGACGTGTCGTGCTCCATCTGCGTGCGCGTGTCGCCGAGGACCTTGAGCGCGTCGTCCAGCCGGTTCGCCTCGACCAGGCACCGGGCCAGCGCGATCGCGACGATGATCAGCTCCCGCGCGTACATCGACAGGCCGCGCAACGACCACAGCCGGTCGAGGTGGCCCTCGCTCGGGTTCGTCAGCGCGTGGGCGGCACCGAGGATCGGCACCTGCTCGGCGGCGTCCATGTCGCGGCGGCCGGGGTGCAGCGACTGCCGGAACGGCACCTCGGCCGCCTCGGCGAGCCCGGAGGCGACCTTGAACTGCTCGGCCGCGGCGTCGTGCAGGTTCACTCGTTCGAGGCGCATGCCCCAGCCGATCCGCAGCCGCGCGCGGTTGACCAGGTGTACGTAGATCTGATGGGGCTGGCCGCTCTCGCGCAACGCGTTGTTCGCGCCCGCCAGCACGTCGTCCGCCATCTCGTAGACGCCGAGCTGGGTCAGCACCAGCGCGATGTCCTGGAACGTGTTGGCGAGCAGCTGGTCCCAGATGCGCTTGTCGAAGACCGGGTCGACGTCGGGTTCCTCGTCGAGCATCATCGCCAGCGCCGACGCGATCTCGGTCAGCGCCTTGTCCTCGGCGTTGCCCAGCAGGAACCGGCGTCCGCGCAACGCCCGCGCGTCCGCCTCCAGCACGAGCAGGCCGTGGCGGCGGCAGTGGGCGAGCATCTCGTCGAGCTGCGGGTCGGACATGTCGACGAGGCCCGGCGTGACCAGGCGGACCACGGCCGCGGCTCTGAGCAGCTGCGCGACGATGCGGGGCTCGCCACGACCCTGCGCCTCGGCGAGGATGTGGTCGATCTCGGAAGCCGCGTCCAGCTGCGCGGCGAGGTGGCTGCTCTGGGCCACGGCGACAAGCTCGGACGCGCGACCCACCAGCCACGCGTCGGACATCTCGTGATGGCGGTGGCCCACGTTGCCCTGCTCGTCGATCGTTTCCTCGGGCAGCTTCACACCTCCCAAAGAGTGCGACCCTGTGCCCTCAAGGCCCCTGCTCCGCCACCAGGATTCGAACCTGGACCATCTGAACCAAAATCAGAGGTGCTGCCTTTACACCATGGCGGAACGGGCGAACTCGCGCCCGCCCACGCGCACATGTTGTCACGAGTGCTCCTCTTGTTGTCCAACCACCACTCGCTCGGCTCAGTTCAAGATCACGGCTGGGCGCCGATTGACCTGGTCAGGAAGTCCCCGAGGGCCGTTCGATACGTGTCCGTCGCCACATTCCACCCGGAGATGTGGTCGGCGCCCGGGATCTCCACGTACTGCAGCGGCCAGCCGAGCCCGCTCGCGGCCGTCGCGAGGTCGCGCGAGGACTGGGCGGGCACCGTGCCGTCCGCCGAACCGTGGATGAGCAGCGTCGGCGGCTTGAGCGCGGGTGGGTTCGCGACGAGGTCGAACCGGTCGAAGTCGATGCCGGCGCGCCATCCGGACACGACCTCGGCGACCGGCGTGAGCCACGTCGGCACGCCCCGGTTCTGCGCCTGCAGGTTCAGCGTCTGCGTCCAGTTCGTGACGGGGGAGTCGAGCACGACTCCGGAGACCGCCGCGGCGAGTCCGGACCGGCCGAGCGTCTGCCCGACGATCGCGCCGCCCATCGACCAGCCGTAGAGCACGACCTTCTTGGCGCCCTGGCCCTGCGCGTACCTGATCGCGGCCTCGACGTCGTGCCACTCGGTGTCGCCGAGGTGGTAGAGGCCGTCGGGCGACTTCGGCGCGCCGGCGTCGTTGCGGTAGGTGATCAGCAGGACGGGCAGCCCGGCGCCGTGGAGCTGGGGGACCACGCGCAGCGCCTCCTCGCGGGACGCGCCCCGCCCGTGCACGGTGATGACCCACGTGTCCGGGTTCGAGCCCGGGACGAACCACGCGGGCATGTCGCCGAGCTCGCCGGGGATCGCGACGTCGCTGTAGACCAGGCCGAGCGTCGACTTCGGGGTGCCCTCGTAGACGTCGGTCTCGATGCGCACCTTCGTGCCCTCGGGCGGTGCGGTGCCTTCGAGCAGAGGACGTTCCACGCGGCCGTCCTTGTTCGACGCGATGTCGCCGACCTTCGCGGTGCCGCCGGGCCAGACGATGCCGAACGTGCCGCGCAGCGTCGTGAGCTTCGATTCGGCGAGCACGACGTTCTTGTCGTCCACGCCGAGCGCGGTCTCGGGGTAGCGCCGCGGCACTTCCTCCGGTTCGAGCAGCTCACCGCTGTAGTACCAGCCGACGCCGCCCAGAGCCGCTGTGACCAGCACGAGCAGGACGAGCAGCGAGGTCACGGTGATCCGGATGATCTTGCGTCTGGCCATTCACCGATGATGCCGGGCCGAGGTCTCGATTCCACGCGACACAGCGCTTGGAACCTGAGAAAGGCCGATGAGTTTCCACGCGGGGTATGGCGAAAGCAGGGGCACCTAACTTACGCTTCCGTAAGTTACGGTCGCGTAGGTTCGTCAACCCCCTCACCCCCAGAGGTCTCCGGATGACTTCGACCATGAACAGGTCCACTGACCGAGGACCCAAGCCGCTGTTCGACGGAAAGCGCAACCACGCCGAACAACTGGGCGTGTACGTGTTCGTCATCGTTCCCCTCCTCGCCCTGCTGGCCGCCGTCCCCGTCGCCTGGGGCTGGGGCCTCGGCTGGGTCGACGTGGCCCTCTTCGTCGCCTTCTACTACCTCTCCGGCCTCGGCGTGACGATCGGCTACCACCGCCACTTCACGCACGGGTCGTTCAAGGCCAAGCGCCCGCTGAAGATCGCGCTGGCGATCGCCGGCTCGGCGGCGTTGCAGGGGCCTGTCATCGACTGGGTGGCGGTCCACCGCCGGCACCACGCGTTCTCCGACCGCGAGGGCGACCCGCACTCGCCGTGGCTCTTCGGCACCGGCCCCGCGGCCCTGGCCAAGGGCTTCTGGCACGCGCACATGGGCTGGCTGTTCGGCCGCGACAAGACCAACCACGAGCGCTTCGCCCCCGACCTGCTGGCCGACGAGGACGTCGTGTGGGTCGACAGGCACTTCGTGCTGTGGACGACGATCTCGCTGGCACTGCCGGGTGTGCTCGGAGGGCTGCTCACGTGGTCGCTGTGGGGCGGCCTGACGGCGTTCTTCTGGGCGGGCCTCGTCCGCGTCGCGTTCCTGCACCACATGACGTGGTCGGTGAACTCGATCTGCCACATGGTCGGCGACCGCCCGTTCGCCGCCCGGGACCGTTCGGCCAACGTGTGGGCGCTCGCGATCCTCAGCTTCGGCGAGTCGTGGCACAACCTGCACCACGCCGACCCGACCTCCGCGCGGCACGGCGTGAAGCGCGGCCAGCTCGACATCACGGCACGGCTGATCTGGGTCTGCGAGAAGCTCGGCTGGGCGACGAACGTCCGCTGGCCGAGTGAACAGCGGCTGGCCAGGATCACCGCGAGGAAGTGAGGTTTGTAGGCTGGTTCGGTGGCCAGGGTCAGGATGACGGGCAAGGAGCGCCGAGAACAGCTCCTGGACGTCTCCCGCGCCCTCTTCGCCGAGAAGGGCTTCGACGCGACCTCGGTCGAGGAGATCGCGCACCGCGCCAGCGTGTCGAAGCCCGTCGTCTACGAGCACTTCGGCGGCAAGGAAGGCATCTACGCCGTCGTCGTGGACCGCGAGATGCAGCGCCTCATGGACCAGATCATCACCGCGCTGGACGGCGGTTCGCACCCGCGTGAGCTGCTCGAACAGGCCGCCTGCGCGCTGCTGGACTACATCGAGGGCTCGACGGACGGGTTCCGCATCCTGGTGCGCGACTCGCCCGTCGCCTCGTCCTCGGGCACGTTCTCGTCGCTGCTGAACGACATCGCGTCGCAGGTCGAGCACGTCCTCGCGCTGCACTTCGCCAAGCAGGGCTACGACCGCAAGCTCGCCGCGCTCTACGCGCAGGCGCTGGTCGGGATGGTCGCGCTGACCGGGCAGTGGTGGCTCGAGGCGCGCAGGCCGAAGAAGGACGAGGTGGCGGCGCACCTCGTGAACCTGGCGTGGAACGGGCTGTCCGCGATGGAGCACAAGCCCAAGCTGCGCAGCCGCTCCTGAGCTGGTTGCCGTAGTGCACCTGCACGGCTGATGGCCCAGGTGTTCGTGCATCCTGCCGAACCCGTGCACGCAGTGAAACGGTCCGGGCACTCCTCAGCGATGACTCCGGTGAAGCCCGGTGTCCGAGCCGTGCGTCGAGGGGTCGTACGGCTCGGACGGCTTCACGCGGTTCCGGAGAGCCTCAGCAGCTTGTCCCCGTTGCCGTTCGACGTCGTGATGTAGAGCGATCCATCAGGCGCCGTGCGGGCGGCGCGCAGCCGGCCGTACTTGTCGTTCAGCTCCTCCGGGATGCTCACGTTCTGCACCTTGCCCGCCGCGTCCAGCGTGAAGAGCAGCAGCTTCGAGCCCTTGAGAGCCGTGATCGCGAGCTTGCCGTTCCAGAACGCCGCCTGGCAGATCGCCTCGGTCGGCGAGCCGGACGACCACGCCGCCGGTACCGCGTCCGGGAACCGCTGCAGGTCCGTCATCGGCACGCTCTCGTCGTACCCGCCCTTGGTGCCGCCCTCCGACGGGTCCCAGCCGTAGTTCGCGCCCTTCTGCAGGAGGTTGACCTCGTCGTCGACGCTCGGGCCGTGCTCGCTGGAGAAGATCTGGTCGCTGTCCGGCCGGAACACCACGCCCTGCACGTTGCGGTGGCCGTAGGTGTAGACGCGGCGCTCGTTGGCGTTGCCCGAGGTGATGAACGGGTTGCCGGCCGCGCCCTCGCCGGTCTCGGCGTCGATGCGCAGCACCTTGCCGCCGAGGCTCGTGCGGTCCTGCGGGTTGCGGGCCTGCGCGATGTCGCCGGTCGCGACGTACATCGAGCCGTCCGGCGCCAGCGTCGGGCGGCAGCCGGAGTGGCGCCCGCTGGAGTTCGACGGCATGCCGGTGAGCAGGTCCTTGGTCTTGGTCGCCTTGGTGCCGTCGAGCCGGAACGTCACGAGCCGCACGTCCTTCGACGTGTTGTAGCAAACGGTGAAGCGCTGGTCGTCCGGGTGGATCACGAGGCCCATCAGGCCGCCCTCGCCGCGTGCCTGCAGGTCCGCCAGGTCGATGTCGACGGGCGAGACCTGGCCGTCGCGCACCAGCTTGATCGCGCCGGGCCGTTCGGTGACCAGCATCGCGCCGCCGGGCAGGAACCCGATGTCCCAGGCGTGCTGGAGACCGCCGGCGACCTCCTCGACCTTCAGCCCTTGAGGTGCTGGAGCCTTCGACGGGGCGTTGCCGCCCGGTTCCGGCGCCGAACAAGCGGCTACGACCAGCACCAACCCTGCAGCAACGAGTGCGCGCATGTCCCAACTATGCGTTTTGTGCCGTGGAGGTTCCGTAAGGCCGCTCGACGGGCAGCAACGCGCGCGCTCCGTCCAGATCACGCGCACGCACCTTCTCGTGCACCTCGCGCGCAAGGGACGTCACGTCCGTGATGCCGACCGTCCACTCGTTGACGTACATGTCGACGGCCTCGCGGGTCAGCCCGATCTGGATGGACCGGTGCTCCAGCGCCTCGTGGTTCAGGCCGCGTTCGGGGTCCCACTGCACGCGTACGGACGGCTTGCCCGGGATCCTGCTGGAGACGGCGTTGGAGACCGCCCAGTCGAAGCCCTCACGGGTGATGCGCACGGCCAGCACACGCTCCTGGCCCTCCTTCTGGGCGTACCCGCAGCGGTACATCATCCAGAGGAACGACGGCTTGATCCACGTCATCCGCTCCATCTTGAACGGCGGCACGAACCGTTGGGCAGCGACGGCCGGTGCGGCGATCGCTGGTGAATAGGCCTGGTAAACCACTATGGACTGATCGTCGTAGTCAGCCCTGATCTCTTTCATGGACACGTGCACAGAGTGACGGATCGGGCCGTGCTCGAGCCACCCGATAAGGAGTCGCGGAACGAGCTATGGTGGGTGGTGAGACCCCTCGTCCCAGGCAGGGGTCTGTCCGGCGTCCCGTCGCCGTTCCGCACTCGACCGGGGTTTCTCACATGCCGCTGCTCGGCCTGCTCGATGGTGTCCTGCCCGACAAAGCCCTCCGCACGTTGATCGACTCAGCCGGCGTTCCCGAGCTGGAGCTGGACGGTCCGCTGGCCGCCCGCCCGCTCGTGGCCGCCGCGCTGTCCACCGTGAAGCCGGTCCTCGCCGTCACCGCCACGGGACGCGAGGCCGAGGAGCTGACGAGCGTCCTGCGCGACCTGATCGGACCGGACAAGGTCGCGTTCTTCCCCAGCTGGGAGACGCTGCCGCACGAACGCCTCAGTCCGCGCGCGGACACGGTCGGCGCGCGCCTGCAGGTGCTGCGCCGCCTCAAGCACCCCGAGGGCAACCCGATCCGCGTCCTCGTCACGACGGTCCGCAGCCTCATCCAGCCGATGGCGCCGGGCCTGGGCGATCTCGAGCCCGTGCACCTGAAGGTCGGCGAGGAGCAGGACTTCGTCGAGCTGGTCACGCGCCTGGCCGAGAACGCCTACAGCCGCGTCGACATGGTCGAGAAGCGCGGCGAGTACGCGACGCGCGGCGGCATCCTCGACATCTTCCCGCCCACGGCCGAGCACCCGTACCGCGTCGAGTTCTGGGGCGACGAGGTCAGCGAGATCCGGCCGTTCTCGGTGCAGGACCAGCGGTCGCTGCCCGAGGAGGTGGCTGAGTTCGTCGCGCCGCCGTGCCGCGAGCTGCTGCTGACCGACGACGTCAAGCACCGCGCGGCCGAGCTGGCGCTGGAGCACCAGTCCGACGCGCACCTGTCCGAGATGCTGGAGAAGATCTCCGGCGGCATCGCGGTCGAGGGCATGGAGGCGCTCATCCCGGCGCTCTGCCCCGGCGAGCTGCAGCTGCTCACCGAGGTCGTGGAACCGGGCACGCACGTCCTGCTCAACGACCCGGAGAAGGTCCGGGCCCGCGCCGCGGACCTGGTGCGCACCGGGCAGGAGTTCCTCGAGGCGTCGTGGATGGCGGCGGCCGGCGGCGGCCAGGCGCCGATCGACCTGGGCCGCAGCGCCTACCAGGGCATCGGCGAGATCTCCCGGCACGCCAAGGAGAACGACCGTCCCTGGTGGACGCTCAGCCAGCTCACCACCGACTCGTCCGACGTCGTCCACCTCGACGTCAAGCCCGTCGAGGCCTACCAGGGCGACGTCGAGCGCGCGTTCGCGGACCTGAAGGCGCACACGGCGACGGGTGGCGTGGCCGTCCTGGTCGTGCCCGGCGCCGGCACCGCGCACCGGGCCGAGGAACGGCTCAAGGAGGCCGAGGTCGCCGCCGTCTGCGTCGAGTCCCTCGACGAGGCACCGAAGGCCGGCATGGTCACGGTCGTGCGCGGCGCGCTCGAGGACGGCTTCATCCTGCCGGACCTCGCGCTGGTGGTGCTCACCGAGACCGACCTGACCGGCGGCCGCGGCGGCACGTCCACCAAGGACATGCGCAAGATGCCGTCCAAGCGGCGCAACGCGGTGGACCCGCTGGCGCTCAAGGCGGGCGACTTCGTGGTGCACGAGCAGCACGGCATCGGCAAGTACGTGGAGATGGTCCAGCGCACGGTCGCCGGCGCCACCCGCGAGTACCTCGTCCTCGAGTACGCGTCGTCGAAGCGCGGCCAGCCCGGCGACCGGCTGTTCGTGCCGACCGACCAGCTCGACGAGGTCAGCCGGTACGTCGGCGGTGAGCTGCCGACGCTCAACAAGCTCGGCGGCAGCGACTGGAAGAACACGAAGTCCAAGGCGCGCAAGGCGGTCAAGCAGATCGCGGCCGAGCTCGTGCAGCTCTACGCGGCCCGTCAGAGCGCCCCCGGCCACGCGTTCGCGAGCGACACCCCCTGGCAGCGCGAGCTGGAGGACGCGTTCGCGTTCACCGAGACGCAGGACCAGATGGCCGCGATCGACGAGGTCAAGGCCGACATGGAACGGTCCGTGCCGATGGACCGGGTCATCTGCGGTGACGTCGGCTACGGCAAGACGGAGATCGCGGTCCGCGCGGCGTTCAAGGCGGTGCAGGACGGCAAGCAGGTCGTCGTGCTGGTGCCGACGACGCTGCTCGCCCAGCAGCACCTCAACACGTTCGCCGAACGCATGCGCCAGTTCCCGGTGAACGTCAAGGGCCTGAGCCGCTTCACCGACCCGCAGGAGTCCGCGCAGACCATCGCGGGCCTCGCGGACGGCGAGGTCGACATCGTGATCGGCACGCACCGGCTGCTGCAGAAGAACGTGCGGTACAAGGATCTCGGCCTTGTGATCGTCGACGAGGAGCAGCGCTTCGGTGTGGAGCACAAGGAGCACATCAAGGCCCTGCGCACGCACGTCGACGTGCTGACCATGTCCGCGACGCCGATCCCGCGCACGCTGGAGATGTCGCTCGCCGGCATCCGCGAGATGTCCACGATCCTGACCCCGCCGGAGGAACGGCACCCGATCCTCACCTACGTCGGCGCGTACGACGACAAGCAGGTCGGTGCGGCCATCCGGCGCGAGCTGATGCGCGACGGCCAGGTCTTCTACGTGCACAACCGGGTCTCGACGATCGAGAAGGCCGCGAAGCGCATCCGCGAGCTGGTGCCGGAGGCCAGGGTCGTGACCGGGCACGGCCAGATGAACGAGGACAAGCTCGAACACCTCATCCAGGGGTTCTGGGAACGCGAGTACGACGTGCTCGTCTGCACCACGATCGTCGAGACGGGCCTCGACATCTCCAACGCGAACACGTTGATCGTCGAACGCGGGGACCTGCTCGGCCTCGCGCAGCTGCACCAGCTGCGGGGCCGCGTCGGCCGTGGTCGTGAGCGCGGGTACTCGTACTTCCTGTACCCGCCCGAGACACCGTTGACCGAGCACGCGCACGACAGGCTCGCGACGATCGCGCAGAACACCGAGCTCGGCGCCGGCATGGCCGTCGCGATGAAGGACCTGGAGATCCGCGGCGCCGGCAACATCCTCGGCGCCGAGCAGTCCGGTCACATCGCGGGCGTCGGCTTCGACCTCTACATCCGGCTGGTCGGCGAGGCCGTCGAGGCGTTCCGCAAGCACGCCGGGGCGGAGGGCGAGATCGAGGAGGAGCTCGCCGAGGTCCGCGTCGACCTCCCCGTCGACGCGCACATCCCGCACGAGTACGTGCCGGGCGAGCGGCTGCGGCTGGAGGCGTACCGCAAGATCGCGGCCGCGTCCGACGAGGCGTCGCTGACGTCCGTCTGGGACGAGCTCAAGGACCGGTACGGCACCCCGCCGGAGACCGTCGAACGCCTGCTCGGCGTGGCCCGCCTGCGGCACGCGTGCCGCCGTCACGGGGTCACCGAGGTGATCGCGATGGGCCAGAACCTGAGGTTCGCGAAGCTGGAGCTGCTCGACTCGCAGCTGGTCAGGCTGCGCCGGCTCTTCCCGAAGGCCGTCTACAAGCAGTCGATGGGCACGGTCACCGTGCCTAGGCCGACGGAGGGAGCGGCGGGCGGCCGGATGGGTGCACCGCAGCTGCGCGACCAGGAGCTGTTGGACTGGTGCGGTGCGTTCCTCGACTCACTCGCGGGGACTCCCGTGACCGGAGTCACCAAGGCGTGAGAGGGTAGATCCTCGTGAGCACTGTTCTGAAGCGTTTCTCGCTGGTCGGTGTGGCTGTGGCGCTGCTGGCCACCGGTTGTGGCACCGGCCCCGCGAAGGCCGGTTCGGCCGCGATCGTCGGTGATCAGGCGATCAACCTGGAGACCGTCCAGGAGCGCACCGTGAAGGTGCTCAAGAAGGAGCCCGCGGCCCAGCAGATGCAGGACCAGGGCAAGCTCGACCAGGTCTCGCGGCTCGTGCTGTCCGACGAGATCAGTCACAAGCTCGCCGAGCGGGCCGCGCAGATCGAGAACATCACGGTCGACGAGACCAAGGTGTTCGACGCGATCAAGGAGAAGGGCGGCCCCGAGGCAGCCTCGAAGCAGAGCGAGCAGGACGAGACCACGATCTACCGCCACCAGCGCGACGTGCTGGTGATGGGTGAGCTCGCCCGCCGCAACCTCTCCACGCTCCAGGTCGTGATCGACTTCTTCCAGGTCCAGGACCCGAAGGAAGCCAAGGAGAAGGCGGCGCAGGTCGCGGCCGACCCGTCGAAGATGTCGCGGTTCGTGCAGGAGGCCCCGCGCACCACCGGCGGTCAGCAGGCGTCGGCGACGGGCCAGAAGGTCCGCGTCACCGAGAACCCGTCGCTGGTGCACACGATGCTGTGGGGCGTGAAGCCCGGCACCGTCGTGGCCTTCCCGGCCGACGAGCAGCAGTCCAGCTGGATGGTCGCGCTCGTCAAGGAGCGCAACAAGGTCTCGCCCACGCCGGGCGAGGAGGACCTGATCGAGCGCATCGACCCGCAGCTGCTCGCGGCGTTCGGCCTGCGGATCGCGCAGTTCCTGACCGCGGACCAGACCGTCGAGGTCAACCCCCGCTACGGCGTGTGGGACCCGACCAACGCGCAGGTCGTCGGCAACGCCGGTGAGCGCGCGGGGTACGTCGGTGTGAGCACGACCAAGAACAAGTCTTGATCACCGTCGTCGTCCTCAGCGAGCGGCTCGGAGCCGTGCTGCCCGCTGCCGCCCTGCCCGCGTTGCGCGCCGCCAAGGCCGTCTACGCGGGCGAGGGCGTCCCTCCGCGGACCTGGTCGGACCTCGGTGTCGACGGACCCGCGCCGGTCGACGTGGAGGACGGCGCGGTGGTGATCACGACCTCGGCCGCCGCGTACCCGGACGCCGAGGTGATCACGACGCCGGAGCCGTTGGGAGCGGGGCTGCTCGACGCGGCCGCGGTCATGCACCGGCTGCGCTCGCCGGGCGGATGTCCCTGGGACGCCGAGCAGACGCACGACTCGTTGCGCCAGTACCTCGTCGAGGAGACCTTCGAGCTGCTGGAGGCGATCGAGGACGGCGACCGCGCGGCGATGCGCGAGGAGCTCGGTGACGTGCTCCTGCAGGTGCTGTTCCACGCCCGCGTCGCGGCCGAGGACGCCGAGGACCCGTTCGACGTCGACGCCGTCGCGGCCGAGCTGGTCGCGAAGCTCGTCGGCCGGCACCCGCACGTCTTCGAGGGCAACGATCCCGCCGTGCACGACGCGACCTCGCAGCAGCACCGCTGGGAGGAGCTCAAGCAGGCCGAGAAGCAGCGCGAGTCCAGTGTGGACGGTGTGGCGCTGGGTCAGCCGGCCGTCGCGCTGGCCGCGAAACTGGTGCAGCGCACCAAACGCGCCGGCTTCCCCGTCGACCTGCTGCCCGAGGGCGACGACACGGGCACGACTTTGTTCGCTGTGACCGCTTTGTCCAAGCTCGCCGGGGAGGACCCGGAGACGGAGCTCCGCCAGGTGTGCCGCCGTTTCGCCGCGAACGTGCGCGAGGCGGAGGCCAAGGCACGGGCCGAAGGTCTTGTTTCTCTCGAGGCTGAGGACTGGCGGCGTTTTTTGCCCTCCTGAAACGGTGAACGTGGGCTAACGTCGATCTCGTGACTTACCTGCGGTATCCGCATCTGCGCGGTGACTTGGTGACGTTCGTGGCCGAGGACGACGTGTGGCTCGCGCCCGTCGACGGAGGAAGGGCCTGGCGCGCGTCCGCTGATCAGGTACCGGCCCGTACGCCCCGTTTCTCGCCCGACGGCACGCATCTGGCGTGGGCCAGCGTGATCGACGGGGCCCCGGAGGTGCGCGTGGCGCCTGTGGACGGTGGCCCTGCACGCCGGCTGACGCACTGGGGTGTGGGCCGGACGGCCGTGTCCGGGTGGACGCCGGACGGGCGAGTGCTGGCGGTGACGCACACCGGTCAGATGTCGCGGCACCGCAAGCAGGCGCACGCCGTCCCGCTCGACGGCGGGCCGTCCGAGGTGCTGCCGTACGGGTGGGTCAACGACGTCTCCTTCGGGCCGGACGGCCAGGTCGTCACGTCGTCCAGCTACATGCAGGAACCGTCGATGTGGAAGCGGTACCGCGGTGGCACCGCGGGCAAGCTGTGGGTCGACACGGAGGGTTCCGGTGACTTCACCCGGATCCTGGCCGACCTGAAGTCCACGCTGTCGAACCCGATGTGGGTCGACGGGCGGATCGCGTTCCTGTCCGACCACGAGGGTGTCGGCAGCGTCTACTCGGTGCTGCCGGACGGCACCGACCTGCGCCGCCACTCGGAGGGCGAGTTCTACGCCCGCAACGCCTCCAGCGACGGCTCGCGGGTGATCTTCCACCAGGCCGGCGAACTGTGGCTGCTCGAAGGCCTTTCCGACCTGCGCAAGCTCGACATCAAGCTCGGCGGCCCGCGCACCGGCCTGCAACCGCGCCATGTCAAGGCTTCCGGCAACATCGAGTCGTTCAGCGTCGACCACACCGGCCGCGCGTCGGCCGTCGAGGTCCGCGGTTCCGTGCACTGGGTGACGCACCGCGACGGCCCCGTTCGCGTGCTGGCCGACCGTTCCGACGTGCGGGCGCGGCTGCCGAAGGTGCTCGGCGAGACCGGCCACGTGGTGTGGGTGACCGACGTCGAGGGCGAGGAGGCCCTGGAGATCGCGCCCGTCGGCGGCGTCGAGCCGGGCAACACCGCCCGCCGCGTCGCGTCCGGTCAGCTCGGCCGGGTCATGTCCCTGGCCGCCGCGCCCGACGGTTCCCGCGTCGCCGTCGCCACGCACGACGGCCGGTTGTTGTTGGTGGACGTGGCTTCCGGCGAGGTGCGCGAGGTCGTCCGCGGCGCGAACGCCCACGTCACGCACCTCGCGTTCTCGCCGGACTCGGCGTGGCTCGCGTGGTCGCACCCCGGCCCGACACCGTTGCGGCACATCAAGATGGTGAACGCGGCGGATCTGTCCGTTGTGGACGTGACGTCGCTGCGGTTCGCCGACTTCGCGCCGACCTTCACCGAGGACGGCAAGTACCTGGCGTTCCTGTCGATCCGGACGTTCGACCCGGTCTACGACGCGCACGTGTTCGACCTGTCGTTCCCGACCGGCTGCCGCCCGCACCTCGTGCCGCTGGCCGCCACCACGCCGTCACCGTTCGCCCCGATGCGCGGCGGCCGCCCGGTCGGCGACGAGGACAAGGACTCCGAGGACGACGACGAGAAGACCCCGGTGACGAAGGTCGACCTCGACGGCCTCACCGACCGCATCGTGCCCGTTCCCGTCGCCGCGGCGGACTACGTGTCGTTGAAGGCGGCGCGTGGCGGCCTGCTGTGGCTGCGCCGGCCGTTGCTCGGCGTGCTGGGGGACAACCTGGCCTCGCCCGACGCCCGCCCGCCGCGCACGGTGCTGGAGCGCTACGACTTCGGCAAGCAGAAGACGGAGTGCCTGTCCGACAGCGCGGACGCGTTCGCGGTGTCCGGCGACGGCAAGCGGATGCTCGTCGAGGACCGAGGCGACCTGCGGGTCGTGCCGACGGACAGCAAGGCCGACGAGGACTCGGCCGACTACGTGGAGATCGACCTCGCGCGCGTGCGCGTCGTCGTCGATCCCGCACAGGAGTGGGCGCAGATGTACGCCGAGAACGGGCGGCTCATGCGCGACCACTTCTGGCGCACCGACATGGGCGGTGTCGACTGGCAGGGCGAGCTCGACCGCTACCGGCCGCTGGTGGCCGAGGTGGGCAGCCACGACGACCTGGTCGACCTGCTGTGGGAGGTCCAGGGCGAGCTGGGGACCTCGCACGCCTACGTGTGGGGCTCGGCGCCGCACGTGCCCGCTTCTCGCCGTCAGGGGCTGCTGGGCGCTGATCTGGTGCGCTCGGGTGACGACTGGGTCGTGGAGCGCGTGATCCCGGGCGAGACCTCCGACCCGCACGCCCGTTCGCCGTTGTGCGCGCCCGGAGTGGCTGTGCGCGCCGGCGACGTCGTCGTGGCCGTGGACGGGCGTCCCGTCGGGCTCGCCGGCCCTGGGGCGTTGCTGGTGGGGACGGCTGGGAAGCCCGTCGAGCTGACGGTGCGCCCCGGTGGTGGTGGCGAGCTGCGCCGGGTCGTGGTGGTGCCTCTGGCCGATGAGGAGCCTCTGCGGTACCACGACTGGGTCGCGAACCGCCGTGCCTTCACGCACGAGCAGTCCGGTGGACGCGTGGGCTACCTGCACGTCCCGGACATGATGGGCGCCGGCTGGGCCCAGCTGCACCGGGACCTGCGGATCGAGCTGACCCGTGAGGCGTTGGTGCTCGACGTCCGGGAGAACGGCGGCGGGCACACCTCGCAGCTCGTGATCGAGAAGCTCGGCCGCAAGGTGATCGGGTGGTCGGTCGCTCGCGGCTACACGGCGTCGGAGTCCTACCCGCAGGACGCGCCCCGCGGTCCTGTCGTGGCGGTGGCGGACGAGTACGCCGGTTCCGACGGCGACATCGTCAACGTGGCCATCAAGGAGCTCGGGATCGGGCCCGTGGTGGGGGTGCGGACCTGGGGCGGTGTCATCGGCATCGACATGATGTACACGCTCGTCGACGGCACGATGGTCACCCAGCCGAGGTACGCGTCGTACTTCAAGGGCCACGGGTGGGCTGTGGAGAACTACGGTGTCGACCCCGACATCGAGGTGGTCATGTCGCCTGCCGACCGGGTTTCCGGTCGCGATCCGCAGCTGGAGAAGGCCGTTTCCCTTGCTCTGGAAACTCTTTCATCTTCGCCTGCCGCTCACGCTCCGGAGTTGCCCCCGTTGGCGTGAACACCCCATCGTGTGACTAAAGAACTGTGACGGACTGTTCCATGTGGACGATCAACCAGATGGAAGCTTGATGGGACAGTCCGTCACCGTTCGGGGGTGTGCTGGAGATGAGTCATCGTGAAGAGCCGCGCAGTGGTCGTGGGTGCTTCGGGGCCGTGGTGGTCGTGCCCTTCTTGGCGCTGGGCGGGATGTTCGCGCTGATCGCGTTGACCGGGGGGCCCGCGGAGGCTCCCCGGGCCGCGCCTCCGCCTTCGCGGCCTTCTGCCCAGTGGTGGACCGAGCCCTTCGAGACCGGGGTCTCGTTGTCCACCGTCACCGAGACCGTGGTGGCTCAGGGGGCTGCTCGGGAGGTTCTCGCTGCCAGGGTCGCCACCCAGACCCGGGTTGTCGGCGGGGCCACCGTCACCGAGACCGTCCGGGTCTCCGCGGTCAAGCCCGCTGTCACCGGGCGGAACGAGCCCGAACCCGAGCCCGAGGAAGAAGTGCCGGCTGCTTCGTCGGAGGCGCCGGTCGTCACCACCACGACCACCGCCAGTGCTTCTGCGCCTGTGGTCGTGTCCAGCGTGGAGCCTGCGCCTCCTGCCGAGACTCCTCCTGTCGAGGTGCCGCCCTCCTCGACCCCTCGGGCCGAGGACCCTGTTCCGCCGGTCACCACCTCTCCCGTCGAGCCGCCCTGTGATCGGGCCGAGCCGCCTTCGGATGAGGAAAGTGGTGGCGGGGTTGAGGACACTGCTTCCCCTGCGGAGGACGTCGCCGCGCCCTCGGCAGGGGCCTGACGGAGAGGGCTGGGGCCGTACTTCCGTCTGGTCCCAGCCTTTTTCTGGTGCTCCGGCCTCGCTTGAGCGGCGTGGGCGCTGCTACTGCTGCGCGCTCGCCCGTGCGTAGGCGTCCGCCCCGCTGAACACGTTCTGGCCGTACTCCACGGAGTTGTTGTAGGTCAGCACCGCTGCCCACCAGCCCTGGCCCGTGCCCAGGTCCCTGGCGCCCCCTCCGCAGAGGTAGCGCGCTGCCGTCAGCGCCGCGTCGTCGATGTTCTGCGGGTCTGCGGGGAGGCCGTCTCCCGCCGCGCGCTTCGCCCAGCGGTTCCAGGTGCCCGGGATGAACTGCATCGGGCCCACCGCACGGTCCCACGTCGTGTCGCCGTCCAGGCGGCCGCCGTCGGTGTCCCTGATCGCCTTCACGCCGGGGCCGCCGTCCAGGGGGATGCCGACGATCGGGCGGGACGGGAGGCCGTTCTCCTGGAGGCGGGCTCCGTTGATGTTGCCGTGGTGGGACTCGATCCTGCCGATGCCCGCGAGGGTCGCCCAGCTGATGCGGCAGGCCGGGGCCTCCCGTTGCATCGTCAGGTCCGCCTGCGCGTAGGCGTGCAGTGCCCGGGCCGGGATGTCGGTCTTGCCCGCCACCCGTGTCGCCCACTCGGCCAGCGGGTTCGCTGTCGCCGTGGTGCCGGGGGAGGCGGCGCTGCCGGGGGCGGCTGCTCCCGGTTCCACCTCCTGGATGGGCACCAGGAACGGCGGTGGGCCCGCCTGGGTCACATCTCTGCGGTTCAGGGCGCCCAGCGCCCAGGCCCCTGCGGCGACCACGACTATCAACAGCAGCACCAGGACGATGCGGCCGAAGATGTTGCCGTTGCGGTTGCGGCGGGCTTGTTCCTGGACTGCGGGCGGCGGGACCACGCAACCCAGGCTACGTGCTCCGACCACGTGGTGACGGAGTGAAGCGTGATGAAACCGGCACTGGTGGCGGCTGGACAATCAGGTGAGCCTTACCTTAAATGAGGCCGACCTAATTTGTGGAGGCGTCGGGATGTTGTTCGCCAATGGGCTCATCGGGCTGCGCGAGGGGCTTGAAGCCGCGCTCGTGGTGAGCATCCTGATCGCATTCCTCGTGAAGACCGACCGGCGGTACGCGCTCAAGTGGGTTTGGACGGGTGTCGTGATCGCGGTGGCACTGTCCGTGGCGGCCGGTGCGGTGATCACGTTCAGTGCTGCCGGGATGACCTTTGAGCAGCAGGAAGCGTTCGGCGGAACGATGTCGATCATTGCGGTCGCGTTCGTCACGGGAATGATCTTCTGGATGCGGCGGGCGGCCAAGACGATCGCGGCCGAGCTGCGCGGCAAAATGGACGAAGCACTCAAAATCGGACCTTTCGCCATCATTGTCGTGTCCCTTTTGTCCGTTGGACGAGAAGGGCTCGAGACGGCCGTCTTCTTCTATTCCAGCGTGCAGGCCGCTGGAGGGGGGACGACCGAGCCGCTCATCGGATTCCTGGGCGGGATCTTGGTGGCCGTGGTCATCGCCGCGCTGCTCTACCAGGGGGCGATCCGGTTCGACCTCGGCAGGTTCTTCACCGTCACCGGTGTGCTGCTCGTGTTCGTGGCCGCCGGCGTCCTCAGCTACGGCATCCACGACCTGCAGGAGGCCGCGATCCTGCCGGGGCTGAACACGCTGGCGTTCGACATCAGCGACACCCTGCCGGAGGACTCCTGGTACGGGGCGCTGCTCAAGGGCTTCTTCAACTACTCGCAGCGCACGTCGGTGCTGCAGGCCATCGCGTGGGTGTCCTACGTGGTGGTGGTTCTGTCGCTGTTCCTCATCCGGCCGCGCCGTCGCGCCGCCGTGGCCAACTGATCATCACTGGAGTTCTCCGTGCGCAAGGCAGCAGTCATCCTGGGCTCACTCGCGGTGCTGGCGGCGTGCAGCAGCAACGGCGGCACGACCGACGCCTCCGGCAACATCGCCGTCGAGGCCACCGACGACGCGTGCAAGGTCGCGAAGACCGAGGCGGGGACGGGCAACGTCACGTTCGAGGTGACCAACAAGGGCACCAAGGTCACCGAGTTCTACCTCTACGCCGAGGGCGACCGGATCCTCGGCGAGGTCGAGAACATCGGGCCCGGGCTGTCGCGGAAGCTGATCGTCGAGGTCACGGAGTCCGGCAAGTTCCAGACCGCGTGCAAGCCCGGCATGAAGGGGGACGGCATCCGCGGCGACTTCACCGTCACCGGTGACGCCAAGAAGTCGACCGACGGCGACGCGATGCTGGCCGAGGCGACCAAGAGCTACCAGCGCTACGTGAGCTCGCAGGCCGACCAGCTGCTCGTGAAGACCGAGGAGTTCGTCAACGCCGTCAAGGCGAAGAAGGTCGACGACGCCAAGGCGCTCTTCCCCGTGTCGCGCCTGTACTGGGAGCGCATCGAGCCCGTCGCGGAGAGCTTCGGCGACCTCGACCCCAAGATCGACGGCCGCGAGGACGTCATCGAGGAGGGCATGGCGTTCACCGGCTACCACCGCCTCGAGAAGGACCTGTGGACCTCCGGGCTGCAGGCCGACTCCGACAAGATCGCGGACCAGCTGCTGACCGACGTCAAGGAGATCGTCTCCAAGGCGAAGTCCGTGGAGCTGACGCCCGTGCAGCTGGCCAACGGTGCCAAGGAACTGCTGGACGAGGTCGCCACCGGCAAGATCACCGGCGAAGAGGACCGCTACTCGCACACCGACCTCTGGGACTTCCGCGCGAACGTCGACGGGTCGCAGGCCGCGATCGCCGCGCTGCGCCCCGTGGTGGAGCAGAAGGACAAGGCCCTCGTGTCCACTTTGGACGATAAGTTCAAGGCGCTGGACGAGGCGCTGGAGAAGCACCGCAAGGGCGACGGCTTCAAGCTCTACACCGAGCTGACGCAGGACGAGGTCAAGGCGCTGGCCGAGGCCGTCGACGCGCTCGGCGAGCCGGTCAGCAAGGTCGCGGAAGTGGTGTCGGCCAAGTGACGAACGAGGTTCCTCGTCGCAGGCTGCTCGGGTTCGCGGGCGCCGGAGTGGCGCTCGCGGGGGCGGGCGCCGCCGCCGGTGTGCTGGCGTCACGGGAGTCTCCGGCCGTCGAGAACGTCGCGGCGGCCAAGGTGCCGTTCCGCGGCGAGATCCAGGCCGGCATCACCACGCCCGCGCAGGACCACATGCACTTCGTCGCGCTCGATGTGAAGACGAAGAGCCGCGACGAGCTGGTCAGTCTGCTCAAGGAGTGGACCGTCGCCGCGGAACGGATGACGGCCGGTCAGGAGGCCGCGGAGAACGGCGCGGTCGGCGGCAACGTCGAAGCGCCGCCCAAGGACACCGGTGAGGCGCTCGACCTCCCGGCGTCCGCGCTGACGATCACCATCGGCTTCGGCCCGTCGCTCTTCGACGACCGGTTCGGCATCAAGGACAAGCGCCCGGAACGGCTGATCGACCTGCCGCGCTTCCCGCAGGACGACCTGGACCCCGCGCGCAGCAACGGCGACATCTGCATCCAGGCCTGCGCGAACGACCCGCAGGTCGCCGTGCACGCCATCCGCAACCTGGTGCGCATCGGGTTCGGGCGGGTCGCGGTGCGCTGGTCGCAGCTCGGGTTCGGCCGCACGTCCTCGACCACGCGCGACCAGGCCACGCCGCGCAACATGTTCGGGTTCAAGGACGGCACCCGCAACATCAAGGCCGAGGACGCCGACCACCTGCGCAACCACGTCTGGGTCTCGAAGGAGGACGGGCCGGACTGGCTCGTCGGCGGCACGTACCTGGTGTCGCGCCGGATCCGCATGCACATCGAGATCTGGGACCGCACGTCGCTGGTCGAGCAGGAGCAGATCGTCGGCCGCACCAAGGGCGAGGGCGCCCCGCTGGGGCAGAGCAAGGAGTTCGACGAACCCGACCTGCACGTCAAGGGCGCGGGCGGTATCCCGTTGATCGGCGAGATCGCGCACATCCGGCTCGCCTCACCGGAAGCGTTGAACGGGGCCAGGATCCTGCGCCGCGGCTACAACTTCACCGACGGCTCCGACGGGCTCGGCCACCTCGACGCGGGACTGTTCTTCGTGGCGTTCAACCGGGACTCGCGGACGCAGTTCGTGCCGATGCAGCAGGCGCTGTCCACAAAGGACGACATGATGGAGTACATCGAGCACACCGGGTCCGGGCACTTCGCCGTGCCTCCGGGCGTGCGCGAGGGCGGGTTCTGGGGCGACACCCTGTTCCGGTGATCAGTTCCCCAGGGCCAGCCGGGCTTTGACCTCTCCGAGCGCTTCCTGGTACTCCGGCGACGGGTTCATCGCGACCGCCATCCGGAGCTGGGCGAGCGCCTCGGGGAGGCGCCCCTGCCGTTGCAGCGTCTTGCCGAGCGCGAACCGGGCGTAGTGATCGCTCGGATCGAGGTCGAGGACCTTGCGGAACGCCTCTTCCGCCCTGGTGAGCTGCGCGGACCCGAGATAGGCCCGGCCGGCCAGCAGCTGCACGGACGGCGCCTCGCCGGCCTCGTCCAGCACCGGCCTCAGTTCGCGCAGCGCGTCGAGCGGCCTGCGCTGGGCCATCAACGCCTCGGCCTTCCGGAACGCCTCGAAGGTGCCGTCCGTCATTCGATCAACGGTACCTACCGCTCGCACGTTCTTCGACTGCCGTCCGGGCGACAGAACTCGAAGGTGTGGCCGTGCCGGCCCGGCCGCCGGCACCTGCCCGAGCAGCGGCCACGCGATCAACGCCGTGACGGACGGGACCACAGAGGACAGCGTGGTCGCCGCACCGCCCCCGCGGACGCCGAGCAGCGGCCACGGCCACCGCGAGGGCGCCGACCGGGTAGCCGGACGCCCAGACCAGGTCGGGTTCTGCGGGGTGCAGAGGAGAGGCACCGCGCCTCGACCGGCGCGCACCGCTACCAGGCGAGTGCCCTCCCGTAGGCCTCCCGAACGATCTGCAGGCACCAGTCGGCTGAGGGAAGTTCGCTGGTCTGGTGAGCCAGCTGCGACTGCCAGTCCAGTGTGGACGGTAGTGAGGCGAACTCGTACTTCTGGACCGAGGCACCCGTCGCGTCGCGGACGAGGCCGGCCGCCTCTGAGGTGAGCGCGCCGAGTTCGGCCAGGCGCGCGAGGTCGTAGAGGTCCCGCGCGGCGTGCCGGTCTGCCCAGGCGAGGGTCTTCATCGCCGCGAACGCCTGCAACGTGGGAACTCTGAGCACGACCTCCGACACGATGTCGCTGTACCTGGTCTCCACGCGAACGGCCTGACTCGGCCAGCGTGCCCAGTCCTCGTGGTCGAGCAGCTGCACCCGGACGCGGAGATCGGTCGTCGTCACCAGAACGCCTGGTTCGACCGCGGACCTCGCGGAGCGCAGCGGAGGATCCCACCTGGTCCCGGGGAACTCGCGGCGCAGGAGTCGCGGCAGCCGGTCGTCGAGCGCGGTCGCGACCGCGGCACGATCCGGCGTCCACAGGTCGATGTCCTCTGACAGGCGTCCGCCCGACGCCGGGTCCGCGAGATGTGTCCTCGCCAGAGCTGTTCCGCCGACGAACAGCACGTCCGGTGCGATCTTCGGCAGAACTGCCAGCACGTGGCTGATCAGGTGGTCCCGCCTGACCTGGTCCTCCGCGACACCGAACGCGCCGGCGACCGCGCGGAGTTCCTCGTGGTCAAGCATCCGCCGCCCCCTTCACCCGCGCCAGCGCCGCCGGCCTGTGCTGATCGTGTGCGAGTTCCTCGGCGACGGCCCAGTCGATCCGGCGGGTCAGCGCTCGCAGGATCTCCTCGACATCCGCTGCTCCGACACCGCCGAGCTTCGGCCGAGCGGCGATGTCGAGCGCTGTCTGCTCCGGCGTGGTCATCCATCCCGCCGTGAGCTCCGTTTCCACCTGCTCCAGGTCGAGGCGGCTCACGTCACGCTTCACGAAGACCACGTTGCCCATTCTGGTGCGCAGGACAGGTCGCTGTTTCGGCACGGCCACGACCGCGGTGCCGATGGCGCGGGGCAGCGCGCCGTGACGACGCGCGGCGGTGATGCTCATCAGCGCCACGGCGTCCCGTCCGTAATCGGCCTGGGCCACGCCGAGCGCCGCCGCCGCGAGATCCGGGCGCCAGCTCGGGTCGCCGAGACGGTCCATCGGGGCCAGCGCGTAGTAGCCGGTGCTGATGTGGCACAGGACCGCTTGTTCCAGCAGCCGTTCGAACTCACTGCGAGGGTGGGCGTAGACGTCCGCCGCGTCTCTGGGACGCAGCACCTTGTTCGCTCTCCTGGCGAGCTTGGTCGGGATGGTCACGCGGTCTTTCATACGACCTCCGTAGGCTCTGAGCCTACTTTCATAATACTCATTGCACCGGGGCATGGGGGAATGCCCGAGGGCGTTGTCCCGTTGCATGAGCCTGCGCTTCTCACTGATGGGTCCGGTACGAGCCTGGCGAGACGACGAGGAGATCGACCTGGGACCGCGCCAGCAACGGGCGGTGCTGGCGGCGTTGCTGCTGAACAACGGCATCCGGCTGGGCAACGACCAGCTGATCGGCATGATCTGGGACGACCCGACGCCGAGCGCGGTCATGGCTCTGCGGACGTACATGTACAAGATCCGCAAGGTCATGCCCGAGCTGGACCTGAGGTCCAAGGACGGCGGCTACACGCTGAGGGCGGAGCTCTTCGACGACTGCCGCGACGAACCGCTCGAAGGCTTCAGCAGCACGTACTTCGAGGCGCAGCGGGTCAGGATCCGCAACGAGCGGCTGAAGTGCCGGGAGGCCCTGCTCGAACGCGAGCTGGACGTCCTCGAACTGCAGAAGCACGTCGCCGCCTTCCCTCTCCGGGAACGCCCGCGTGCGCTGCTCATGCAGGCCCTCTACCGCGAGGGCAGGCAGGCCGAGGCGCTGGAGCAGTTCCGGCAGGTGCGTGCCCTGCTGAACGAGGAGCTCGGCCTCGAACCGGGACCGGACCTGCGTGGGATCCACGAGCAGATCCTCCGGGGCGACCTGTTCCTGGCGCGCCGTCCCGAACTGCTGCCGCCCGGCCTGCCCGACTTCACCGGACGGGCCGCCGAGATCGCGCAGGCGCTGCGGGCCCTGCCGCAGACGGTCGGCATCACCGGCATGCACGGCAGCGGCAAGACCGCGCTGGCCGTTCACGTCGCGCACCTCGCCAAGCGGGACTACCCCGACGGGCAGATCTTCGTCAGCGGCACGGACGTCGCGAACGAACTGCTGCGCGCGGTCGGCGTCGAGAACCCCCGCGGCGACAAAGCCGCGCTGTGGCGGGAGAAGGCGCGCGGCAAGCGGTTCCTGGTCGTCGTCGACGACGTGCGGGACCCCGCCCAGATCGCGGACCTGCGCACCCCCGGCTCCGCCCTGGTCCTCACGAGCGTGCGCCGGTGGAACGAGCTGGCCGGGGTGGTCTGGCTGAAGGTCGCCGGACTGACCGAGGCCGACGCGAACCAGCTGTTCCGCAGGGTTCTCGACCCCGCGAGGGCCGACGCCGAGGCAGGAGTGACGGACGTGGTGCTGGCGCGCGTCTCGTACCTGCCGAACCCCATCCGCGTGCTCGGCGGCAAGCTCGCCGCCCGCCCCGACTGGACGGTCGCGATGCTGCTGGCCCAGATGGAACGGGAGACGCAGCTGGGCAACGTCATCCCGTCCGACTGCCGGGCCGTGCTCGCTCCGCTGGTCAAGGCCGAGAAGCAGCTCACCGACCAGGAACGGCACCTGCTGCAGTGCTTCGCGCGGCGCGAGAAGGACGTGATCGACGTGTGCGAGGCGGCCGAGATGTCCGGGGCCGATCCGGGGGCGATCGAGTTCCTGCTGGAGTCGCTCGCCGACGTGCACCTGATCGAACCGCTGGTGCTCGGCCGCTACCGGCTGCCGCACTTCGTGCGCATGTACTTCGGGTGGCGCGTACCGGTCCTGACCAGCTGATTCATCCGGAATTTATGGCCTGACGACGCGGCGGGGCCACGGTCGGGGACATGTCGACCAACGAACTCGCAGGCAAGAAGGCACTCGTCACCGGCGCCACCTCGGGCATCGGCCGCTCGATCGCGGTCAAGCTCGCCGAGGCCGGCGCCACCGTCTACGTCACCGGCCGCCGCGCCGAGCTCGGCAAGGAGACCGTCGAGCTCATCGAGCAGGCCGGCGGCACCGGTCACTTCATCGTCTCGGACATCGGCAGCGTCGACGACGTCCGCGCGCTCGCGCAGGAGGTCGGCGACGTCGACGTGCTCGTCAACAACGCGGGCATCTTCCCGTTCTCGCCGACCCCCGAGCAGGCTCTCGACGTCTACGAGAAGGTGTTCGACGTCAACGTCCGCGGCACCTACTTCCTCACCGCCGCGCTCGCCCCGGCGATGGTCGCCAGGGGGAAGGGCTCGATCGTCAACGTCTCGTCGATCGCGGCCGTCGTCGGCACCCCGGTCGGGTCCGTCTACAACGCCTCCAAGGCCGCGATGGACGCGCTCACCCGCTCGTGGGCCGTCGAGTTCGGTGCCGCCGGCGTCCGCGTCAACTCCGTGGCGCCCGGCCCGGTCGCCACCGACAAGGCCCTGGCCGAAGCCGGTGAGGTGTTCAACGAGATCGCGAAGGACCTCCCGCTGCAGCGCGTCGGCCAGCCGGACGAGATCGCCGAGGCCGTGCTGTTCCTCGCCTCCGAGAAGTCGAGCTTCATCACGGGCTCGGTGATCACGGCCGACGGCGGCTACGTGGCGACCTGAGTCAGCACGGCGCGCAGGGACGAGGGCGACTCGACGTGCACGTTGTGGCCCGCGCCGGGGAACACGACCGGCTCGGGCACCAGCTCCTTCAGGTGCTCCTGAGGGCTCATCGGGTCGTTCTCGCCCGCCGCCAGCACGACGTGGGCCTGCGACGCCATGATCAGCCCGGCCATGTCCGGCGCGCCCACGCCGAAGGCCCTCATGTCCAGCGAGGGCGCCCACCCACCGTCCACTTCGGACACACCGTGTCGCAGCGGCACCCCGGCCATCTTCGACGCCCGTTCCACGGCTTCCTCCTCGGTGGCGAAGACCTTCGCCGGCTTCTCCGCGAGTGAAGCGGCCTTCGCCAGCTCCTCGTCGGTCCACTGCACCTTGATCCCGACGCCGACGCACGTGGTCACCTCGACCCCGAACCACCCGCTCGCGAGCGCCAGCCCGACCACGCCGCCCAGCGAGTGCCCGACGACCACGACCGGTTCACGCGGGACCTCATTGGCCACCGCGGCCGCGAACGCGCCGAACGAGTACCGGTCGAGCGGCGCGCTTCGTCCGTGACCGGGCAGGTCGGGCACGAGCCAGCTCCCGGGCCACTCGCTCACGACGTCCTGCCACACCTCGCCGGTAGCGCCCAGCCCGTGCAACAGCACCAGCAACGGCCCGCTTCCACCACGTTCGACATGAAGCACGTCAGAATCCGTTCTATGCCCAGGACCGATGCCGACCTCATCGTCGACCCGGACACGTATACCTCGGGAGTCCCGCACGACGCACTAACCCGGTTGCGTGAGAAGAACGTGGTGCGCATCGACGACTTCTGGGCGATCTTCCGCCACGAGGACGTCCGCACGGTCCTGCGCTCGCCCGCCGTCTTCTCCTCGCACCGCGGCGCCACCCAGATCCGCGACCCGCTGCCCGCCGACCTCGCCTACGTCCAGCGCATGATGCTCAACCAGGACCCGCCGTCGCACACGCGGTTGCGCCGCCTGCTGACCAGGGCGTTCACCCCGCGGGCCGTGGCCCTGCTGGAAGACCGCGTCCACGCGAACGCCCGCGAGATCGTGGCCGGGCTGTCCGGCGACTTCGCCCACGACGTCGCCGACCTGCCGTTGCTGACCCTGGCCGACGTCTTCGGCGTTCCCCGGCAGGACAGAGCGCTGCTCTACGACTGGAGCAACCGCGTGATCGGCTTCCAGGACCCCGAGTACGCCCTGTCGTCCAGCTCGACCGAGGGCATGACCGACATGGCGCTGGAAGCGCTGGCCCTGCGCCCCGACGACGGCCGCGACCCGCGCGCCCGCGACGGCATGCCCGACCTCTACGCCTACGCGCACGCGCTGGGTGAGCACAAGCGCGCGAACCCGTCCGACGACGTGCTGAGCAACCTCATGCGGGAGGACATCTCGCTGGAGGAGTTCGAGAACCTCTTCTGGCTGTTCTCCGTGGCGGGCAACGAAACCCTGCGCAACGGCATCCCGGGCGGCATGATCGCGCTGCTCTCGCACCCGGACCAGTACCGGCGGCTGCGGGCCGACCGGACGCTCCTTCCCCTTGCGGTGGAGGAGATGTTGCGCTGGTGGACGCCGGTCATGCACTTCCGCCGCACGTGCGTGAAGGACACTTCCTTGTCAGGGCAGGAGATCAAGGCGGGGGACAAGGTCGTCGTCTGGTTCTCGTCGGCCAACCGGGACGAGCGCGTGTTCACCGAGCCGGACCGGTTCGACGTGGGGCGGCGCGAGGCCGACCACCTGAGCTTCGGGCACGGTCCGCACTTCTGCCTGGGCGCGCAGCTGGCGCGGACGCAGATGCGGGCGGTGTTCGAGGCGGTGCTGGACCTGCCGGGGGAGTTGGTGCTCGACGGGGAGGTCGGCCGGTTGCGGTCGAACTTCCAGAACGGCGTGAAGCACCTCCCGGTTCGTTTAGCCTGAGCGGGTCCTGGGGGGATGTAGATGAAGAGACTCGCAACAGTCGTGTGCGCGCTCGCGCTGACGGCCTGCACGCAGACCGTGACGAATCCGATGCCCGTCGCGGCTCCGACATCGGACGTCGTGAACGCGATCGACGTGAAGGTGAAGGCGGCGCTGATGCCGCCGGAGACCTTCGACGACATCGGTGGCCGGTTCGAGTCGGACAGGCCGGACCTCACCGTCGAGCCCGCCGCCGGCAAGGGCGATCTCAGCCGGGTGTGCGGGGGCGCGAAGATCGATTCCGGTGTCCCGACGTCGCGCAGACGGGTGTTCACGGGGCCGGCGACCATCGACCAGATCGTGTTCGGGCTGGTGGGCGTTGAAGCTCGGCACGTCCTCGACACGGTGCGGGACAAGGCTCGATCCTGCCGGACCTGGGTCGACGCGGCCGGCAAGCCGGAGCGGGAGGTCAAGGCGGACGTGGAACTGCCCGAACTCAAGGGGATCGAAGGCTCGTACGCGTTCTGCAGCAGCCTCGCCGAGATCTCGCCCCCCGTCTGGGGCTGTGAGGCCTTCCTCGTGCGCGGGGATCTGGTCGTCGGGCTCCGGGTCTGGGCCGGCGGGGAGGCGACGACGCTGCGGTATCTGCCCGAGGCGGTGCTGCGTGGCGCGAAGACGCTGTCCGAGGTCGGCTGAAGCGCGGGTAGGCAGCACGTAGAGCGTCTGGCACGATTCAGACGACAGGCGCGGGGGCACCACTGTGATCTGACGGTGTCGAGCCCCAGCCGGTCACCTGGCCCAAGTAGGCTCGTCGCGAGACGAGACGCAGGAGAAACAGGGAGCGCAAGTGGCGGTCATCGAGCAGGTCGGAGCACGCGAGATCCTGGATTCTCGCGGCAACCCCACCGTCGAGGTCGAGGTGGCGCTGGACGACGGCACGCTGGAGCGTGCGGCCGTTCCGTCGGGTGCTTCGACCGGTGAGCACGAGGCGGTGGAGCTGCGGGACGGCGACGCCAAGCGGTACGGCGGCAAGGGCGTCGAGCGCGCGGTCACCGCGGTGCTCGACGAGATCGGGCCCGAGCTGGTCGGCATCGAGGCCGTCGAGCAGCGCGTCGTGGACCAGAAGCTCGTGGACCTGGACGGCACGCCCGACAAGGGCCGCCTCGGCGCCAACGCGATCCTCGGCGTGAGCCTCGCGGTCGCGAAGGCGGCGGCGACCTCCAGCGGCCTGGAGCTGTTCCGCTACATCGGCGGACCGAACGCGCACGTGCTGCCGGTGCCGATGCTGAACATCCTCAACGGTGGTTCGCACGCCGACACCGAGGTGGACATCCAGGAGTTCATGATCGCGCCGATCGGCGCGGAGACGTTCCGCGAGGGCCTGCGCTGGGGCACCGAGGTCTACCACGCCCTGAAGTCCGTGCTGAAGAGCAAGGGCCTCGCCACGGGTCTGGGTGACGAGGGTGGCTTCGCGCCGTCGCTCGGCAGCAACCGCGACGCCCTCGACCTCATCCTCGAGGCCATCGAGAAGGCCGGCTACCGGCCGGGCCGCGACATCGCGCTCGCGCTCGACGTGGCCGCCACGGAGTTCTTCTCCGACGGCGCCTACACGTTCGAGAAGAACAAGCGCTCGGCCGAGCAGATGATCGGCTACTACTCCGAGCTGGTCCGCGACTACCCGATGGTCTCTATCGAGGACCCGCTGTCCGAGGACGACTGGGACGGCTGGGTCCAGATGACCGCCGAGCTGGGCGAGAAGGTCCAGATCGTCGGCGACGACCTCTTCGTCACGAACCCGGAGCGCCTGGAGGAGGGCATCTCCCGCCGCGCCGCCAACGCGCTGCTGGTGAAGGTCAACCAGATCGGCACGCTGTCCGAGACGCTCGACGCGGTCTCGCTGGCCACGTCGTACGGCTACAAGTCGATGATGTCGCACCGCTCGGGCGAGACCGAGGACACGACCATCGCCGACCTCGCCGTCGCGACCGGTGCCGGCCAGATCAAGACCGGTGCCCCGGCCCGTGGCGAGCGCACCGCGAAGTACAACCAGCTCCTGCGCATCGAGGAGAGCCTCGGCGACGCGGCGCGTTACGCGGGCGAGCTCGCGTTCCCGCGCTACACGCCGGAGAGCTGAGAGGGTTAGAGCATGGCCGAGCGCGCGCGTCGTCCCCGTCGCCCCCGCGAAGAGCGGGAGGCACGGCCCGCACGCGCGCGCAAACCACCTCGCCCGAAGGCGCCGTCACGGCGCAGCGAGGGCACGGGTGGCGCGTTCGGCATGACCGGGACGCGGCGGGCCGCGATGTTCGCGATGGTGCTGTGCGCACTGGCGCTGAGCATCGCGGTCCCGTTGCGGACCTACCTCTCGCAGCGCGACGAGCTGCGGGACGTGGGCGCCGAGCAGCAGAAGCTGCGCGAGACGGTCGCCGCGCTGGAAAAGCGCAAGTCGGAGCTTCAGGACCCGGCGTACGTCGAGATCGAGGCGCGCAAGCGGTTGCACTGGGTGCGGCCCGGCGAGACGCCCTACATCGTGCAACTGCCGGGTGACGAGAGTCGCAACACGGAAACGGAGAGGCCGTCGGGCAAGCAGGCGGCACAAGGATCTTGGTACGAGGAACTTTGGGAATCGGTGACGCACAAGTAAGTGCTGCTGACCTGGAAACGGTCGCTCAGCAGCTCGGCCGCACGCCGCGCGGGACACGTGCGATCGCCTCGCGCTGCCCGAGCGGGCACCCGAACGTCGTGCAGACGGCGCCGCGGCTGCCCGACGGGACGCCGTTCCCGACGCTGTACTACCTCACCTGCCCGAAGCTGAACTCCCTGGTCAGCACGCTCGAAGGCGGCGGGCTGATGAAGGAGCAGCAGGAGCGCCTGGCCACGGACGCGGACCTCGCGGCCGCCTACCAGCGCGCCCACGAGGCGTACCTCGCCGAGCGCGACGCCATCGAGTCGCTCGGCACCCAGGTCACCGCGGGCGGCATGCCGGTCAGGGTCAAGTGCCTTCACGTGCACGTCGCTCATGCCCTCGCGAAGGGCCCTGGGGTCAATCCCATGGGGGACGAGGCGCTGGCACTCTTGAGCGAGCAGGGGCTGTGGCCGGCGGGTGAGTGCGCGCCGAGTTAACGGTCAACGGAACCGAACACACGCTTCACTCCGTCTTGGGTACACCTAGGCTTCGTAGTGGGGCAGGGTGGAACGGGTCACGACGGGGGCTTTCGCCGTAACTGCAGGACGGCGAGCCGCGATGACGCACGAGAGGTGAGTATTCGTGGCAATGGCCAAGTTGCGTGGACCGTCGGTGCTGAGCCCAAGGCAAAAGGGCTTCGCCGTCGCCGCGCTGGCTGCGATGCTCGCCCCCGCCATGATCGTCGGGACCAAGCTCGTCGACTGGGTCAACCTCGCCAAGCACGATGACATCGCTGTCTCGTTAGGGCGCGCCGACGTCTACGGCGCCCTGCACCGCGACCCGTCCGAGCTCGGAGCGTCCGGCCGCCTGCCGCTGTCCGAGGAACTGAGCGCGGCTCTGCTCGCCGACCTGGAGGACGGCGAGTTCGACGACGGCGACCTCGACGACGGCCTGCTGGACGACGGCGGGGTCTCCGGTGTCCACGACATCCCGGGCGTGATGGTCGAGGCCTACCTCCGCGCCGAGGACAAGATGGCCGAGCTCGTCCCGGGCTGCAACCTCGACTGGGCGTTGCTCGCGGGCATCGGCAAGATCGAGTCGAACCACGCCAACAGCGGCCGCGTGAACGCCGCCGGCGACGCCAACCCCAAGATCCTCGGCCCGGTCCTCAACGGCGCCCCCGGCATGGCCGCGATCCGCGACACCGACGGCGGCCGCCTCGACGGCGACGGGACCTGGGACCGCGCGGTCGGCCCGATGCAGTTCATCCCCACCACGTGGGCGAGCTTCGGCGGCGACCTGAACGACGACGGCATCGTCAACCCGAACAACATCTACGACGCCGCCCTGGGCGCCGGCCGCTACCTCTGCTCCGGCGGCGGCGACATGACCAAGCAGGAAGACCGAGCGAAGGCCGTCTTCCGCTACAACAACTCCCAGGCGTACGTCCAGAAGGTCCTCAAGTGGGCCAAGGACTACAGCGACAACGTCGACACCCTGCCGCTGCTGCCGGACAACGGCAACAACCAGCAGAACCCGGTCCCGGGCAACCCGAACACCGGCAACCCGCCGACCAACGGCAACGGGAACACCGGCAACCCGACCACGGACCCGACGACCACCACCACGACGACCACGACGACGACGTTCCCGAACTGCCCCACGACGACGACGTCGACCACCACTCCCACGAGCACGTCGACGACGACGAGGCCGCCGGCCGACCCGTGCGTCACGACGACCACGACGCCGCCGACCACCACCACGACCACGACGACCACCACGACGACGACGACCAACCCGCCGCAGACGGAGCCGTCGACCCCGCCCCAGCAGTCGACCCCGCCGCAGCAGTCGTCCTCGAGCAACAGCGGCAGCAGCAGCGCCAACAGTTCGGTGGGACCGACCTCGCAGAGTCTGGTCACGAGCACGCCGAGCTAGTGCGGCGTGTCGGGTTGGAACGATTCCAAGCCGTACCTCGTTCGGGGCGATTCGGGCAGAAACGTTGTGGGACAGGGGATTCCGTCTCCTAGGTTCGTCCGCATGCCTAAGCGCAACTCGAGCGTGGTGGGCCGGGAGTTCGGTAGCGGCGTCCGCGACGCCATCGAGCAGAGCGGCCTGACCCAGTGCAGACTCGCCGAACTGCTGGACTGGCAGGAGGCCAAGGTCTCCGACGCGGTCAACGGGAAGGGCGGCGTCAGCGAGCTCGACCTCGTCCGTCTGCTCTCGTACTGCCGCGTCCACCACCAGGAAGTCGAGCGCATGGTCGCGCTCTACCGCGAGTCGCGGGAGAGGGGGTGGCTGCAGTTCGTCGATGACGGCAGTCCCAAGGTCCTGCAGTCGCTCATCGACCAGGAACGTCTCGCCAACAAGATCACGACATGGTCGCCCATCTACGTGTCAGGGCTCTTTCAGATCGCTGCCTACATCCGCGCGCTGCTGGAGAGTTCGGCGGTCATCAAGCCGCCGGCCTTCGACGATCTGATCCGGTTCAAGATCAGTCGGCAGGTGATCTTCAACCGCAGCAGGGAGTTTCTCTTCTACATCCACGAGAACGCCCTCCGACTGCAGGTCGGTGGCCCGGACGTGATGCAGGCCCAGCTCCTCCACCTCCTGACGATGATGGTGCGCCCGTACATCACTGTCCGAGTCGTGCCGACGGCGCTCGGCGCTCATGCCGGAGCAGGCGGTCCGTTCGTCAAGCTGGAGTACGCCAAGTACGAGCCGGCCGTCTGGATCGAAGCCCTGCGGACCGGCCTCTTCCTCGACGACAAGAAGAGCCTGGACGACTACGACAACGTGTTGAAGTGGCTCGACAAGCACGCGCTCGATGCTGAACAGTCGAGGAGACTGATCAGCAGCCTCGAAGCCCAAGGGGGCGTTCCGCTTGTCGAACTGGCGCAAGAGCAGCTATAGCGCGGACGTCAGCGACTGCGTCGAGGTCGGCCACGGCGTCGGTGTCCGCGACAGCAAGGCCCCCGCCACCCACCTCCCCGTGTCCCGCGAAGCCTGGTCGGCATTCCTGCACCTCGTGAAGTCCCCGTGACCGCGAGGTTCTCCGAAGAGTCCGAGCGCACCCTGCGGAGCGCGGGCTGGTATCCCGGCAGGACGGTCGACACCGAGGCCTGGCGCGCGCCGCTGGAGAAGTCCGGGTTCGTCTTCCCCGAGGTCGTCGTGCGGTTCCTCGCGGAGTTCAACGGCCTGTCCTTCCCCGACAACGGCTCGGGCATCTCGCGGGCGAGGGAGCCGTTCGAGTTCGACCCGCTCCTCGCGAAGGGCGAGGAGGACAGGTACAGCGAGTGCGGAGCCGAGATCGGCCGGGTAATGGCACCGCTGGGCGAGCTCGACCGCGGCAGGTTCTTCCTGGGGATGGACGACCGTGGGGCGATCTACGTCGTCACCGACGGGATCAGGTTCTTCGGTGTCGGCGACGCCGGGCTGGAGAGCTTGATCCTGGGCGTCATGCCCGCACCGCTCGACGACCGCTTTCCGTGAGGGCGGTAATTGAGGTGGCACGGCGCGGGTTCCTTGGCAGGGTGCCGGTGTGCGCCTCGACTACCCGCTGAACACCGGCCGCCTGCTCCTGCGCCCGTTCCGCCCGACCGACCTCGACGACTTCTACGCCTACCGCTCCCGCCCGGACGTCTTCCGCTACCTCTACGAGGAGTCCGTCAGCCGCGAGGAGTGCGCCGAACTGCTGGACAGGCTCATCGCGGACGACGAGCTCACCGGGGAGAACCAACGTCTCGCGCTGGCGATCTTCCTGCCCGAGGCCGGCAAGGTCATCGGTGGTGCCGTGCTCAGGTGGCGCAGTGAAAAGGACGAGCAGGGCGAGATCGGGTACAGCCTCCACCCCGAGTTCCAGGGCCGCGGCTACGCGACCGAGGCGGCACGCGCGATGCTCGACCTCGGGTTCACCCACCTCGGCCTGCACCGGATCGTCGCGGAGTGCGACCCGCGCAACGAGCCGTCGTGGCGGCTGATGGAACGCCTCGGCATGCGCCGGGAGGCCCACTTCCGGCACAACGAGATCTTCAAGGGCGAGTGGGGCGACCTCTTCGTCTACGCGCTGCTGGAGGAGGAGTACCGCCGCGCTGACGCCTGACCACCCGGTCTGGACGGACCGGCCGCTCCCAGCTCGGCCGCAGCGCGAGGCGCTCGTCCGGCGGAACGAGTTCTTCGAGGGCGAATGGGCCAACTGCCTCGTCTACGCCATGCTTGCGGAGGAGCATCAGGCGAAGAAGTAGGGGTGACCATGTCGCGCGTCGCGGCCATCGACTGCGGTACCAACTCGATCCGACTGCTCATCGCGGACGTGACCAAGCGCGAGGACGGCACCGCCTGGCTGCGTGACGTCCACCGCGAGATGAAGATCGTCCGGCTCGGGCAGGGCGTGGACGCGACCGGGCGCCTGCACCCCGACGCGATCGAACGCACCCGGCAGGCCCTCCTCGACTACGCGCGCACGATGCAACGCAAGGGCGTCGAGGTCGCACGGATGGTCGCGACGAGCGCCACGCGGGACGCGAGCAACCGCGACGAGTTCTTCGGCATGACCGAGCAGATCCTCGGCGCGCCCGCGGAGGTGATCACCGGCGACGAGGAGGCGAGGCTCTCCTACCTCGGCGCGGTGGCCGACCTCGACCCGGACGAGGAACCCTTCCTCGTCACCGATCTGGGTGGTGGCAGCACCGAGTTCGTCCTCGGCACGGGCTCGGAGGTGGAGGCCGCGAGGTCGATGGACATCGGCTGCGTGCGGCTCACGGAGCGGTTCATCGCGTCCGATCCGCCCGCGAAGGACGAAATCGCGCAGGCGGAAGCGTTTGCGCGTGAGGCAATCAAAGAGGCATTCGAAGTCGTCCCGGTCGAGAAGATGAAGACGTGGATCGGGGTCGCCGGGACGGTGACGACATTGTCAGCCCTGGTCCAGGGGCTGGAGGTGTACAACAGCGACGATATTCACCTCAGCCGCATCACACTTGACAATGTTCGTGAAATCACCGACCGTATCCTCTCCATGACGCATGATGAGCGTGCCTCGCTGGGACCCATGCACCCCGGTCGAGTGGACGTGATCTGCGGTGGAGCGGTGGTACTGCGTGCGATTGCCGATGAGCTGGAGAATCGCGCGGGAATTCGCACGCTCGTGTGCAGCGAGCACGACATCCTCGACGGCATCGCGTTTTCGCTGGTCTAGCGCCGAATTAAGGTCGCCTTGAGGTGATCGTGACAATTTTGTGACCGATTTCGATGCGCGTACTACTCGCCGCCCCGGTTAACGTCCTCTCACGTTTTGGGAGGTGGACGAGACCTCCCGGGGAGGCGCGCGCACGCAATATCTGCGGAGCGGCGCCGGGGAAAGGCGGGAGAGACTGATGTCGCGATCACGGGTTGCGTGGGTGGCTTTGCCAGCCGCGCTCGCCATGACGCTCAGCGCATGCGGCGGCGGTGGTAGCAGCAACAACGCCGCCGATGGCAAGGCCAACCCGGACGGCACGGTGTCCATCTACGGCACCGAGCCCAAGAGCACCTTGTTCCCGGCCAACACGACCGAGGCCGGCGGTGGCAAGGTCACCGACTCGCTGTTCTCGCGGCTGGTCGGCTACAAGGCGGAAGACGGCGCGCCCTACAACTTGATGGCCGAGTCGATCACCTCGAGTGACGCCAAGGTCTACACCATCAAGATCAAGCAGGGCTGGAAGTTCCACGACGGCACCGAGGTCAAGGCGAAGAACTTCGTCGACGCCTGGAACTACGCCGCGTACGCGCCGAACGCACAGCAGGCGGCATCGTTCTTCTCCCCGATCGCGGGCTTCGAGGACGTCCACCCGGCCGACGAGAACGCCAAGCCGGCCAAGGACAAGATGTCCGGTCTCGAGCTGGTGGGCGACTACGAGTTCAAGGTCACCCTCAACGGTCCGACCTCGGTCTTCACGACGATGATCGGCTACACGCCGTTCTCGCCGATGGCCGACTCGTTCTTCGCGGACCCGAAGGCCGCCGAGGCCAAGCCCATCGGCAACGGCCCGGTCAAGTTCGTCTCCCGCACGCCGAACGCGCTGATCAAGATGGAGCGCTTCGACGACTACAAGGGCGAGGACAAGGTCAACTTCAAGACCTTGGACTACAAGATCTACTCCTCCCAGGAGACCGCGTACCAGGACCTGATCGCGGGCAAGCTGGACTTCATGGAGGCCCTGCCCCCGTCGGCCAAGGTCGGCGAGAAGTACAAGGCCGACCTCGGTGACGCGGTCGTGAACGCGAACCTGCTCGGCCAGAGCGCCATCGCGTTCCCGCAGTACCTCCCCGAGTTCAAGAACGTGAAGCTGCGCCAGGCCGTCTCGATGGCCATCAACCGGGAGCAGATCACGAAGACCGTGCTCGCCGGCTCCTACGTGCCGTCGACCAGCTACGTCTCGCCCGGCATCAAGGGCTACCGCCCCGACACCTGTGGCGAGTTCTGCAAGTACGACCCGGCCAAGGCCAAGCAGCTGTTCCAGGAGTCGGGCTTCACCGGCACCAAGCTGACCATCCAGTCCAACCAGGACGGTGGCCGCAAGGAGCCGCTCGAGGCGGCGTGCAACAGCATCAAGCAGGCGCTCGGTGTTGACTGCGAGTTCGTCGGTGCCACCAACTTCGGTGCGTTCCGCCAGATCGTCGACGGCAAGCAGCTGACCGGCATGAGCCGTTCGGACTGGTCGGCCGACTACCCGTCGATCGAGAACTTCCTCAACCCGCTGTACCGCACCGGTGGTTCCTCGAACGACTCGAACTACTCGAACCCCGCGGTCGACGCCCTTCTGAAGAAGGCCGACGAGACGGCGAACGAGGACGAGGCGATCAAGATCTACCAGCAGGCTGAGGACCTCATCGCGAAGGACCTGCCCTCCATGCCGACCTGGAACGAGAAGGGCATCGGTGGTCGTTCGAAGAACCTCCTCGAGGCCAAGATGTCGTTCAAGCGTCAGGGCGTTCTGGAGTCCTTCCGCGTCAAGGCCTGATTGCCGAACACCTGAGTTCTGAACACACCGTCCGGCCCCGCGTCCCTCGAGCGTTACGGGCGCGGGGCCGGAGCGGTGTCCAGGACCTTGGGCGCCCCCCACCACGCAAGGAGCCGACCTCATGGGTCGCTATGTGCTGCGCCGTCTGCTGCAGCTGATACCGGTCTTCCTGGGGACCACTTTTCTGATCTACGCCCTGGTCTGGGCCATCCCGCAGGACCCCTTCGCGGGCAAGTGCGGCCAGCGGCCGTGCGATCCGGCCTACATCGCCGAGATGAGCCAGAAGCTCAACCTCAACGACCCGTTGGTCGTCCAGTACTTCAAGTACCTGGGCAACCTGCTCGTCGGTGACTTCGGCACCACCTTCAACGGCGTCTCCGTCGGTGAGCAGATCGCCACCTCGTGGCCGATCACCCTCAAGATGGGCATCATCGCGCTGATCATCGAGGCCGTCATCGGCATCGTCGCCGGTGTCCTCACCGGTCTGCGCAAGCAGGGCTTCCTGGACAACCTCGTCCTCGTCTCGACCCTGTTCCTCATCTCGCTCCCGGTCTTCGTCACCGGTTTCGTGCTGCGGCTCTACCTCGGCCCGCAGGGCTTCGACCTGATGGACACCTCGGTCAGCTCCGATCCGACGTTCGGTGAGCTGATCCTGCCCGGCTTCGTGCTCGGCAGTCTCTCGATGGCCTACGTGGCCAGGCTGACCCGCACGAGCATCGTCGAGAACCGTCGCGCCGACTACGTGCGCACGGCCATCGCGAAGGGCCAGCCGCAGTCCCGCGTCGTCGGCATCCACCTGCTGCGCAACTCGCTGATCCCGGTGATCACGTTCCTCGGCACCGACCTCGGCAGCCTCATGGGTGGCGCGATCGTCACCGAGGGCGTCTTCAACATCAACGGCATCGGCGGCCTGATCTTCCGCGGCATCCAGGAGAAGGAAGGCATCATGGTCACGGGCATCGTGACCTTGCTGGTCCTCGTGTACCTGCTGATGAGCCTGATCGTCGACCTCCTGTACGCCGTTCTCGACCCGAGGATTCGCTATGAGTGACCCAGGATCCGTGTCCGGCGGAACCGGACTCGAGGCCTCCGCGGCGGCCGGTGTCGACCAGCTCAGCCACGTCGACGACTCGTCGCAGAAGCAGAAGAAGCCGCGCTCGCTCTGGAGCGACGCGTGGGGCGAGCTCCGCACGAAGCCCACGTTCATCATCTCGCTGGTGATCATCGCGGTCATCGTGCTGATGGCGATCTGGCCGACGCTGTTCACGTCGGTCGACCCGCGTGCGGCCGACCTCGACAAGTCGCTGCAGTCGCCCTCGGGCGACGCGTGGTTCGGCTACGACCTGCAGGGCTACGACGTCTACGCCCGTGCGATGCACGGCGCCCGCGCGTCGTTGCTCGTCGGCATCTTCGCGACGCTGCTGACCGTGCTGATCGGTTCGACCGTCGGCATCATCGCCGGCTACGCGAAGACGTGGATCGACTCGGTGCTGTCGCGGTTCAGCGACATCTTCGCCGGCATCCCGTTCGTGCTCGGTGCGATCGTCATCCTGACGACGCTCAACGCCCCGACGGAGAACCCCGGCGTCGTCCGGATCATCACGCAGGTGGTGCTCTCGATCGCCGTGCTGTCGTGGCCGGTGGCCATGCGCATCATGCGTTCCGCGACCCTCGTGGCGAAGCAGCAGGACTACGTCAAGGCCGCCCGCGGTCTCGGCGCCTCCCCGCTGCGGATCGTGTTCCGGCACCTGCTGCCGAACACCGTGGCGCCCGTGCTGGTGTACGCGACGATCGCGCTGGGTGCCTTCATCGGCGCCGAGGCGACGCTCGCGTTCCTCGGCATCGGCCTGCGTCCGCCGGTCGTGTCGTGGGGCGTGATGATCTCGGAGTCGCGCGACTACTTCCAGTCGGCTCCGCACATGCTGCTGTTCCCCGCCGCGTTCGTGACGATCACCGTGCTGGCCTTCGTCATGCTCGGTGACGCCGTGCGCGACGCCCTCGACCCCAAGTCCCGTTAGGAAGATCCTGTGACTCAGCCATTGCTGGAGGTCGAGGATCTCCACGTGGAATTCCGCACCCGCGACGGTGTCGCGAAGGTGCTCAACGGCGTCTCGTACCACGTCTCCGCGGGTGAAACCCTCGCGGTGCTGGGCGAGTCCGGCTCCGGCAAGTCCGTGACCGCCCAGACGATCATGGGCATCCTGGACACGCCGCCCGGGTTCATCACCAACGGTTCGATCAAGTTCCGCGGTGAGGACCTGCTGTCCCAGTCGGCGGAAGAGCGCCGCATGGTTCGTGGCGAGGGCATCGCCATGATCTTCCAGGACGCGCTGTCCGCCCTGAACCCCGTGTTCACGATCGGTTTCCAGATCGAGGAGCAGCTCAAGGTCCGCCGCGGGATGTCCAAGGCGGACGCTCGCAAGCGGGCGGTCGAGCTCCTCGACCAGGTGAAGATCCCGAACGCCAAGGGGCGCGTCTCGGACTACCCGCACCAGTTCTCCGGCGGTATGCGGCAGCGCGCGATGATCGCGATGTCGCTGGCGCTCGACCCGGAGCTGCTGATCGCGGACGAGCCCACCACCGCGCTGGACGTCACCGTGCAGGCCCAGATCATGGACCTGCTCGCGGAGATCCAGAAGGAACGCGACATGGGCATGATCCTGATCACCCACGACCTCGGCGTCGTCGCCGACGTCGCGGACCGGATCTCGGTCATGTACGCGGGCCGCATCGTCGAGCACGCCGACGTCTACGAGCTGTTCCGCGCGCCGGGGCACCCGTACACGGAGTCGCTGCTCGAGTCCCTGCCCCGCGTGGACCTGCGCGGCCAGGAGCTCAAGACGATCAAGGGTCTGCCGCCGTCGCTGACCAACATCCCACCGGGCTGCCCGTTCAACCCGCGCTGCCCGCGCGTGTTCGACCGCTGCTCCACCGAGGTGCCCACGGTGCACAACCTGGGCATGGGCCGCACCAGCCGGTGCCACATCGCGGAGGAGGTTGTCGCTCGTGGCTGAGCCCATCCTCGAGGTCGAGAACCTCGTCAAGCACTTCCCGGTCCGCGTCGGCGTGCTGTTCAAGCGCACCGTGGGCCACGTCAAGGCCGTCGACGGCGTCTCGTTCACGCTCAACAAGGGCGAGACGCTCGGCGTCGTGGGCGAGTCCGGCTGTGGCAAGTCCACGCTGGCCCAGGTGCTGATGCGCCTGGAGCCGCCGACGTCCGGCGTCGCGCGCTTCGAGGGCCGCGACATGTTCGCGATGAAGGGCGCGGAGCTGCGCAAGCTGCGCCGCGACATCCAGATCGTGCTGCAGGACCCGTACACGTCGCTGAACCCGCGCATGACGGTCGGCGACATCGTCGGTGAGCCGTACGAGATCCACACCGAGGTCGCGCCCAAGGGCGACCGGCAGCGCAAGGTCCAGGAGCTGCTGGAGACCGTGGGTCTCAACCCGGAGCACATCAACCGGTACCCGCACCAGTTCTCCGGCGGTCAGCGCCAGCGCATCGGCATCGCGCGTGCTCTGGCGCTGAAGCCCAAGGTGATCGTGTGCGACGAGCCGGTGTCCGCCCTGGACGTCTCGATCCAGGCGCAGGTCATGAACCTGCTGGGCGACCTGCAGTCCGAGATGGGTCTCTCGTACGTGTTCATCGCGCACGACCTGTCGGTGGTCCGCCACCTGTCGGACCGCGTCGCGGTGATGTACCTCGGCAAGATGGTCGAGGTCGGCACCGAGGACGAGATCTACGAGCGTCCGATGCACCCGTACACGCAGGCGCTGTTGTCCGCCGTGCCGGTGCCGGACCCGACCCAGCGCGGCCGGCGTGACGTCATCCGGTTGACGGGTGACGTGCCCTCGCCGATCGACCCGCCGTCGGGCTGCCGGTTCCGCACGCGGTGCTGGAAGGCGCAGGACATCTGCGCGACCGAGGTTCCCGAGCTGGTGTCGCGCAACGGGGGCCACCCGGCGGCGTGCCACTTCGCGGAGGAGCGCGCGGTCGTCTGACCGGTTCTACGTGGATGAGGGGTCGTGCCCGCGGGCGCGGCCCCTCTTTCGTTTGGGACCGCAGGTGGCGAAACTGGCGTCATGGACGAGGTGCACAACGAAGTCTCCGGGCCCATGAACGGTTCGGTGATCCAAGCGGGCACCGTGCACTTCGGCGCCCCGTCCAGACCGGCGGCGGTCGCGGGCCTGCCCGCACAACCCGTGTTCGTCGGCAGGCAGCACGAGCTCGACCAGTTGGTCGACGCTCTGCGTCCCCGCGAAGACCCGGCACCGGTGCTCGTGTGCGCACTGGGCGGCCTGCCCGGGGTGGGCAAGACGGCGCTCGCGATCCGGACCGCGAGGCTCGCCGAGGGCTCGGGCTGGTTTCCCGGCGGCGTCGTGATGATCGACCTGTACGGCTACGACGGTCCGGAGAAGAGAGTGCCACCCGTGGCGGCACTGGCGAGTCTTCTCGGGGCGCTGGGTGTGCCGGCGGAACACGTTCCGGACGGTCTCGACGACCGCATGCGGTTGTGGCGGACGCTTCTCGCGAAACGCGAACAGCCGATGCTCGTCATCGCGGACAACGCGTCCTCCTCCGAGCAGGTGAGACCCCTTCTCCCCGGTACCGGGACCCATCGCGTGCTCATCACGAGCCGCGACCGGCTCGCTGATCTCGACGGTGTCCGGGTGCTGAGCATCGACGCTCTCGAGAAGGCGGAAGCGGTGCGCATGCTCGCGGAAACCGTGGCGGCCGGAGATCCCGGCGAGGACCGCGTCGGTCACGAGCAGGCCGCGGCCGAGCGGATCGTGTCCCTCTGCGGAGGGTTGCCGCTGGCCATCAGGGTGGTGGCCGCCCTGCTCGTCGCGGACCCGGACCGTTCGCTCACCGAGCTGGCCGAGGAGCTCGCCGACGACCGCGAACGACTGAGAGTCCTCGACTACGACGGCAACCTCGCCGTGCGCACGGCTTTCGACCTCTCGTACGGCAAGCTCGATGCCGAGCACGCGCGGCTCTTCGGGCTGATCGGCCTGCATCCCGGCCCGACTCCCACGATGGAGGTGATGGCCGCGCTGGCCGATCGCAGCGTGGCTCAGACGCGAACACTGGTCCGCGGGCTGGCACGAGCGCATCTCGTGCTCCCCGCTGCGGTTCGCGGGTGCTGGCGGATGCACGACCTGATCCGCAACTACGCCGCCGAGAAAGGCGAACAGGAGCCGGATCGGCTACCAGCGTTGCGTCGCATGATCGCCCACTACACGGAGACATGCGTGCGACTGGGTACCTGGATCGAGAGAGGAACCGGTGAGTCCTCGCCCCACTTCTCCTCCCTGATAGAGGCGCTGAGGTGGGCCAGCCGAGAACTCGACAACCTCATCGCCTCCGTCAGGCTGGCGGCCGAGGTCGGAGAACTGGCCACGCTCGTCAGACTGGTGATCAGCCTGGACGTCTACTTCACCATCTTGCGGCCTGGGTCTGAGCTCGCCGTCCTGAACGAGCTGGCTCTCAAGGCCGCCCGCGACATCGGCGACAGGAGGATGGAAGGCCGGGTCCTGAAGGAGATCGGCCTCTTTCACCGGCGTCAGGGGCGCTTGGACGAGGCATTCGTGAGTCTCGAGGAGTCCTTGGTGGTCCTGCGTGAGGTCGGAGCGCGTGAGGAAGAAGCTCGGGCGCTCACCAATCTCGGCAACGTGCTCCACCAACTGGGGCGTCACGAGGAATCGATCACCGTCGTCCAGCGGGCACTGCGGGAGGCCAGGGAACTGGATCTGCCTGACGTGCAAGGAAGTGCGCTGCACAACCTGGGGGTCGCACACAGGCTCTCGGGGAGGCCGCAGGAGGCGCTCGCCTTTCATCTCGAGGATCTGCAGATCTGCCGTGAGGTGACCGGGAACTACATCGGAGTCGGGCGTGTGCTGGATGTCCTCGGCCTGACTTATCAGGCTCTCGAGGACTTCTCGGCGGCCGCCGACCACCACGAACAGTGCATCGAGATGTTCCGTGCGCTGGGAGGTGGCGTGGACCTGGGCCGGGGATTGCGGAACCTCGGATGCACGCTTCGGCGGTTGGGGAGACTGCCCGAGGCGATCACCCGGCTGGAAGAGGCTGTCGGGGTGTTCGAGGACGTCCAGCACCTCGCGGAACTCGCGACGACGTTGCAGGAACTCGGTACGACTCAGCTCGCCGCGGGAAACGAGGTCGAGGCCGCCCGGTGCTGGGAAGAGGCGCTCGACGCTCTGGCAAGAGTTTCTGGCACAGGTCGTGCCGCTCAGGCCGAGTCGATCCGGGACGCGCTCAGTGCTCTGCCTTCAGCCGCAGAACGTCGAACGCGCGCTGAGCGGGAGCCCGGCCCACGAACTCCTTGATGGCCCGGGCGCACTCGCGCGGGCTGCTCGAGCCGGTGTCGACCTCGAAGTCGTAGAGCCCGTGCCGGTGGACGCTCAGCAGCTGCGCGGCAGCCGCACCGGGCGTCCGGTCACCCCGGGCCCGTTCACGCCGCTCCAGCTCGTCTGGAGGGCAATGAACGCCCACGAACACGACGTCCAGCCCGTCCAGGACGGTGAGGCAGTCCTGCAGGCGCCACGGCTCGCTCAGCACGTGGTCGACCACGACGTCGTTGCCCGCCCGCGCCATGCCCGCCACCGCCCGGTGGAAGCCTGCCCTCGTGCGCCGCAGGAGCTCCTGCTGGGCGGGGCCGTCGAGCCCCAGCGTCCGTTCGACGGCGCGCATCGCCCCGAAGGCGTCGACGCTCAGGTGGAAGTACGGGGTGTCCAGCTCCCGCAGCAGTTCCGCGGCGATGCTCGACTTGCCGGAGCTGGACGTCCCGTTGAGAAAGATGATCACGGCCGGGCGAGTTCGGTGAGCGTGACGCCGGGAGCGACCTCCCGCGTGCCGGTCTCGACGAACCCGCGCCCGCGGTACAGCCTCAGCGCGGGCTCGTTCCCGGTGCCCGTGCTGACGACCTGCGGTCCCGCCGGCAGGGCGTCGAGCAACCGGGTCGCGATGCCGCGGCGATGGGCCCGCGGGTGCACGACCAGCCGGTGGATGTCCACAGTGGATCCGTCGAGCCGGTAGGACACCGCGCCCACGAGACCTTCCTCGTCGTGGAGCCCGAGGAAGGTCTCGCCGCAGGCGCGCAGTTCGTCCGGGGACTCGTGCAGTGGCGGGATGCCGTCGAAGCCGATGATCTCGGCCTCGACGGCGTACGCCAGCCGTTGCACCGTCCAGAGCTCGCGCAGGACGGCGTCGTCCGACAGGTCGAGGATCACGTGCCGGAGGAGTTCCGCACGAACGCCGCCAGGTCCTCGGACTGCTGCACGCGCGAAGGCTCGTGGACGTACATCATGTGGCCGGCCGGGTAGTAGGCCGACTCGATGTTCGCCGTGAGCTCCTTCGGGATCTGCAGGTGCGCGATGAGGTGCTCGGCCGCGAAGTACGGCGTGGCGCCGTCGAACCAGCCGAACGCGACGTGGACCTTCAGGTGCGGGTTCGCCCTCATCGCCGCCGAGAGCTTGCCCGCCGTCGTGACGTGGCGGCCCTCGAACTCCTTGTACGACCAGTTCTCGATGACCCGCGAGAGGACCTCGTACGGCAGGTCGCTCGAGTAGCCGAGCTCGGCGTGCAGGTAGTGGTTGAGCACCGCGGAGTACGGGCCGAGGATCGCGTCGATGGACGGGTCCGCGGAGATGCCCTCGCGGCCGTAGTCGGTGTCCCAGCCGGTGAAGCGGGCGTCGATGCGGCCGACGGTCTTCCGGTCGCGGCGCAGCAGCTCCGTGAAGAACCGGATGTGCTCGATGCGCAGGTCGACGGCGTCCACGTACTCCTCGGACAGGCCGGTGAGCCGCGCGAGCTTCTCGATCGCCGCGGCGCGCTCGACGTCGGTGAGCCGGTTGCCGCGCGCGAGGGCGTAGGGGTAGTCGCGGACCGCGAACTCCTCGGCCTCGGCGAGCACCTCCTTCAACGGACGGTCGCCGTGCAGGCCGTGGTAGTTCGCGATGGCCGCGTACGTCGGCAGGAAGAGCGTGTAGGCCAGGTCGTGGCCCTCGTTGAACTCGAGCGTCGCGAAGTCCAGCACCGACGAGATCAGCATGAGCCCGTTGAGGTACATGCCGTACTTCTTCTGCAGGTGCTCGGCGAGACCGGCCGCGCGGAGCGTGCCGTACGACTCGCCGCAGAGGAACTTCGGCGACATCCAGCGGCCGTTGCGCGAGGTCCAGAGCCGGATGATCTCGGCGATGGACTCGATGTCGGGCTGGTAGCCGTGGTAGTTGCCGGGCTTCTCGCCCTGCGCGGCCCGGGAGTAGCCGGTCGACACCGGGTCGATGAACACGAGGTCGCTCTCGGCGAGCAGGCTCTCCTCGTTGTCCGCGATCCCGTACGGCGGGGCGGTGAGGTTGCCGACGTCGCCGCTGAGCACCCTGCGGGGCCCGAGGAGCCCCATGTGCAGCCACACGCTCGCGGACCCCGGCCCACCGTTGAACGCGAACGTCACGGGCCGCTTCAGCGGGTCCGCGCCGTCGAGGGTGTACGTGGTCACGAACACCTCGGCCTTGGGCTTGTGGCCCTCGAACACGCCGTCCTTGAGCACTTCTTCCTTGAGCACGATCCGCCCGGTGGTGGCGGTGTAGTTCAGCTCGCGGCCCTTGACGGTGATGCTGTGCTGGGTGGTGACCAGATCATCAGCGGGAGACTCGGGCTTCTCTTCGGTCTTCTCCTCGGACATGGGAGCAACACTACGGAACTCGACGATCGGATAACGGCCTGCCGAGCGTGCCCGCGCCTGGTCGCGTGGCGCGAGCTGGTGGCGGTCGAGAAGCGCGCGGCGTTCCGCGACGAGACCTACTGGGGCAGACCGGTCCCGGGCTTCGGCCCGCTCGACGCGTCGCTGCTCGTCGTGGGCCTCGCCCCCGCCGCGCACGGGGCCAACCGGACCGGCCGGATGTTCACCGGCGACCCGTCCGGGGACTTCCTCTTCAGGGCGTTGTACGAGGTGGGGTTGGCCTCGCAGCCCACGTCGGTGTCCCGTGACGACGGCCTGGAGCTGTACGGCGTGCGGATGGCCTCACCGGTGCGGTGCGCGCCGCCGGACAACAGGCCGACGCCCGCGGAACGGGACCGGTGCTCGGGGTTCCTGCGCGAGGAGATCTCGCTGATGCCGAACCTGAGGTCGGTGATGGTGCTCGGCGGGTTCGGGTGGAAGGCGTTCCTGCCGCTGCTCGGGCCGGAGCGGCCCAAGTTCGGGCACGGGGTGGAGGTCGAGATGGGCGGGCTGCGGGTGTTCGGGTGCTACCACGTTTCGCCGCACAACACGTACACCGGGAGGCTGACCCAGGAGATGCTTCAGGACGTGCTGAAACGCGCCTCTGCCTAGGATGCGCGGCGTGGAGTTCTGGACCGACGGCACCTACGGCGTGCAGGCACCGCTCACCGACGACGCCGTCCGCGAGGCCGAGGAGCTGCTCGGCGTGCGCCTGCCGGACGCCCTGCTGGAGCTGCTGCGCGTCCAGAACGGCGGCACGGTGGTCGACGAGCGGTCGGCGTTCCCGACGGCCGAGCGGACGTCCTGGGCGTCCGACCACGTGCCGTTCGACAGCCTGATGGGCATCGGCAGGGCGGGACGCTCGCTGTCGCTGCTGGACACGCCCTACCTGGTGCAGGAGTGGGGTCTGCCCTCCCCGGTCGTCCTGCTGACCGGCGACGGCCACACCTGGATCGCCCTGGACTACCGGGCAGGCGGTGAGCCGTCGGTCGTCTGGCTCGACGCCGACGACGAGTCGGAGCTGGAGCTGGCCCCCGACCTGCGGACGTTCCTCGACGGGCTGGTGCCCGCCGAGAGCTTCGAGCAACCGACCAAAGGATCATCCGAAAGGCGCTGACGCGTGTAAGGCTGCTCGCCATGAAGTGGTGGCGCGCAGGCGTGGCGGTGGCGGCGTTGCTGCTCGTCGTCGTCGCGGCCCGCGGGACGTCGCCGGTCACGTTCGTCAACCGCCTCGACGACCGCCCGCCGCCGCAGGACTCCTCGGCGCAGGCGGACGTGCCGTTCCCGACCGAGCTGCCGGGCGTGTTCGCCGTGCCGCTCACCGTCTACCTGGTGGTGCTCGCCGGGCTGGTCCTGTTCGGACTCATCGGCATCGTCCTCGCGTTCGAGCTGCCCCGCTGGCGCCGTCGCGGTGTGCGCGGGGTGGAGATCGAGGAGGGCGAGGAGGGGGAGTCGTCGGTCGTGCGGCGGGTCGAGAAGGCGTTGCAGGAGTTCACCGAGCACCCGAACCGGCCGCCGCGCGACGCCGTGATCGCCGCGTGGCTCGCGCTCGAGGCCGCCGAGGAACGCCTGCCCCACCAGACGCCCACCGAGTTCACCGAGAAGCTCGGAGTGGACGCCGTGGTGCTGAAGGACCTCTACCGGCGTGCGCGGTACGGGCACGAGGACGTGACCGCGGCGCAGGCGGAACAGGCGCAGCGGGAGCTGAGCCGCATCGTCCGGGAGCTCGCGTGAGAACCGTGCTGGCACTGGTGATCGGAGTGGTCGTCGGCGTCGTGATCTGGTGGCTCGGGGCCTCACCCGCGTGGGCCGCGGCGCTGGCCGTGCCGCCCACCGCGTTCGGCGTGCTCGTCACGAGGCTGCCGCGGGCCACCGACGTCGTCTGGAGCTCGTCACCGCCGCCGCCCGGGTCGATCAGCAGCGCGCTCGCCGGCACGCTCGCGAGCAGGCTGGACGAGGCGGCGAAGGACCCGAGGCGCTACCAGGAACGGTTCCGCGCCCGGCTCGCACGACTGGGGGTCGAGGCGTCCGAGATGCCCGATCCGAAGGAACTCGCGGAAAGGCTCAGGAGGGTCGAGTGACCATCGCACACGAGGCCGAGGCGGTCCTCGACGAGATCGGCAAGGTCGTCGTCGGCCGCACGCGGACGGTCCGGCTCGCGCTCGCGGCCGTGCTGGCGGGCGGGCACGTGCTGCTGGAGGACGTGCCGGGCCTGGGCAAGACGCTGATCGCGCGGTCGCTCGCGCAGGCGCTGTCACTGGACTTCCGCCGCCTGCAGTGCACGCCGGACCTGCTGCCCGCGGACGTCACCGGGTCGTTCCTCTACGACCCCGGCAGCCGTGAGTTCGAGTTCCACCAGGGGCCCGTGTTCACCGGGCTGCTGCTCGCGGACGAGATCAACCGTACGCCGCCGAAGACGCAGTCCGCCTTGCTGGAGGCCATGCAGGAACGGCAGGTCACGGTCGAGGGACGCACGTTCCCGCTGCCCAGGCCGTTCCACGTGCTGGCCACCTCGAACCCCGTCGAGTACGAGGGCACCTACCCGTTGCCCGAGGCGCAGCTCGACCGGTTCCTGGTGCGGCTCGACATCGGCTACCCGCCCGCGGAGGAGGAGGTCGAGGTCCTGCGCCGGCGGCTCGCGCGGCAGCGGGAGGAGGCCGAGGTGGCACCGGTGCTGGCGGCCGGTCGTCTGGCCGAGCTGCAGGGCGAGCTGGAGAAGTCCACAGTGGACGACGATCTGCTGCGGTACTGCGTCGATCTGGCCGTCGCCACGCGCAACCACCCGTCTGTCGAGGTCGGCGCTTCACCCCGTGGCGCGCAGGGGCTCGTGCTCGTCGCACGGGCGCTGGCCACTTTGGACGATCGCGCGTACGTGACACCCGAGGACGTCAAGGAGTGCGCTGTCGCCGTGCTGGCGCACCGGCTCGTGATGAAGCCCGAGACGTGGACGTCCGGCGTGAACGGCGTGCAGGTCGTCACCGAGCTGCTCGGCAAGGTCCCGGGCCCGCCCAGCTCATGAGCAGAGCGGACAAGATCAGGGAGGCCTTCGCCCAGGCGCACGGCGCGCACTGGCACCCGACGGACGCGTACTCGCGGGCCGTCTGGCTGGGCGTCGGCCTCGTCGTCGGCGGGATGTTCCTGCACCAGGTCGAGCTGGTGCTGTTCGGCGTGCCGCTGATCCTGTCCGTGCTGCTCACCGACAAACCGCGGGGCACGCCGAAGGTCAGCGTCCGTCCCGTGCCGCGCGGGGCGGGCATGGGGGTCGTGCACACCGTCGCGCACGTCGACGGCGCGGACGCCGAGATCGCCGTGGTCAAGCTGCCCGGTGGCGTCCGGGCGGTGCCGGCGCACTCGCCCGACCTGCCGGTGGAGATCCGGCGTGACGCGTGGGGGCCGGGTGTCGACCTGCGGCTGGACCACCTGTTCGCGGGCCCGGACGGCATGCACGTCTACGGGCCGATCGTCGGCGTGGAGCACGTCCGCACGATCCTGCCGCCGGTTGAGCACCACCCGTCCGGACCGCTGCCGCCCCGGCCCGCCGGGCTCGTCGGCATCCACCGCTCGCCGCGTCCCGGTGACTCGACCGAGCTGCGCGACATCAGGGCGTTCCAGCCGGGCGACAGGCTCAAGCGCATCGACTGGCGCGTCACGACCCGCACCGGCACCCTGCACGTCCGCGAACGGCACGCCGAGGCCGACGCGGAGATCGTGCTGGCCCTGGACACGCGGGCCGACGTCGGTGCGGACGTGGCGGACTGGGCGTCTCCCCACCACGGAGCGACGACGCGGCCCGGCGGCAGCCTGGACCGGGCGGTGCGGCGCGCGGCGTCGATGGCCGCCGGGTACCTGCGGCAGGGCGACCGGGTGGCGTTGATGGACCTGTCGCGCCCGCAGCTCAACGTCCGTTCCGGCGTCGGGCGGCGGCACCTGCTGCGGATCCGCACGCAGCTCGTCGTGTGCGTGCAGGCCGCCGGGTGGTCGTCGCGGGTGGCGTTGCGCAAGCTGCCGCACGGGAGCGTGGTGGTGCTGCTGTCGCCGTTCCTCGACGACGACGTCGCTGAGCTGGCCGTGAAGACGCGCAAGCACGGGCACGTCGTGCTGGCGATCAACACGCTGCCGGTGCCGTTGAGGCCCGATCCGGAGACGGAGTGGGGCGAGGTCGCGGCCGAGATGATCGCCGCGGAGCACCGGCTTCGGTTGCGGCGCATGGCCGAGCACGGGGTGGCGGTGACGCGCGAGTGCTGATGAGGCTGGCGATCGTGCTCGCGGCGGTGCCCGTGGCGCTGATCCTGCACCTGGAGTCCACGTCGATCGTGCCGTTGCTGGTCGTCGTGGCCCTGACGGCGCTGACCGTGCTGATGCCGGGGAGCGCGGGCCCGGCGTTGCTGATCGGCTACGCGGCGCTCGCGATGGCGTTCGGCGAGGGGCACCCGTTGAGGCTCGGAGTGCTGATCATGATTCCGGCGCTGCACCTCATTCACGTGACGTCCGCGCTCGCGGCGGTCGTTCCGGTGAAAACGAGAATCGAGGCCGCTGCGCTGAAAGCACCAGCGCGCCGGTTCGCCATTGTCCAAGTGATCACATTTGTCGTCACGGCCTTCGCGGCGTTCGTCCCATCGGGTGCGCGCATAGGGCTCGTGGAGGTGCTGGGACTGGGGGCTCTGACGGTCGTGATCGGGGTCGTCGCACTGAGGATCTGAATCGAGACTCTCAGGGAGAATGCCTCGGGTTCTGGTGGAGGCGCAGGTCAGCCCCGATCGTGTCCGGCATCACCCGGCGACGGTAGTCACAACAGCCCCTCCGGACGCGCGAAAAAGGGGGTCCTGGTGCGACCATGTGTGTATGGCTGCTGTGAAGTCGCACCCCACTCGGATTGTCATCGTCGGTGGTGGATACGTCGGGATGTACACGGCTCTCGGACTGCAGAAGAAACTGCGTTCCGGTGAGGCGTCCGTGACGGTAATCGACCCGCAGCCGCACATGACCTACCAGCCCTTCCTGCCTGAGGCGGCGGCCGGCTCGATCGAGCCGCGCCACGTCGTCGCTCCACTGCGCAAGGTGCTCAAGCGCTGCCACGTCGTCACCGGCCGCGTCACCAAGATCGAGCACGCGCGCAAGATCGTGACCGCCGAGCTGTCGGACGGTCACGTCGAGGAGATCGAGTACGACGTGCTCGTCTCCGCGCTGGGTGCGATCTCACGCACGCTTCCGATCCCCGGCCTGGCCGAGGTCGGCATCGGCATGAAGACGATCGGCGAGGCGATCTACGTCCGCAACCACGTGCTGTCGCGCCTGGACCAGGCCGCGAGCACGAACAACGCGGACCTTCGCAAGAAGCTGCTCAGCTTCGTCGTCATCGGTGGTGGCTTCGCGGGCATCGAGACGCTCGCCGAGCTCGAGGACATGACGCGGTATGCGCTCAAGTACTACGAGGGCATCAAGCCCGAGGAGATGAACTGGGTCCTGGTCGAGGCCGCCGGCCGGATCATGCCCGAGGTCTCCGCCAAGCTCGGCGCGTGGACGGTCGAGGCGCTCGAGAAGCGCGGCATGAAGATCTACCTCGACACCCGCGTGAAGTCGCTCGAGGGTGGCCACGTCATCCTCGACGACGGCACCGAGTTCGACTCCGACACGATCATCTGGACCGCCGGCATGAAGGCGAACCCGGTGCTGCGCAACACGGACCTCCCGCTCGACGAGCGCGGCCGCGTCCGGTGCACCGCCGCCATGCAGGTCCAGGGCCTCGACGGCGTGTGGGCCGCCGGTGACTGCTCCGCGGTGCCGGACCTCTCGCGCACCGAGGAGGACCCGACGGCGACGTGCGTGCCGAACGCGCAGCACGCCATCCGTCAGTCGAAGCTGCTGTCGAAGAACATCGTCGCGTCGCTGCGCGGCCAGAAGCCGAAGGACTACTTCCACAAGTACCTCGGCTCGGTCGCGGGCCTCGGCCTCTACAAGGGCGTCGCGGACGTGTTCGGCCTCCGCTTCAAGGGCGTGCCCGCCTGGTTCATGCACCGCAGCTACCACGTGGCGTTCATGCCGACCGTGAACCGCAAGCTGCGCGTGCTGATGGACTGGACGCAGGCGCTGTTCTACGGCCGCGAGATCGTGGCCCTGGGACAGATCAACGACCCGAAGTCGGACTTCGACCGCGCGGTGCAGTCCTGACGACCTCAGGATCGCTGCTTCCGCGAGTGTTACTGGTTTAACGCTCTGTAGTGACGGAATGCCCCGGACGAGCTCCTCGTTCGGGGCATCTCGTTGCTCTCGAGGCGGAACTTGAGCGCCCAATCGGAGTAAGCTCCGGACGTCGTCTTGACATTGCGTTACGTGTTTCGGAGACTACGGCTGGTGCATCACCTGAATGCGTGATTCGCCATGTGGGGAGAGAGGTGAACCCGATGTCTCTCGAGGAGCTGGCCGCACAGCTTCGTCGCGGCGAGATCGAGGACCCCGCGTTGGCGCAGTACGCCGCAGAGTACGCGCAGGCGGGGCAAGTTTTCCGCAGCAAGAAGGACGATTGAGCAGGTCGGCTGACGGGCGGGTGCCAGGTGCCCCGTCCGAGGCTGCCAGACCTCTTCTGCTCCAGGGCCAGGAATACCTCTTCCGTTCGCCGCCCAAGTGTCTCGACTTCCAGGAGCAGGTCCACCGCCTCGGCATGGTCGAGGAGGGCGACGGCAACCCGCAACCCTGCGTACTCGTGCTGGCCCGCGCCGCCGACATGGAGATGAACGAACTCTCCATCGCCCTGGCGGAACGCGGCATCCGCATGGCCCGCATCGACGCGGACCGCTGCGTGGACCTCCCGCTCTCGGTCTACACGGACCAGCCCCTGATCGAACTGGACCGCTGGCTCCTGCGCCCCCTGCTGGTCTGGCGCCGCCACTTCGAACTCTCCGCGGTCCCGGTGGAACCAGGCACCCTCGCCGGCGCCTACGCAGTCGACCAATGGGCCTCAGTGGCCAACTGGCTGTCCTCGAGGGTCGACTGGGCTCACGTGAACCCGTCCCGCTTCTCGACGCACCTGGACCGTCTGACGCAGCTTTCCGACGCCGCCGCCTTCGGCCTGCGCGTACCGCGCACGGCAGTAACGACCCGTCCGGGCCGCACGCGCCCAGGCGGCGGCGCCTGCATCGTCAAGACCGCGGGCCGCCACCTCCTCGAGCCGCGCCCCGGCGTACAACACGGCCTGTTCCCGCGCCCCCTGGAAACCTCCCGCGCCTCAGACGCTCCGGAACCAGCCCCGGTGATCGTCCAGGAGTACGTCCCCTCGGACACGGAGCTGCGCGTGTTCGTGGTCGGCGAGCAGTGCATCGCCTACCAGGTCGACAAACTGGACCCGGCCCAGCTCTGGGTGGACCCGGACGCGGTCCGCGTCACGCCGACCTCGGTCCCCGCGTCCCTCTCGGACAAGCTGCTCGCCCTGGCCCGCCACTGGCGAGTGCAGGTGGCGGCGTTCGACCTGCTCGTGACCGGCGGTGACCACGTGTTCCTGGAGATCAACGTCAACTGCGACTGGCGCTGGTTCGAGCACAGGGCAGACGACACGAGCGTCTCCACGGCCGTGCACGACTGGGTGGCGCTGCGCTTCAAGGAGCTGCTCGGAGCGGGGAGGGCACGCTGATGTTCGGGACCGTTCGACGCTTACCCGGATGCTCGCTCTAGTCCAATTCGCTGGGCCGCTCGGGCGAGAAACGACCATCCGCTCACACAAGCCGACGATCAAGGCCTAGGCTCACCGCGCCCCCGTAGCCCAATCGGTAGAGGCAGGTCCCTTAAAAGGATCACAGTACGGGTTCGAATCCCGTCGGGGGCACCAACTAGATCCGCATAAGGATCAGGTGCCTGATCAGGCGTTTCACCCCTCACGGCCACCGCTTCGGCGATCCGTTCGGCGGTATCCGCTACCTCCGAAAGATGCGCGGAGGGGAGCCGGAGAGTAATCAGAAGTTGATCATGGTCATCGTTCAGGCGGACGCCGAGCTGGGTGACCTTGAACAGGTGTCGTAGCAGCAGGTCAGGAGCCTCTGCGAGGTTCGCGACCAGGTCGAAGAGTGCGTCTGGGGCGCGATGTCCACGTTCTGCGGCCAATCGCTACGGTCGTGGCGGCGGATGTGGTCTTCGTCACGGCCAGCTCCAGTGTCGCGTCGCTCACGCCCTCGGTGGCATGGCTGGTTGAGATCGGGCGACGAAGTTGTTCCACGAACTGCCGGTCCTCACATCCGAAGAACGATCTTCGTCTTTATGGGTGAAGTTCGACCGTACTGACTTTGGTCGGCGGTGGTTCCGATATAGAGGACGTGTTCGATGTCGGCCCACATTGTGATGCCTGCTGGGGGATGTAGTTGAGAAGGAGTTCGGGGACGCCGGGGGCCGCGGAACGCCGGCGCTCGATCAGTGAACTGCCGTCCTCGGCGCAGGCTTTGATACTTTCTCCTCCCATTTTTGCTCTGCTCTGCATGATCAGGTTGGTCGTGGTCTGCAACTACGACACGACCACCGCTATCGCTCTGATCTCGTCCAAGGGTCTGGTCGGCACCTTGGTGGGCGGACTGGCGTCAATGCTTCCGGTGTACCTGCCGGCAGCCGTTGTTGTTCTGCTCGTCTTCCGGCAGTGGACGCTGGCTTCGTTCGTCTTGCTGGCGACCTTGCTTCTGGCTCCGCTGGACAAGCCGGTTCTCGACGCCGCGTCCAGCCTTCGCGACAGCGTGACCAGGGTTTTCGGAACACTGACGGGCCAAGGGCACTACATGGTGTGGCATCGGCACTACTACTGGTACGTCCTGTGTGCGGTCCTGTGTGTCTTGATCGCGTGGACGATACCTCCGGACAGGCTGGCGAAGCGGGTTCTCACAGAGCGGTCCGCGAATTCAGGGTCTGAGTCAGAAGAGGAAAGGAAGAAGGCGGAGGATTCGATCTGGCGTCAGAATCACAGATCAAAGGACATCAGCGCCGCTTACGGTTTGTTGGTCGCCCTCGTCACGACGAGTGTGATGCTTGCCTTGGTGAAGATGTACTCCGTGCCACTGGAGCCCTCGATGGCGTCTCGGGCCCTGCGGCAGCTCTGGCTGCCCGCTGAGGAGATATCGTTGCGCTCGGGCAAGGTGGAAGTGGGATACGTGCTGTCCACGGCAGACAAGTGGTTTGCGGTCTTGAACGAGAAGGACAGGCGTGTGGTCTACATCCTGGCCGACGACATCGTGGGGCGTCGAACGTGTTCACTGGATGATTTCGCCAAGCCTGAAGTTCGGCGGGCCATTCAGGTAGCGCAGGGAAATGTCGTCAAGCTGCACAGGTGCTCCACTTAGCAGACCCTCCCCGACGTGCTTTGGAAGACGGCAGACGCGACACGATCACCAGGTCGGGCGGGCCGTCACGCCTCCGTCGACCACGAGGTCGTGCCCGGTGATCCACCGAGCCAGATCCGAAGCCAGGAACACGCACGCGTCCCCTACGTCCTCCGGCGTGCCCAAGCGGCCCAACGGCGCCGCCGCCTCCCACCGCGCCACCCCCTCGGGCCACTGCGACTCGATGCCGGCACGGGTGATCAGCCCGGGCGACACGGTGTTCACGCGGATCCCGCGCGGCCCGTACTCCAACGCCGCCGCACGCGCGTGCATGATCAGCGCGGCCTTCGACGCGGCGTAGTGCGCGTGGCCCGGCGCGGGGTGAGTGCCCTCGATCGACGCGATGTGCGTGACCGAACCACCGGCCGGCAGATACTCCACGGCTGCCTGGGTCACGGCGAACGGGGCGGTCAGGTTGATGTCCACAACGGACTGCCACTGCGAGACGGTCATGCCGGGCAACGGTTCCACGGGCTGCACTCCGGCGTTGTTCACCACCGCGTCCAGCCGGCCGTGGCGGGAGAAGGCATCCAGAACCACGCGGGAGGCCGACGTGCGCAGGTCGCCGTCCGACAGGCCCCGGTGACGCACGACGGACGCGCCCGCGGCCGCGAAGCGGTCGGCGATGCCGGCGCCGACACCGCCAGAGGCCCCGGTCACCAGGACGACCTTGCCGTTGAGATCGATCACGAGACGATGCCCTCCACCCGCGTAGCCAGCCAGTCGACGATCTCACCCCGGCCGGCGACGAACGCGTTCGCGGCCACCGAGCGGAACTCCCCGCCCGCCTCCCGCACGAGCACCTCGCCCGCCGCCGTATCCCAGGGGAACACGCCGATGTTCGCCGCCGCGTCCGCACGGCCCGCGGCCACCCAGGCCAGCGACAGGGCCGTCGAGTAGATGCGCCGGACGTCGGCCCGCGCCAGCAGGTCTCCGAGCAGCTCCATCTCGCCGGAGTACGGGCTGCCGGGCAGCGGGATGTCGGTCAGCACCAACGGCCGTGGGCTCACGCCCGGCGCGACGACCAGTCCCGAAGACCGGACGTCGAACGGCACGCCCGAGGCGGCCGTGAACAGCTCGTCGCGGAACGGGTCGAGCACGCACCCCGCGACCAGCACGCCGTCCACGGCCGCGGCGACGGAGATGCACGACAGCGGCAGCCCTCGCACGAAGTTGCGGGTGCCGTCGATCGGGTCGACGTACCAGGTGACGGAGGCGGAGGAACTCCCCAGCTCCTCGCCGACCACGGCCGAGCCGGGAGCGCCGGCCGTCAGAGCGGTCCGCAGGAACTTCTCGACCTCGACATCGGCGTTGCTGACCTGGTCGAAGGCGCCCTTCGAGACCACGTCGACCTCGACGGAGCGCAGCAACGAGGCGGCGTCCACGCAGGACGACGCCGCCAGCGAGAGGAGATCGCGAGGAGTCACGCCGCCCATTGTGATCGGTCACAAACACGACCGGATGACTCTGGGCAACGTCCTACCCGCGGCGGTGACGTGAGCCACCACGATGAGCTGACCTGACAACGACGTTGGAGGATCGGGATGCGAATCGTGGCCGGGTTGGCTGTCGTGGCGATGTTGGTCGCCGGAACAAGCACCGCGCAGGCGGACACGCTCGACTACGTGGCATTGGGGGACTCGGCGGCGGCAGGGCCGCTGATTCCGAACCAGGACCCGGCGCTGTGGTGCCTGCGGAGCAGCGACAACAACTACCCGCGGATCGCCGCGAAGATCCTCGGCGCCACCCTCACCGATGTCACGTGTTCGGGGGCCAAGACCGAGGACTTCTCGCAGCGGCAGTTCGGGTTCGTGAAGCCCCAGTACGACGCGCTGAAGCCCACGACGGACCTCGTGTCGATCACCATCGGCGGCAACGACGTGGGGCTCGTGCAGACGGCGTTGGGCTGCATCAACCTGCTGCCCGAGCCGATCGGGCTGTCTTGCAAGGACCGGCTGACGGCGGGCGGGGACCAGGTCGCGGCGGCCATCGAGAAGTGGGCCCCGGAGTTCGGGCGGGCGCTCGACGAGGTGAAGCGGCGGGCGCCGAAGGCGAAGATCCTCGTCACCGGCTACGGCACCTACATCCGGCCCGGCGGCTGCTACCCGGTGCAGCCCATCTGGGCCCGCGACGCCGACTACCTGCAGGGGTCGGTGAACCTGCTCAGCGCCACGGCGAAGCAGGAGGCGGAGAAGCGCGGGGCGACGTACGTGGACCTCGCGGCCGTCAGTGTCGGGCACGACACGTGCGCCCGGCCGTCCGAGCGGTACCTGGAAGGGCTGATCCCGACGACGATCGCGGCGCCGCTGCACCCCAACGCCGCGGGCATGCAGGCTTTCGGGGCTACGGTCGCGCGCGCCGCGCGGCAAGCGCAGCCGTCAAAAGCGTGACGTGCTCGATCCGCGTCGGGTCGAGGCCGGTCAGCTCCGCGACGCGGCGCAGCCGGTAGTCCACGGTGTTCGGGTGCACGTGCAGCTCTGAGGCGGCCGGTCGGCGCGAGCCGCGCCGCAGGTAGACCTCGAGCGTCTGCACCAGTTCGTCGGTCAGCGGCGCGACGATCTCCGCCAGCGGTGCGAGTGCGGCGCTCGGGCGGGAGAGCTGGTACTCCAGCAGCACGTCGTCCAGCCGGTAGAGGCCTGGTCCCGATCGGCGGGCGACCAGGAGCACCTCGCGTGCCAGCACGGCGGCGGCCGCGACCCCGGTGGGAGGGGCCGCGACCGCCGCCACGGTCGGCGAGACACCGGACGCCCTCGTCACGTCCGCCACGATCCGGTCCAGCGGCAGGTCCTCACCGGGCAGCAACGCGAGGCCGCCGTCGGGTGTGAGCGACGAGAGCACGGGCTCCCGGCTGTGTCGTTCCAGCTCGGTCCGCAGCCGGCGGAGCTTGCGGCGGGACGCGACCGCCGCGTCGACGCCGGGCAGCAGCTCGTCGGGGTGCGGCGGCACGTCCAGGGCCAGCACCACGAAAGGTCCTTGCGCCTCAACGGTTCCGGCGAGCAGGCCCGTCAGCAACGTGGCACGGGCGGAGCGTTCGTCGTCGAACATCGTCTGGCGTTCGTCGAGGTACCCGGCACTCACCACGGGCGTCACGAGCTGCAGGTACCGCAGCGCCAACGCGTTCAACGCCAGGACGTCGGCGACCTCCTCCGGTCGCGCCTCGGGCACCAGCGTCTCCCACACGACCTGGATGCCCACGTGGTACGCCGTGAGCACCACGTCGATCGGCACGCCCTCCTCGGCGCGCCGCGCGGCGGACTCGCGCAGGAACGCCAGCTCCTCGGCCGACGGCAACGAGCCGGAGGCCAGCACCGCGGCGAACGCGCGCAGGGCGTGCTCGGTGACGCGGTAGATGTCGCCGGCCAGTTCCTCCGCGGGCAGCTGGGAGTACGCGGGCACGCGCTCCACCAGTGCCGCGATCACCTGCCGCACGAACGACGGCATCTCCGCGACGAGTCGCGCTGCCAGCGGCCGTCCGCCGATCACGTAGGACATCCGCCGATTCTGACCTAAAGCTCGATCACCGTGCCGTCCAGAGGAACCTCGACCCCGGCCTCGCGCAGCTTCTCCGACTCCGGCGACGACGGGTCGAGCACCGGGTTGGTGTTGTTGAGGTGCGTGTAGAGCCGGCGCACGGACGGGAACCGGCGCAGCTCGGGCAGTGACGCGGTGATCGGCAGGTGGCCCATGGCGGCCTGCCCGGACGTGCTGCCGGTCGCCGAGCCCATCTCCGAGGCCGCGTAGAACGTGCCGTCCAGCAGCAGGCAGTCCGCCCCGGCCACCACCTCGTCGAACCCGTCAGGCCACGAGGCCAGGCAGGGCGCGTAGACCAGCACACCACCCGTGACGGGGTCGGCGAACCGGTACGCGACCACCCAGTGGCCATCCACAGTGGACGAGCGGGCGTACTTCGGGCGCTTGCCGCTGATCGGGATCGCGGTGACCCGCAGCCCGCCCAGGTCGAAGGGCTGGTCGTCGACCTGCCGCCACGCCACCGGCGCGTACCCGTCGATGACCGTCCGCAGGTCGAACTGGTCCTTCAACGCGTGCAGGACCGCGCCCGGCGCCCACACCGTCAGGCCCGCACCGCCGCGCAACGTCAGCAGCCCCAGCGTGTGGTCCAGCTCGGCGTCGGTGAACAGGGCACCGCGCACCGGCGTCTCGCGCGCGCCGGGGCCGGGGTTCAGCGACGAACACGCCGCGATCTGCGTCCGGATGTCCGGCGAGGCGTTGACGAGCCACCAGCCGGTGCCGTCACCGCTGATCGCCAGGCAGTCCTGCAACCGCGAAGGCAACGAGCCGGAACGAGCGCGCACGCACAGCGCACAGGCGCAGTTCCACTGCGGGAACCCGCCACCCGCCGTCGTGCCGAGCAGAACCGCCTTCACCGCATCTTCCTCATCGCCATCGCGGGCACCTCGGCCGGCGCCATCTCGGTCTCCAGGATCAGGTCCACAGTGGACCGTGAGGGCGACAGTGAACACACCGGGTCGGTCGCCGCGGCGTCGCCCGTCAGCTGGAACGCCTGGCAGCGGCACCCGCCGAAGTCGATCTCCTTGCGCGGACAGGACCGGCAGGGGTCCTGCATCCACTCGAAGCCGCGGAAGGCGTTGAACGACGGCGAGTCGTGCCAGATCGAGTGCAGCGACGAGTCCCGCACGTTCTCGATCTCCAGCGAGCTGATCACGGTGGCGGCGGGGCAGGGGAGCACGTCCCCGTTCGGCGCCACGGTCAGCTGCCGCGCTCCCCACCCGTACATGCAGGGCTTCGGGTGCGCCTCGTGGTAGTCCGCGATGACGTAGACGATCTCCATCCGGCCGCGCAGGCGTTCCTGCGCCGCGGCCACGATCGGGTCGGCGACGGCGAGCTGGTCCCGGGTCGGCAGCAGCACCGCGCGGTTGCGCAGCGCCCAGCCGTAGTACTGGGTGTTGGCGAGCTCCAGGCGCTCGGCGCCCATCTGCTCCGCCATCGCGATGATGCCCGCGATGTTGTCGAGGTTCTGGCGGTGCAGCACCGTGTTCACGGTCAGCGGCAGGCCCTCGTCGAGGACGAACGCGGCCGCCTCCACCTTGCGGTCGAACGCCTTGATGCCCGCGATCCGGTCGTTCCCGGCACGGGTCGCGTCCTGCAACGAGAGCTGTACGTGGTCGACGCCCAGGGAAGCCAGCGTGTGCAACCGGTCGCGCGAAAGGCCGACACCCGAGGTGACCAGGTTGACGTAGCAGCCGAGGCTGTTCGCGTGCTCCACCAGCTCGGGCAGGTCCGGCCGCAGCAACGGTTCCCCGCCGGACAGGTGGATCTGCAGGCAGCCCAGCGACCGGGCCTGGTCGAACACGCGCCGCCAGTCCTCGGTCGACAGCTCGGCGTCACGGCGGACCAGCTCCAGCGGGTTCGAGCAGTAGCCGCACTGCAACGGGCACCGGTGCGTCAGTTCGGCCAGCAGGCCGAAGGGAGCCTCAGCCATCGACGTCCACCACCCTTCGTTCGACCATGCGGGCCACCAGTTCGGCCACGTCGGACGGCTCGACGCCGTCGTAGGAGTCGGCCAGCACCACGGCGATGTCGCCGACGGACCGGACGCCGTCGCACAGCGCCACGACGGATGCCGCGGTCTCGTTCAGCACCAGCACGCCCTCGGGGAACAGCACCACGTGGGCGGCACGGATCTGGTCGTAGGTGCACTTCACGCCGCGCCGGATCCGCGGCACGGCGTCCAGCGCGACGACGGTCGTCACGGCTTGCCCTTGCCCGAGTAGTAGTCGACGGCGTCCAGCACGGCCCGCAGCACGTCGCACTTGAACGACAGCGCGTCGACGGCGGCGAGCTGCTGCTCACGCGTCAGGGAATGGGAGACCACGATGTCCACAGTGGCCTGTCCTTCACCGGAGACCGCTTCGATCCGGTTCGTGAAGTACGCGAAGCCCTCCTCGGCGATCCACGGGTACTGCTCCCGCAACGCCGTCAAACGCTTGCGCATCAACGCACCCGAGAACATCTCGGTGAGCCCGGAGGCGATCGCCTCGACCCACGGCTTGGTGCGCGCGAAGTTCACGTAGGCGTCGACGGCGAACCGCGTGCCGGGCAGCACGTGCCGTTCGTCGAGCACCTCCTCCCGCGTCAGCCCCACGGCCTCCGCGAGCCGGATCCAGTTCTCCGCACCACCTTCACCCGGCTGGGTGCCGTCGTGCCAGACGATCCGCTCGCGCCACTGGCGGCGGATCTCCGGCGACGGGCAGTTGGAGAGGATCGCGGCGTCCTTCTGCGCGATGCAGCGCTGGTAGTACCAGCGGTTCGCGGCCCACGCCTGCAGCTCGTGCTTGCTCAGCTGTCCGGCGTGCATGCGCAGGTGGAACGGGTGGGTGTCCCAGTACCGGGGCGCGAGGGCGCGAAGCTCGGCGACGAACTCCGCGGGGGCAACGGCAGTCATGGGCGAGAACTCCTCCGGAACGCGCGCGGGGCCGAGGTTCCCGGCAGCCTGCCAGGAACCCCGGCGCGATGCCTGACGTCAGCTGCGAGCCGCGTAGGCGGTGACCTCCATCGGCGTCTCGAAGTCGCGGAAGTCGGGCTTGACCCACTCGCGCCTGACCTCGGGAAGCTTGGTCTCGGTCGTGGTGACGGCAACGTTCATGCGCAACTCCTCGGGTGTCGGGCCTGCCTGCCCGAAGGGGCTGGCAAGCGCTTTCCGTGGGGTGCGGCGGCGACCCACACGGTATGGCTTCCAGGCCGTCAAGGTCTAGACCGTCCACGAAGTTGTCGAAAGTCATCGGACGGTTGGTGTCTCGTTTCGCCCAGGTGAAACCCGGGAATACCGGGACATCCGACCACTGTTGCGGGGTGCTGCGATCTGTGATTGCGTGAGCACACCCTGCAACTCCGCCGCCGCAGACAACCACGAGCGGACCCGAAGGAGAGCACATGCGTGCTCGTCGTATCGCAGCCGCGGCAGCCTGCACCGCCATGGCCGCGTCCCTCTGCGTCATGCCGGCCTCGGCGCAGGACGACCCCTCCGTCCTCGCCGAACGGACACTCGCCACGAAGCTCGACATCCCCTGGGACATCGAGTTCCTGCCGGACGGCAGCGGCATCTTCACCGAGCGGGACACCAGGAAGATCAAGAAGATCAGCGGCACCACGGTGACCGAGCTGGACACGGTGGAACAGGCCCAGACGACCGGCGGTGAGGGCGGTCTGCTCGGCCTCGCCGTGTCGAAGAGCTTCGCGACCGACAACTCGGTCTTCATCTACTACTCGACGGCGAGCGACAACCGCGTCGCCAAGCTGCAGCTCGGCGGCACCCCGCAGCCGATCGTCACCGGGATCCCCAAGAACCGCTACCACAACGGCGGCGGCCTCGAGTGGGGTCCGGACGGCTTCCTGTGGGCCACCACGGGCGACGGCCAGAACACCGCGACCGCGCAGAACTGGAACTCGTTGGGCGGCAAGGTCCTCCGCTTCGACGCCGCGGGCAGGCCCGCTGCCGGCAACCCTCGCGCCGGCAGCGTCGTCTACTCGATCGGCCACCGCAACGTCCAGGGCATCACGTGGATCGGCAACACCGCCTACGCCACGGAGTTCGGCAACAACACGACCGACGAGGTCAACCGCATCGAGGCCGGCAAGAACTACGGCTGGCCGACGTGCGAGGGCAACTGCTCTGTCGCGGGCATGACCAACCCGGTCAAGACGTGGTCCACGAGCCAGGCCGGACCGACCGGCATCGCCTTCTACAAGAACGCCCTGTACGTCGGCGCGGTCACCGGCAAGCGCGTCTGGAAGATCCCGGTCAACGGCACCACGCTCGGCACCCCGCAGGCGGTGTTCACGGGCTACGGCCGCGTGCGCGCGGTGACGCCGGCGCCGGACGGCACGCTGTGGCTGGGCACGTCCAACCAGGACGCGAACGGCTCACCCGGCGCGAACGACGACCGGATCATCTCCACCGACGGCTAACAGTCACACCACTTGGTCGCGAGACACCACTAGTTGCGAGCAGCGGGCATCCGGCGGAGCTGGTCGAGCACCGCCGGGTCCTGCAGCTGCATCCACTGGATCACCTCGGTGTAGGTGGCGCACACCGTCTCCGGCTCGTCGCACACGAACTCCATGAACTGCTCCATCGCCGTCGAGAACGCGTCGCCGTTCCACTCGTTGAAGTGGTTGCCGACGACGATCGGCGCGCGGTTGCCGTTCAACGCGGCCTGGTGCACCGATTTGTAGGTTTGGAGCACGATCTGCGCGAAGTCGGCGGCACGCCAGGGTTCTTCCTTGGCCTGGTTGAGCGAGTACCAGAGGTTGAAGTCCATCATGACGACCTGCTTGCCCAGTCCGGGAACGCGGACCTCGGGCATCGGGAACTCGTACAGTCCGTTCTGGACGGTCGGCCACTGCACGCCGAGCGCGACCTTGCTCGTGTCGTAGACGAGCCCGTTCGCGGCCATCGCGGGAAAAGCCTGGTCCCAGTTGCCTTCCAGGCACGGCGTCCGTCCACCCCGGACGGCGTCCGCGGGTAGGTTCAGCCCGGCGGCACGGGACCTGTCGACGATCTGCTTGAACTGGGCCAGCTCCGCGTTCCAGGCCGCGGTGTCCCACTTGTCGACCGAGGGCTGCGTGCCGTTCGAGCAGAAGTGGCCGTTGTAGTGCGTGCCGATCTCGTGGCCGGCGGCGATCACCTGGTTCAGGTAGTCGATGCGGGACATGACGTCCTGCCTGGTGCCGCCGAAGTCGATGTCGGACTTGCCGCGCTGGAGACCCGCGGGCGGCTGGTACTGGTCGCCGTCCTGGTCCGCCAGCATGTAGACGCCGGACAGCAGGCCCGTGACGTGCGCGTTCTTGGCCTTCGCGATCGGCAGGACCTTGTCCCAGTGCTTCTTCGACACCGCGCCGTCGAACGAGAAGAGCACGAACTGCGGCGGCTTCTCACCGGGCGCGAGCTTGTGCATCCACGGCTGCTTCGCCACCTGCTCGGGCGTCGGCGCGGGCACCGTCGGCGTCGGCCCCGCGTCCTTGGGGGCGGGCAGTCTCGGTGCCATCGGCAGGGGGCCCGAGTCCGCCTGGTTCGCCGGGTCCTTCTGAGAGCCCAGCGTCATCACCATCGCGAGAACCAGCCCCAGAGCCAGGCCCGTGGTCAACCATCCCCACCGCTTCACACCTTAGGAGACGACTGATTACCCGAACGGGTTGCGTGAGGTGCTGGATTGGTTACTGAACGGGTTCGGCGATGACCACTCGGTTCGCCTCGTACCCCTGCTGACCACCGATCCAGGTACCGCCGCAGGTGACGAGCACCAGCCGGTGCGGCCCGCGCGGCCCGAAGAACTCGACGGCGCGCGCCGGGAGCTCCTCCTTGCGGATCGTCTCGATCTGCTTGATGCGGAACCGGAACTCCTTGCCCGCGCTGTCGGCGATGACGACCTCACGGCCGTTCTGCGCCTGCCACAGCTCCGCGAACGGGCCCTTCGCGCCCTTCCAGTCGACGTGCCCGGCGAGCACCGTCGCGCCCTCGCCGGCCGCGAGCTCGGTGCCCCACCACGTCGCCTCGCCGATGCCGTCCGGCACCGGCAGCACGCCGTCCTTCACCTCCTTGCGCACCAGCGTCGCCGAACCCCCGGAGGGCAGGCGGACGGAGCCCGGACCGGCCTTGGGTGGCGCGGGCTGCTGCTGTTGCGGCGGCGGTGTCGTCGGGTCGACGGGCCTGGCGTTCGCCGTGTTCGCCCCGCCGACCAGCCCGGTGAGGTCGGGTCCGCGGCCGGTGCTCAGGCTGTCCGCCACCGGCCCCGGACCCACCACCGGGATCTCGTCCGCGACCGCGCGGCCGGCGACGACCTCGGTCTCGGACGTGGTGACCAGCACGCTGGCGGCGGCCACACCCGCCACCAGCGCACCGGTCAGGAAAGCCTTGGGACTCACTGCCTGCGCCACACCAGGAAGCCTGCCAGCGCCGCGCCGAGCAGCACCAGGCCACCCACCGTCAGCATCAGTCCCGGACGGAGCTGCGTGTCGAACGACGCGGTCGCCACCGGCGTCTGGCCGTCCGCGCCGGCCGGGATCGTGCTGGGCACGACCGGCTTGTTCGGCTTGTTCACCATCTCCAGCGCCAGCGTCTGACCCGCCGCGAGCGTGCCGCACGCCGACGGCGGCGCCTTCGGGTCGAAGAACTCCTCGTACCCCTTGGGAGCGGCCACCTCGACGAGGCAGATCTCCTGCGGGGTGCGCAGGTCCGGGATCTCGACCGTGCCGTCCGGGCCGGTCTGCAGCACCAGCGGCTTGCCGTCCGTGCCGACCAGGTCCGTGTCGTCCTGCTTCTTCGCGGCCTTCGTCTGGCCCTTGGCCGTGACGCGCAGCGCGACGCCCGGGATGGACTTCTTCGTCTCCGAGTCGATCTTCGTGATCTTCACGGCGCCCGGAGCGGTCTTGGCCGTGCCGTTCGCGGCGGCGTTCAGCTTCTTCTCGCCACCGGTCGTGACCATGCGCTGCATGTTCTCGGTCTGGATCGGGAAGTGCACGACCGGCTTGTCTGCGGGGGAGTCCGCGACGGCCGCGATCGACGGCTTCGGGCCGGTGGAGATGACCTTGACGGTGGCGGGGCTGCCGTCGGCACCCGTGGTGGCCGTGCCGCTGGTGGCGCCGTCCGCCAGCTTCGCGTCGGTCAGCGTGAAGTTGATCGGGGCGTTCGTGACGCCCTTGTCGTTCGCCTTCACCAGCGACAGGGTCCAGGTGGACTCGGTGTCGATGATCAGCGGTTCCTTCGGCGCGGTCGCGGTGAGCGTCCACGGCCCGCGGTTGGCCTCGGCGTCGGCCTTCAGGCGCGCGACGGCGTCCAGGACGGGCTGCGGCAGGCGCGCGGCGTAGAAGGGCGCGTCGTAGGCGAGGTACTTCGGGTCGGTCGTGTCGAGGCGCACCGCGCCGTCCGGCGCCGACGTCCAGCTGTGCAGCAGGTGCGCGAGGGCCGCGGCCTCCTCCGCCGACTTCGTCGTGGAGTAGCGCAGCAGCAGGTAGGAGATGTTCGCCGCGACGTCCGGGGCGAGGTCCTTGCCCGCCTTGGTGCGCAGGGCGTCGCCGGGCTGGTAGCCGACGTTGCTGTCCGGCGCGGGCAGTGCGTACTGCACGCACCACACCTGCTTGTCCTGCCAGATGTACGACCCGTGCCACTCACTACCGGGTGTGGCGTTGGGCTGGAGCCCTGACGCGTTGTGGCCGATTCCCTTGACGCCGACAGCTGTCGCCGTCGCGGGGACGGTCAGGAGCGCGAGCCCCGAGACCATCGCCACGGCAGCCAGACGTTTCCAGCCCATTTTAGATCTTGATCCCCTCTGACCTGGTTTGATCCCGCGTGGAGCTTCTCGTTCCCCCACACCGGGGACAAGCCGCCACGAGGGGGAAGTCTCTCGCTACTCTGGGTGTGAACGTGATCGGAATGTGACGGGGCTTACTCGCATGGGCTAAGACACGCCGCGACACGCCGTGATCTCACTACGCTCCGGAGTTAGCGCAGTATTTGCGCACGTGTGATCGTCGTCGGGGGTAAAGTCGCCTTTACCGATGGGGAACATGGCACCGAGCGTGCTCGTTGAACCCAGTGACGGCGTAAAGCAACGCCACAGGAGGACCAGGTGCGCTCGAGCAGCAACCCGGCTTTCCGTAACCTGCCGACCGGCGGCGGGTACGGGGGCTACGCAGGCTTCGGCCAGCCAGAACAGGCCGGCTACCAGCAGGGGCCGCCGCCGCTGACCAGCGAGCGGCCGATGACGATCGACGACGTCGTCACCAAGACGGGCATCACGCTGGCCGTCGTGGCCGTGACCGCCGTCATCACGTACCTCATGCAGGCATGGTTCCTGCTGTTCCCGGCCGCGATCATCGGCCTGGTGCTCGCGCTGATCATCACGTTCAAGCGCAACCCGAGCCCGCCGCTGGTCCTCGCGTACGCGTTCTTCGAGGGCATCTTCCTCGGCGCGTTCAGCGGCATCATCGGCGGAATGGTCGACCGCATGACCGGCACCCCCGGTCAGGGCGTGGTGATCATCGGCCAGGCGATCATCGGCACGATCGGCGTGTTCGCCGGCATGCTCGTGGTCTACAAGACGGGCGCGATCCGCGTCACGCCGAAGTTCACCAAGTGGATCGTCGGCGCGATCATCGGTGTCGGCGTCCTGATGCTCTTCAACCTGATCATGAGCTTCTTCACCGACGGCGGCCTCGGCCTCCGCTCCGGTGGGCCGATCGCGATCATCTTCAGCCTCGTCTGCATCGGCCTCGCGGCGTTCAGCTTCCTGATCGACTTCGACGCCGCGGACCAGGCGATCCGCGCCGGCGTGCCGGCCAAGTTCGCGTGGCAGATCGCGTTCGGTCTCACGGTCACCCTGGTGTGGCTGTACACCGAGATCCTGCGCCTGCTGTCGTACTTCAACTCGGACTGACGCTTCGGGTGTGCTGGAGGGGCGTTCCGCTGCGGCGGGGCGCCCCTCCGGCGTTCGTAGGCTGGACCGCGTGGACGACGCATACAGCTTGAAGATGGAATCGCCGACCGTCGACGACTACCAGCGCCTGCGCAAAGAATCAGGCCTGAGTGAGCGCACTCGCGAAGAAGCCGAAATCGGCATCGCCGGCGCATGGACCAGCGCGATCGTCATTCACGTGGAATCAGGTGAAATCGTCGGCATGGGACGAGTGGTCGGTGACGGCGGCACCTACTTCGTCATCATCGACATGGCGGTGCTGCCACAGCACCAACGCAAAGGCATCGGAGACGCGATCATGACCGCGTTGCTCGCGCGGATGCGCGAAGCCTCACCGGGCGCATTGGTGAGTCTGCTCGCCGATCCGCCCGGCCGTCGTCTGTACGCACGACACGGTTTCGTGGAAAGCGCGCCGGGCTCGATCGGGATGTGGAGGCGCTAGACGCGCCAGCTCACGTCCGGCAGTTCGCTGCCCACCTTGATCAGGCAGGGCGTGCAGAGCGCGCCCGCCTGGGCACGCGAAACCCGTTCGTCGGGAACCGAATGTTCACAAACGGCCTCGTAAAAGCTGCGGGACCCGTTGGCTTGATCGAGAGAGAAAGCGTGGCATTGCAGGTCATATTCGCTGTGCCACCACACGTAAGGCATGTCCGACCCCTCCTTGCTCATCGGTAGGGACGGACTTCCCCTCGCCTGATGACGCCATTGAGCGATGTTTGTCTCATCGGCGAAAAGGGGGCCTGCAAGTAGCTCCGTTCGGGTGAAGCGGAGCTACTTGCAAGCGTCAAATTGCAGATCTTGAGCGAAAGGTCAGCTCAGGCGCTCGATGACCATCGCCATGCCCTGGCCGCCGCCCACGCACATGGTCTCGAGACCGAACTGCTTGTCGTGGAACTGCAGCGAGTTGATCAGGGTCGTGGTGATGCGCGCGCCCGTCATGCCGAACGGGTGGCCCACGGCGATGGCGCCGCCGTTCACGTTCAGGCGGTCGAGGTCGATCCCGAGGTCCTGGTAGGACGGGATGACCTGCGCGGCGAACGCCTCGTTGATCTCCACGAGGTCGATGTCGGAGACCGACAGACCCGCGAGCGCCAGCGCGCGCTTCGAGGCCTCGACCGGGCCGAGCCCCATGATCTCGGGCGACAGGCCGGAGACGCCGGTCGACACGATGCGGGCCAGCGGCGTGATGCCGAGCTCGCGGGCCTTCGTGTCGGACATGACCACCAGGGCCGCGGCGCCGTCGTTGAGGGCGCAGCAGTTGCCGGCGTTGATGCGGCCGTCGGGACGGAAGACGGGCTTGAGCTGGGAGACCGCCTCGTAGGTGACGCCGGCGCGCGGACCGTCGTCCGCGGAGACCACGGTGCCGTCGGGCAGCGTGACCGGCGTGATCTCACGGGCCCAGAAGCCGTCGGCGATGGCCTTCTCGGCGAGGTTCTGCGAGCGGACGCCGAACTCGTCCATCTCCTGACGCGAGATCCCCTTGAGCAGGGCCAGGTTCTCGGCGGTCTGGCCCATCGGGATGTAGACGTCCGGCACGACGTCGACCGAACGCGGGTCGAGCCACTCCGAGGCGCCCGACGCGGCGACGGACGCGGTGCGCGCCTCGGCCTCGCCGAACAGCGGGTTGTGCGTGTCCGGCCACGAGTCGGAGCTGCCCTTGGCGAACCGCGACACCGTCTCGACACCGGCGGAGATGAAGACGTCGCCCTCGCCCGCCTTGATGGCGTGCAGGGCCATGCGCGTGGTCTGCAGCGAAGAGGCGCAGTAGCGCGTCACGGTCGTGCCGGGCAGGTTGTCGTAGCCCAGCAGCACGGAGACGATGCGCGCCATGTTGAAGCCCTGCTCGCCGCCGGGCAGGCCGCAGCCGAGCATCAGGTCGTCGATCTGCGCGGGGTCGAGCTGCGGCACCTTGTCCAGTGCCGCGCGGATCATCCGCGCCACCAGGTCGTCGGGCCGAACGTCCTTCAGCGAGCCCTTGCCCGCACGGCCGATGGGGGAGCGGGCGGCGGAGACGATCACGGCCTCAGGCATCACGAAACTCCTCGTTGAGAGTCAAGGTTGCCGTCGAGCCTAGTTAACGGCCGCTCACCCCGGCCAGCGCGAGTGACGAGGATTTCCGAAACTCAGGCGTGCCGCTTCTGCAGCCACGCCGGCACGCGAGACGGTCGCGCGGCCAGGGCAGCCGCGGACCGCAACGGCAGCACCGGCGCGACCCAGCCCGGCCACAGCCCCGCCACCTGGCACAACGGCGCCAGCAGCACGCCCGCCGCGGCCTCGTAGCCGACGGCGCTGGGGTGGAAGCGGTCCGAGCTGAACATGTCGACGTGCCGCGCCATGAACTCCGGCGCCAGCAGGTTCGCCAACGACACCGGCACGCCGCCCTCCCGGCGCACGGCGGCGGTCTGTGCGGCCGCGAGACGCAGGCTGTACTGGTGCCCGACCATCCGCAGCGGCTGCGGGATCGGCCGCACGATCCCCAGGTCGGGGCACGTGCCGACGACGACACCGCAGCCGATCGCGCGCAGCTTGCGCACCTGCTCGGCCAGCAACCGGCCCGACTCGGCCGGCCCCATCCGCGACGTCACGTCGTTCGCGCCGATGATGATCAACGCGACCTGGGGCTCGTCCCGCACGGCCGCGTCGACCTGCGGCACCAGGTCACGCGTGGTCGAGCCGCTGATGGCGTACGTCGACAGCCGCACCGGCCGTCCGGCCTCCTCGGCCAGCGCCTCGGCCAGCAACACGCCCGGCATCTGCGAGGGATGGGTCACACCGACCCCCACCGCCATCGAGTCGCCGAGCACCGCCAGCCGCAGCGGATCACCGCCGTCGTCGAGGTACACGCCGTCCGGCGCGGGCCAGAGGTGCTCCAGCACGCCGATGGCCACCCTGGCACGTCGTCCCTGCTCAGTGAGCAGGCCGACGAGAGCACCCGACAGCCCGCCGACGGTCATGGCGGTCATCGCCACCGCACGCAGCGTCCTGAGTCCCAGCATCCGCACCACCCCTCTCCCGTGGAATCGTGGGCGCCGCCGTTCGAATCAACCTCCGCAGCCACTAGAGCTACGCTTCGTCCCGCTATCTCGGAGAGTGGGAGCAGGGGAGTAGATACCGGTGGAGTACGTCGAACACGTCGTCGATCTGGTCGGCAACACGCCGCTGGTCAAGCTCAACTCCCTGACCACGGGGATCAAAGCCACGGTGCTGGCCAAGGTCGAGTACCTGAACCCCGGTGGCAGCGTGAAGGACCGCATCGCGTTGCGGATGGTCGAAGCCGCCGAGAAGTCCGGTGAGCTGCGGCCCGGCGGCACGATCGTCGAGCCGACCTCGGGCAACACCGGCGTCGGGCTCGCGCTCGTCGCCCAGCGCCGGGGCTACAAGTGCGTCTTCGTGTGCCCGGACAAGGTCAGCGAGGACAAGCGCAACGTCCTCAAGGCCTACGGCGCCGAGGTCGTGGTGTGCCCGACCGCCGTCGCGCCCGAGCACCCGGACTCCTACTACAACGTGTCCGACCGGCTCGTCCGCGAGATCCCCGGCGCGTGGAAGCCGAACCAGTACTCCAACCCGGAGAACCCGGCGAGCCACTACCACCAGACCGGCCCCGAGATCTGGCGCCAGACCGAAGGCAGGATCACGCACTTCGTCGCGGGCGTCGGCACCGGCGGCACGATCTCCGGCACCGGCCGCTACCTCAAGGACGTCTCGGACGGCGCCGTGAAGGTCATCGGCGCGGACCCGGAGGGCTCCGTCTACTCCGGCGGCACCGGCCGCCCGTACCTGGTCGAGGGCGTCGGCGAGGACTTCTGGCCCGAGGCCTACGACAAGACCGTCGCCGACCAGATCGTCGAGGTCTCCGACGCCGACTCGTTCGACATCACCCGCCGCCTCGCCCGCGAGGAAGGCCTGCTCGTCGGCGGTTCCTGCGGCATGGCGGCCGCCGCCGCGCTGCGCATCGCGAAGGACCTGCCCGAGGACGCCGTCGTCGTCGTGATCCTCCCGGACGGCGGCCGCGGCTACCTGTCCAAGGTCTTCAACGACCGCTGGATGGCGTCCTACGGCTTCCTGCCGCCCGACTCCACCGGCGCGACCGTCGGCGACGTGCTGCGCCGCAAGGGCGGCATGCTCCCCGACCTCGTGCACGCGCACCCCAACGAGACCGTGGGTGACGCCGTCGCGATCCTGCGCGAGTTCGGCGTCTCGCAGATGCCCGTCGTCAACGCCGAACCGCCGGTCATGGCGGCCGAGGTCGCCGGCGCCGTCAACGAGCGCGACCTGCTCGACGCGCTGTTCACCGGCAAGGCCCAGCTCTCCGACCGCCTCGACAAGCACATGTCGCCGCCGCTGCCGACGCTCGGCGCCGGCGAGCCGGTCGGCATCGCCATGAACGCCCTGTCGCACGCCGACGCGGCCCTCGTCCTGGAGGACGGGAAGCCTGCCGGTGTCGTAACTCGACAGGACATTCTGGGGTTCTTGGCTGGTCGCTGAGCGTAGAAGCCGGTGCGTCCGATAGCGTGACGCCCCAGATCAACACCTGTCTCACTCGTACACGGCCCAGCCAAGGGGGTTGGAAACCGGATGAACGCTCCGCAGCCGCCAGGAAATCCGTTCGGCGGTCAGCCGCAGGAGCCCAACGCGGACGCAACGCAGATCGTCCCGGGAGGTGGCCAGCCGTCAGCGGCGAACCCCAACCCGGACGCGACGCAGGTCGTCTCGCCTGGTCAGGCTCCTGCCGCACCGCAGCAGAACGCGGACGCCACCCAGGTCGTCAGCCCCGGGCAGGTGCCTCCCGCTTCGGGTGGCTTCCCGGCACAGGGCCCCGGCTCGGGCGGGTTCCCCGCTCAGCAGCCGCCGCCCTACGGCGCCCCGCAGCAGCCCTACGGTGCTCCGCAGCAGCAGCCTTACGGCGCTCCGCAGTCCAACCCGTACGGGCAGCCGCAGCAGCAACAGCCCTACGGCCAGCCGCAGCAGCCCTACGGCGCGCCGCAGTCGAGCCCGTACGGCCAGCCGCAGCAGCAGGCCTACGGTCAGCCCGGTGGATACGGCCAGCCCGCCTACGGCATGGCCCCGCCGCCTCCCACCGGCTACGCCGAGTGGGGCCAGCGGTTCATCGGCTACCTGATCGACGTCCTCGGCCCGGTGATCGTGGTCTACGGCATCGTGCTCGTGCTGGGCATCGTCGGCGCGTCGACCGGTGACCCCACGACGGCGGGCATCTTCGGCATCGTCGGCCTCGTCCTGTGGCTCGGCCTCGCCGGCTTCTTCATCTGGAACGTCATCATCCGCCAGGGTCAGACGGGCCAGACGATCGGCAAGAAGATCGCCAAGATCAAGCTGGTCTCCGAGGAGACCATGCAGCCGCTCGGCGCCGGTACGACGTTCGTGCGCCAGCTGTGCCACGTCGTCGACGGCATCCCGTGCTACGCGGGCTTCCTCGCCCCCCTGTGGGAGCCGAAGAAGCAGACCTGGGCCGACAAGATCATGAAGACCATCGTGATCAACGCCCCGGAGACGGCCTCGCCGTACGGCGGCGGCACCGGCGGTTACCCGCAGCAGCCGGGCACCGGTGGCTACCCGCAGCAGCAGCCCCCGCAGCAGGGTGGCTACGGCCAGCCCCCGCAGCAGGGCTACGGCGGTCAGCAGCAGGGCTGGTAAAGCCTTCGGCGCAGCCCCCGATCACCTCCTGGTGGCCGGGGGCTGTGTCATGTCCAGGGGTGTTCACCTCGTGGACTCACGCCGTCGACCGCCAGACGGGTGAGTACCCTTCGGACATGAGCACCCCATACGGCTTCGCCACCAGGGCGATCCACGCCGGTCAGGACCCGGACCCGACCACGGGTGCGGTGAACGTCCCCATCTACGCGACCTCCACGTACGCCCAGGACGGCGTCGGCGGTCTGCGTGAGGGCTTCGAGTACTCCCGCACCGGCAACCCGACCCGCCGCGCACTGGAGACGTGCCTCGCGTCCCTCGAACGCGGCCGTTACGGCCGTGCGTTCTCCTCCGGCATGGGTGCGACCGACGCCGCGCTGCGCACGTTCCTCAAGCCGGGCGACCACATCGTCATCCCGAACGACGCCTACGGCGGCACCTTCCGGCTGATCGACAAGGTCTTCTCGCAGTGGGGCGTCACCCACTCGCCCGCCCCCGTCTCCGACGTCGACGCCATCCGCGCGGCCATCCGTCCCGAGACGAAGCTCGTGTGGATCGAGACGCCCACCAACCCGTTGCTGAACATCGGTGACATCGCGGCCATCGCCTCGGTCGCGCACGGCGCCGGCGCTCGGCTGGTCGTGGACAACACCTTCGCGTCGCCCGCCCTGCAGACCCCGCTGGAGCTCGGCGCGGACGTCGTCCTGCACTCGACGACCAAGTACATCGGCGGCCACTCCGACGTCGTCGGCGGCGCACTGATCACCTCCGACGAGGAGCTGGACGCGGCGTTCGCGTTCCTGCAGAACGGCGCCGGTGCCGTTCCCGGCCCGTTCGACGCCTACCTGACGCTGCGCGGCATCAAGACGCTCGAGCTGCGCATGGCCAAGCACTCGGACAACGCCGAGCTCGTGGCCGACGCCCTGACCCGGCACCCGAAGGTCAAGAAGGTCATCTACCCCGGCCTGGAGTCGCACCCCGGCCACGCGGTGGCGGCCAAGCAGATGAGCCGGTTCGGCGGCATGGTGTCGTTCATCGTCGAGGGCGGCGAGGAGGCGGCGCTCGAGGTGTGCGCCCGCACCAAGCTGTTCCTGCTCGCGGAGTCGCTGGGCGGCGTCGAGTCGCTGATCGAGCACCCCGGCAAGATGACGCACGCGTCGACGTCCGGCTCGCTGCTGGAGGTGCCCGCGGACCTGGTGCGGGTGTCGGTGGGCATCGAGTCCGGTGACGACCTGGTGGCCGACCTGATCGAGGCCCTGGGCTGAGTTCGGTCCGAACACGCCGAAGGCCCCCTCCCGTGCTGGGAGGGGGCCTTCCGCGTTGATCAAGGCTTCTTCGAGCCGAACCTGTCCACGTTCTCGACCTCGGCCGTGGGCGCCGCCGGCAGGTCCGCGCCGTTCACGCAGCCGCCGACGAACTGGATCGTCTCGCCGGTGCGGACGAAGCGGCCGGCCTCGTCACAACCCGCGTGCGCCACGGTCAGGAAAGCGGCGCCGGTCAGCGCCGCAGCCGTGGTCACGGCCCCGACCAGCGGAATCACCGCGGCCACGCGTCGCGCGAATGCCATGCCACCTCCACCCGATGTGAGTCCCCCGTAAGGCAGCCTACCGGGGGAACGCCACGAGTGGCGTCACTCGGCACGTCGGCGGCGCATCCACGCTCACCACTAGAGGTTGCCGCGTCGCTCCTGTTCGCGCTCGATCGCCTCGAAGAGAGCCTTGAAGTTGCCCTTGCCGAAGCCCAGCGAGCCGTGGCGTTCGATCATCTCGTAGAAGACCGTGGGGCGGTCACCGATCGGCTTCGTGAAGATCTGCAGCAGGTAGCCGTCCTCGTCGCGGTCGACCAGGATGCGGTGCTCCTTGAGGACCTCGATCGGGACGCGGACCTCGCCGATGCGGGCACGCAGCTCCGGGTCGTCGTAGTACGAGTCCGGGGTCTCCAGGAACTCGACACCCGCGTCGCGCATGGCCGTGACGGTCGAGATGATGTCGTTGGTCGCCAGCGCGATGTGCTGGACGCCCGCGCCCTCGTAGAACTCGAGGTACTCGTCGATCTGCGACTTCTTCTTCGCGATCGCCGGCTCGTTCAGCGGGAACTTGACGCGGTGGTTGCCGTTGGAGACGACCTTCGACATGAGCGCCGAGTAGTCCGTGGCGATGTCGTCGCCGATGAACTCCGCCATGTTCACGAAGCCCATGACGCGGTTGTACCACTCGACCCAGTAGTCCATCTTGCCGAGCTCGACGTTGCCGACGCAGTGGTCGACGGCCTGGAACAGGCGCTTCGGAGCACCTTCCGGACGCTTCACCGACGAGGTGCGGGCGACGTAACCGGGCAGGTAGACGCCGTTGTACTTGGTGCGGTCCACGAGCGTGTGGCGGGTCTCGCCGTACGTCGCGATGGCCGCGAGACGCACCGTGCCGTGCTCGTCGGACACGTCGTGCGGCTCTTCGAGAACCGTGGCGCCCTGCTCGCGGGCGTGCTTGATGCACTGGTCGACGTCGCCGACCTCCAGTGCCAGGTCGACGACGCCGTCACCGTGGCGGCGGTGGTGGTCGAGGAGCTCGGAACCGGGCGTGACGCCGCCGTTGATCACGAAGCGGGCCGAGCCCGACTTCAGCACGAACGACTTGTGGCTGCGCTGGCCGGTCTCGGGGCCCGCGTAGGCCACGAGCTCCATGCCGAACGCCACCTGGTAGAGCCACGCGGTCTGCGTGGCGTTGCCCGCGACGAACACCACGGCGTCCATGGCGCGCACGGGGAAGGGGTCCTTGGTCGCGTCGTAGTCGACCAACCCCACGAGCTGCCGGAGCTGGTCGTAGCTCACGTCGTCAAGCTGCTGAGTCATGTCCATCAGCATGATTCGACCTAACAGGGTGAGCAACAGTCAGCGATTTCTCAGGGCATTTTGTACAGTGATCTATGCCTTCGGACCAGCAGAGTGAGCACTCTGACCAGCCCGTCGACGAACTCGACGCGAAGCTGCTCCTGCTCTTGACAGACGAGCCCCGTCTCGGCGTCCTCGAATGCTCCCGCCGGCTCGGCGTCGCACGGGGAACGGTGCAGGCCCGGCTGGATCGATTGACCGACAGGGGCGTGCTCACCGGTTTCCCGCCGGCGCTCGACCTCGGGGCGATGGGGTACGGGCTGACGGCGTTCGCGACGGTCGAGATCGCGCAGGGGCGCCGTGCCGAGGTGTGTGAGGGGCTGGCCGCGATCAGCGAGGTGTGCGAGGTGCACGCGACGACGGGCCAGGGGGACTTGTTCGTGCGGATGGTCGCGAGGTCCAACGCGGACCTGCAGCGCGTTGTCGATCACATCGTCGACGTGCCCCACGTCCGGCGGCTGTCGACGTCGATCGCCCTGTCGACGCCCGTGCCCCCACGCGTGCGGCCCTTGCTGGAACGCGTGAAAGGCCGGCCACCGAAGTGACCGGCCTTTCGCACGTTTTTGGGTGGTGTGACTACGCCTGGTACGGAACGGCGGAGATCAGCGTGACCTTCTGCTGCTTGCCGTTGGGCAGCTCGTACGAGACCGTCTCGCCGTCCTTCGCGCCGTTCAGGGCCTTGCCGAGCGGCGACAGCGGGGAGTAGACCTCCATCTCGCCGTGCGCGCCCTCTTCACGGGTCGCGAGCAGGAAGGTCTCCGTCTCGTCGTCCCCGTCGTAGCGGATCGTGAGCACCGTGCCCGGTGCCGCGACACCCTTCGTGGTGGGAGCCTCGCCGACCTTCGCGGCCTGGAGCAGCTCGTGCAGCTGGCGGATGCGCGCCTCCTGCTTGCCCTGCTCCTCGCGAGCCGCGTGGTAGCCGCCGTTCTCGCGGAGGTCGCCCTCTTCGCGACGGGCGTTGATCTCGGCAGCCATGACCGGGCGGTACGCGATCAGTTCGTCCAGCTCAGCCTTGAGCCGGTCGTAGGCCTCCTGGGTCAGCCAGGTCACCTGGGTGTCGCTCACGGTCACCAACTCCTCGTCTTGCTCTGGTACATGCGTGTGCACCAGATAGTTCCCGGGCCTGGGGCTCGGAACGGAAAAACACGGCCCGCGCCGGGGCCGTGCTTGAGCGGCAATAGTAACACGCAGACAACGTTCAGCGACGGCGATTTGTTCCCCATCTCGCCGTTTAAACCGCAGATCACCCGCTTGGCCGCTAGCTCGTGGACAAGTAGGCGGGAACCTGGTAGGAGCACCCGAACACCTCGCCGGTGACCGGCGGTTTCGAAGTGCGGAGAACTGTTGTCTCGACGACGACGTCATTTCCCGGCGGAACCAGAACCTCGCGCCTGCCCGCTTCGTCCCCGTCCTTGGACCGGGCCCGAATGATGCAGACAGCGGCACGCTCTGGTTGATCGCGAGAAACCTCGAAACTGACCTTCACCTGGTCGTCGCCGAGGAGGATGAACGCGGTCTGCTTCGCCTCGATCGGCTTTGTACCGAGATTTCGGTAACCGACGAAGGCGATGACGGCACCTACCGCGACAGCTACAGCGAGTAATGCCCAGCGCGCCCACGTGGCCAGCGGCTTGCGGCTCTGTTTGCTGTAGCGCCCCTCGGGGAGCACGCGCTGTGCCACTTGTCCGCGCCCTCCTCCGGCTCTGGGGAACAATGGTGCCCGACGTTCAGTTGATGAGTGTCGCAGGACCGTTCACACAGGAGGACCACGGGGGTCATGGCCGACAAGCTGCGCCTTATGGCAGTTCACGCACATCCCGACGACGAGTCGAGCAAGGGCGCGGCCTCGATGGCTCGCTACATCGCCGAAGGGCACGACGTGATGGTCGTGACCTGTACCGACGGCGGCGCGGGCAGCATCCTCAACCCGGCGATGGACAAGCCGGACGTGCTCGAGAACATCATCGAGGTCCGCCGCGAGGAGATGGCCAACGCGGCCAAGATCCTCGGCATCCAGCACCGCTGGCTGGGCTTCAAGGACTCGGGTCTGCCCGAGGGCGACCCGCTGCCGCCACTGCCCGAGGGCTGCTTCGCCCTCGTGCCGCTGGAGGAGTCGGTGCCGTCCCTGGTCGAGGCCATCCGAGACTTCCGCCCGCACGTCGTCGTCACCTACGACGAGAACGGCGGCTACCCGCACCCGGACCACATCCGCACGCACGAGATCTCGATGGCGGCCCTCGACGCGGCCGCCGACGCCTCGTTCATGCCGGAGCTGGGCGAGGCCTGGGAAACGCAGAAGGTCTACTACGGCCACGGCTTCTCGCGGGCCAAGATCCTCGCGTTCCACGAGGCCATGGAAGCCCGCGGCATGGAGTCCCCGTACGCCGAGTGGCTGGCGAACTGGAACTCCGACCGCCCGGACGTCATGGACCGCGTGACGACCCAGGTCGAGTGCGCGGACTACTTCGACGTCCGAGACGAGGCTCTCAAGGCCCACGCCACCCAGATCGACCCGACCAGCCGCTGGTTCGGCATCCCGATGGAACTGCAGCGCGAGATCTGGCCGACGGAGGAGTACGAACTCGTCCGCTCGCAGGTGGACTCGACGCTGCCCGAGAACGACCTGTTCGCCGGAGTTAAGGTCTAGGGGTGCTCTCCCCAGACTTCTCCCTCGGCAGCACGGTGGCCCTGGTCGCCGTGCAGCCGTCGAACACGAACGACGGCAACGACAAGGGTGGCCAGGGCGAGGACTTCGGCAAGTCCTCGCCGGTCGGCCTCGTTCTGCTGATCGTGTTCTTCATCGCTGTGTTCTTCCTCGTCAAGTCGATGAACAAGCACATCAAGGGCTTGCCGGCTTCGTTCGACGAGCCGGCCGAGGCTTCCAAGGAAGCCCCGGCCGAGCCTTCGGACACGTCGAAGAAGGACTAGCGGCTCCGGAGCTCCACCACGAAGTCGTGGACCTCCTCGAAGGCCGGCGGCTCCAGCGGCAGGTCGCTGGTCTCCCGCGCCCGCCGCAGCTCCTCGTGCCAGTGCTCGAGGTCCGCCTCCAGCCGTTCGGGCGTGGGCCTGTCCGGCACCCCGGCCAGCGCGCGGTGCTCGCCGAGGATCTTGGCCTCGATGAGTTCCGGCAGGTAGTCGGGGCCGTCGAGCTTCTCCAGCAACGTCGGCAGGTGCGCGTTCACCTCGCCCGTGCGCAGCAGGTGCACGCCGGTCAGCAGCGCGCGGAACGTGTAGAGCAGCGGCTTGATCTCGGCGGTCTTCTCGAACAGTCGCCACTGCGTGACGGCGAAGCCCCGGTAGTGGTGCCCGTGCCGTGAGGTCAGACACCCCGCGGCGAGGGCGGACAGCTTCCGGTGCGCCTCTGTCGTGTGCACGACGAGCGGCGAGAGCAACTGCTCCAGCACGTACCCGTTGGGCCGGGTCAGGAGCCGGCAGAACTTCTGCACGTCGTGCGTCACCAGGTCGATCTCGACCCCGTCGCGCACCCACATGCGCTCCTTGGTCTCCGGGCCGTGCCGCAGACCGAGGATCTCGGCCAGCGGCAGCACGTGCACGCCGCGGAGGTCCACGTCGGAGTCGCGCGACGGGAAGCCGTACAGGTGTGCGCCGGACACGGTCGCGAACAGCAGGTCGTGCGACTGCTCTGCGACCACCGCGCTCAGGTCGGGTACCTCGTAGCTCACAACATCCTCCTGCGCACCGACACCAACCAGTCCTCGACCCTCGCCCGGTCGGGCTCCTCGGGCAGCGGTCCGTCCGCCACCGAGATCTCGTCACCGAGCCGGTGGGCCCACGCCACCGCCTCGTCCCAGTCCATCGAGCCGTCGCGGATCTTCAAGAGTGAGCGGTCCGCGCGGATGTCGTAGACGCCCGTGCGGATCAGATTCAGACCCACCAACCTCAATCGCACCACGTGCATGAGCTGTTTGGGCTTGAGATTGCGGCCCGCGCGCGACAGCTGCATCTCCGTTGCCCGGGTGAACGCGCGCACGGCGTACTGCGAGAGGAACGCGGGCAGCAGGTCCCGCAGTTCCTCTCCCAGCGGTGTGCTGATCTCCACCAGCGGGCTCACCAGAGTCTCGAGCACCGTCGGGTTCGACTTCAGGCCCAGCTTGCAGAAGTGCTCGACCTCCCAGCTGAGCTGCTCCGGGTCCGGTCCCTCGACCGAGGTCGGGGGTTTCTCCAGGCGCCAGAACGCCTCCGTGGGCGCGACGAACACCCCGCGTCTGTCTACATCGGACTCATCGCTCGCCAGGCCGTAGGCGTGCGAGCCGATCACGGCTTCGAGGATCACAGTCGTGGGTCCACCGGTTCCGACTCGAGCGCGAGCACGCCGAAGACGCACTCGTGCACCCGCCACAGGGGTTCGCCGCGCACGAGACGTTCCAGGGCCTCGATGCCCAGGGCGTGCTCGCGCAGCGCCAGTCCGCGCTTGCGTCCCAGCGAACGCTTGCGCAGCCGCGAGAGGTTCTCGGGCGAGGTGTAGTCCGGGCCGTAGATGATCCGCAGGTACTCGCGTCCGCGCACCTTCACGCCGGGCTGGCAGCGTCCGCCGGTGTTCGCCAGCGGCTTCACGACCATGCCCTCACCGCCGTCCGCGGTCAGCTCCTCCCACCACTTCACGCCCGCGGCGACCTGCGCGGGGTCGTCGACGTCGACCACGAGGTGCCGGGTCTGCTGGAACAGCGGGCCCTCCAGCCGCCCCAACGTCTCCAGGTGCCACAGGTGCGAACGGTCGTGGAACGTCCGCCCCTCGGCCGCCAGCAGCTGGAACGGCGCGATCCGCACGCCCTCCAGTCCGTCCACCGGCCAGCAGTACCGCTCGTAGGCGGCGCTGTACGCCTCGGCGTTCGCGGCTCGCTGGGTGGTGCGTGCCAGCAACGAGCCGACGTCGACACCCCGTGCCGCAGCCGCGGACAAGGCCTCGACCGCGACCGGCAGCGCACCACCGGCCGCCGCGCCGACCGCCGCGTACTGCTCGCGGATCAGCCCGGAGGCCTTGGCGTTCCACGGCATCAGCTCGGCGTCGAGGAGCAGCCAGTCCGTGGCGAACTCCTCGAACAGCCCGGCACACGCCGAACGCACGCGATCGAGCAGTTCCGAGCCGAGCGCGCCGTCGAAGAACGCACGGCCGGTGCGCGTGTAGATCGCGCCGCCGGCCTTCCGCACCAGCAGCACCGCGCGGGAGCCCATGTGCTTCTCCTCGCAGATCACCTGCCCGACGCGCGCGGCGCGGTACTCCGCGAAGGCCTCCTCCGGGTGCTCCAGCACGTCGTCGCGCTGCGAGGTCGCCACAGGCGCCATCGTCGGCGGCAGGTACAGCAGCTCGTGCGGGTCGATCGCGAACCGGCTCATGACCTCCAGCGCCGAAGCGGACTGCTCCGCGCGGATCGTCACGGCACCGATCAACGACGTGTCGACCCGGCGCGTCCCCGTGACGTCGCTCAACGCCAGCACGTCCGGCGCGCGTCCGACGGCCTTCGGCGGGAACGGCGCGTCGTTCTCGTACCAGGTCTGATGCGCCTTGACGGAGACGAGCTCCTTCTCCGGGTAGCGCAACGCGGTCAGCTTGCCGCCGAACACCACGCCCGTCTCCAGGCACATGGTGTTGTTGATCCACTCGGCCTCGGGCGTCAGGACGTGCCCGTACAGCACCATCGCCGAGCCGCGGTAGTCGTTCGCCCACGGCAGGCGCACGGGCAGTCCGTGCGCATCGGTCTCGCCGGTCGTGTCGCCGTACAGGGCGAAACTGCGGACCTTCGCGGACGCACGGCCGTGGTAGCGCTCGGGCAGGCCGGCGTGCGCCACGACGAGGTTTCCGCCGTCCAGCACGTAATGCGCGACCAGGCCGTCGCAGAACTTCGTCGCGGCGAGGCGGAACTCCTCCGGCTCGTGCGCGAACTGCTCCAGCGACTTCTCCAGCCCGTGCCGGACCGTCACCTTGTGGCCGCGCATGGCCCGGACGAGCTTCTCCTCGTGGTTTCCGCGCACGCTCAGGGCATGGCCGTTCGCGACCATGCCCATCACGAGGCGCAGCACGCCGGGAGTGTCCGGGCCGCGGTCGACCAGGTCGCCGACGAACACGGCCTTGCGGTCACCCGGCGGGACCGCGTCCACCGCGCGGCCCTCGTCGTCCCGCACCAGGCCGTAGCCGAGCTCGGTGAGCAGCTCCTCCAGCTCCGCGCGGCACCCGTGCACGTCGCCGAACACGTCGAACGGTCCGGTCTCGTGCCTGAGGTCGTTGAGCAGGCGCTCGTACACGATCGTCGAGCTGTCCACATCGGACGCCGAACGCAGCACGTGGACGCGCTTGAAGCCCTCCTTGCCGAGGAACTTCAGCGAGCGCCGCAACGCCGCCCGGTGCCGCTTGACGACGTGCGCGCCGAAGTCGCGGTCAGGTCGCTGCGCGTTGCGCGCCAGGCACACCTCGGTGGGGGTGTCGAGCACGATCGCGACCGGCAGCACGTTCGCCTTGCGCGCGAGCGCGACCAGCTGGGCGCGGTCCTGCGGCTGCACGTTGGTCGCGTCGATCACGGTGACGCGACCGGCCTCCAGCCGCTTGGACGCCACGTGGTGCAGCACGTCGAACGCGGCCGCGGACGCCGACTGGTCGTTCTCGTCGTCGGACACGAGCCCGCGGAAGTAGTCGCTCGACAGCACCTGCGTGGGCAGGAAGTGCTTGCGCGCGAACGTCGACTTGCCCGAACCGGAGGCGCCGACCAGCACCACCAGGCACAGGTCGGGGATCTTCAGCTCCATCAGTTCTCTTCCCCCAAGCTGAAAACGGCCATCTGGGTCGGCGCGCCGCGTTCGGCGTCCTCCGGTCCGATCGGCACGAATCGCACGGCGTAACCGCGGCGGCTCGCGACGCCGCCCGCCCACGCCTCGAACTCGGCGCGGGTCCATTCGAAACGGTGGTCCGAATGGCGCATCTGGCCCTCCGGCAACGTCTCGAACAGCACGTTGTACTCGACGTTCGGCGTGGTGACCAGCACGGTCGCCGGCCGGGCCACGGTGAAGACCGAGTGCTCGAGCGCGGGCAGGCGCGACGGGTCGACGTGCTCGACGACCTCCATCAGCACCGCCGCGTCGTAGCCGGCGAGCTCGGGGTCCGCGTACGTCAAAGCCGACTGCCGCAACGTGATCCGCTCGCGCTGACGCTCGCCCATGCGGTCGAGGTGCAGCTTGCGGGCCGCCTCCTGCAACGCCTTCGCGGACACGTCGACACCGTGGATCTCGGTGAACTCGGGCTCGTTCACGAGCGCGCGCAACAACGCCCCGCCACCGCAGCCGAGGTCGAGCACGCGCTTGGCCCGGGCCTCCTTCAACGCCGCGATCACGGCCTCCTTGCGCTGCACGGCAAGGGAGATCTTCGGCTCGGCCAGCGCGTTGTCGAGCTCTTCGGGCTCGACCTCGGCGACGTCCGCGAGGCGTTCCAGGGCGGAGGTGATCAACGGACGCTTGCGCGCCAGGTAGCGGGTGGTGATCAGCTCCTTGTCCGGGTGCTGCGAAAGCCAGCCGTCACCGGCCTTGAGCAGCTTGTCGACCTCGTCAGCCGCGACCCAGTAGTGCTTGCCGCCGTCGAGCACGGGCAGCAGCACGTAGAGGTGCTTCAGGGCGTCGCTGAGCCGCACGGTGCCGCTCAGCGTGACGTCGCCGAAGCGCGAGTCGCCGTGCTCGGTGACCGTCACCTCCCAGCCCAGGGGCGTGAAGAGACGCTCCGCGAGCCGGTGGGGCAGCGCGGGGACGCGGACGACCAGCGGGATCGGCGTCGCGGCCAGCTCGGGGTAGCTGTCGCTGCGGCCGTTCATGGCCGTGCGGAACACGCTGCCGAGCGCGACGGTGAGCAACGACCCGGCCGCGTACGGCCTGTCGTTGACGTATTGGGTGAGCGTGCTGCCGGGACCTCGAACGAGCGCGATGGGGTCGACCTCCAGGAGGAGGGCGACCGTGCATTCCTCGTTCGTCGCCTTCGGGTAGAAGACGTGCGCGGTGCCCGAGCTCGTCGTGAAGGACTGAGCCCGGTCGGGATGCTTGTGCAGCAGGTGGCCGAGATCGGTCGCCGGCTGGTGCGTCGTGGTCATGGTGAGCAACACGAGGTCGAGTCTGATCGACAGTCGGCCTTTGCGCTGCTCATTTAGTGTGGTTCGCATGACGAACCGGCTTGCGGACGCGACCAGCCCTTACCTGCTGCAGCACGCGGACAACCCGGTCGACTGGTGGCCCTGGACCGAGGAGGCGTTCGAGGAGGCGCGACGGCGAGATGTGCCGGTGCTGCTGTCCGTCGGGTACGCGGCGTGCCACTGGTGCCACGTGATGGCGCACGAGTCGTTCGAGGACGATGAAGTCGCCGCGTTCCTGAACGCGAACTTCGTGTCGGTGAAGGTGGATCGCGAGGAACGTCCAGACGTCGACGCCGTGTACATGGAGGTCACGCAGGCCATGACCGGCCACGGCGGCTGGCCGATGACGGTGTTCCTCACGCCCGACGCGCGGCCGTTCCACGCGGGCACCTACTACCCGCCGGCTCCCCGGCCGGGCATGCCGTCGTTCCGGCAGCTCGTCGAGGCCGTGTCGGCGACGTGGGCCGCGCAGCCGGGCGAGATCCTGGAGTCCGCCTCCGCTGTGGTGGAGGAGATCTCGCGCCAGGCCACGCCGTTGCCGCCGTCCACTGTGGATGCCGACGTGCTGGCGGGCGCGGTGGTGTCGTTGCTCGGCGAGTTCGACCGGCGCAACGGCGGGTTCGGTGGCGCGCCGAAGTTCCCGCCGTCGATGGCGCTGGAGTTCCTGTTGCGCCACCACGAACGCACCGGGTCGGTCGAGGCCGTGTCGATGGCGACCGCGACGGCGGACGCGATGGCCGACGGCGGGCTCTACGACCAGCTCGGCGGCGGGTTCGCGCGCTACAGCGTCGACGCGTCGTGGGTGGTGCCGCACTTCGAGAAGATGTTGTACGACAACGCTTTGCTGCTCCGCTTCTACACGCACCTGACGCGGTTGACGGGTTCCGGGCGTTATGAACGGGTCGTGCGGGACACGGTGACGTTCCTGCTGCGGGACCTGCGGACGGCCGAGGGTGGCTTCGCGGCGTCGCTGGACGCGGACACCGAAGGCGTCGAGGGCCTGACGTACGTGTGGTCGTACGAGGAGCTCGGTTCGGCGGCCGCTGCCTTCGGGGTGACTCCTGACCCGAACTTCGAGGACGGCAGGTCGACCCTGCGGTTCGTGTCGGAGCCGGGGGAGGAGGTGCGGGCCGCGCTGCTGGCGGAGCGCGCGCTGCGGCCGCAGCCGGGGCGGGACGACAAGGTGGTCGCCTCCTGGAACGGCATGGTGATCGCCGCGCTGGCCGAGGCGGGCGCGTTCTTCGGTGAGCCGTCGTGGATCGCGGCGGCCTCGGACGCGGCGTCGCTGCTGGCCTCGGTGCATCTGGTCGAGGGCAGGCTGTTGCGGACCTCCCGCGACGGCGTCGTAGGGCCGTCGTTCGGCGTGCTGGAGGACTACGGCTGCGTCGCCGACGGCCTGCTGGCGCTGCACCAGGTCACCGGCTCGATCCGGTGGCTCGACCTGGCGTGCGGGCTCCTCGACACCGCCCTCGCGCGGTTCGCCGTGCCGGACTCGCCGGGCGCCTACTACGACACCGCGGACGACGCGGAGGCTCTCGTCCGGCGCCCTGCCGACTCGACCGACAACGCGTCGCCTTCCGGTGCTTCTTCGCTGGCCTCGGCCTTGTTGACGGCTTCTCTGCTGACGGGCGCCGATCGTTCTTCGCGGTACTACGAGGCTGCTTCGGGTGCCGTGACACGGGCCGGTCTGCTCGCCGCGCGGGCACCTCGGTTCGCCGGCCACTGGCTGACCGTCGCCGAGGCACTGGTCGCGGGCCCGTTGCAGGTGGCGGTGGTGGGTGCCGACGACTCGCGCCGTGCGTCGTTGTGGGCGGCGGCGGTCGCCCGTGTGCCTGGAGGCGGCGTAGTCGTGGCCGGAGAGCCTGCGTCCGTGCCGTTGCTGGAAGACCGTCCGTTGGTCGACGACGGCCCTGCGGCTTACGTGTGCCGTGGGTACGTGTGCGATCGGCCCGTGGTTTCGGCAGAAGCCCTGGTCACTTCGCTGACGGCGAACACTCCCTGACTGATTGCAGGCGTAACGTCGGTTGCAACGTAATCATGTAATCAGGGGTTGGTTGTAATGGGACGTGGATGGCGAGGACGAGGCGGGTGGCAGCAGGCCGACCTGCCGCCGGCCGACGACGCGGCGGCGTGGTTCGCGGGCAGGCTCCCGGACGGCTGGTTCACCGGTGCCGCCGAGGTGGTCGTCGACCGCGAGGAGATCACGGTCGTCGGCACGCTCACGCCGCTGGAAGGCGAGTTCGACGAGGCCTCGCGTGCCGCGGCCGAGTCGGGCCGCATCTCGCGGTGGCGCGAGGAGACGCGCGACGAACGCATCGAGATCGCGCGCCAGGCCGAGCACCGCTACGGCCGCAAGGTCGCCTGGGGCGCTTCGCTGGGCAGCACCCGCGAGCTCTTCACGCACCTGGCCGTGCCGGTCATGACGCGACTGCGTCAGCCGGAACGCCAGGTGCTCGACACGCTGGTAGCTGCCGGCGTGGCCCGCTCACGCGCAGACGCCCTCGCATGGGCCGTGCGCCTCGTGGGCGAGCACGCGGACACGTGGCTCGACGAGCTGCGCGACGCCATGTCGCGTGTCGACGACCTTCGGTCGCAGGGGCCGGATCTCACCTGAGAAGTGCATCGAAGAGGTCCAGGGCCGTTCGCTCGACGAGGTGTCGGCGGCGGCCCTGGTGCTGAGCCCGGTGAGTCTTGGGCTGTTGTGCGTCAGATGACGGTCGCGGTGGGCGACGCCTGAGCGTTCTCCCGGATCGGAGTGCGGTCCTCTTCTGCGGCGTGCGTGCTTCTGCGGAGACCGATGACGCACCCGAGTGCGACCGTGGTGACGCCGGCGACGGACACGAGAGAGAGTTCCTGTGCGCCCAGCAGCACGGAGGTCGCCAGGCCGGACACCGGCATCAGGCCGATGAGCACGCCTGCGCGGTCGGAGCCGAGGCGGTTCACGGCGAAGTACCAGAGACCGAAGGCCAGGGCGGTCACCACCACCGCGAGCAGGGCCAGCGAGAAGCCCTGACGGACGGTCGGCATCTGCCAGCCGCCCCAGAACGTGCCGAGCACCGCGCCGATCACCGTCGCCAGGATGCACGTCCAGGTGGCCACGCCCAGGACGCCCAGGCGTCGCACGATCCCCACGGCGAACAAGGTGAAGCAGACCTCGCCGGCCATGGTGACCAGTGCCAACGCCAGGCCTGGGCCGTGCCACGAGCCACCGCCGGACAGCAGCACGATGCCTGCCGCTACTACTACGGCGCCCACTACGGCTGATGCGGTTCGTTGGCGGGAGAGAAGGGCCAGCGCGATGGGGGCGCCGCCCATCACCGCTGCCACGAAGCCCGGTTCCGCGTATTGCTGCGCTGCGATGAGCACGGCGTTGAAGCCGAGCATGCCCGTGATGACCACGCCCAGCAGCGGTGGGATGTCACGCCACGACGGCATGGGCAGGCGGCGTGCCACCAGCAGGAGGACGGCCGCGCCCAGTGCGTAGCGCATGGCCTGGCCGGTCAGGACCGGGTAGCCCTCGAGCATGCCCGTGATCGGCACCGATGCGCCGACGATCGTTGCCGCTGTCGCTCCTGCGGCCACCCCGAGTTTCATGTCCTGGAGCCTTGCGCTGGACTGGCCCAGATATAAGCTCCACTTTGATGACCACTAACTGGACCACTTTTCGCGAGCTGCTGTTGCCCGGGCACCAGCGGCGGCGTGGGGTGGAGGTCGAGCTGCGGCGGGCCGTGCGGGACGGGCGGTTGCCGCCGGGGACGCGGCTGCCGTCGAGCCGGGACCTGGCCGCGCAGCTCGGGGTGGCCCGCGGGACGGTGACGTCGGCGTACACGCAGCTCGTCGCGGAGGGGTACCTCACCACGCGGCGCGGGTCGGGGACCACGGTCGCGAGTCTCGGACCCGCCGGCGCCTGCGGTGTGCCGGAGCCGCCGATGCGGTGGCGGTACAACCTGCGGCCCGGGTTGCCCGCGCTGGGCGCGTTTCCCCGGGCCGAGTGGGTCGCGGCACATCGGGCGGCGCTCGCCGAGCTGCCCGACGACGACCTCGCGTATCCCGATCCGGCCGGGTTTCTGGGGCTGCGCAAGGAGATCGTCGACTACCTCGCGCGGGTGCGGGCGGTGGTGGCGAAGGACGCGGTGATCACGAACGGTGCCGCTGACGGGTTGCAGCTCACCGCGCGGATCCTGAACGGCAGCATCGCGATCGAGGAGCCCAGCCACTTCGGCGGCGAGAACATGTTGCGGTCGCACGGGCTGAACACCGTGCCGGTTCCGGTGGACGACAAGGGGATCCGGGTCGATCTCCTGTCCAAAACGGACTGCAAGGCGGTGCTCGTCACCGCGGCGCACCAGTTCCCGTTGGGCGTGGTGCTGCATCCCGAACGGCGGCGGGCGCTCGTCGACTGGGCGCGCGAGCGGGACGCGTTGATCATCGAGGACGACTACGACGCCGAGCACCGGTACGACCGGCCTGCGCTCGGTGCGTTGCAGGCGCTCGCTCCCGACCACGTGGTCTACCAGGGCACGACCAGCAAGGTGCTGGCGCCCGCGCTCCGGCTCGGATGGCTGGTGGTGCCGGAACGCCTGCGCGAGGGCATCGTGCAACGCAAGAAGTACAACGACATGGGCACCGGCACGATCCCTCAGGCCGCGTTCGCACACCTGCTGCGGACAGGCGGCTATGACCGCCATCTGCGCCGTACGCGCGCGCTCTATCGCAAGAGGCGTGACGCGTTGTTGGAAGCCGTTGAGGAACACCTGCCCGCATGGCAGCCCATCGGCGTCGCTGCCGGGTTGCACATGGTGCTGCGCATGCCCGACGGGACGGACGACCTCGCGTTGAAGAACAGGCTCGCGGACCGAGGCGTGCACGTCTGGGCGTTGGCGCAGTACACGCGCACGCCCATGTGGCCCGGTCTGGTGCTCGGATACGCGTCACTCACTCCCGACCGCCTGCGCGAGGCGGTCAGGGAGATCGCGAACGCCGCCTAGAGGATGTGCTCGCGAGCGGCGCCGAGGATGTGCTCGCGGTCGTCACCGCTGCCCAGGATGTGCTCGCGGTCGGTCCCGGCACCGGGACCCGCGAGGGTCGTGACCGCGGCGGCGAACAGCAGAGCGGCCGTGACGATCTTGAATGCGTTCATGGTTCGGTGAACCCCCAGGTAGGACGGTCGGCGGCGGAGCCTAGCCCGCGACTCCAGAAATTGTCAGTGCTCGGGTGCACCATTGAACACGTGCTCCTCTCCGAACTGGTCGACACGTCAGCCGCGGTGGCGGCGACCCGGTCGCGCCTGGCCAAGGTCAAGGCGTTGTCCGCGTTGCTGCGCGCGGCGACGGCGGACGTGGTGGTCGCGGTGGTGTCGTTCCTCATAGGCACACCGCGGCAGGGTCGCATCGGCGCAGGTTGGCGCACGGTCCTGGAGTTGTCCGTGCCGCCGGCCGCCCAGGCCGGACTGACGATCGCCGAGGTCGACGCCGCGCTCGCCGAGGTGGCCGCGACGTCCGGCAAGGGCTCGGCGCAGCGCCGGGTCGCCCTGCTGACGGCGCTCTTCGCGCGCTCCACCGAGGCCGAACAGGACTTCCTGCGCCGGTTGCTCACCGGCGAGCTCCGCCAGGGCGCGCTGGAGGGCGTCATGCTCGACGCGATCGCCTCCGCGGCGGACGTGCCGGGCGAGACGGTGCGGCGCGCGTTCATGTTGTCCGGCCGCTTACCGGAGACCGCGGTGGCCGCCCTCGACGGCGGCGCACCCGTCCTGGAGGCGTTCCGGCTGGAGGTCGGGCGCCCCCTTCGCCCCATGCTGGCCTCGCCGGCGGAGTCGCTCGACGACGCGCTGACGTTGCTCGGCAGCTGCGTGGTGGAGCACAAGCTCGACGGTGCGCGCATCCAGGTGCACCGCTCGGGCGACGAGGTCCACGTCTACACGCGCACGTTGCGCGAGATCACCAAGACGGTGCCGGAGCTCGTCGAGCTCGTACGAGGCCTGCCGTGCACGTCGGTGGTGCTCGACGGGGAGACGCTGGCGCTGACCGACGAGGGGAGACCCCGCCCGTTCCAGGAGACGATGAGCAGGTTCGGCGCGCAGGACGAACGGGAGCTGCTGCTGCACCCGTACTTCTTCGACTGCCTGCACCTCGACGGCAAGGACCTGCTCGACGAGCCGTTGCGCGACCGGCTGGCCGCGCTGCGGCAGGTCGCGGGCGAGCACGTCATCCCCGGCGTGCTGGACCCGACGCCGGAGGAGGCGGCCGGAGTCGTCACGGCGGCGCTGGCGGCGGGCCACGAGGGCGTGATGGTGAAGTCGCTGGCCTCGCCCTACGCGGCGGGCCGTCGCGGCAGCGCCTGGCAGAAGGTGAAGCCGGTGCACACGCTCGACCTGGTCGTGCTCGGTGTCGAGTGGGGCAGTGGCCGCCGCCGCGGCTGGCTGTCGAACCTGCACCTGGGCGCCCGCGACCCGGACGGAGGCCCGCCCGTGATGGTCGGCAAGACCTTCAAGGGCCTCACCGACGAGCTGCTGAAGTGGCAGACCGAGGCCCTGCAGGCGATCGCCTCGGAGCGGAACGACTGGGTGGTCATGGTCCGCCCGGAGCTGGTGATCGAGATCGAGCTGGACGGCGTGCAGGTCTCGCCGCGTTATCCCGGTGGCGTCGCGCTGCGGTTCGCCCGCGTCGTGCGCTACCGCCCGGACAAGGATCCGTCGGAGGCGACGACGATCGAGGAGGTGCGGGCACTCCTGCCCACCGCACGACCGAAACCCGAGGCCTGAACGTCACTGCGCTGCCGGCATGGGGGATCTCGCCTGGACGTGCCCGGAACCGGACGACTTCGACGCCGACCGTCGCGGCGTGACGAGGTGGTACCGCGACGGCCGGGTCATGAGGATCCAGGACGTCGGCGTGGCCGTGCGCGCGACCATGCCGGTCGTGCTCGACTCCGGGCACCCGGCGGCGCTGGCCGTCCGGGTGGGCGTCGACGACCGGGACCACCGGGTCCACGCGAGGTTCGAGGCCGGCTGGGGTGGGTCACCTTCCGCGGGTACCTCCTCGACGCGCCTGAGCCCTGGCCGCAGGTGTTCGGCGCGCCGGTCACCCTTGAAGCCGTGGACGGACCCGAACCGGCGGCGGTGACCGGCTCCGGCCACGAGGTGCTCCAGCGCGAGCTCAGCGGCGAAAACCAGGTGCGGCCGCGCACGGCCCGGCAATAGCGTCGGGCCGGTGACCGACGCTTCCGCGCTGCTCAGCGCCTTCGACAGCCAGGCCCGCCCGGCCGAGTGGACGATCCTCGACCCCGGCGCCGAGGTCCACCGGGACGGTCCGGTGTTCCGCGTGCACTGGCCGCACCGGCGGGGCTTCGTCGGCGGCCCGCCCGACCTGGGCGTCGGCGGTGCCGATCTGGACGCGCTCATCGCCCGCCAGCGCGACTTCTTCACCGCCCGCGGGCAGAGCGCCGAGTGGAAGACCTGGAGCCACGACACCCCCGCCGACCTGCCCGAACGGCTCGTCGCGGCCGGGTTCGAGTCGGAGGGCCGCGAGACGGTCCTGATCGGCGTGGCCGAGGAGATGACGGCACAGGCGGAGCCCGACGGCGTCGTCATCCGCGAAGCCTCCGGCGAGCAGGACGTGCACCGGCTGGCGGCCACCGCGACGGAGGTGTTCGGGCGCGGCCACGACTGGCTCGTCGCCCGCCTGCTGGAGAAGAAGGACGACCCGAACACCGTCGCGGTGATCGCGGAGGCGGACGGGAAGGTCGTCTCGTCGTCGCGGATCGAGATCGTGGACGGCACGGAGTTCGCGGGCCTCTGGGGCGGCGGCACGCTGCAGGAGTGGCGCGGCAAGGGCGTCTACCGGGCGCTGATCGGCTACCGGGCCCGGCTCGCCGTCGAACGCGGCATCAAGTACCTGCAGGTCGACGCGACCGAGGACAGCCGGCCGATCCTCGAGCGGCTCGGGTTCGTGGCCGTCACCACGACCACGGGATACGCCTGGAACCCGTGACGAATGCCCAAGTGAGACGTCGCGGGTATCGTGGAAGCACGTGCGGTTCATCGAAGGGCATCGACCCTCTTACGACCTGACCTACGACGACGTGTTCCTCGTTCCCGGCCGCAGTGCCGTGGAGTCCCGGTTCGGCGTCGACCTCTCCACCTCGGACGGCACCGGGGCCACGATCCCGATCGTCGTCGCGAACATGACGGCCGTGGCCGGGCGGCGGATGGCGGAGACCATCGCGCGGCGCGGCGGGCTCGTCGTCATCCCGCAGGACGTGCCCACGGAGGCCGTCGCGGAGATCATCGCGTGGGTCAAGGAACGGCATCCCGTGTGGGACACGCCCTTGACGCTCACCACGGGTGACGCGGTGGCGGACGCGTGGAACCTCCTGCACAAGCGGGCGCACGGGGCCGTGGTCGTCGTGGACGACGGCGGGCGGCCGCTCGGTGTCGTCGACGAGGCCGCGCTCACCGGTGTCGACCGGTTCGCACGGCTCGGCGACGTCATGAACACCGACGTGCTGAAGCTGTCGCTCGACTCGCGGCCCCAGGACGTGTTCGACGAGCTCCACCACAGCGCGCACAAGGTCGCGCTGGGAGTGGACGAGAAACTGCGGCTGCGCGGCGTGCTGACCGAGCTGACGGCGCTGCGGGCCGAGGTCTACCACCCCGCGACGGACGACGACGGCAAGCTGCGGGTCGCGGCGGCGGTCGGGGTCAACGGGGACGTGCGGGCCAAGGCCGAGGCGCTCATCAAGGCCGGGGTCGACGTGCTGGTCGTGGACACCGCGCACGGGCACCAGGAGAAGATGATCGCGGCGCTGCGGGCCGTCAAGGAGGCCGACCCGAGCGTGCCGGTGGCGGCGGGCAACGTCGTCACCGCCGAGGGCGTCCGGGACCTGGTCGAGGCGGGCGCGGACATCATCAAGGTCGGCGTCGGGCCCGGCGCGATGTGCACGACGCGCATGATGACCGGTGTGGGACGCCCGCAGTTCAGCGCCGTCGCCGAGTGCTCGGCCGAGGCGCGCAGGCTCGGCAAGCACGTGTGGGCCGACGGAGGCGTGCGGCACCCGCGCGACGTGGCGCTGGCGCTCGCCGCCGGGGCCAGCAGCGTGATGGTCGGCAGCTGGTTCGCGGGCACCTACGAGTCGCCGGGTGACCTGCAGCGCGACGAGCGCGGAAACCTCTACAAAGAATCCTTCGGAATGGCGTCGAAGCGCGCGGTGACGGCGCGGACCCGCGGTGACAACGCGTTCGAGCGGGCCAAGAAGGGCTTGTTCGAAGAGGGCATCTCCACTTCGAAGATGAAGCTGGACCCGGTTCGCCCGAGCGTGGAGGACCTGCTCGATGCGATAACCTCCGGCGTTCGCTCGGCCTGCACGTATGCCGGTGCGAACTCGCTGGAGGAATTCCACGACAAGGCTGTGCTCGGCATCCAGTCCGCCGCCGGTTTCGCGGAAGGAAGGCCGTTGCCAGGGGGATGGTGAATAAGTGGACGAAGCGGTCTCGGTAAGAGATCTCCGCAAAGTCTATAAAACGGGACAAAAACCTGCGGTGGACGGATTGAGTTTCGACGTCCGCCGCGGTGAGGTCTTCGGATTGCTCGGGCCCAACGGCGCGGGCAAGACGACCACGGTCGGTGTCCTCACCACGCGCGTCCGTCCCACCTCGGGGCAGGCGCTCGTGGAGGGCGTCGACGTCGTGGCCGACTCCAAACGGGCGCGGCAGTTGCTCGCGGTCGTGCCGCAGCGCAACAACCTCGACCGGTCGCTCAACGCGCGGCAGAACCTGCTGTTCCACGCGGCCTACCACGGCATCGGCCCGAAGGAACGTCAAGCGCTCGCCGACGACATCCTGGAGCGGATGGGTCTCAAGGACCACCGGAACGCGCTCGTGGACACGCTCTCCGGCGGCCAGGCACAACGGCTGATGATCGCCCGTGCGCTCATGCACCGGCCGAAGGTGCTGTTCCTCGACGAACCGAGCACCGGCCTCGACCCGCAGGCGCGGCTCTTCGTCCACGAACGCGTCGCCGCACTGCACGCCGAGGGCGTCACGGTCGTGCTCACCACGCATGACATGGACGAGGCCACCAAGCTGTGCGACCGGGTCGGCATCGTCGACCACGGCAGGCTGCTCACGCTCGACGCCCCGGACGAGCTCACGAAGACCCTGCCCGGCAGCAACACGGTCAGCGTCACGGTGAGTCCGAACGGCCACGACATCGCCAAGATCACCCAGGCTCTGTCCGAAGTGGACGGCGTCCAGCGCGTCGAGGAACTGAACGGCACGTACCGCGTCTACACCGACGCCGACACCGCGATCACGCTGCCTGCAGTGCTGAACGTGCTGCGGGACCTCGACGTCACGGTCAGCGACGTCGCGATCGGCAAGCCCAGCCTCGAAGACGTCTTCATCCACCTGACGGGCAGGGAGCTCCGGTGAGCCAACTCAGGACGTTCCAGGCGATCCTGTGGCGCGACGTCTTCGTCACGGGCCGCGAGCTGCCGAGCTTCCTCGCGCAGGTGATCATCCAGCCGTTCTTCATCCTCTTCATCTTCGCGAAGGTGCTGGGGGACATCGGGTACGTCCAGGACGACTTCGCCCAGGTGCTGTTACCGGGGATCATCGCGATGAACGGGTTCCTGGGCGCGCTGCAGAACACGACGCTGCCGCTGGTGCTGGACTTCTCGTGGACGCGGGAGATCGAGGACCGGCTGCTCGCGCCGATCTCCATCCCGCTCGTCGCCGTCGAGAAGATCGTGTTCGGCGCCGTCCGCGGGTTCTTCGCGGCCGTGCTGATGGTGCCGGTCGGGTTCGTGATGCTCGACGTGTCGTGGGAGTGGTCGGGCATCCCGGGCGCGCTGCTGGTGATCGTCCTCGGGTGCCTCGCCGGCGGCAGCGTCGGCCTGGTCATCGGCACCTCGGTGCCCGCGCGCCGGGTCAACGTGATGTTCGCGGTGATCCTCACCCCGATCCTGTTCACCGGGTCCGCCCAGTTCCCGTGGCGGTCGCTGAGCGACGACCTGCTGTGGTTCAAGGTGGTCTGCGCGCTCAACCCGCTGACGTACGTGAGCGAGGGCATGCGCGCCGAGCTCGTGCCGGGTGTGCCGCACATCCCGCTGCCGATCGTGCTGCTGGTGCTCGTCGTCGCCATCGCGGGCTTCGGCGGCCTCGGCCTGCGGGGCTTCATGAAGAGGGCCCTGGACTAGGCGCTGCCGACGGAGAACGGCCCCGCGCAACGACAGCGCGGGGCCGTTCTCCGTGTCACGACACTAGGAGGCGTAGTCCTCCAGCATCTCGGTGACGAGGGCCGCGATCGGCGAACGCTCCGAGCGCGTCAGCGTGACGTGAGCGAAGAGCGGGTGGCCCTTCAGCTTCTCGATCACCGCCGCCACGCCGTCGTGCCGGCCGACCCGCAGGTTGTCGCGCTGCGCCACGTCGTGCGTCAGCACCACCCGCGAGTTGCTGCCCAGACGCGACAGCACGGTCAGCAACACGTTGCGCTCCAACGACTGCGCCTCGTCGACGATCACGAAGGAGTCGTGCAGCGAGCGGCCGCGGATGTGGGTGAGGGGCAGGACCTCGAGCATCCCGCGGTCCATCACCTCTTCCACGACCGCCTGGCTCACCAGCGCGCCGAGGGTGTCGAACACCGCCTGCGCCCACGGCCCCATCTTCTCGTTCTCGGAACCCGGCAGGTAGCCGAGCTCCTGGCCGCCGACCGCGTACAACGGCCGGAAGACCACGACCTTGCGGTGCTGCCTGCGTTCCATCACCGCTTCGAGACCGGCGCACAGCGCCAGTGCCGACTTTCCGGTGCCGGCTCGTCCGCCCAGCGAGACGATGCCGACCTCCGAGTCCAGCAGCAGATCCAGGGCGATCCGCTGTTCGGCGGACCTCCCGTGCAGTCCGAACGCCTCCCGATCTCCGCGCACCAGCTTGATCTGCTTGTCCGCGGTCACCCGGCCCAGCGCACTCGACGTGCCCGCCAGCAACCGGATTCCGGTGTGGCACGGCAGTTCGGCGATGTGCTCCAGGTCCTCGTACTGGGTGGGGTCGACGACGTTCTCCTTGAACAGGCTGTCCACCAGGGACTGCGGAACGTCCATGTCGGACATTCCCGTCCAGCCTGAGAGGGTCACGTCGTGCGCCCGGTACTCCTCCGCCGGCAGGCCGACCGATCCGGCCTTGACCCGCAGCGGCATGTCCTTCGTCACCAGGGTGACGTTGCGCCCCTCAGCAGCGAGGTTGAGGGAGCACGCGAGGATTCGGGCGTCGTTGGAGTCCGTTCGGAAACCTGATGGCAACACCTCCGGGTCGGAGTGGTTGAGCTCGACGTGCAAGGTGCCTCCCAGATCCCCGATGGGGATCGGCGAATCGAGGCGACCATGCCGCAAGCGCAGGTCGTCGAGGAGGCGCAGGGCTTCCCTCGCGAACCAGCCCAGTTCGGGGTGGTGGCGCTTGCCCTCCAGCTCGCTGATCACCACGAGCGGGAGCACGACCTCGTGCTCCGCGAAACGGGTGGCGGCGAGAGGATCGGACAGCAGTACCGACGTGTCCAGCACATATGTCGTGATGGCTGGGGCGGCGGACTTGCGCCGGGAGGAAGAACTGCGCGATGAGCCTGAGGTACGGCTCGCGGGACGTCGTGCGTTCACGGCAACTCCCTCACGAACGCGGCACCCGCGTCCGCTCCTCGCTGGGCCAGGCACCACCCTGATCGGTCGTCTCGCCTTCCGCCGGTGAGGGCGTCAGGCAGGTCGACCACGAGGGCCGGGTGCCGGCCCCCTCGCGACTTTTTCTGCCACGATCAGAGCCTCCCTGCGCGGTCCGCAGTGGTCGCGTCCCGCCGCTTTCGAAGTTACCTGTGGAAGTGCCCCATCGGCACGAAGCCACACAGGTGAATCCGAATTTGTCATCTTCCGGACAACAACCCGAAACGTGACCGCTTCCGTGTTTCCGCTGGTCACATGGTGTTCTCGTGAGAGTTGCGCGCGAGCCACGACAGGCCGTCCCTGACCTGGGATTCGAGTGATTTCGGCGTGAGGGGCTCGTCGAGAAGTCTCAGATAGCGGGAGTCGAGCGTTTCACCGGGTGCGCGGACGTCGAGCCAGGCCCGTACGAGACGCACCCCTTCGACGTATGTGGTGGTGTACGCGCGCCACAGCGGATCGGCCAGAAAACGGACCATCTGCCGTGCGCGGCGGTCGGGGACTAGCAGCCACCTGCGCAGATGCGCAACCACGTCATCCTGATCCGCACCCCGATCGTGTAGCAGGAGCGCGGCGTCCTGCCGCACCGTGAGCAGGCCCGATGCCGCCGACTCGACCTTTTCGGACAGTTCGCCGTCCATTCGCAACCCGAGGTCGGCGAAGATCTGCTCCGTCCACAGGCCCCAGCCCGGCCCGACCGCGGCGTGCAGGCCCAGGTCCGCCATGCCCTCGGCCATCAGGCACTGCGGCGTGTTGATCAGGAAGATCGACTGCTCGGCGTGCCCGCGCTTGGCGACCAGGCCCGACTCCTTGCGGCAGTGCTCGGTGTGGTGGCCCGGATAGGACTCGTGGGCGACCAGGTGCGGCAGGTTCGACATGCGGTGGCCTAGGTCGGCGTTGACCGCGACCCGGCTGCGGTAGCCGCCCAGGTAGTAGTTGAAGCCGCTCCACGGCTTGTTCGTGACGACCTGGTACTCCACGATCTCCTGCTCGGGCAGCGCGTACTTCTGGCGCACCCGGTCCCTCAGCGCGCTCGACAGGGCCTGCACGGCGCCCTGGAGCCTGCGCGGGGGCACCTCGTCGGCCGTGCGGTGGGCCGTGAGGCGCTCGGCGAGCGTTCCTGGTCCGTCGAGCACCGCGTCGAGCTTGCGGTGGGCCTGCGCGTACGAGTCCTCGTCGCCGGGACGGACGCGGACCTGGAAGTAATGCTCGACCTCGTCGACGAACGAGATGCGCTCGCCGTCGAGCTTGCGCGCGGTGCAGTCCAACGCCCGCAGGTGCGCGTCGAGGAACTGCTTGCGCTGCTCGGTCAGGTCGCTGCCCGGCAGCTCCCGGCGCAGCAGCCGCGCCTGCTCGCCCAGCGCCCTGGGGTGCAGGCGCGGCTCGTTGTCGACGGAGCGGCTCAGCGCCGGGTCGCCGGTGAAGGAGTCGACGAACCCGGGCACGAGGCGGCCGAGGCGCAGCCCCAGCACCAGGTATGCGCGCACGAGGTCGTTGGCGTCCATGATCCGGAGAGCTTAGGGCGTCTACCACAGCGCCTTACTCGCGACCGAATCGTGAATCGACGACCACCTGATCGGGGAATGTTGTTGATCTTGCCGTCACACAATGGTGTCACTCGTGCGGCCGATTGCGATCTTTGCCTATAGCGTTTCCGCCCGGAGACCCCACCGCTCCGGAGATCCCCGAAGACTCCGGAAATGACGGGGATAACCCGACATGAAGGAGAATCACATGAAGAAGGCTTGTGCCGTGGTTGCCGCTGCAGCCGCGCTGTCGCTCGCGTTCGCCCCGGCCGCCATGGCCGGCGAGGGCCACGGCCACCACGGCCACGGTCACCACTGGTCGAACGGCCCGCTGCTGGTCCTCCTGAACGGCAACAACCTCAACGGCACGATCGGTGCCTGCGGCAACAACGTCGGCGTGCTGGGTGGCGCTGTGCCGATCAACTCGCCGTCGATCACCGAGACCTGCGCCGCCGGCGGCATCGTCGACGAGGGCTGAATCTCCCTTTAGCTCTACGTCTGGGGGCGTCATTTCTGGCGCCCCCAGACGCGTTTTCCCCGATTAAACCTTCATGAGGAGAAAAATCGTGCTGAAGAAGGCTGCTGCCGCCCTGGGCGTCGCTGCTGCGTTCGTTGTCGTCGGTTCCCCCGCGATGGCCGCTCCCGGCCACCACTGGGTCAACGAGCCGCTGCTGATCGTGGGCAACGCCAACAACCTGAACGGTGTTGTCGGTGCGTGTGGCAACAACGTCGGCGTGCTCGGCGCGGCGGTTCCGGTGAACTCGCCCTCCATCACCGAGACCTGCGCCGCCGGTGGCATCGAGGACGGCGACGACTTCGGCCACTACCACGGCTGATCGTTGCTCTTGCTCTGAGAAGGGGCGCTCACCTTCGCGGTGGGCGCCCCTTCTCGTTCAGCTGCCGTACCTGCGGTGGCGCTTGGCGTACTCGCGCATGGCCCGCAGGAAGTCGGTGCGCCGGAAGCCCGGCCAGTACGCCTCGCAGAACCAGAACTCCGAGTGCGCCGACTGCCAGAGCATGAAGCCGGAGAGCCTCTGCTCACCGGACGTGCGGATGATCAGGTCGGGGTCGGGCTGCCCGGACGTGTAGAGGTGCTCCGCGATGTGGTCGACGTCGAGGACCTCGGCGAGCTCCTCGATGGTGCCGCCCCGTTCGGCGTGCGCCTGCAGCAGCTTCCGGACCGCGTCCGCGATCTCCTGCCGCCCGCCGTACGCGACGGCGACGTTGACCTGGATGCCCGTGCGGTTCTTGGTGCGCGCGGCGGCGTTCGTGAGTCGCTCGGCGTGCTCCTTGGGCAGCATGTCGAGCGCGCCGACGTGCCGGACCCGCCACGGCTTGCCGTCGCCCGCCAGCTCGTCGGTGATGTCCGCGATGATGTCGAGCAACGGCGCCAGCTCGTCGTTGTCGCGGTTGAGGTTGTCGGTGCTCAGCATCCAGAGGGTGACGACCTCGACATCGGCGTCACCACACCACTCGAGCAGTTCGAGGATCTTGCGCGCGCCGGCCCGGTGGCCGTGCGCGACATCGGTGAAACCGGCTTCTCTGGCCCACCTGCGGTTGCCGTCGAGGACCACGCCCACGTGCTTGGGAGCCTGTGGCGTCGTGCTCAGCTCGCGGCGGAGAATCCACTCGTAGAGGTGGATAGCGACGTCTTTCACACGGGTGCGGAGTGCCACGTCCGAACAGCGTACGCCGTGCAAGGTTCATCACTGAGTACTGGTCGGAAACCTACGGTGGCGTAACCTAGTGACCTGTGACCACTGCGCCCACTCCTCCCCAGCCCGGACTGCGGCCGCGCCTACGTGGATGGCTGCACCTCTGGTCGTTCGTCGCCTCGGTGGCGACAGGTGCGACGCTCATCGCTCTGGCGGCGTCCACGGTGTCCGCGCGCGCGGCCCTCGCGACCTCCGTCTACGGCCTGACAGTCCTCGGGCTGTTCGGCGTCTCGGCGCTGTACCACCGCGTGACGTGGGAGTCCGACCGCGTGCGCACGTGGATGAAGCGCATGGACCACTCGATGATCTTCGTGTTCATCGCGGGCACCTACACGCCGTTCGCGCTGCTGGCGATGAATCCCGGGACCGGGGCGACCGTGCTCTGGGTGGTGTGGATCGGTGCGCTGCTCGGCGTGACGATGAAGCTGGCCTGGCCGCACGCGCCTCGGTGGCTCGGGGTGCCGATCTACATCGCTCTCGGGTGGGTGGCGGTGTTCGTGCTGCCCGAGTTGCTGCACCACGCCGGTGTCGCTGCTTTGGTGCTGCTGCTCGTCGGTGGGGCGCTTTACACCGTGGGGGCCGTGTTCTACGCGACTCGGTGGCCCAATCCGTGGCCGCAGGTGTTCGGGTATCACGAGTTCTTCCACGCCGCGACCGTGGTGGCGGCGATCTGCCACTACATCGCCATCTGGCTCGCGATGTACTCGTGACCGTCCGGTCTGCGAAGACCGAGGTGAGTTGGGCGAGCTGCGAACCGCAACGGGGTGTGGTCAAGGTTCGGTTGACCGGCGGCCAGGTAGCACGTGACCAGCTCACGGTCGCGCTGCGTCTGCGCATCTGAGCTCTGGTGCCGAACACGCTCGGCACCAGAGTCATGGGGCATCAGCGGCTGCGGTCGTCGCGACTCACAGTTCGATGAGTCACCTGCTCGATCTGCTGGATCACGCGATCAAGGCGCTTCTGGATGAACCCCGTGTAGTCGTCCTTGCGAAGTGCGTCGACTGCATCGTCGCTGATGAGGTGCGACTCGAAGATGTCGGCGATGTCATCTGTGGTGATCGTGGCCTCAAGTTCGGCGAGGTACTCGCTGGGCGCGGTCTTCCCGATGCCCTTGTTCGTGCCCGGCGTGAGCAGGACCCGGTTGAGCGCGAGTTCGGGACTTGGCTGGCTGCCTGACTGCTTGGCCAAGAACGCCTTCGGGAAGACGTGGTGCGAGTCCGTCTGCGACTTGAGTCGTTCCGGCGTGAGCTTGTCGCCTCCGTGGAAGTCGCGTGCGCCGCTCTGGATGCTCAGCGCGACGAGGCCGGAGTAGATCGCCTTGCGCCGAGTGGTGGCGTTGACGATCACGGATGCGCTGATGTTCAGCGTCCCAACAGCCTCGGGCGCTGTCGTGTCCTGACCGACGACCCACTTGACGAGGGTGATGTAGTCGGCGCCTGCTTGACTGTTGGCACCCTGGTCGAAGTTCGACGTGAAGACCGTGCACCAGAAGTACTGCTTGAGTCGCTCCTTGGCCTTCTGCCGAGCCGGCCCCTTCAGCTTGGCCACGTTGGCCCACACGGCTGCCATCGGTACAAGAAGCATGGAGTAGGGCAGCCACTTCGGAGTGATCACGCCGCATTCGGTGGCGAGGAGATCGAGAACCTTCGCGTAGCCGTGTACGCAGTCTTCCCAGTTCTCGTTGACCTCATCGGCCGTGATGCGAAGTACTGTTGATCGCTGCGCGGAGTGTTGTGAACGCAGGGCCACTGCCTGCATGACGTTGTACGGCTCGATTTTGAAGGTTTTCAGGAGCTCGTGGGTATCGACGGCAGTTGCCCACAGGTCGCGCAGCTTCACGTTCTTGGGGTAGAGCTTCGCAGTGAGCAGCTCGAACGCGCCAAGTGGTTTACCTGTCTTGTTCAGCGTCTCGAAGACGTTGCACACCGCATCCAGCGAGGTGGTCGCCGGGAGGGTGACCACCGGAAATCCGTACGACTTAAGCGGGGTCAGGAACTGGTCGCGCACCTTGCGGAGCGTTCGCTTCGCAGAACTGATGTCGACCTTGTCGCTTTGGTGGCTGATGTAATGGTCCAGCCACTCGTCGAACTCCCTGTGCTTGTGCAGCGGGAAGATGTTTCCTTCGAACTGGACGGCCGGATCTTCGTACTTGTCCCCATCCTTCTGGTTTTTCTCGTGCCAGAAGATCGCGTCCTCGAAGTCGATCTCTGTTGGGATGAGGACATTCTTGGTCTTCTCGTCGAAGAGGCGTTGAAGGCGCAGGTAGAAGCGCTCTTCGCCCTTGTCGTTGAGAGCTCGGTAGAGACAGGTCAGTCGCTGCTGTCCATCCAGGATGAGCTCCTGAGGTGCCGCCTTGCTCTCCGGTGCTCCCTCGACCGGTCGCCAGTGAAAAGAGTTGTTCTCGCTGTCCATCGCCCAGAACAGGAGGGTTCCCGCCGGGTATCGGGACATGACCGACCTGATGAGTTCCTGCGTGCGTTTCGGCTCCCAGGTGAAGTTGCGCTGGAAGTCAGGAATCATCAGTGAGCCATCGTGGATCCGATGGATGAGGTTGTCGATCTGGCGTGGTGTCGCCTGAAAGATCGGATCTGCGTCGTAGCCGCTAGTCACGCACGAACTCCGTCTCACTGTTCCAGTTCAGATGGGTTATGCATCTATACGTTCAGATGCGGCGAACTGTTACACGAACGGGTGTATGTCACCTGTCTGGACTAGAGTTCGAGTTGGTTCCAGTCGCCCTGAGATGGTCGAACTGAGAGTTGGGATGCGGAACAAGCTGCGATTGCGTGTATCTCGCTCGCGATGAGGTTCCGGTGCCTGCCGACACCGGAACCCCTTGAGCGTCAGCGGCCGCCGCGCGCCATGTGCAGCACGTCCAGCGCCGCGTCCAGCTGCTCCTCGGTGAGCTTGCCCGGCACGTGCCCGCGCTCCAGCACCACCTCGCGGATCGTCTTGCGCTCCTTCAGCGACTGCTTCGCGATCGACGCCGCCTCCTCGTAGCCGATGTAGCGGTTCAGCGGCGTGACGATGGACGGGGACGACTCGGCGTACTCGCTCATCTGCTCGGCCTGCGGCTCGGTGCCGAGCAGCACCTTGTCGGCCAGGAGGCGGGCCACCGCGGCGAGCAGGCGGGACGACTCCAGGACGTTGCGGGCGATGACCGGCAGCATCACGTTCAGCTGGAAGTTGCCCTGTGAGCCGGCGAACGCGACGGTGGCGTCGTTGCCGATGACCTGGGCGACCACCATCATCGTGGCCTCGGAGATCACCGGGTTGACCTTGCCCGGCATGATCGAGCTGCCCGGCTGGAGGTCGGGGAGCGCCAGTTCGCCGAGGCCCGTGCGGGGGCCCGAGCCCAGCCAGCGGAGGTCGTTGGCGATCTTGAACAACGCCACGGCCGACGCGCGGAGCTGGCCCGAGATCTCGACGACGCCGTCCTGGGTGGCTTGTGCCTCGAAGTGGTCGCGGGCCTCCACCAGCGGGAGGTCGGTCGCGGAGGCCAGTTCGGCTGAGACTCGCGCGCCGAACTCCGCGGGGGCGTTCAGGCCGCTGCCGACCGCGGTGCCGCCGATCGGCAGTTCCGCGAGACGCGGGATGGAGGCTCGAAGGCGTTCCACGGAGTAGCGGACCTGCGACGCCCACGCGCCGGTCTCCTGGCCGAGGGTGATCGGGACCGCGTCCATGAGGTGCGTGCGGCCGGACTTGACCAGGTCGGACCACTCGGCCGCGCGTTGTTCGAGCACGCCTTGGAGGTGCTCCAAGGACGGGATCACGTTGGTCACCACGGCCTCGGTGGCGGCCACGCGCAGGGTCGTCGGGAACGTGTCGTTCGACGACTGCGAGGCGTTGACGTGGTCGTTCGGGTGGACGTCGCGGCCCAGGGCCTTCGTCGCGAGGGTGGCGATGACCTCGTTGGCGTTCATGTTCGAGGACGTGCCGGAACCCGTCTGGAAGACGTCCACCGGGAAGTGGGCGTCCCACTTGCCGGCGGCGACCTCGTCGGCCGCGGTGGCGATGGCGCCGGCGATGTCGTCGGGGAGAACGCCCAGCTGGGCGTTGACCCGGGCCGCCGCTGCCTTGAGCAGGCCCAGTGCTCGGATCTGGGCGCGTTCCAGGCCTCGACCGGAAATCGGGAAGTTCTCGACCGCGCGTTGTGTTTGGGCGCGCCACAATGCGTCGACCGGCACGCGGACCTCACCCATCGTGTCGTGCTCGACGCGGTACTCCTGTTCAGACATACCTTCGAGTCTCTATGGTCGATCACAGCACTGCCACCCACCACTGGCAGAAGGGCACCACTCATGGAGCGTGACGTCGACCTCCTCGTCGTGGGAGCTGGTCCCACGGGGTTGTTCGCCGCTTACTACGCAGGCTTCCGGGAAATGAACGTCGCCGTCGTCGACGCCCTGCCAGAGCCGGGCGGCCAGGTCACGGCGATGTACCCGGAGAAGATGATCTACGACGTCGCCGGGTTCCCCGCCGTGCGGGGCCGCGACCTCGTGAACGGACTGGTGGAGCAGGCAGCGCAGTTCAAGCCCACCTACCTGCTCGGCCGTCAGGCGCGCACCTGTGAGTCCATTGAGGACGGTCTGCGGATCGGGCTCGCGGACGGGTCCTCGATCACCACCAGGGCCGTGCTGATCACGGCGGGCATGGGCGAGTTCAACCCGCGTCCGCTGCCCGCGGGCGACGGGCGGCTGGGGCGCGGCATGGTCCACTTCGTGCCGGTGCTGGCCGAGCACGCCGGGCAGCACGTGGTGATCGTCGGCGGTGGCGACTCGGCGTTCGACTGGGCGCTGGCGCTGCACCCGATCGCGGCGAGCGTGAAGATCGTGCACCGCAGGGCCAACTTCCGCGCGCACGCCGCGACCGTGCGGCAGGTGCGGGAGCTCGGGGTCGAGATCATCACCGACGCCGAGGTGCTGGCGTTGCGCGGCGAGCCACTGTCCGAAGTGGACGTCAAGGTCAAGGGTGGTGACGCGCGGACGTTGCCCGCGCAGACCGTCGTCGCCGCACTCGGGTTCACGGCCGACCTGGGGCCGATCGAGTCGTGGGGGCTCGAGCTCGACCACCGCGCGGTGCTCGTCGACACCACCATGAAGACCAAGCTGGACAGGGTCTACGCGGCGGGCGACGTCGCGCAGTACCCCGGGAAGGTCAAGCTCATCGCGACCGGGTTCGGGGAGGCGGCGACCGCGGTCAACAACATCGCGGTGGCGCTCAACCCGTCGGCGCACCTGTTCCCCGGGCACTCGAGCGACGGCAGCTGACGCGCGTGCCGGGGTCCGTCAGGCCCCCGGCAGCGGCGCCGGGTCGTGCTTCGCCAGGTGCTGGAAGATGATCGACGTGCGGAAGCCGACGATCTCCTTGCGGTGACTCAGCCTGTCGACCAGGAACGCGTGCAGACGGTCGTTGTCCTGCGCGCTCACGTGGATGACGAAGTCGTCGTTGCCCGCCATCACGAACACCGCCGTCACCTCCGGCAGGCCGTGGGCGTACGCCTTGAAAGAGTCGATCACGGCGCGGCTCAGCGGGCGGACCTGCACCGACACCGACGCCTGCACGCCCCGGTTCAGCGCCGCCGGGGCGATGTCGGCGTGGTAGCCGCGGATCACACCTCGTTCGCGCAGCAGGCGCGTGCGTTCCAGGCACGTCGACGGCGCGATGCCCACCTTGCGCGCGATGTCGCGGTTCGACTGCCGGGCATCGCGCTGCAGTTCGCGCACGATCGCCGAATCAAGTTCATCCATCTCGTTCCTCACGCCGTTCTGCCGAACAACGTTCGGCGAAGCGTCTGCACACCTGTCACTCACCCTAACTTCGTGGTCGAGGCTTGACCGAAGTTCGGGAGGAACGCAGATGTGGGAGCACGAGCGGCTCGTCGTCCGCACGGGAAGGCGGTCGGGGATGACCACGATGGTCGCCCTGCACTCGACTGAGGCGGGACCGGCGGTCGGTGGGTGCCGGATGAAGTCGTACGACCGGATCACCGACGCCGTCACGGACGTGCTGCGGCTGTCCAAGGCCATGACGCTCAAGTGCGAGGCGGCCGGGATTCCCCACGGCGGCGCCAAGAGCGTGATCGTGGCCGACCGAGAGCTCACGCCGGAACTGAGGCGGGCCGTGCTGCTCGACCACGCCGACCTGATCAACGAGTTCGAGGGTGCCTACCGCGCCGGGCCGGACGTCGGGACCGGGCCGGACGACATGGTGGTGCTGAAGGAACTCACGCCGTACGCCTACTGCCTGCCCGAGGAGCACGGCGGCACCGGGTCGTCGAGCGGGCCCACGGCGCGGGGTGTGCTGGCGGCGTTGAAGGCGGCCGCGCGCCACACGTTCGGCACGCCGGACCTCACCGGCAGGAAGGTCGTCATCAGCGGGTTCGGGTCGGTGGGGGAGCTGATCGCGAGGGGGCTCGACGGCGCCGAGGTCATCGTGTCCGACATGGACGAGAGCAGGCGGACGGGGGAGTTCGGCTGGGTGCGTCCCGACGAGGCGTACCGGGTCGAGGCCGACGTGCTCGTGCCCGCGGCGGTGGGCGGGGTGCTGAGCCCGGAGACCGTCCGGGGTCTCGACGTCCGGCTGGTCGTGGGGCCCGCCAACAACCAGCTCACCGACGACGGGGTGGCCGCGTTGCTGGAGGAGCGCGGCATCGTGTGGGTGCCCGACCACGTCGCCAGTGCCGGTGGGGTGATCTACACGCTGGCCCGTGAGGACGAGGGTGTGGACCACGAGACCGCGTTGACCAGGGTCGATGGCATCGAGGCGACGGTCGAGCGGCTGCTGCGAGGGCGTCAGCGCGACGAAAGCGGGAGGTCCGCGCCCGTCGCTGGCATGGGGATGTAGCTCACGGGCCGGTCGCCGCGCGTGTCTCGGTCGTGGGACGCGATGATGGGTGCCTGTGGGCGGCGATCGGCTGAGGGAGAAGTGCACATGACCCGGTGGAGGCTGGTCGCGGTGCTGGTCGCGGTCACGGCACTCGGGGGCTGCTCCTCCGGTGAGACCTGGGCCGTGAAGCTCACGCCGACCGGGCTGCCGCAGTTCGTGGACGCCGGGTGCGGCGGGCCGGGCGTCACCGCGGCGTCGGTGCGGGCCGGTGGCGAGGAGATCTGGCGGATCGGGTTCGCCCAGCCGGCCGAGGTGCGCGAGCTCGCGGTCAGCCAGAAGCCTGCGGGCGCCGAGGAGAAGGTCGCCTGGCGGCAGCCGAAGGGCGACCAGTCGCTCCAGTTGTCCGTGCAGCTGCAGGACGGCAGCAAGCCCGCCGTGGAGTTCACGCTCGACGGCCTGAAGGACGGCAAGGTCAAGTTCGGGGACGACTACCTGAGCGCGGACGAGTTCGCGAAAAAACGCGAGCAGTGCTGAAGGCCTGACCAGTGCCACCGGTCAGGCCTTCGCAACCGGGCGGACCTACGGCAGCACCTGCACCTGCTCGCCGACCATCAGGTTGTCGTAGAACACGAGCGACGCATCCATCGCCATCCGGATGCATCCGTGCGACTGGACGGCAGTGTCACCCTGGTGGAACGCGATACCGGTCGTGGTGAAGTACACCGCGTTCGGCATCGGGCCGTTGTAGGGGACGCTCCAGTCGTTCTTCACCTTGCGCAGCACCGAGAACGTGCCCACCGGGGTGTCGTACCCCGGTTTGCCGTGGCTGATGGTCACCGGCCCATAACTGATGTTGCCGTTGAAGACCAGCCACGCCTGGTTGGAATGCTTCTCCAGGCACGCTCCGTTGTAGACGGTGCATCCCGCCTGAGCCTGTGCGGGAACAGCGAAGCCGAGGATCAGGAGCACCGTCGCGATCAGAACTCGCATCTCTCATCACCCCTCAGTAGTGGAGTTGCCACTGTGGGGTGACCTCAATCATGTTTTTATGGAAGTACCTGGACGCGCTCGCCGGGGAAGAGGTTGTTGTAGAAGACCTCGGAGTCGTTCCAGGTGAGCCGCACGCAGCCGTGCGACTGGGAGTTCAGGTCGCCCTGGTGGAACGCGATGCCGTCGGTGGTGAAGTAGACCGAGTTGGGCATCGGACCGTTGTAGGGGACGCTCCAGTCGTTCTTCACCTTGCGCAGCACGGGGAAGTTGCCCACAGGCGTGCCGAAGCCGGGCTTGCCGTGGCTGATCCGAACCGGGCCGTAGCTCGTCACGCCGTTGGTGACGAGCCAGGCCAGGTTCGTGTGCTTCTGGACGCACGCTCCGTTGTGGACGGTGCAGCCGGAGGCGTGCGCGGGTGCTGCGAAGCTAAGCAGCAGCAAGGCCGTTGCGGCCAGGAGTCTCATGGCTGATGATCATGAGACCACCTGCACGGTCTCGCCAATCGAGAGGTTCTCGAAGTAGTACCGCGCGGCCGCCGGGTCCAGGTGGATGCAGCCGTGGGACGGATCGGTCAGCGAGCCCTCGTGGAACGCGATGCCGCTCTCGGTGAAGTACGTCGACCACGGCATCGCGGCGTTGTACGGCCGGCTCCACTCGTCCTTCACCTTGCGCAGCACCGGGAAGTTGCCGAGCGGGGTCTCGAAGCCGCGACGCCCGTGCGTGATCGGGGACGGGCCGTGGACGATCTTGTCGCCCCGCACGATCCACGACTTGTTCGTGGAGAGCTGGATGCACGCGCCGTCGCTGATGGTGCACGGCGTCGGCTTCACGACGGGCGGGGGAGGCGGCGGCGGAGGAGGGGCCTCCGACGACGTCGAGGGAGGCGCGGAAGGCGGTGCTTCCGAGGCCGGGGCCGAAGACGAATGCGGTGGCGCCGCTGGAGTCTCGGCCTGCACGGTCCCCTGTGCGCATCCCGCCACCGACATCAACGCGACCGCCACGAGCAGCATCCTCATCGCGCAACCCCCTGGTTGTTCCATCCCTTGCCGAAGTAGACGGCGGGACGAGTGCCCAGGTTGCAACGGCGAGGGCCCGCCTCCCATAACGAATGGGAGACGGGCCCTCGGAATGCGTTTACCGGGTTACAGGCCGCCCACGTTCGAGCTGACCCAGTTGCGGTAGTAGGCGACGTCGACGTAGATCGACGGGGCCTGGGCGCAGTTCGCGCCGCCGCCGGAACGGCTGGTCGCGCCGATGAGCTCCCAGCGGCCGCCGACCGACTTCACCTGCGGGCCACCCGAGTCGCCGTAGCAGGCGCCCTTGTTGCCACCGGTGTTGTTGGTGCAGATCTCCGACACGCCGCTGATGCCGGAGCACCGGCTGTCAGCGACGATCGAGGTGTTGAGCTCCTGCAGGGTCACCGGGGCACCACAGGCACCGCGGACGGGACACGTCTGGCCCCAGCCGATGATGCGGGTGGCGGTCCCGACCGCGCCCGACGAGGTCGGGATGGTGATCGGCGCCTGGCTGACCGAGGTGTTGAGCTGCACGACCGCCAGGTCGGCGGACGGGTGCAGGATGATCCGCGACGCACCGGTCGTGGTGCCGCCGCTGGTGCGGTTCGTGGTGCCGATCCGGGTGCGGATCGAGGACGCCGAGGAGCCCTGGACGCAGTGCTTCGCCGTCACGACCCAGTTGGCCTTGACCAGCGAGGCGCCGCAGAAGTGGCTGCCCGAGGTGTTCTGCAGGGACACCATGAACGGGTAGACCTGCGAGGCGTTGGTGCCACCGACGATCATCGGCGAGACCTCGCCGTCTGCGGTGGGAGCCGGAGCCGCGGAAGCAGCGGTGACCGTGGCGAGCAGGGCGCCGGCGGCCACGACTACTGCGGAGAACAACGAACGTGCCCTCATCGTTGAGTTCCTTTCCTGAACCCGGCGCAGGGTTGCCGGGGTCAAGACGGAAACTAAGGACGAAAGTGACTCGGTCACTAGGGTCACTCGGAGGGTGACCCTCCGTTAACGGTTCACAGATTCACACAGAGCTACGGCATCGGCTGCTGGACGTCCTCGGGCAGGTCGAAGTCCACCGAGGCGTATTCACGCAGCTTGTGAAGGCTGTGGAAGCCGTCGATCATGCGCACGGTGCCGGACTTGGAGCGCATCACGATCGACTGCGTGGTGCAGCCGCCCGCCCGGTAGTGCACGCCGCGCAGGAGGTCTCCGTCGGTCACGCCCGTGGCGCAGAAGAAGACGTTGTCGCCGGAGACGAGGTCGTTCGTCGTGAGCACGCGGGACAGGTCGTGGCCCGCGCCGATCGCCTTCTCGCGCTCCTCGTCGTCCTTGGGCCACAACCGGCCCTGGATGGCGCCACCGACGCACTTGAGCGCCGCCGCCGCGATGATGCCCTCGGGCGTGCCACCGATGCCCACGAGCATGTCCACGCCCGAGGTGGGACGCGCCGCCGCGATCGCACCGGCCACGTCGCCGTCGGAGATGAAGTGGATGCGCGCGCCGGCCTGACGGACCTCCTGCACGATCTGCTCGTGCCGGGGCCGGTCGAGGATGCACACGTTCACGTCGGACACGTCGCTGTGCTTGGCCTTCGCGACGCGGCGGATGTTCTCCGCGAGCGGCGCGGTGATGTCGATGACGTCGGCCGCCTCCGGGCCCACGGCGAGCTTCTCCATGTAGAACACGGCGGACGGGTCGAACATGGCCCCGCGCTCGGCGACGGCCAGCACCGCCAGCGCGTTCGGCATGCCCTTGGCCATCAGCGTGGTGCCGTCGATCGGGTCGACCGCGACGTCGCAGTCAGGGCCCTCGCCGTTGCCGACCTCCTCGCCGTTGAACAGCATGGGCGCCTCGTCCTTCTCGCCCTCGCCGATCACCACGACGCCTCTCATCGAGACGGTGTGGATGAGCTTGCGCATCGCGTCGACGGCCGCGCCGTCACCGCCGTTCTTGTCGCCGCGCCCCACCCACCGGCCCGCGGCCATGGCCGCTGCCTCGGTGACGCGCACGAGCTCCAATGCCAGGTTCCGGTCGGGGGCTTCGCGACGTCGTTCCGCGGGGGTGTTCACCATTGCGCGCCTCCATGCGACTACTCAGCGTGCCGGATTTTGTGATCGGCAACTGAATCCTTGCACGGGATCACGCGTCCGAAACGTCCTCCTCGACGACAGCCAGAGCTGCATCGATTCGCTCGCGCGCACCGGCGAGATGCTGCTCACAAGTCTTGGCGAGCGCTTCACCGCGTTCCCACAACGCGAGGGAGTCCTCCAGCGACAGACCGCCGGCCTCCAGCTTGCGGACCACGTCGACCAGCTCGTCGCGGGCGGCTTCGTAACCGAGTGTTTCCGAACTCACGCGGATTGGCTCCTCAGACGGCTCAGCACGGTCGCGACGGCCAGGTCGTAGCCGACCAGCGCCTCCGCGAACTCCTCGCCGTCACCCTCTCGCACCGCCTCGTCGATGAGCGCCTCGGCCTCCGCGACGCGCCGGTACTGGACCGTGCCGGCGGTGGCCTCGCTCAGGTCGTGCAACGTCAGGATCAGCGTGCGGCGGCCCGTGGTGTCGCAGTCGCCCACCATCGCCGTCCAGCAGTCCGCCGCGGCGCGGTTCGCCGCCTCCGCCTTCGTGCGCAGGCCAGAGCCGCAGGAACCCGCCGCCTCCATGGTGAGGGGCAGGAACACGGCATCACGCATCATCGGTACCTCCCCCTTCCACATTGGTGACAGTGGCCAGCACTGCTCCGTCAACGACGCGTACCCGCAGTTGTGTTCCGCTCGGCGCGTCCGCGGTAGAACGCAACACGCCGTCGGGACCGTCAGGTGTGACGAGTTGCACAACGGCGTATCCGCGCGCCAGCGTGGCGGCTGGTCCGAGGGTCGTCAAGCGGGCCTTCGTCCCCGAGAGGTGGACGTCCTCCCGATCGAGTCGTTGCGTGACTGCCCGGCGACCCTGGTCGCGAAACCGCTTCACTTCCTCGGAGCGGCGCTCCAACGGGCCGTAGGGGTCCGAAATCACTGGTCGGGAGCGCAACGCGGTGAGCAGTTCGCGTTCTCGATCAACCCAGCCGCGCAGCGCGCGACGGCCCCGATCGCGCATCTGGCGGACGCGTTCACTCTCTTCAGCGACATCCGGAACCACCCGTTTGCCAGCGTCGGTCGGCGTCGAACAACGCACGTCAGCGACGTGGTCGAGCAGCGGGGTGTCCGGTTCGTGGCCGATCGCCGACATCACCGGCGTGCGGCACTGGGCGACCGCGCGGCACAGCGCCTCGTCGGAGAACGGCAGCAGGTCCTCCACGCTGCCGCCGCCGCGCGCGATGATGATCACGTCGCACTCGGCGTCACGTTCCAAAGTGGACAGTGCGGTCATCACCTGGGTGACGGCGGTCGGGCCCTGCACGGCGACGTTGATGACCCGGAAGTGCGCGCCGGGCCAGCGGTTCCGCGCGTTCGTGAGCACGTCGCGCTCCGCCGCCGACGCCCTGCCGGTGATGAGACCGATCTTGGTGGGCAGGAACGGCGGACGGCGCTTGCGGCGCGGGTCGAACAGGCCCTCGGCGTGCAGCAGCTTGCGCAGCCGTTCCATCCGCGCCAGCAGCTCGCCGATGCCGACGGCGCGGATCTCGTCCGCGCGCAGCGACAGCGTGCCCCGGTTCGGGTAGAAGCTGATCTTGCCGTGCGCGATGACCCTGCTGCCCTCGGTGAGCTGGAGCTCGCGCACCAGCGAGGCGTTGCAGGTGATCGACATCGACATGTCGACGCTCGGGTCGCGCAAGGTCAGGAACGCCGTGGAACTGCGCGCGTTGAGCTGCGTGACCTGCCCCTCGACCCACACGTCGCCGAGCCGGTTGATCCAGTCGAGCAGCTTGCGGGCGACCGTCCGCACCGGCCACGGGCTCTCCGGCGAGGATTTCGCTTCGGTCACTGAGCTTTGACCGTCGCGATCCGGCGGTTGAGCATGCCGACGAACTCAGGACGAGACTCGTGCGCCTTCTCGTAGCGCAGCAGTTCCCCGAGCTGCTCGACGTCGAGGTTGCGCAGCCGTGCCCGCAGCTGCGCGATCGACAGTTCGTCGTAGGACGGCAGGAACTCGGGGACCTCCGCGATCGCCCGCTCCTCCTCTTCCCACGGGTCGCCGGCGGGAGTTTCCTGAGAAGTCGTGACGGGCGTCTCGTCCTCGTCGAAGGTCGCCCACTCCGGTTCTTCCTCCGCCGGGCGCAGTCCAGAGAGGACGTCGTCGCCCTTGATGGCGAGTTCGGTCACATGCTGCTGCACGCGCATCGACAACTGCATCGCCTCGCTGACCACCGTCAACGGCAGTCCGGCGAGCTGCTGGGGCAGCTTGCGGGCCTGTTCGAGGGCGGTCACCGCGAGCCCGGCCGCGATGCGGACACCCAATGGCAGTGGCTTCATGCCGCTAAGCCTGCCGCAACCGCGTCTGAAATGCCTAGGAACGCAACTGGGTACCCTGGGGGCATGCCCAAGCGAGTCCTGTTGGCGAAGCCGCGTGGTTACTGCGCGGGCGTTGATCGTGCCGTGGAGACGGTCGAGCTCGCCCTCGAGAAGTACGGCGCGCCCGTCTACGTGCGCAAGGAGATCGTCCACAACAAGTACGTCGTGGAGACGCTGTCCGACCGCGGTGCCATCTTCGTCAACGAGACGGACGAGGTTCCCGAGGGCGCGCTCGTCGTGTTCTCGGCGCACGGCGTGTCGCCGGCCGTCCACGCGGAGGCCGAGCAGCGCTCGTTGCGCACCATCGACGCCACCTGCCCGCTGGTGACGAAGGTCCACAAAGAAGCGGTGCGGTTCGCCAAGGAGGACTACGACATCCTCCTGATCGGCCACGAGGGGCACGAGGAGGTCGAGGGCACCGCCGGTGAGGCGCCGGACCACGTGCAGCTCGTCGACACCGCCGAGGACGCCGCCACGGTGGAGGTCCGCGACCCGTCGAAGGTCATCTGGCTGTCCCAGACCACGCTGTCGGTCGACGAGACCATGGTGCGCGTGCGTCAGCTCAAGGACCGCTTCCCCGACCTGCAGGACCCGCCCTCGGACGACATCTGCTACGCCACGTCGAACCGCCAGACCGCGGTGAAGACGATGGCGCCGTCGTGCGACCTGGTGCTCGTGGTGGGCTCGAAGAACTCCTCCAACTCGGTCCGGCTGGTCGAGGTCGCGCTGCAGCACGGCGCCAAGGCCTCCTACCTGATCGACTACGCCAAGGAGGTCGACCTGGCGTGGCTCGAGGGCGTCGAGACCGTCGGCGTCACGTCGGGCGCGTCCGTGCCGGACCTGCTGGTGATGGAGCTGCTGAAGTTCCTGGAGTCGCACGGGTACGGCGATGTCGAGGAGATCACCACGGCGAACGAGCGCATCACGTTCTCGTTGCCGCGTGAGCTCCGCAAGGACCTGGTCCGCTAACCCAGTTCCCGCAAGGCCGTCTCCACGTCGAGCTGCCACACGAGCAGCGCGTCCGCGGCGGCCGACACGACCGCACGGCCGTCAGGCATCCACGCAACGTGCTTGACGGCCTCGGCGTGGCCGCGCAGGGTCGCCCACGGCTGCTGGGCGTTCACGTCCCACACGATGACGGTCTCGTCGTCGCCGCCACTCGCGAGCATCGTCGAGTCCCGGTTGAACTCCAACGCCGAGATCGTGCCCGTGTGGCCGAGCAGTTCGCTCTTCTTCTTCCACGTCGTGGTGTCCCACAGCAGGATGCGGCCGTCCTCGCCGGCGGTCGCGAGGGTGCGCTTGTCCGGGGACATCGTGAGCGCGCGCACCGGGCTTTCGTGCACCGCGCCCAGGTTGCGGTCCTTGCCGGTGGTGAGGTCCCGGACGACGACGAGTCCCCAGTCGGTCCCGAGCACGACCTCCTGGTCGTCCTTGCCGAACGTGGCGGCGGTCGGGGTGCCTTCGCGCTGGGTGTCGAGGGTCGTCGGGTCCGGCGTCCAGACCGTCGCCGACTTGTCGCCACCCGCCGAGAGCAACCGGTTGTCGCCCGCGAACGCCAGCGCGGCGGGAGGCACGTCCTCGCTCGGGTTGATGTCGAGACTGCCGTCGGAGGTGCTGCGCACCGCCACCAGTTCGCCGGAGCCGGAAGTGGCGAGCAGACTGCGATCCGCGTTGAAGCGACTGAGGGTGCAGCCTTGCGCGCCGGTCTCCACGCGGCTGAGGGTGCGCATCGACGCGTCACGGCGTTCGAGCAGGCCGGCGCCGTTGAACGTGAGGATGCTGCCGTCCGGGTCGAGCGCGAGCGCTCGCACCGGGTGAGTGGACGCCACGGCCACCGCGCTGCGCGGCAGGAGCCGGAGCACCGGGCCGTTGGACGTGATGAGCCTGCCGTCGCGGGTGAAGGCCATCTCCGTCGTGTCGGCCTCGATGCGGACGGGCGGCAGCACGGCGTCGCGCACGACGTCCCACAGCCGCGCCTCGGTGTCGTCGGTCCCGGTGCTGGCGAGCACCGTGCGGTCGGCACTGGCGGCGAGGGTCGCGAAGCCCTGGTGCGCGGGCAGCGTCCGGATCTGGGTGCCGGTCGCCGTGTTCCACAGCCGGACCTCGCCCTGGAACGTGCCCACCGCGAGGATCCCGCCCCGCAACAGCACCGCGGAGCTCGTGTTCGTGCCGATGCCGAAGCTGGTGATGCGCTGGGAGGTGGTGAGGTTCCACAGCGACACGGACGACTCGTCGAGGGTGGCGAGGGTGTCGCCGGCCGCGTCGAACCGGAACCAGTTCGCGCCAACGGGCAGCTCGGCGCGGATCCGGCGGGTGGCCACGTCCCAGATCTGGTTGCCGATCAGGAGGGCCCGGCCGTCCTCGACGAACCGCAGGACCAGCCGCGCTCCGGACTCCCGCAGCACGACTGGGTCGGCGCCGGCGGAGGTGTGCAGGGTGACGCGGCCGTTCTCGTCCCCGAGGGCGAGGGTGCCGTCCGGCGCGATGTCCAGGGCCACCGCGGGCCCGTCCGTGCGCAGGGTGGCGACAGGGGCGAGCGTGCTGCTGTCGTAGACGCGTGCCACGCCCTCGTTGCCCAGCACCCCGATGACGCCGTTGCCGGTCCTCAGATCGTGGCCGTAGACGGTCCGTGCTTCGCGCTCACGACTGGCCGCGACGCTCAGGATCTGGCTGCGCGCCTCCGTGGTCGGGGCGATCCGGTACGCCTCGGCGGCTTTGCGGGCGGCTTCGTCCGGGTTGCTCTGCAGCAGCGCGGCCGACAGCGCGGCGAGCTGCTGCGACTGCGTGAGGAGGCTCAGGCGCTCGACCTCGCGGCGTTGCTGGGTGGCGGTGACGGCGCTGACGCCCGCTACGAGCACGAGCGAGACGAGCACGGCCGCGGCTGCGCGCAGGCGACGGGTGCGGCGACGGGTGAGGTTCCTCGACGCGGCCAGGAACGCGTCTTCGGTGGGGGTGAGGTCGGCGTCGCTGCGGGCGGCCCACTCGCAGGCCTCCGCGAGCCTGACGGTCTGGTAGAGCGCGCCGGCGTCCCGGTCGAGCTCCTCCCACAGCCGGGCCGCCTCGGTGAGCCTGCGGTGCGTCCTGAGGCCCTCGCGGTCCTCGTCGAGCCAGGTCGTCAGGCGTGGCCAGGCCCGGAACAACGCCTCGTGGGTGACCTCCACGGTGTCCTCGCCGACGGTGACGAGCCGGGCGTTGGCGAGGACGTCCAGCACCTCGTCGCCGATCACCTCGGCGCGTGGGACGGGACGTTTCGTGCCGTCCGCGGCCAGCCGGAGCAGCAGCTGGCGGGCCAGGCGCTGCTGGGGATCGGTGAGCTGGGCGTACGCGGTCTCCGCGCTCTGGGCGAGGGCCCCGTCGATGCCGCCGGCCGCCTCGTAGGCGCCGACGGTGAGGATGTTGCCGCGCTTGCGGTGCCAGGTCTCGACCAGGGCGTGGCTGACCAGCGGCAGAACGCCGCTGCGGCCGCTCGCCTCGGCGATCAGCGTGGTCAGCAGGGCGCCCTCGACGGTGCAGCCGACCTTCGCCGCGGGCTGGGTGATCGCCCGGCGCAGCTCGTCCGGGGTCATCGTGCCGATCAGGACCTGGGCGTCGGTCAGCGCCTCGGCCAGTGCCGGGTGCTGTGAGCAGTGCGGGTAGAAGTCGGACCTGACCGCGATCGCCACCTTGGTGTTCGCACCGAGCAGCTGCGTCAGGAACGCCTCGCGCTGGACCGGGTCGTCGCAGAGGGTGAAGAGCTCCTCGAACTGGTCCACGATCAGCAGGTCGGGGCCCTGCGCGAGGGCCTCGGCGACGGACGCGTCCGGGTCGGTGCCGGGCGTGCAGCCGACCGGGTGGCGGAAGTGCTGGGCGAGACCTGCCTTGAGCAGGGATGACTTGCCCTCGCCGGACGCTCCGAAGACGGCGAGGAAGTCGTGCGTCTCCAGCCGGCTCTTCAGCGCGTTGGTGAGCTTCTCGCGGCCGAAGAAACGGTCCGCGTCCTCTCTCGTGAACGCGCTCAGGCCCACATACGGCGAGGGGCTGACCTTCGAGAGCGCCCAGCTCTCGTCGACCTCCTGCCAGCGCCGCGTCCAGGTCTGCTCGTCGCCGCCGCACGCCCGGACGTAGGCGAGCGTGACGTCCAGGCCGGGCACCTTGCGGCCCGCGGCGGCGTCGGACAGTGTCGTGACCGAGAAGTGCGCGCGCCGGGAGAGCTCCCGATAGGTCGGGGTGCCCGCGTCGGTGCGCAGGCGGCGCAGATCCCTCGCGAACCGCAGCAGCGGGCTGTCGCCCTCGTCCAGTGGACGTTCTCCCCTAGGCATCGCGCTCATGCTGGCAGAGTGCTGCCGCTTTCCCTGGTCGTTGTTCCGACCTCGTTGTTCGCGGTTCGGGGAGTGGCCGCGAACAACGGCCTAGCGCTCGTCGCGCGGCGGGCGGGGCCTGCGCTGGCCCGCGGGACGCTCGCCGCGGGACCCCTCCGGGCGCGGGCGCCGGGCGGGCGTGCCCTCGGGACGCGGGCGGCGCGCGGGGGCGGCCTCAGACCGCTCCGCGCGTTCCGGGCGGGGACGGCGCGGGCGCTCTTCCTCCTCGGGCTCCTCGCGGGGCCTGCGGACGGGCTTGGCGCGTTCCTTGATCTCGGCCTTGGCCTCGCGGACCTCGTCCTTGGTCGGCCGGTTCGGGTTCTTCTGCAGGAAGATCCGCAGGATCCCCAGGCCGACGGTGACGGCGGTGGTGATGGCCATGACCGGGAAGCTGTCGATGAGCGGCTTGCCCAGGCCCAGCGCCATGGCGGACAGGCCGCCCTTCGCGACGCCGCCGGTGAGCAGCACGAGCGTCGGCACCGTGGCGGCGAGGACCAGCGGCGGCTGCACCATCGGCCCGAAGAGGCTCCGGCGCTGCACGAGCAGGATCGCGGCCAGCGCGCCGACGAAGAACGCGACGTTGAACGTCCAGCCGACGGTCTTGCTGGAGTTGATGTCGATGAACGCGCCGATGAACGACGGGACGAGGGCGGCCAGGATCGCCGCCCACCACGGGATCCCCTTGAACTCGCCGAACATGGCCCGGTAGTTCCACGGGATCACGTCGTAGTCGTCTTCGACGTCGTCATCGAAGGCTGCTGAACGCTCGCGCAACGCACTCACGACGCACACGGTAGCCGTTCGGCCAATCGGTGTTCGTGGGTCCGTTGCTTTCTCACCCAGAAGCAACCTATGGGCACACTGCGTGCGTTTTAAGCGGACTGTTCGTCCGCCCTTCGGACGAGTGGGAGGGGCGTAGGAGTGGCGGAGGCGTCCGTCAGCGGCTCCACGCTCGCCCGGAACCCCTCCAGCGCGTCGAGCTCCCGGCGCCGCGCCGAGAGGAACCGCTGGAGGTGCGTCGTGGAGAGGTTCACGGCGTCGATGGCGGAGTCGGCGGCCCGGTTCGCGCGGCCCGCCTGCAGCCTGACCTGCTCGACGTCGTCGGCCAGCGCCCGTTCGGTGACCGCGAACATCGCGCTCGACGCGATCACGGCGAAGCCCGTCGGGCCGCACAGGAAGACGCGGCGGTCGAGCAGCCAGCGCAGCAGCTCGGGATCGGTGTCGAGCGCCGCGACGACCGCGCCGTCGTTGGGGACGAACATGATCGTGCCGTAGATGGCGTCGGCCCAGCGCTGGTAGCCCTTGCCGGCCAGTTCGGCGGCGCGCGAGCGGATGTTGCGGACGTGCACCCGCAGCGCGTCCTGGCGTTCCTGTGGGTCGTCGGTCTCGACCGCCTCGGCCCAGGTGGCCATGGACATCTTCGAGTCGACCGGGACCGCGCGGCCGCCGCCGACGTTCAGCACCATGTCGGGACGGACGGCGCCACCGCCCGCCACGTCCGTCTGCAGCGTGTAGTGGAGGTTTTCCCTCAGGCCGAGTGCGCGCGCCGTCTCGACGAGCACCTGTTCACCCAGCTCGCCACGGCCGCTGACGCTGGAGAACGCGACTTCGTAGCGTTGCAGGGCTTGTTGCTGCGCGTCGTAGCGGGCGCGTTCGGAACCGATGGCCTGGAGGGCTTCGTCGGTGCGCCGGACGCTGTCCTGGTACAGGCGGTAGACGAACACCAGCGCCCCGGCACAGACGAGGGCCAGGACGAGCGAGGCGGTGATGATCACTGCGGTCACGGCACCGATGATGCTCCCCCAGAGATGTTGAACTCGATCGGGTGACACGCCGGGAACCCTCCCGGAGATTTGTCGGACCTCGTCTCTACGGTTGGGGCCATGCGGATCCTGCACACCTCCGACTGGCACGTGGGGCGCACCTTCCACGGCCGCGACCTGCTCGTGGAGCAGGAGTCGGTGCTGGGAGGCCTCGCTGACCTGGTGTCCTCCGAGAAGATCGACGTCGTGGTCATCTCGGGGGACCTGTACGACCGGGCGGTCCCGTCGGCGGACGCGGTGGCGTTGTGCGCGCGGGTGCTGATGCGGATCAGGGCGGCCGGGGCGCGGATCGTGATCACGCCGGGCAACCACGACTCGGCGGCGCGGATCGGGGTGTTCGGGGAGTTCGCGGCGGCGGGCGGGCTGTACCTGCGCACGCAGATCTCGTTGCTGGACAAGCCGGTCGAGCTGGAGGACGAGCACGGGCCCGTCGCGGTGTACGGCATCCCTTTCCTGGAGCCGGAACCGGCGCGGCACGTGCTCGGCGTGGCGGACAAGGGGCACGCGCCCGTTCTCGGGGAGGCGATGCGGCGGATTCGCGCCGATCTGGCATCGCGCGAGGCGCGCTCCGTGGTGCTGGCGCACGCCTTCGTGACGGGCGGGGCGCCGTCGGAGTCCGAGCGCACCATCGCGGTGGGCGGCGTGCAGGACGTGTCGATGCAGGTGTTCGCGGGCGTCGACTACGTGGCCCTCGGGCATCTGCACGGGCCGCAGACCCTCGCGGAGAACCTGCGGTACTCGGGCTCGCCCTTGGCGTACTCGTTCTCCGAGGCACGGCACCGCAAGTCGGTGTGGCTGGTGGAGCTCGACTCCGGTGGGCTCGTCGGGGTGGAACGGCGGGACCTGCCGGTGCCGCGGCAGCTCGCGGTCGTCTCGGGCACCCTGGCGGAGGTGCTGGAGGATCCGGAGCACAAGCCGCTGGAGGACCACTTCCTGTCCGTCGTGCTGACGGACCAGGTGCGGCCGATGGACGCGTTGCGGCAGCTGCAGAAGCGGTTCGAGCACGCGGTGCACGTGGAGTGGCGTCCGGAGCAGGGGCAGCAGCACGACATGACGTACGCGGACCGGGTGCGCGGCCGGACCGACGAGGAAGTGGCCTGCTGCTTCGTGTCGGACGCGCGCGGCTCCGAGCCTTCCGCGGCGGAGATGGCGTTGTTGCGCGAGGCGTTCGCGTCGGTGGCGAGGGAGCAGGAGCAATGAGACTGCACCGCCTGGAGCTCACGGCGTTCGGGCCCTACCCGAAGCCCGAGGTCGTCGACTTCGACGAGCTGGGCGCGGACGGGCTGTTCCTGCTGCACGGCGACACGGGCGCGGGCAAGACGACGCTGCTCGACGCGGTGGCGTTCGCGTTGTTCGGCCGCGTGCCGGGCGCGCGGGGCGACGTGAAGAAGCTGCGGTGCGAGTACGCCGACCCCGAGGTGCCGACGGAGGTGTCGCTCGAGCTCACGGTGCAGTCGCGGCGGTTCCGGATCGTGCGCTCGCCGGAGTTCGACCGCCCGAAGAAGCGCGGCGGCGGCTTCACCACGCAGCCCGCGAAGTGCTCGCTGACGTGGCTCGAGGGCTGGGACGGCGAGGGCATCACGCGCATCGACGACGTGGCGCGCGCGGTCGAGGACATGCTGGGCATGTCGTACGAGCAGTTCTTCCAGGTCGTGCTGCTGCCGCAGGGCGAGTTCGCGCGGTTCCTGCGCTCGGACACGGCGGAGCGCGAGGTGTTGCTGGAGAAGCTCTTCGGCACCGAGCGGTTCCTCGACGTGGAGAAGTGGTTCCGGGACAAGCGAGTCGTCGCCGGCCGGGTGCTGGAGGAGCGCCGCCAGGGCGCCAACGAGCTGATGCACCGGGTGGCCGAGGCCGCGGGCGAGGAGCCGTCGTTCGAGCCGGGCTGGCTGGAGTCGGTGCTGGAGCGCCTGTCCGCCGCCGTCGCGGCGGCGAGTGCGCTGTCGGAGGAGACGGCGGGCGTGGCGGACGGGGCGGACGCGTTGCTGGCCCAGGCCCGTGTGGAGGCCGACCAGGTCCGGCGCGTGCGCGAGGCCCGTGAGCTGCTGGCGCGGGTGGAGGCGGCGGACTCGGCGTCGTGGTTCGCCGAACGCGACGCGGCCCGGCGAGCGAGCCCGGTCGTCCCGGCCTTCAAGGAGATCGAGAAGCTCCAGGAGAGCTACAAGTTCGCCGTCCGCGACGAGGCCAGGGCGGCGGAGTCGCTGGCACGCCTGGGCTACGAGGGCTCGTCGCTGCGCGAGGACGCCGAACGCCTCCGCGAGGAGGCGGGCGGTCTGGGCGAGCTGGCCGCCGAGGCCGAGCGCCAGCAGGCCGACGTGCGCCGCCTGTCCGTGCTGAAGAACTCCTCGTACCAGGTGGAACGCCGCCTGCTCGCGCTGAACGCCGAGTTGGAGGTGCTGCCGGAACGCCTGGTCCAGTGCCGCCTCCAGCTGGACGCGGCGGTGGAGGCCTCCGCCCGCCTGGAGTCGCTGAGGTCCCGCGCCGACGCCGCCCTCGCGCTGCCGGACGCCACGAAGGCGTTGGAGCGCACCAAGAAGGCCGTGCACGAGGCCATCGACGTGCACCAGAAGGCGAAGGACGTCCTCCAGCAGGTCCGCCACCAGCGCCTGGAGAACATGGCGATCGAACTGGCGGCGGCCCTGAAACGCGGCAAGCCGTGCGCCGTCTGCGGCTCTCCCTCGCACCCGGCGCCCGCCCAGCCGATGCTCGGCGGCGTGGGCGCGACGGACGAGGACGACGCGGCGGCCGACGAACAAAGGGCCCTGGACCACCGCACCGAGGCAGAACGAGCGGCCCACGCCGCCGAGCTGCGCATCCAGGCCTGCTGGGAGGCGCTGGGCTCGGCCGAACCGGCCACCGCGATCGCCGAGCACCGCACGGCGCTGGAGCTCGCGCGCACCCGTTCACAACGCCAGAACGAGTTCGTGGGGCTGGAGGCGAAGTCGCGCGAGCTGGGCGCGGAGAAGGCCCAGGTGGAGCAGGACCTGGTGGGCCTGCGCACCGAGCACACCTCGCTGGTGGGGGTGGTCGAGGAACGCGGTGCCCGGCTGGACAAGGCCAGGGGCGACCACGAGGACGTCCTGACCCGTCGTGACCACCTGCTCCGCCTGTCGAAGGCCCTGGTGGAGCTGGCCGACCGTCGTTCGGCCCAGGAGGCCGCCGCCGGGCGGATCTCCGAACAGCAGACGCAGGTCGCCCGCCTCGCCGCCGAGGCCGGGTTCGCCGACGTCGAGTCCGCGCTGGCCGCGGCGCGTCCCGCGCTCAAGCTGCAGGCGCTCGACGAGAAGATCGCCTCCTGGGAACGCGCCAGGGCCTCCGCGCTCGCGACGCTGGAGGAGCTGGCGGGGGTCGACCCGGAGTCCGCGGTGGACCTGGGCGAGGTGACGTCGGCGGCGTCGTCCGCCCGTGCCGCCGCGTCGTCCGCGGCGACCGGGCTGGCCCGCGCCCAGGCGGCGTTCGACCGGGTCGGTCAGCTGGCCGCCCGGCTGCGCGCCGAGTGGAAGTCGCTGGAGCCGCTGGAGGCCACCTACGCCGAGCTGGACGCGTTGACGGACGTGATCAACGGCCGTGGGCAGAACTCGAAGAAGATGACGCTGCGGTCGTACGTGCTGGCGGCGCGGCTGGAGGAGGTCGCGGTCGCGGCGTCCGCCCGGCTGCACCGGATGAGCCAGGGCCGGTACAGCTTCGTGCACTCGGACTCGGCGGGGGCGCGGGGCACCCGTGGCGGGCTGACCCTGGACGTGCTGGACGACTACTCGGGCCGTGCGCGCCCGGCGAAGACGTTGTCGGGCGGCGAGTCGTTCCTGGCGTCGTTGTCGCTGGCCCTCGGCCTCGCGGACGTGGTGGCGAACGAGACCGGTGGCGCGTTGCTCGACACCCTGTTCGTCGACGAGGGCTTCGGCACGCTCGACTCGGACACGCTCGACATCGTCATGAACACGCTGGACGAGCTGCGGGCCGGCGGCCGGGTCGTGGGGCTCGTGTCCCACGTGGAGGAACTGAGGCAGCGGATTCCCACCCGGTTGAGGGTCCGCAAGGCGCGTTCCGGGTCCACGCTGGAGGTCTCGCTCGGTTAGCCTCGGCCGGTGCTGTCCCACGTGGAAATCACCGCGCGCGTCACCCTCACCGAGGCCGCTCACTTCGGGTGGGCGAACAGGCTGGAGTACTCGCACGACTGCTTCGTGTGCGGCAGGACGGGCCGGACCGTCAGCCTGCGGCACGGCGCGACGCACGGCGTGTGCCACTCCTCGCAGACCCCGCTCGACTGGCAGGCCGAGCAGTCCGAGCGAGGCAGCCACCCGGCGCCGATCCGCGTCACGAGCTTCGACGTCAACGGCAGCGGCACGGCTCGTGAGCTGCGGTGCAGGCTGTCGTTCTGGTGGTCGCCGTTCACCGACGCCGAGCGCACGCAGGCCGAAGGCGGGGAACTGGGCGCCGGTCCGTGGGTGCGGCTGTTCTACCGCGTCGGCTGCCACGCCTGCCGCGACGCCGGTGAGGCCGACTGGTTCAACGGCGAGCAGTCGTTGCAGACCAACGTGACCCTGCCCGTCGCCAGGCCGTGCACGCGGTGCGGCACGGACCTGGTGACGATGACGGGACGCCCGGAGATCACGCTCGTCGGCTAGGTGCTGTCCTGCGAGTTCGTCAGGTGAGAGTCCCGGAAGCGGTGCCGCCGCGATGACCTCGTACCGGCGTACTCGGGCATTGCGGCGGTGCCGTTTCCGGGGCCCTCGGCCGCCGCTCTCGCCCGACGAGACTTGCAGGACAGCGCTTAGCCCTCGTGGGCCAGCAGCCAGCGCTTGACGTCGAGGCCCCAGCGGAAGCCGCCCATGTTCCCGCCCAGCCGGATCACCCGGTGGCAGGGGACGAAGAGCGCCGCGGAGTTGCGAGCGCAGGCCGAGGCCGCCGCCCGGATCGCCGCCGGACGGCCGGAGAGCTCGGCGTACTCGGAGTAGGTGACGGGTCGCCCCGCCCGCACCGTGCGCAGGACGTCCCAGGCGTGCTGGAGGAACGGGCCGGACTTCTGCCGGACGGGGATCGTGTCGATCGCGGTCAGGTCGCCCTCGTGGTAGGCGACGGCGGCCTTGGTGACGTCGCCCAGGTCCGGTCGCGGGACGATCTCGGACGGCGTCAGGGAGGCGTGGATCTGGGGCGTCAGCAGGGCCAGGTCGGCGGTCCAGCCGCTGGCGAGCACCGCTCCGTCCGGCGCGACGATCGCGGTGAACGGCCCCGCCGGGGTGTCCACGGTGGACGTGTGCGCGACGGTCATGATGTTGCTGCCTTCCTCGTCAGGTGTGCTCCGGCGTAGGAGCGCCACGGCCGCCACTCGGGGCCGTGGGAAGCAAGGTGTCGTGCGGCTTTCGGGAGCACCAGCACGTCCGGTGCGCCCAGCACGCGCATGGCCACCTCGTCGGCCACCTCGGGACCGGTCAGGTGGGTCAGCTCCTCGGTGAGGTCCTCGATCGAGCGGCCCACGTCCACGACGAGTCCGCCGCTCGCGAGGGCCTCGGTGACGGGGTGGTCGCCCGCGGAGTAGAGGTGGGTCAGGGCGCCGTCCGGGATCTGCAACGGGACGCCCGTGAACGGGGCCACGAGCCGCAGCAGCGTCTCGGCGCCGTCGACGCTGCCCGCCACGCGGATGCCGGGCACCTCGCGGACCAGCGGGCCGATCAGCGGGTCCGAGCCGAGGAACGAGTCGACGGCCGCCGGGTCGGCGTCGAGGTCGAGGAGACGGCGGACGCGGGCCACGGCCGCGCCCAGGTCCCGCACGTCGGCGAGGCGCAGCGAGCACAGGACGTGGTCGGCCGGGAACGTCAGCCGCACCGTCGCCTCGCCGTGGGGGAGCGACAGCGTGCGGGCGTAGGAGTCGGCGGTGACCTCCTCGACGCCGGGCAGCGCGTGCGTGCGGAAGTGGGTGAGCAGGCCCGTGGCGTCGAACGGTGGCCGGTACGGCAGGCGCAGGACGATGCGGCCCGGCGTGCCGACCGGTGCCTTGCCGCGGCCGCGCATGTCGGACGGGGTCGAGGCGAACACCATGCGGATCGTGTCGTTGAACTGCCGCACCGACGCGAAGCCCGCGGCGAACGCGATGTCGGCGAACGACAGCTCGGTCGTCTCGATCAGCAACCGCGCGGCGTGGGCGCGGTGGGCACGGGCGAGGGCGAGCGGTCCGGCGCCGAGTTCGGCGGCCAGCACACGCGTGAGGTGGCGTTCCGAGTAGCCGAGCCTCGACGCGAGGCCCGTCACGCCGTCGCGTTCCACGATGCCGTCGCTGATCAGGCGCATCGCCCGGCCGGCGAGGTCCGCGCGGAGGTTCCACTCGGGCGAGCCCGGCACCGCGTCCGGCAGGCACCGGCGGCAGGCCCGGTAGCCGGCGGACTGCGCGGCGGCGGCGGTCAGGAAGAAGTGGCTGTTGCGGCGCTTCGGGGTCACCGCGGGGCACGACGGCCGGCAGTAGATGCCGGTCGTGCGGACCGCGTGGATGAAGCACCCGTCGAAACGGGCGTCACGTGCGGAGCACACCCGGTACGCGTGTTCTTCGTCAATGACCATGCCAACGATCCTGCCAGCGCGAACGCGCTATGGCTCGCGGGAATCGGACACGACCGTCACCTGCCGTAGACTCGTCGCTCGTGAGTTTGACCCTCGGTATCGTCGGCCTGCCCAACGTCGGCAAGTCCACCCTGTTCAATGCGCTGACGCGCAACGACGTGCTCGCCGCGAACTACCCGTTCGCGACCATCGAGCCGAACGTGGGCGTCGTGCCGCTGCCGGACGCGCGCCTCACCAAGCTCGCCGAGATCTTCGGTTCCGAGCGCGAGGTGCCCGCCGTGGTGTCGTTCGTCGACATCGCCGGCATCGTCAAGGGCGCGTCGGAAGGCGAGGGCCTCGGCAACAAGTTCCTCGCGAACATCCGCGAGGCGAACGCGATCTGCCAGGTCATCCGCGTCTTCGACGACCCGGACGTCGTGCACGTCGACGGCCGCGTCGACCCGTCGAGCGACATCGAGACGATCAACACCGAGCTGATCCTCGCCGACCTCCAGACCCTCGAGAAGGCCATCCCGAGGATCGAGAAGGAGGCGCGGATGCAGAAGGACCGCCGCGCCGCCCTCGAGAACGCCAAGAAGGCCAAGGACATCCTCGACTCGGGCCGCACGCTGTTCTCGGCGCAGTCCGAAGTGGACGGTGAGCTGCTCCGCGAGCTCTCGCTGCTCACGACCAAGCCGTTCCTCTACGTCTTCAACGCCGACGAGGGCATCCTCAGCGACGAGGCCCGCGTGAAGGAGCTGCGCGAGCTGGTCGCCCCGGCCGACGCCGTGTTCCTCGACGCCAAGGTCGAGTCCGAGCTGATCGAGCTCGAGGAGTCCGAGGCCCTGGAGCTGCTGGAGTCGATCGGCCAGACCGAGCCGGGCCTGCACGCCCTGGCCCGCGCCGGCTTCCACACCCTCGGCCTGCAGACGTACCTCACCGCAGGCCCGAAGGAGTCGCGCGCCTGGACGATCCCGCAGGGCGCCACCGCCCCGCAGGCCGCCGGCGTGATCCACACGGACTTCGAGCGGGGCTTCATCAAGGCCGAGGTCGTGTCGTTCGACGACCTGGTGGCCTCGGGGTCGAAGGCCGACGCGAAGGCGGCGGGCAAGGTCCGCATGGAGGGCAAGGACTACGTCATGTCCGATGGCGACGTGGTGGAGTTCCGCTTCAACGTCTGATGGTGGCGGGCGCCGGGTCCTGCGGGTTCCGGCGCCTGACGCATTGACGTAATGATTGCGTCAATCCATCTTTGTCACATGCTGTACCCGTCGCCTGCTCTCCAAGCCGATGACGAGCGAGTTCTGGGCGAGATCGACGAACTTCGCCGCTCGCTGTGTCAACAGGTCCGCCGCACTCCGGCGAAGTGGGCCGAAGGGCTGCGAAAGTTCCTGACCGCCGACGCGGTGGCGGCCTCCAACTCGATCGAGGGCTTCAAGGTCTCCACGGTCGACGTGGAGGACTTGCTCGAGGGCGAGCGCGATGTCGACGTCTCGGAGGAGAACCGCGACGAGACGCTCGCCTACCAGCGGATGACGACCTACGTCCAGACGCTGCACGACGTCGAGAACTTCCGCTACGGCAAGGAGTTCCTCAACGCGCTCCACTGGATGCTGCAGGGGCACCGGCACACCCCGCGAAAACTGGCGGGGCAATGGCGGCGCGGTCCGGTGTACGTGACGGACGCCCGCGACCCCAGCATCGCGGTCTACACGGCGCCCGACGCGACCGACGTGCCGGCGTTGATGGATGAACTGGTCGACTGGCTGAACACCGATGACGGCAGTCATCCGCTGGTGCGGGCCGCCATGGCGCATCTGCATCTCGTGTCCATCCACCCGTGGGCGGACGGGAACGGCCGCATGTCCCGTTCTCTTCAGACGCTGATGATCGCGAGAGAAGGAGAACTGGCCCCCGAGTTCTCCTCGATCGAGGCTTGGCTGGGCCGGCCCGGGAACACCTGGGAGTACTACCGCGAGCTGCAGCACCGCGGCGCGACCTACCGTCCCGACCAGGACGTCTCCGACTGGGTTCGCTTCAACCTCACCGCCTACCACCAGCAGGCGCAGACCGTCCGTGGTCGGTTGGACCGTTCGAGCCGGGTGTGGGTGCTGCTCGGTGAGTTCGCGGAAGCCAGAGGCTTGGAGCAGCGAGTGGTGTCGGCGCTGCACGACGTGGCGATGTCGGGTCGTGTGCGCCGGACGCGGTACGAAAGGGCGGAGGACCTGGGGCTGCAACGAGCCCAACGTGACCTGCGGGACCTGGCCACGGCCGGCGTTCTGGCGTCGGTCGGCCGCACGCGTGCCCGCTTCTACACGGTCGGGCCCGCCTTTCCCGAGCAGGCACTGGAAGCGGCCCGGACCCCGCTGACGCTGACCGATCCGTACCGGCGCTGATCCACTTCGCGCCCCTAGACTTCCACGGCGTGAGAGCTGAGTACCGGGTACTGGGGCCCCTCGAAGTACTGCTCGACGGCGAGCCGGTGGCTGTTCCCGCCGGACGCGGACGAGTGTTGCTCGCCACCTTGCTGTTGCGCGCCAACGAGTTCGTGCCCGTCGACGAACTGGTCGAACGTGTCTGGGACGGCGATCCGCCCGCCCCCGACCGCGCCCACAAGACACTGCAGACGGTCGTGATGCGGTTGCGGCAGTCGCTCGGCGAGGCCAACTGCGTCCGCACGTCGTCGCGCGGCTACTCGGCCGAGGTCGGGGCCGGGCAGCTCGACCTCGCCCGGTTCCGCGAGCTCACCGCCAAGGGGGAGCACCGCGCGGCGCTGGAGTTGTGGCGTGGCCCGGTGCTCGGCAACGTGGCGTCGGACTCGCTGCACCACGAGGACGTGCCGTCGCTGCTGGAGGAGCAGATCGTCGCGCTGGAGCGGCGGATCGACGAGGACCTCGCCCGCGCCACCGACGTGCTGGTGCCGGAGCTGCGGTCGCTGGTGCGGCGGCACCCGTTGCGCGAGACGTTCTGGGCCCAGCTGATGCTCGCGCTGCACCGCGCGGGTCAGCAGGCGGAGGCGCTCGCGACCTACCAGGAGGTCCGCACGCGGCTGGCGGACGAGCTCGGGGTGGATCCCGGCCAACGGTTGCGCGAGGCGCACGAGCAGGTGCTCAGCGGCGAGGTGCCCGCCCAGGTCGTCGTGCCGCGGCAGCTTCCCGCCGTGCCCCCGTACTTCGTCGGGCGCGAGGACGAGCTCACACGGCTGACCGAGATGGCCGAGGCACGGCCAGGGGTGCCCGTGTTGATCTCCGCGATCAACGGCATCGGCGGCATCGGCAAGACGACGCTCGCGCTGCGGTGGGCACACCAGGTCGTCGGTCGCTACCCGGACGGCCAGCTCCACGTCAACCTGCGCGGCTTCGACACGCGCGCCGAGCCGCTCGACCCCTACGTGGTGGTCCGCGACTTCCTCGTGACGCTCGGCGTGCCCGCGCCGACGGTGCGCATCATGTCCGACGACGCGGTGGTCGCCCAGTACCGGTCGATGCTGGCGCAGCGCCGGATGCTGGTGATGCTGGACAACGCGAGGAACGTCGAGCAGGTGCGTCCGCTGCTACCCGGTGGCACCGGCAACCTGGTGCTGGTCACCAGCCGCAACCACCTGAGCGGGCTCGTCGCGCGGGAGGGGGCCCGGCCTGTCGCGCTGGACGTCATGGACGAGCAGGCCGCGACGGACCTGCTCGTCGAACGGATCGGCGCGGCTCGGGCCTCGGCCGAGCAGGACGCTGTCGCGCGGCTGGTCGAACGGTGCGCGGGCCTGCCGCTGGCGCTGGGTGTCGTGGCCGCCCGCGCGGCCTACGGCGACTCGCTCGCGGTGCTCGCGGACGAGCTGGAGCGGGAACGGCTCGACGCGCTCGACATCGACGACCCCACCACCGGTGTCCGCTCCGTCTTCTCCTGGTCACTGCGGTCCATCAGCGAGCCCGCGGGCAGGTTGTTCGTGCTGCTCGGTCTGCATCCGGGGCCGGACTTCGCGGTGGAGGCCGCCGCGAGCCTCACCGCGCTGCCGGTGGAGGAGGCACGGCGGGCGCTGCACGAACTCGTGGCGCGCAGCCTGCTCACCGCGATGGACAACGGACGGTTCTCGCTGCACGACCTGTTGCGGGACTACGCCGCCGAACGCGTGATGGAGATGCCTGAGGAGGAGCGGGGTCTGGCACTGCGCAGGATGCTCGACCACTACCTGCACACCGCGCACGCCTGCTGGCAGCAGCTGCAGTTCAACATCCCTCCGATCGTGACGGAGCCGCCCGCCGCGGGGGTGGTGCTCGAACCGGTCGCGGACGCGGACGAGGCATGGGCGATGTTCGGCGTCGAACACCGGGTGATGCTCAACGCCGCCGAACGCGCGGGTGAGTTCGGAGCGGACGACTTCACCTGGAAGGTGATGTTCGTGATGCACGGCTACCTCTCCCGGGAGGGGTACCTCTACGACGTCGCCGCCGGGCACCGCCGCGGGCTGGCGGCGGCGGAACGGCTCGGCGACTTCCACGCGCAGAGCCTCATGCACCGCAGGCTCGCCGCCACGCTGATCAGCTTCAACGAGTACGACGAGGGGGAGCACCACCTGCGGGAGGCGATCCGGTGCGCGGAGCCCGCCGGTGACGTCCTCGCGGAGGCGCACCTGCGGCGCGGGCTCGCGTTCACCTACGAGAAGCAGGGCCGCTTCGCGGAGGCGCTCGACGTGCTGGCGGACGTTCATCCGCGCATGGAGGGGCACAGCGACAGCTACGAGGTGGGACGGCACCTCGCCGCGTTCGGCAGAGCGCACCACAACACGGGCCAAGGCGCCCGTGCGCTCGAACTCTGCCTGGGCGCGGCCCGGAAGTTCAGCGAGACCGAGTACAACGGCCAGGAAGAGGGGCCTGCGGGCAACCTCGAGACGCTGGGAGACATCTACCGCGGTCTCGGCCGGCACGACGAGGCCATCGAGAGTTACGAGCGGGCGCTGGTGGTGTGGCGGTCGATGCGGGGAGGGACCAACGTCGCCGACTGCCTGCTGATGCTGGGGAGGGCCTTCATCGACGCGGGGCGGCCCGAGCGCGCCCGAGAGGCTCTCACCGAGGGGCTGGACGTCATCGATGCCACGCGGGACGGGCACAACTTCGACGGCCTCACGCTGCAGGAGGCACGGGACCTGCTTGCATCGGTGACAAATGTATGAAGCGAGGTTTGTACCGACCTCCCCGGGGTAATCCTGAGAAAGAGTCCCCACCTGGAGGTGTCATGATCGTCCTCGGTCTCATTCTGCTCGTCGTCGGATGGTTGGTCGGTATCAACATCCTGACGACGCTCGGTGTGGTGCTTCTGGTGATCGGCGCGATCCTCGCCGTTCTCGGCGCGGTCGGCAAGCCGATCGGCGGGCGTGCGCACTACTTCTAAACGCGCACCTAGAGCACCGTTCCCTCCCCCTCGGAAACGGTGAAGGGGCAACCTCCACAAAGGAGGTTGCCCCTTCTTTCGTTCTCACAACGGCTAGACGTTGTTCTTCGTGCGTGCGGCAGCGGCGAACACTCCGAACGCGACCCCCAGCATGCCCAGAGCGGCGACAGCGGCAACAACAAGATCAACAGACATGATCAGAAAAACTCCCTCTTGCGATCTCTCCCGTCCTTATGACGCCGGGGTACCCCAGTTCGTTGCCTCGGGTAACGTTTTCGGGGTGAAACTCCGTGCTGTGGAAGCGCGAGTGCTCTCCGTAGCGCCGTGGCTGTTCGGTTTGTCGGTGCTCGGGCACCTGTTCATGGTCGCGTTCCAGACGAAGATGACCATGATCGACCTGCTGGTCTACCGCAACGGGTCGCCGCACCTGTTCTCCGGCGACCTGTACGAGTGGCGGCTCGACCAGTACGCGGACGTGTTCCCGCTGCCGTTCACCTACCCGCCGTTCGCGGCCGCGATCTTCACGCCGATGAGCTGGGTGCCGTGGGAGGCGTCGCGCTGGATCTGGCAGCTGATCTGCCTGGGGTGCCTCTACTTCATCGTGCGCACCAGCCTGAAGCTGCTGAAGCTCCAGGACCCGCGCCGCGCCATGATGTGGACCGCGCTGACGTTGTGGATCGAGCCGGTCCGCACCACGCTGAACTACGGCCAGATCAACCTGGTGCTGGTCGCGATCCTGATCGGCACGCTCGCGAGCGCGCGCAACTGGGTCGGGGGAGCCGGTGTGGGTTTCGCCGCCGGCATCAAGCTCACGCCCGCGATCTCGGGGCTGTACTTCCTGATCCAGCGCCGCTGGATGGCCGCTGTGTGGTCGTTCGTCGCTTTTGTCGTGGTGTACGGCATCGGCTGGGCCATCTCACCGTCGCAGTCGGACAAGTTCTGGTTCCAGCTGCTCGGTGACGCGAGCCGCGTCGGTCCGGTCGGCAGCGCCATCAACCAGTCACTGCGCGGAGCGTTGAGCCGCACGGTCGGTCACGACGTGAAGACCGGGCCGATCTACATCGTCGCGGTGCTCGTCGCGGCCGCGCTCACGTGGTTCGCCGTCAGCAGGACCAAGGACGTGCTGGCGTTGATCGTCAGCGTCCAGATGCTCGGCCTGCTCGTCTCGCCGATCTCGTGGAGCCACCACTGGGTGTGGATGGTGCCCGCCCTCCTGTGGCTGGTCTACGAGGGCGGCCACCTGCTGTGCAAGATCACCGCCGGCCTGTGGGTGCTGCTGACCGGCGGCTACCTGATCTCGTTCCTGCTGCTCGCCCAGCCGAACATCTGGGACTTCCCGCGACCGTGGATCTTCGTGCTGCTCGGGTGGGGCTATCCCGCCGCGGGCATGCTCACGCTGGTCGCCATCGGGCTAGCAACCAGGCGTGAGCGGAACGAGCTGCTGCCCGGCGATGAGGAAGCTCCCGACGGCGAACCCAGCCGAGTCGCCGGCTGACGCGGGCTTCCAGGAGTTGCGGGCCGCGGTCCAGCCGAGCAGTCCGTCGGCGTCGAGCGCGGTCAGCAACGCCTGCCAGCCCTTCTGCGCATGCGGCAGGTAGGTGGCTCGGTCGAGCACGCCCGCGTTGATGCCCGCCGCGATCGCGTAGGTGATCATCGCGGTGGCCGCCGAGTCCTTGCCCGTAGCGCCCCAGAAGCCGTCGTGGCGTTGCAGGAACTTGAGCGTCTTGAGGCTCTTGGCCAGCGTCTTGGCGTACTCGGCGCGGTAGCGGTGGTCGGCCGGGAGCGCGAGCATCGCCTTGGCCAGGCCCTGCACGGCCCAGCCGTTCGTCTGCGCGTTCAGGCTCCACAGGCCCGTGAACTCGTTGAACGTCCTGGCCTTCAGGCTGCGGTAGGACGTGAACGAGTAGTCGAGCATCGCCTGGTCGTCGTCCGCCAAGGCGACGCGCGTGAACGACGGCAGCGCCATGTTCAGCGCGTCCGGTGAACGCCAGTGGTTCGTCCTCCCGTCCTTCACCTGGGCGTGCAGGTTGTCGCGCAACGGCTGCAGCACCTCTGGCTCCGGGTGGAAGTACGCCACGTCGAGGTACGGCTCGCCGGTCGCCTGCGCGTCCGGGGCGAAGGGGTTCGCGGGGTCGACCGGCAGCAGGTAGGAGTTCGCCTGCACCCACGGCCACGTCTTGTGGTTGCTGATGCCGGTGGTCCGCACCTGGGCGAGGTTGCCGACGTGGAAGCCCGCGTTGGACCAGGTGTTCGCCGCGAGGTCGGAGCCCTTGGTGACCCAGGTGGCACTGGCCTTGATCATCGCGTCCGTCACGGCACACGGTACGGCGTTCGCACCGGCCGGAGTCGCGGTGAGAGTCCCGGTCAGAAGGACGACGAAAAGTGATGTGCGCAACCGCATGAGGGTGTTCCCTCTCCTGTCCGCGGGCGGCGGCAGCGCACATCTTGACCGAATCAGCTCATCGCGTCCAGGACTCCGTCGATCTCTTCGGCGAGAGTCACGTCGAGGGCGGTGATTCCTCCCTTGAAGTGCGTGCTCAGGCGAAATGTCAGTGTCTTGTAACGGATGTCGATGTCCGGGTGGTGGTTGTCGTTCTCCGCGATCTCCGCGATCCGGTTCACGACCATGATCGCGTGGGAGAAGCTCGCCAGCTCCACGGTCCGGACCAGCGCCGCGTCCTGGGCGGTCCAGTCGGGCAGCTTGGGCAGCACGTCGTTCAACTGATCGTCGCTCAACAGCTCGGCCATGTCCTGATCGTCCCACCACGTCACGTAAGCTGCGCGTTTGCCACGGGAGTCCGGTGAAGCGCCGGGCTGAGAGGAGGGCTCGCAAGCCCTCGACCGTCCACCTGATCCGGGTCATACCGGCGTAGGGAGAGATTTGACGTGAGAAGGATTTTCGCTGTTTGTGCTGCTCTCGTGCTGGCCGGGTGTTCGGCCGGGACGTCGACCGCACCGCAGTCGCACGAGGTCACGCTGGTGACCCACGACTCGTTCGTGGTGAAGCCGGAGGTGCTGGAGGAGTTCCAGAAGTCCTCCGGGATCACCGTGAAGCAGCTCGCGAGCGGGGACGCGGGCGAGCTGACGAACAAGCTGGTGCTCACCAAGGCGAACCCGATCGGCGACGTCGCGTTCGGCGTCGACTCGACGTTCGCCTCGCGTGCCTTGAGCGAGGGCGTGTTCGCCGAGTACGCCTCGCCGGAGGCCTCGAAGGGCGCCCAGCGGTACAAGGCCGACGACTCGAACCGGCTCCAGGCCGTCGACGTCGGTGACGTGTGCCTGAACATCGACCCTGCCAAGCTCGGCGGCGTCGAGCCGAAGTCGTACGACGACCTGGTCGACCCGCGGTTCAAGGACAAGCTGGTCGTCGAGAACCCGGCCACGTCCTCGCCCGGTCTCGCGTTCCTGCTCGGCACGATCGCCAAGTACGGCGAGAACGGCTGGCAGGAGTACTGGACCAAGCTCAAGGCCAACGGCGTCAAGGTCGTGAGCGGCTGGGAAGAGGCCTACAACCAGGAGTTCTCCGCCACCAAGGGCGACCGGCCGATCGTCGTGTCGTACGCGTCGTCGCCGTCGGCCGAGGGCGGCAAGACCAAGGCCGTGCTCGACACCTGCTACCGCCAGGTCGAGTACGCGGGCGTGCTGACGGGCGCCAAGAACCCGTCGGACGCGCAGAAGGTCCTCGACTTCCTGCTGGGCGAGAAGTTCCAGGCCCAGGTGGCCGAGCAGATGTACGTCTACCCGTCACGTGAGGGCGTCGCGCTGCCCGAGTCGTGGGCCAAGGACGCCCCGCTGCCGTCCTCGCCGCAGTCGCTGCCCGCGGACAAGGTGAAGGACAACCGCGAAGCGTGGGTCGAGCAGTGGCGCAAGCTCGTGCAGGGCTGAGCTCCCGCACCGGGTGGTCGGCGGCGGCGCTGCTGCCGCTGGCCTTCCTCGGACTGTTCTTCGCGTGGCCCGTGCTGGCGATCGTGTCGCTGGGCCTGCGCGAGGGCGGCGTCCTCTCCGTGCTCTTCGAGGGCGACACCTGGGAGCTGGTCGGGTTCACGCTGGGGCAGGCACTGGCGTCGACGGTCGTGGCGGTCGTCGCCGGGATGCCGCTGGCGTTCGTGCTCGCGCGGTGCCGGATTCGCGGGCTCGGGCTGGTCCGGGCCGCCGTGATGGTGCCGTTCGTGCTGCCGACCGTGGTGGTGGGCCTGGCCTTCCGGACGTTCTGGCCGGACGGCGGCGTGCTGCCGATCGTTCTCGCCAACGCGTTCTTCAACGTCGCCGTGGTCGCGCGGACCGTCGGCGGGCTGTGGGCGCACACGGATCGACGCGCCGAGGACGCGGCCCGGGCTCTCGGTGCCTCGCGGCCGCGGGCGTTCGTCTCGGTCGTGCTGCCGGCGCTGGCACCGGCGATCGGGTCGGCCGCGGCGGTCGTGTTCCTGTTCTGCGCCACAAGTTTCGGCGTCGTGCTGGTGCTGGGCGGGTCGCGGTACCGGACGCTGGAGACCGAGATCTACCTGCGCACGGTCGAGCTGTTCGACCTGTCCGGGGCGGCGGCGTTGTCGCTGCTGCAGTTCGCCGCCGTGCTCGCGGTGCTGGTGCTGGGCGCGCTGGCCCGGCGCCGCCGCGAGACCGCGCTGGCGTTGCGGGGCAGGGAGGAGCTGGCGCGACGGCCGACCGGCGGCGAGTGGTACGTCGTGGCCGCCGCGTTCGCCGTCGTGGCGGCGTTGCTGACGCCGGTGGTCGGGCTGGTGACCCGGTCACTGTCCACACGGGACGGCTGGAGCTTCGCCGGGTACGTGGCCCTGAACACCCGCGGCGACCGCGGCACGCTGGCGGTGACCGGGATCGACGCCGCGGTGAACTCGCTGCGGACGGCCTTCGACGCGACGCTGGTGGCGCTGGTGGTCGGGGTGTTCTCGGCCGTGGTGCTGGTCGGGCTGCGGCGGTCCGGCGCGCGGGTCGCCGAGGTGCTCGACACCGCGTTGATGCTGCCGCTCGGGGTGTCCGCGGTGACGGTCGGCTTCGGTTACCTGATCACGATGGACGCGCTGCCGGGCGACTTCCGCACGTCGCCGATGCTGGTGCCGCTGGCGCAGGCGCTGGTGGTGACGCCGTTGATCGTGAGGATGGTGCTGCCGGTGCTGCGGGCCGTCGACGAACGGCTGCGGCAGGCGGCGGCGACGCTGGGTGCCTCGCCGTCGCGGGTCTGGCGGGAGGTGGACCTGCCGCTGGCCGGGCGAACGCTGGCCGCGGCGGCCGGGTTCGGGTACGTGGTGGCACTGGGGGAGTTCGGGGCGACGAGCTTCCTGGCGAGGCCGGACGCGCCGACGTTGCCGGTGGTGATCGCGCGGCTGATGTCGCGGCCGGGGGAGTTGAACAGCCAGATGGCCTACGCGGCGTGCGCGCTGCTGATGGTCGTGACGGTCGGGTGCGTGCTGCTGATCGAACGGTTGCGCGTGCCGAGCAGCGGGGAGTTCTGATGGCACTGGAACTGGACTCGATCACCGTCCGCTATGGACGGACGGCGGCGGTGTCGGACGTGTCGCTCTCGGTGGCGGACGGCGAGGTCGTCGCGTTGCTCGGACCGTCGGGGTGCGGCAAGTCGACGTTGCTGCGCGCGGTCGCGGGGCTGGAGAAGCCCTCCTCCGGCGCCGTGCGGTGGGATGCCGCCGACCTGGCCGGCGTCCCGGTGCACCGGCGCGAGTTCGGGCTGGTCTTCCAGGACGGGCAGCTGTTCCCGCACCGGACGGTCGCCGGGAACGTGGCGTTCGGCCTGCGGATGCAGAAGGTCGAGCGCGAGGCGCGGGACAAGCGCGTGCTGTCGCTGCTGGAGCTCGTGGGGCTGGAAGGGTATGCCGACCGCCGCGTGACGCAGCTGTCCGGTGGCGAGCAGCAACGCGTCGCGCTGGCACGGGCTCTGGCTCCCTCGCCGCGGTTGCTGCTGATGGACGAACCGCTGTCGGCGCTGGACCGCGCGTTGCGCGAACAGCTCGCGGTCGACCTGGCCCGGCTGCTGCGCGAGGCCGCGACGACGGCGTTGGTCGTGACGCACGACCACGACGAGGCCTTCACGCTGGCCGACCGCGTGGCGATCATGTCGCGCGGCCGGATCGTCCAGGTCGGTCCGCCGGCCGAGGTGTGGTCGTCACCCGTCGACGTGGGGACCGCGAAGTTCCTGGGGTGCAACAAGTTCGTGCCGGGCTCGTTCGTGGGCCTCGACGTCGAGCGGGTCGGGCTGCGCGCCACGGCGTTGCGGGTCGACTCCGACGGGCTGATGGAGGGCACGGTGCTGGAGCGGGTGCACCGGCGCGACCACGTGCGGCTGCTCGTGGAGATCGGCGGCGAGGAGTACGAGGCCGTCGGTCCGGTGTCCGTGGGAGACCGCGTGCGGCTCGCAATTGACTTGGACGGCGTCGCGGTCGTCGGGTAGGCAGTAGGGCCTATGAGCCAACTTGGGGGACGCGTCGCGCTCGTCACGGGTGTGAGCCGGCGTGAAGGCATCGGATACGCCATCGCTTCCAGGCTTTCCGGCCTGGGAGCGGAGCTGTTCCTGCACTACTACCACCCGGTCGATCCGCCGTGGAGTGACGACCCGGTCCGCCAGATCATGGGCGAGTTCGGCGCCAGTTCCTTCGGCATGGATCTCTCGGAGCCGGACGCGGCGGACCTGCTGATGGACGCCGCCGTCGATGCGTACGGCCGCGTCGACGTGCTGATCTGCAACCACGCGCGCGACGGCGGCGACGGCTCGTTGGCCGACGTCGACGCGGCGATGCTCGACGAGCATTACGCCATCAACACGCGGTCGTCGATCCTGCTCGCGAAAGCGTTTGCCCGGCACTGGAACAGGACCGATGGTGGGCGGATCGTGTTCCTGACCTCCGGCCAGAACCTCGGCCCGATGCCTGGGGAGATCGCCTACGCGGCGTCGAAGGGCGCGCTGGCGGCGATCGTGGCGACGTTGTCGCACGAGCTGGCGGACCGGGGCATCACCGTCAACGCGGTGAACCCCGGCCCCACCGACACGGGGTGGGCGGGGCCGGAGCTCACCGAGTTCGTGAACGAGCGGATGCCGGCGAAGCGCTGGGGCCGGCCGGACGACGCCGCCCGGCTGATCTCCTGGCTCTGCACCGACGACGGCGCGTGGATCACCGGCCAGGTGCTGAACAGCGAGGGCGGCTTCCGGCGTTAGCGCCGCGACCTGAAACGTCGGCGGTGAACTCACGCTCAGCAGGATGCCTCGCGGCACCCGCCTAACCGGGAACTCGCTCGGCGACGGTTCAGGCCACGGTGCTAGCTGTCCTTCGTGACCAGCCGCATCGCCGCGAGCCCGACACCGATCAGCAGGTAGCAGCCGGCCAGCAACGTGCTGTCACCGATCTGCCCCAACGGGATCGGGTCGCGCATCACGTCGATCAGCCCCGGGAACCCGGTGGTGATCAGGAACGGGTGCAGCCAGTCCAGCGACGAGAACTGCCCCAGCACCTGGAACACGATGATCGTCGTCATCGTCGCCGCCTGCACCACCAGCGGGTGCTCGGTCGTGGACGAGACGGCGAGGGCGACCGCGCCGATCGCGACCATCTGGAACGTCACCAGCAGGATGAACAACCCGATGCGCAGCAGACCCTCCGCGAAGGAGAGCGTGGTGCCGGACAACGTCATCATGCCGTCGGTGCCGAGGAACGCCGTGCCCGCGATGATGCCGACGACGGCCATCAGCGTGACGGCGAACAACGACATCGCGGTGAGGCCGAACAGCTTCACGAACAGCAGCCGCACGCGGGACACCGGCGCGACCAGCAGGCCGCGCAACGTGCCGTGCTGGGCCTCGCCCGCGAGGCCGTCCGCCGCCCAGATCGACGCCACCAGCGGCAGCAACAGGTTGAGCGACAGGAACAAGGTGAAGATCGGCACGACCATGCCGTTGCCCTGCAGGATCGCGCCGAGGCCGGGAGGCCCGCCGCCACCCTCGTCGGAGCCGGCGGTCCAGATGCCGAAGCTGATGATGATCGGGACGAGGATCAGGCCGAACAACCCGATGAGGGTCCGCGGCCGGCGCAGCATCCAGCGCACCTCGGAGCCGAACTGACGCGTGATCATCGGCGTCCCCCGTCCAGAGTGTCCACAGCGGACATTCCGCGCTCGGCCTCCTCGGCCTCGGTGAGCCGTGCGAACAGCTCCTCCAGACCGGTCTTCCAGCGCGTCGCCTCGAAGACGCGGGCGCCGCCCTTGACCAGGGTCTCAATCACCTGCGGCGCGCTCGTCCCGGCGAGCTCGACCCGGAGGCCGTCGCTGAGCGGTCGTGCGGAGATCTTGGCCTGTCGCAACGCGCTCAACGCGCTCTCGACGTCCGGCGTGATCACCTGGAGCGCCGAACCGCCCGCCTGCAGCAGTTCGGTCAGCTCTCCCTGTGCCACCACGGTTCCGCGGTGCAGCACGGCGACGTGCGTGCACGTCGCCTCGACCTCGCTGAGCAGGTGGCTCGACACCAGCACCGTGCTGCCGGCCGCGTGCAGGTCCGCGATGATCTTGCGGATCTCCCGCGTGCCGGCCGGGTCGAGGCCGTTGGTCGGCTCGTCGAGGACGACGAGCTTGCGCGGCACGAGCAACGCCGCGGCCAGGCCGAGACGTTGCTTCATGCCGAGCGAGTACCCCCGGTACCTGCGGTGGGCCGCCTGGGCGAGCCCGACGCGTTCGATGGCGTCCTCGACCGCCTGCTTGATCTCCTTGCTCGGCAGCAGAGGTTCGAACGCGGCACACCTGACGAGGTTCTCCCGCCCGCTCAGGAACGGGTGGAACCCCGGACCCTCGACCAGCGCGCCCACGTGCGGCAGCGACTTCTCGGCTCCCTCTGGAAGCGGCCTGCCGAGCAGCTCGATCTCCCCCTGCGTGGGGCGGACCAACCCGAGCAGCATCCGGATCGTGGTCGTCTTGCCGGACCCGTTGGGCCCCAGCATGCCGAGCACGGCACCTTCAGGCAGCTCGAGGTCGACGCGGTCCACGGCGACCGTGCTCCCGTACTCCTTGCGCAGTCCCTTGGTCCGCGCGGCGACAGCGGTCTTGGAAGGCGCTGTCACCGGCGCGCTGGTCGAGGTGGTCACTTCACCTGTCCGATCGTGTCGAACAGGACCTGCTCGGGCACGGCGCCCGCGACCACGCGGCCGTCGTCGGCGATCAGGATCGTGGCGACCTTCGTGGTGAAGATCTGACCGCTACCCCAGGCGCCGCTGACCTTCTTGGTGAACTTGTCGACCAGGCCCTGCGCCTCGGCGGGCACCTGGGTCATGGCCTCGGCCGGAATGCGTGCGCCGACGACCGTGTCCCAGCCCGTGCCGAAGATCTGCGGGTCCTTGCCCTGCAGCGCCTGCTCCAAGCCGAGCTCCGGCCTCTGGTCGCGGCCCTGCTTCTCCTCCTTGGCCTCCGGCGTGGTGACCTTGGCCTGCGCCGGCGGCGTGAACTCGAAGAGCTTCGGGTCCTGCGGGCCGACGTTGATCTCGCTGAAGCCGACCGTGCCCGCGGGCTCGGCCGTGCCGTTGGTGAGAACGGCGACGCGCAGCGGCATCTTCAGCTCGGAGTCGACCGCGATCCGCACCTCGCGGACCAGGGTCTTCTCGCTGGCCTTCGGGGTCAGCACGAGCTCGTAGGCGGCACGGTTCGCGACTCGCGCGGTGCCGTCGACGGAGATCTCGCTGAACTCCCTGGTCATCTCGACGACCTGCTTGGCGGCGGTCGCCGGGTCGACCGACTCGGCCTTCTCCGGCTTATCGGCCTTCGGCTCGTCCTTGTGCTCGGCCTTGGTGACCTCGTTGTCCTGCGAGTTCCAGGACCACGTGGTCTTGCCGTCGTTGACGATGGTCTGCTCGGACTGCCCGTTCGGCAGGGCGGCGCGGAACTTGCCGTTGCCGTCCGTCCAGATCCGGGCGCTGTGCTTGCCGTCGGCGAGCTGCGGGATCTGCGAGATCGCCGGGAGACCGAGCTTGTTGTCGACCTCCACGGTCCCGCCGAACGCACCCGGCTTGCTCGTCAGCACCTGTTGCACGAGTGACTCCGCGGACACGTCCGGGAGTGATGGCGGCTGGCCCGCACCCGCTGGCATGGCGAGCAGGCTCAGGCCTGCCACACCGGTGACCACACCGGTCGCCGCAGCGACCAGGGTCACCTTTCGCTTGTTCATCAGTGGTCCCCTCCTCCAAGGGCTTGTACTCACAGCTTGGTGGTGGGTTGCTGAGATGGTGCTGAGACTACTTCTACCTGCGGTTTTCCGCTCGTGGTGAGGTGCTTTCTGAGAGTCGGCTGAGATCTTGCGCGCGGCGGGGAGTCCCGCGCGGCATGCTGTGTGTCGTGAAGCCTCGAGTGCTGGTCGTGGACGACGAAGTCGGCGTGCGCCGGGCCTTGGAGCGCGGCCTCTCCGCCGAGGGCATGGAGGTCGTCACCGCGTCCGACGGGCCCACGGCGCTGCGGGTCGCGTTGACCGGCGCGTTCGACGTGGTGCTGCTCGACATCATGCTGCCCGGCCTGTCGGGCTACCGCGTGCTGCAGCGCATGCGGGCCGACGGGGTGCGCACGCCCGTGCTGATGGTCTCCGCCAAGGACGGCGAGATCGACCAGGCCGACGGCCTCGACCTCGGCGCCGACGGGTACCTCGTGAAGCCGTTCAGCTTCGTGGTGCTGGTGGCGCAGGTCAGGGCGTTGCTGCGGCGCGGTGGTGGGGCACGCCGGAAGCTCACGCTGGGACACCTGGTCATCGACCGCGGACTGCGCGAGGTCAGCTGGGGCGGGCAGGACGTGTCGCTCTCGCCGCGCGAGTACGCGGTGCTCGACGTGCTGGCGTCGCGCGCGGGGTCCGTGGTGACGAAGGACGAGCTGCTGCGGACCGTCTGGGGCGACGAGCAGGCCGCGACCCGCAACGCCGTCGAGGTCTACGTCGGGTACCTGCGGCGCAAGCTGGAGGCCGTGGGAGCCGGCGAGGTCGTGCGGACCATCCGCGGGCACGGGTACATCGCGTCCACCCCGGACCTGGACAGCGCGCTGGGGAACAAGTGAGCCCTGGCTGGTGGTTGCGGCGCTCGCTGCGCTTCCGCATCACCGTCGTGGCCACCGGGGTCGCGCTGCTGTGCCTGCTGGCGTTCACCGGCCTCGCACCCGCGTTGATCGGCCTGATCCAGATCACGGCGGTCGACCAGGAGCTCGCGAAGTCGGAGCCGCGGGTGCTGGACGTGTCCGGGACGCCGGTGGACGGCAAGCCGCCGCTTCCGTTGACGGAGCAGGACATCCGGACGCTGCGGTCCGGCGAGCCCGTGCTGCGGATGGAGGGCGAGTCCGCGCTGCGCTACCGGGGCCAGGTCGTGTTCTCGGCGGACGGGACGCCGCGCCTGGAGGTGTACGGCAGCACGTTGCTCGGGTACGAGAACGCGAACACGCTCGGCACGCGCTGGCTGGCGTTCGCCGCGGTGCTGGTGGCCGGGCTGGTCGGGATCGCGACGTGGCTCTCGGTGCGGTCGTCGTTGCGGCCGGTCGAACGGATGAGGGTCGCGGCGGGGGAGCTGCCGCACGGGGAACGGCTGCCCGTGCCGCCTTCGCGGGACGAGCTGCAGGCGCTGGCCGAGGCGCTGAACGCGTTGCTGGCGCGGCGCGACGAGGCCTCGGACCGGTTGCGGCGCTTCACCGGGGACGCGGCGCACGAGCTCCGGTCGCCGGTCGCGTCCGTGCGGGCGCAGGCCGAGGTCGCGGTGGCGCACCCGGACCCCGACTTCTCCATCGAGGTGCTGGAGTCCGTGGTCGAGGAGTCGATCCGGCTCAGCGCTCTGGTGGAGTCGTTGCTGATCCTGGCGCGTGCGGACACGGCGGCACCGCCCCGTGCCGAGGCCGTCGACCTGGTGCTGGAGGCCGAGGCGGCGATCACCCGGCTGGACACGGAGCTGCTGGTGCGCCTCACCGCGCCGCCGTCGGCCTGCCTGGTGTCGGCGACGCGGTCCGAGGTCGAGCTGGTGCTCGACAACCTGCTGCGCAACGCCGCCCGGTACGCGTACTCGACGATCACGCTGACGCTCGTGCCGGTCGGCCGGGACGTGCGGCTGATCGTGGACGACGACGGGCACGGGATCCCTCTCGAACACCGGACGAAGGTGTTCGACCGGTTCTACCGGGTGGAGGAGGACCGCGGGCGGCGCTCCGGCGGGTTCGGGCTGGGGCTGGCCCTGGTGTCGCACCTCGTGCAGCGGCGGGGCGGGACGGTGCGTGCCGCGGAGTCCCCCGCCGGGGGTGCTCGTTTGGAGATCCGCTGGCCGTCCTGGTAGCAAGCTCTGGTGCCAGAGTTGCGAGCGTCGGCACTGGTCGACGCGCCAGTTTCCGTGGTGGCGGGTGCCCTGCTGGACACGTCGCTGATCGCGGGGTCCGGGGTGAAGGCCCCGGGTTCCCTGCTGTGCGTGGGAGATGTGCTCACCGGGCCGTTCGGGGTCCGGCTCTCGGTGACCCGCGCCGACCTGTCCGGTGTGTCCGCGGCCGGTGACTTCCTGGAGCTGCACACGGATCTCGTGGTGACCGGGGCCGGGACGATGGTGGTCGACCGCGTCTCGTGGACCTCGGTCCGCGGTGTCGTCGGGCGGTTCGCGGACGTCACGGTCGCGCGCGGGGTGGCGTTGCGGGTGCTGGAGAAGCGCTCGGCGTTGCTCACCCGGCGGTGCTCGGAGCTGTCGGCGGCGCGGGTCGTCGTCGGGGCGGCGATCGTCCGGGATGGACGGTTGCTGGCGCAGCAGCGTTCCTACCCGGAAAGCCATGCGGGACAGTGGGAACTGCCCGGCGGCCGGGTCGAGCCCGGCGAGAAGCCCGCGGACGCGCTGGTGCGCGAGTGCGTGGAGGAGATGGGTGTCTCCGTCGTCGTCGGCGAGCAGGTGGGGCCGGACGTGCCGGTGAAACGCGACCTGGTGCTGCGGATCTTCGCCGCGGAGCTCGCCGACGGTGAGCCGGAGGCGTTGGAGCACAACGCCGTCCGGTGGCTCACCGCCGGCGAGCTGCCCGGCTTGGACTGGCTGCCCGCCGACCGAGTGCTGGTGCCGGCCCTTCAGGAGCTCCTCAACTGAGCCCGGACAGGCGCAGCGCCGCGTTCAGCCGGTGCTGCGCCCGCTCGCGAGCACGTTCCGCGCCCTCCTGCCTGATCCGGTCCAGCTCCGCGGGGTCGGCGAGGAGCTCCAGCGTGCGGTCGCGCACCGGCCGCAGCTCCTCGATCACCGCTTCGGCCACGACGTTCTTCAGGTCGGCGAACCGGGACGTGTAGTCCTCGGGCTCCTTGCCGGTGCAGGAGGCGAGGATCTCGGTCAGGTTCGCGATGCCCTCGATCGACGAGAAGGCCCTGCGGACCTTGCGCCGCACCAGGTCCGGCTCGTCGAGCACGAAGACGACGCCGGCGGAGCTCTGCGCCGACTTGTCCATCTTGCGCGTCGGGTCCGAGAGGTCCTTGATGCGCGCCCCTACCTTCGGCACCACCGCGGTGGGCACGATGAACGCGTCGCCGTAGGCGTGGTTGAACCGCCGGGCGAGCGCACGGGCCAGCTCGACGTGCTGCAGCTGGTCCTCGCCGACCGGCACCTCCGCCGTGCCCTGCAGGAGGATGTCCGCGGCCATCAGCACCGGATAGGTCAGCAGGCTCAGCCGCACCGACTCGCGCCCGAGCGACTTCTCCTTGAACTGGATCATCCGCGCCGCCTCCCCGTACGTGCAGGTGCACTCCAGGACCCAGTTGAGCGCTCCCAGCTCACGGATCAGGTCGCTCTGCACGCAGACGCTGGCGGGATCGATGCCGGACGCGACGAGCACCGCGAGCTGCTCCCGCGTCATGGATCGCAGTCGTTGCGGGTTGTGCGACGACGTCATCGCGTGCAGGTCGCTGATGAAGTACACGTCCTCGTCGGTGCCCTCCGCGGCCCACGTGCGCAGCGCGCCGAGGTAGTTGCCGAGGTGGACCTGGCCGGAGGGGGTGATGGCCGAGAGCCGGATCATGGTTCGTCCCTTCGTGAGGGACCACCCGTCCGGAACGCATCAAAAAGGCCGCCCGTCCGGGCGGCCCGCGTGTCGCGTCAGTGGTGTCTGCGCGCTGCTACTCCGGCCGCCTGAAAGCGGCCCACCAGAAGGCGTTGAGAGTGCGCACGATCGTCAGTATAGGGCTACCGTCAAAGCATGTTCATCGTGCTGCTGAAGTACGCCGCGCCACTGGAACAGATCGACTACGCCCTCCCCGACCACCGCGAGTGGGTCGAGAAGCAATACGAGCGAGGGCTCTTCCTCGCCTCGGGGCGTCAGGTGCCGAGGACGGGCGGCGTGATCATCACGCGGCCCATGCCCCGGGGCAAGCTCGAAGCGCTGCTCGCCACGGATCCTTGGGCCGAGCAGAAGCTGGTGAAGTACGAGATCTGCGAGTTCGAGGCGACTCGTACGGCACCGGAGCTGTTGAAGTTGAACGAGGCGGTGCTGCAGCCCTAGCGCCCCTCGCGGGAGAGCCACTCGATCGCCGCTGTGAGCGCGTCGCCGTCGACGACTGCCTGCGGGACGACCGGGACGTTGCCGTACGTCCGGCCGGTCCGGTCGGCCATGACCGCCGTCGTGATCGCGAGCCGCGCGCCGTCGGGCAGGGGGAACGACCGGTTCGCCGTGGCGTAGCCGGCGGTCGCCGTGCCGAAGGTCCTCGTGCCGGTGCCGCCGAGGAACGAGATCAGCACCGCTTCGCCCGAGCTCGCCGTGCGGTGGTCGGTGAGCACCGCGACCGGTTCGGTGCGGGCCGCCGGGATCCGGCGCCACCGGTACGCCGTCCGGTCGCCGTTGTAGACGTGGCCGCGCCGGACACCCCAGCCCGTGGAGCCGTGCGGGCCGACGAACCTGCCTCGTTCGCCCTCGCCGAGCAGCGGGGCGACCACGGTGAGCATCGGGTGCATGTCGCCGCCGCCGTTGCCGCGCAGGTCGACCACCCACCCCGTCGGTCGTGTCGCGATCAGCTGTCTCAACGCCCTCAGGCCCGCCGTGACATAGGCGCGCCCGTGGCGCGAGTGCGTCGGCGGCAGGACCAACCATCCGGTCGTTCCGAGCAACCGACCGGTCGGCATGGCGTGCCGCCGTGGTGAGGCCGCGCGTTCGGCCGTGATCAGGTGGGTGTGCGGGTTGCCGAGGGCGGCGATCACGTGACGGATCGCGTCGTAGGTGTCCCCGGGACCGCGCGCCGAGGCGGTGGCGGCGTGAGCTTCGGCACGTAATGCGGGCCAGTCGGCCTCGGCGCTCTCGATCGAGTGACGCTCGAGAAGGCCTAGCGCCGCGTCGACGTAGGCACCCACCGCGACCGGTCTCAAGCGGCCTTCTTCAGGGCCTTCTTGGCTGCCTTCGCCGCCTTCTTCGCGGCCTTCTTCCTGGCCTTGTCACGCTCCTTGAGCAGGAACGGAACCGGGCAGCGCTTGCACTGGGGCTTCGACCGGCAGCACTTCTTCTTGAGCTTCTTACCCACAGGCTGGACTCCACTCCGACACGTATCGCTAGAGTAGGTGAGGCTCACTTCACTGGCACTCTTGTGTGGTAATGGCGACGCAGCCGGTAGTATCAGCAACGGCCCTGCGCATCGAAGTGTCCGGCGCGAGCCCCTCCAACGCCTTCGAAGCTCTAGGAGTTCTGCGTGCCCACGGCCACCGCGTCTGCCCTTCAGACGCGAACTGACCTGCGAAATGTCGCGATCGTCGCGCACGTCGACCACGGTAAGACCACCCTGGTCGACGCCATGCTGCGCCAGTCCGGTGCCTTTTCCGCGCGTGCCGAGCTCGTCGACCGGGTCATGGACTCGGGCGAGCTCGAGCGCGAGAAGGGCATCACGATCCTCGCCAAGAACACGGCTGTGCGTCGGCACACGCCGGACGGCGATGTGATCATCAACGTTGTCGACACCCCCGGCCACGCCGACTTCGGTGGTGAGGTCGAGCGTGCCCTGTCCATGGTCGACGGTGTCGTCCTGCTGGTCGACGCCTCCGAGGGCCCGCTGCCCCAGACGCGCTTCGTGCTGCGCAAGACGCTGGCCGCCGGTCTGCCGGTGATCCTGCTCGTCAACAAGGTCGACCGCCCCGACGCCCGGATCTCCGAGGTCGTCGAGGAAGCCCACGACCTGCTGCTCGACCTCGCGACCGAGGTGGGTGCCGACGAGTCCGTGCTGGACCTGCCGGTCGTCTACGCCTCCGCGCGTGCCGGTCGTGCGTCGCTGACGCAGCCCGAGGACGGCGGCCTGCCGGACGAGGAGAACCTGGACACGCTGTTCCAGGTGCTGCTCGACCACATCCCCGCCCCGCACGTCGACGTGGACGGGCCGCTGCAGGCGCTCGTCACCAACCTCGACGCCTCGACCTTCCTCGGTCGCATCGCGCTGTGCCGCATCCACCAGGGCACGATGCGCAAGGGTGAGACCGTGGCCTGGTGCCGCGAGGACGGCGAGCCCGTCAAGGTCCGCATCACCGAGCTCCTCATCACCGAGGCGCTGGACCGCGTTCCGGCCGAGTCCGCCCGTGCGGGCGACCTGGTCGCCATCGCCGGCATCGCCGACATCACCATCGGTGACACGCTGGCCGACGCCGAGACCCCCGAGGCGCTGCCCCGGATCACGGTCGACCAGCCGGCCATCTCGATGACCGTCGGTGTCAACACGTCGCCGCTGGCCGGTCGCAACGGTGGTACCAAGCTCACCGCGCGTGTGCTCAAGGCCCGTCTCGACGCCGAGCTCGTCGGCAACGTGTCGGTGAAGGTCCTGCCGACCGAGCGTCCCGACACCTGGGAGGTGCAGGGCCGCGGTGAGCTGGCGCTGGCCATCCTGGTCGAGCAGATGCGCCGCGAGGGCTTCGAGCTGACCGTGGGCAAGCCCCAGGTGGTCACGCACACGGTCGACGGCAAGGTCCACGAGCCGTTCGAGCGCCTGTCCGTCGACTGCCCCGAGGAGCACCTCGGCGCCGTCACGCAGCTGCTGGCGAACCGCAAGGGCCGCATGGAGAACATGTCGGGCCACGGCACGGGCCGCATCAAGCTCGACTACGTGGTCCCGTCGCGCGGCCTCATCGGCTTCCGCACGGAGTTCCTCACCGAGACCCGCGGCACCGGCATCGCGAACGCCGTCTCCGAGGGCTACGCGCCCTGGGCCGGCGAGATCCGCACCCGCCACAACGGGTCGCTGGTCGCCGACCGCACCGGCTCCATCACCGCCTACGCGATGATCCAGCTGGCCGACCGCGGCACGTTCTTCGTCGAGCCGGGTGCCGACGCGTACGAGGGCATGGTCGTGGGCGAGAACCCGCGCGCCGAGGACCTCGACGTCAACATCACCCGCGAGAAGAAGCTCACGAACATGCGCTCCTCCACGGCCGACGTGATGGAGACCCTGGCCCGCCCCCGCAAGCTCTCGCTGGAGGAGGCGCTGGAGTTCTGCGCCTCCGACGAGTGCGTGGAGGTGGCCCCGGACGTCATCCGCGTCCGCAAGGTCACGCTGGACGCGAACCTGCGCGGCCGCGAGCGCTCGCGTCTCAAGGCGCGCGGCTGACGCCGAGGTGAACGCCTGACGGGGGCGGCCGGGCCTGTGGCCTGGTCGCCCTTCGTCGTGTCCGGGGCCCGAAGCGCTCATGGCCTCTCTGATACCCGCCGCACGCGTTCCGACGCCTGCGAAACAGGCGGCTCCGGCACCGAACCACCCGACCAGGTGAGCCGTACTACCCACCGTGCGAGCAACCCCGCGGCGGCGCGGCACGTCACCTCTAGTGGCGCGGGTGACAAAACCTGGGTTGCCCGAACGCCACCACCCACCTTCTGGCAATGTGAGGACCATGAGGCGACTCGGGGGAGTGCTTGCCGCGGCGCTGCTGTGCGGCACAGCGGCGGCGTGCACGAACGCGCCTCCTCCGCCCCTGGTGCCGAAGTCCGAGGCGCCCGTCATCACCACCACGGGCCCCAAGGTGACCGAGATCGTGGTCGGCGTGGACGACGTGGCCGGTGGCTACAACCCGCACGCCCTCGCCGCGCAGAGCCCCATCACGACGGCGCTGAGCTCGCTGCTGCTGCCGAGCCCGTTCAGGCCGGGCAACGACGGCGCGCCGCAGCTCGACCGGAACCTGATGGTGAGCGCGAAGGTCACCAAGGCCGAGCCGTTCACGGTCACCTACACGATCCGCAAGGACGCCAGCTGGTCGGACAGCGCTCCGATCGCCGCCGAGGACTTCTACTACCTGTGGCAGCGTATGCGCGCGGAGCCCGGAGTCGTGGATCCGGCGGGTTACCGTCTGATCAACAACATCAGCGCGCGCGAGGGCGGCAAGGTCGTCGAGGTCGCCTTCGGCGAGCCGTTCCCGGGCTGGCGCTCCCTCTTCTCGAACCTGCTGCCCGCGCACCTGCTCAAGGACGCGCCCGGCACGTGGTCGAACGTGCTCGCCACCGGCTTCCCGGCGACCGCGGGGCCGTTCCAGGTGCGCAGCCTCGACGAGCCGCGCGGCGAGGTCGTGCTCGAGCGCAGCGACCGGTACTGGGAGGTGCCGACGACGCTCGACCGGGTCGTCATCCGCAGGGCCACGCGCAGCGCGATGGCCGAGTCACTGTCCAAAGGCGACAACCAGGCCGCGTTGCTGCGGGCCGACGCGGCGGACGTGAACATGCTCAAGTCGATCAAGGACGTCACGACGAAACCCGTGCCGCGCAACGAGGTCGTGCAGGTGTTGCTGCGGCCTGCGAGCGAGCAGCTCAAGGACGTGAAGACCCGCAGGGCGATCATGGCCGCCCTCGACCGCGAGGCGCTCATCGCCTCCGGCACGCAGAGCGGGCCCAGCGCCTCGTTCCGGGCCGACTCGTACGTGGTGCCGCCGAGCCGCGCCGGGTACGTCAAGACGATCAACGCGAACACGCTCGACGCCGCGGCGAGCGACCAGCTGCTGACCGAGGCCGGGTACGCGAAGGCCGGCACCGAGTGGCAGAAGGCCGGCAAGGCCCTCAAGCTCCGGATCGCCGCGCCGGAGAAGTCCGAGCCCTACGTGAGCATCGCGAACCGGATCAAGGTTCAGCTCAAGGACCGGGGGATCGACTCCGAGGTCGTCACGCCGAGCGCCGAGGACCTCTTCAGCAAGCAGCTCACCGGGTCCGACGTCGACATCGCCGTCGTGCCGCGGGTCGACGCGGGGGACACGGCGGCGGCGCTCGCGAGCGAGTTCGGGTGCGCCGGTGACGCTCCGGACGGGGCGACGCCGAGCCCGCAGAACGTCGCCGGCTTCTGCGACCCGGCGATCCAGGCGGACATCGACGCGGCCCTCAACGGCAAGGTCCTCGTGTCCGACGTGCTGGCCCGGGTCGAGCCGCTCATCGCCGCCCAGGCCGTCTCGGTGCCGTTGTTCCAGGTCGTCGATCTACTCGGTGTGCTTCCCACGGTTTCAGGTGTCGGCACCGGGGCACCCCTGGCGGGCGTGCTCAGCGGTGCGCCCGAATGGCGGCGCCTCGACAAGTAGTCGAGGGGTCGAAATTGCGTTGCGCGCATCCTTTCGGCGTTGCTACGTTCGGCCGTTCTCGTTGACAGAATTCCAGCCGCCCGGTCAACGAACGCTGGCGCCCGGTAATCGGGCCATTGCGGCCTGCTACAACCTGTTTCCATTGGGTCACGATCGCCCTCCCAGGTAGTGACCGCCGCCTCAAGGGGTTCTTACCGTGCTGCCCACGATGTGCCGGTTCGGGGCGCGTATGGCACATCACGGTTATGGGCGTGCATGCCGACCTGGCCACGGCCGCCCAGTGCTAGGAGGGCACGTGTCGATGAGGAGAACCAAAGCAGTTCCGGCGATCGCGCTGGTCGCCAGCGCGTCACTCGTGCTGGGGGCCTGCGGTGGTGGCGGTGGAGGCGGCACTGACGCGAACGGTGGCGACTCCACCATCGCGGAGATGGCTGTCGCACGCGGCGAGTCCGCCGACGGCTACACCGCGCCGGACACCAAGCAGAGCGACCAGATCGTGGTGTCGACGGACAAGGCGTACACGTCGTACAACAACGCGACCGAGGACGCCAACCAGTCGTACAACACGTTCGCGCTGGTTCTCACGCAGCCTGGTGCGAACATCCTGAACGGCAACAACAAGTACAGCCTGAACAAGGACGTCATGGAGAGCGTCGAGGTCACCTCGAAGTCTCCGCAGGTTGTGACTTGGAAGTTGAAGAAGGGCGTCACCTGGTCCGACGGCGAAGCCTGGGACTGCGACGACTTCTACATGGCCTGGTTCACCCAGAGCAACTCGTCCAAGAAGGCCGACGGCAGCAAGTACTTCAAGCCGGCCGGCTCCACCGGGTACGACCTCATGACCGGTGAGTGCAAGGACGACCAGACGTTCGTCGGCTCGTTCGCCGACCCGTACCCGGACTACATCGGCCTGTTCAACAACGACGTTCTCCCCGCGCACATCCTGGAGAAGAACGCCGGCATCGCCGACATCACCAAGCTCAACAAGGACAGCGCAGCCGCTGACCTGCAGAAGGCCGCCGACTTCTGGAACGAGAAGTGGAACGGCTTCACCAAGGACCTCTCGCCCGGCGCGGGTCCCTACATGCTGACCGCCTTCGAGCCGAACCAGTCGGTGACGCTCGAGCGCAACCCCAAGTGGGTCGGCAAGGCCGGTGGCCCGGCCAAGATCATCCTCAAGGCCGTCTCGGACCCCGTCGCGCAGGCGCAGGCGCTGGAGAACGGTGAGGTCGCCGTCAACTCCATGGCCCAGCCCGACGCGAACGCCGCGACGAAGCTGAAGAGCCTCAGCGCTCAGGGCATCACGTTCGGCGCGGGCCCCGGCCTGTCGTTCGAGCACCTCGACATCCAGTTCAAGAACCCGGTGCTGGCCAAGGAAGAGATCCGCAAGGCGTTCTTCATGTGCGTCAAGCGCCAGGACATCATCGACAAGCTGATCACCGAGGTGCAGGCCGACGCCAAGCCGCTCGGCAGCCTGATCTTCTTCCCGAAGGACGAGGGCTACAAGGACGTCTACGCCGACAAGGCCAAGGGCGACCCGGCCGAGGCGAAGAAGATCCTCACCGACGCCGGCTGGGCGCAGGGTGGAGACGGCGTGTTCGCGAAGGACGGCGTGCGTGCGTCCTTCCGGATCAGCCACACCGACATCCCGCGTCGCAAGCAGACCGTCGAGCTCATCCAGGGCCAGTGCAAGGAAGCCGGCATCGAGGTCAAGGACGACACCGACCCGAACTTCCTCGACGAGCGCGTGAGCCAGGGCGACTACGACGTCGCGCTGTTCGCGTGGTCCGGTGGCCCGCTCAAGAGCGACAAGAAGTCGATCTACGAGACCGGCGGTGGCCAGAACTGGCAGAACCTGAGCGTTCCGGCGGCGGACGCGGCCTTCAAGTCGGGTGTCTCGCAGACGTCGATCGCGGACTCGCTCAAGTTCTTCCAGAAGGCCGACGAGGAGATCGCGAACGCCTACGGTTCGCTCCCGCTCTTCCAGATGCCGAACATGTGGGCCTTCAAGGGTCTCGACCGCGTGTACTTCCAGAGCTACTACGGCGCGCTGTGGAACGCCAACGAGTGGCAGACCAAGTAATTCGTCTTAGCTGAAGTGCGCAACGCCTGACCGGGCGGGGCCGGACCACGAGTCCGGCCCCGCCCGAGCCGGGTTGTTCCCTAGGAGCCCGCCCGTGATCCGCTACATCATCCGGCGCCTGCTGATCTCCATACCCATCCTGCTGATCGGCAGCTTCGCCTGTTACGTCCTCGTCGCCACCGCCGGAAACCCCCTGGCGGAGATGCGCTTCCGGCCCGGTGTCACCGAAGCCGACATCAAGGCCGCGGAGGTCTCACTGGGCTTGGACAAGCCCGTCTTCATCCGCTACTGGAACTGGCTCGCCGACTTCCTGTCGGGTGACTGGGGCCAGAGCATCGCCCTCGGTCAGGCCAAGACCGCCGTCTTCCCGGCCGTCACCGACGCGCTGTGGACCACCGGGCGCCTCGTCATCGGCGCCGAACTCCTCGCTCTGACACTGGGTGTCTCGGTCGGCGTGCTCGCCGCCGTGCGCCAGTACTCGATCTTCGACTACCTCGCCACGAGCACCGCGTTCCTCATGTTCTCGATGCCGATCTTCTGCGTCGCGGTCATCGTGAAGAACTACGGCATCCAGTTCAACAACGTCCTGGAGTCGATGGGGCTGGACCGCTGGCTCACCACCGCAGGCCCGCGTCCGGGCGGGTTCACCGGCAGCTTCGGTGAAGTGATCTTCAAGTACACCGGCACGTTCCTGCTGCCGACGGTCGCGCTGATGCTGATCAGCTTCGCCGCCTACAGCCGGTTCGAACGCGCGTCGATGCTGGAGATCCTGCACTCGGACTTCGTGCGCACCGCGCGGGCCAAGGGCATCTCGCAGGGCCGCGTGATCTTCCGGCACGCGTTCCGCAACGCGCTGATCCCCGTGTCCACGCTGTTCTCGTTGAACTTCGGTGCCGTGCTGTCCGGCGCGATCATCACCGAGACGGTGTTCGGCTGGGCCGGCATGGGCACCCTGCTCGTCAACTCGGTGCGGCAGTTCGACCCGCCGATGCTGATGGGCTGGCTGGCCGTCACCGCGACCCTGATCGTGCTGTTCAACCTGATCGCCGACGTCGTGTACGGCATCCTCGACCCTAGGATTCGCCTTGGCTAACATCAACTTGGCGTCCGAGGGCGGCGTGGTGAACAGCGCTCCGCAGTCCGACTCGCACGAGTTCGACGCCACCAAGACCCGCACGCAGGGCCAGCTGGTCATGCGGCGCTTCCTGCGTCACCGGCTCGCGATGGTGAGCCTCGCCGTCTTCGTGTTCCTCATCCTGTTCGCGTTCGTCGGGCCGTTCATCTGGACGTTCGACTACGAGGACGTGACCAGCAAGTCCTACCAGCCGATGAGCGGCACCCACCCGCTCGGCACCACCCAGGTCGGCAAGGACATGCTCGCGCTCCTCATGCGCGGCACCGGGTACTCGTTGCAGATCGCGTTGATCGTGGCCGCGCTGGCGACCGCGATCGGTGTGACCTTCGGTGCGCTCGCCGGCTACCTGCGCGGGTTCGTGGACACCGCGCTGATGCGGCTCGTCGACCTGCTGCTGATCATCCCCCAGATCGCGGTCGCCGCGATCGTCGTCAAGGGGTTCTCCGGCAGCTGGTACGTCGTCGCGCTCGTGCTCGCCGCGTTCGCCTGGATGTCGATCGCCCGCATCACCCGGGGTGAGACGCTCTCCTTGGCGCAGCGCGAGTTCATCGAGGCGGCGCGCGCGTGCGGCGCCTCGACGCCGCGGATCATCTTCAAGCACCTCGTGCCGAACATGATCGGCAGCATCACCGTCAACGCCACGCTGGCGATCGCCGCCGCGGTGCTGACCGAGGCCGCGCTGTCGTTCCTGGGACTGGGCGTCCAGCCCCCGGACACCTCGCTCGGCGTGATCGTGCTGGAGAACTACGGGCAGTTCATGAACCGGCCGTGGCTGTTCTGGGGTCCGTTCATCGTGCTCGTGTCGCTCTCCCTGGCCGTCAACTTCATCGGTGACGGCCTGCGCGACGCGTTCGACCCGAGGCAGACGAAGGTGCGTGCCTGATGAGTGTTTCCGAACTGTCGGAGGACTTCCTGCCCTCCAGCACCACCGCACCGCTGCTCTCGGTCAAGGACCTGAGCGTCACGTTCCCGACCGACGACGGCGACGTCCGCGCCGTGCGCAACGTCTCGTTCGACCTCAACCCCGGCGACGTGCTGGGGATCGTCGGCGAGTCGGGCTCCGGCAAGTCCGTGTCGTCCATGGCGATCATGGGCCTGCTGCCCAAGAACGCCGTCATCGAGGGTTCCATCCGCTACCGCGGTGAGGAGCTGAACGGCCGCACCTACAAGCAGATGCAGCCGTTCCGCAGCAAGCACATCTCGATGATCTTCCAGGACCCGATGACGTCGCTGAACCCCGTCTACACCGTGGGGTGGCAGCTCGCCGAGACCTACCGCGCGCACCACGACGTCTCCAAGAAGGCGGCGTGGGCCAAGGCGGTCGAGGCACTGGAACTGGTCGGCATCCCGCAGCCGGACAAGCGCGCGGCCCAGTACCCGCACGAGTTCTCCGGCGGCATGCGGCAGCGCGTGGTCATCGCGATGGCGATCATCAACGACCCCAGCGTGATCATCGCCGACGAGCCGACCACCGCGCTCGACGTGACGGTGCAGGCGCAGATCCTCGACACCATGCTGCGGCTGCAGTCCGAGACCGACGCGGCGATCGTCATGATCACGCACGACCTCGGCGTGGTCGCGGGCATGGTCAACCGCGTGCAGGTGATGTACGGCGGCACCGTGGTCGAGTCCGGCCCGGTCGACGACGTCTTCGAACGGCCGCGGATGCCCTACACGGTCGGGCTCCTGGGCTCCGTCCCGAACCCGTCCACGCTGGGCAAGAGGCTGACCCCGATCAAGGGCGCGCCCCCGTCGCTCGTGAACCTGCCGACCGGCTGCTCGTTCTCGCCGCGCTGCCCGCTCGTCGCCGACGTGTGCAACGAGTGGGAACCGCTGCTGGAGGAGGCCGGCGCCGCGAACCACACGACGCGGTGCCACCGCTGGGAGCACCTGGCGACGATCGAGACGCCGCAGAGGCTGTTCCTGCACGACGAGATCGGCACGGTGGAGAACCCGGCCGCGTTCGCCGCGGCCAACCCCGACGAGTCGCTCGAAGTGACCGCCGCGCACGGGTCTTTGCTCGAGGATGAGGAGGCGAAGTGACCGCGCCACTGCTGGAGGTCACCGACCTCGTCAAGGAGTTCCCCGTGCGGGGCAAGGGGATCATCCCGCGCAACGTCGGCACGGTGCAGGCCGTGTCCGGGGTGTCGTTCACGCTGCACCCCGGCGAGACGCTCGGCCTCGTCGGCGAGTCCGGCTGTGGCAAGTCCACGACCGGGCGCGCGATCCTGCAGCTGCACAAGCCGACCTCGGGCTCGGTGAAGTTCGACGGCCGTGAGCTGACGACCATGAGCACCAAGCAGCTCCGGCCGCTGCGCAAGGACATCCAGATCGTCTTCCAGGACCCGTACGCGTCGCTGAACCCCAAGTGGCAGGTCAACGACATCATCGCGGAACCCCTGGTGATCCACGGTGTCGAAGGCGGTGTGCAGCGGCGGGTCAACGAGCTGATGGAGCTCGTGGGCCTCAACCCCGAGCACCGCAACCGTTACGCGCACGAGTTCTCCGGCGGTCAGCGGCAGCGCATCGGCATCGCCCGGGCCCTGGCGCTGAACCCGCGGTTCCTGGTGCTGGACGAGCCGGTGTCCGCTTTGGACGTCTCGGTGCAGGCCGGTGTCGTGAACCTGCTGGAGGAGCTGCAGGAACGGCTCGGGCTCGCCTACCTGTTCGTCGCGCACGACCTCTCGGTGGTGCGGCACATCTCGGACCGGGTCGCGGTCATGTACCTCGGCAAGATCATCGAGATGGGCGAGCGCGAGGCGATCTACGCCAGGCCGATGCACCCGTACACGCAGGCGCTGCTGTCGGCCGTGCCGATGCCCGACCCGAAGGCGGAACGCAAGCGTCAGCGGATCGTGTTGACCGGTGACGTGCCGTCGCCGGTCAACCCGCCGTCGGGGTGCCGCTTCCGCACCCGGTGCTGGAAGGCCCAGGACATCTGCGCGACCGAGGAACCGAAGCTCGAAAGGCGTGGTGGCCCGGAGGGAACGTTGTCCGCCTGCCACTTCGCCGAGGAACGCGCGGTCGTCTAGGCGCGCTCGCTTCCGCAGTAAACGAAGCCTTATGGCCAGGTCAGGGCAACGCTCTGGCTTGGCCCGGGGGCAAACGCGCGAGGTTCGCGAGATCGCGTCGGTCGTCCGGTCAACCGCTCGCACCGAATTCGGCGAAGCCCAATTCGGTGCGAACGATTCGGCCGGACGACCGACTTCCCGGCGATCTCGCCGCTCCTGCGGAGCAGGGGCCGACAAACACAGCCATTAACTCAGCTTTACTCTGTTTCAGTGACGCTGACTGCCCCACCACGGTTGCTCTTCGTGCACGCCCACCCGGATGACGAGAGTCTCTGGACCGGCGGCACCATCGCGCGCTACGCCTCCGCCGGCGCGCACGTCACCGTCGTCACCTGCACGCTGGGCGAAGAGGGCGAGATCATCCCGCCCGCGCTGGCGAACCTCGCCGCCGACGCCGCCGACCAGCTGGGCGGGTACCGCGTGGGCGAGCTGAGATCAGCCTGCGCCGCACTCGGTGTGACGGACCACAGGTTCCTCGGCGGCATCGGCCGCTGGCGCGACTCCGGCATGGTCGACGTGCCGTCCAACGCGAAGCCCCGCGCGTTCATCCAGGGCGCGATCGAGGACCAGACCGCCCAGCTGGCCGAGATCCTGCGCGAGGTCAAGCCGCAGGTCGTCGTGAGCTACGACGCGTTCGGCGGCTACGGCCACCCGGACCACATCCGCGCGCACGAGATCACGGTCGCCGCGTGCGCCCAGGTCTCCGACGTCGAGCGGGTCTTCTACGCGGTGACGTCCCGCGACGCCACGGCCGCCGGCGTGGCCGGCCTGGAGAACGTCCCCGACGCGTTCCGGCTGCCCGAGGCCGGTGAGCTCCCGGTGACGCCGGATGAAGAGATCACAACGGTTGTCGACGTGTCGGAGCACCTGACGGCGAAACGGCGGGCGCTGCGGGCACACTCGACCCAGGTCAGTGTGTGGGACGGCGGGTACGCGTTGTCGAACGACATCGCGCAGCCGCTCGTCGGTGCCGAGTACTACGTGCTCGCGAAGGGCTCCGCGGCCGGCGCGGAGACGGATCTGTTCGGAGGACTGGGTGGTGACAGGTAGCTGGCGAGTCGTCTTCCTGCTGCTTCTGTGCGTCGAGGCGGCAGTGCTCGCTGTGCTCGAGACGTTCTTCCTCCCGGTGCGCCTGGACGGCACCCTGCTGCCCAGGCTGGGGGACATCCCGTTCCCCGTCACGATCGCGGTGGCCATCGTCACCACGCCGATGCTGGTGCAGTGGGCGGCCGGCCTGTCGGACCGGGTCCTCGCCGCCGCGGCCCCGCTGATCGTGTGGTTCTTCACGATCTTCACGCTCGGCTTCCTGGAGCCGGGCGGTCAGGGCCAGTTCCTGCTCGGCGACTGGCGTTCGCTCCTGCTGATCGCGGGCGGGGCGATGCCCGGCGCGGTGGCCGTGGGCGCCGTGATGGCGCGCAACGCCGCCAACCGGCCCGGCCTCTACGAGACCGCCGGGATCCAGTAGCGGTACCGGTGGTGCTCGGTGCAGCCGAGCTCCTCGTACAGCCTGATCGCCGGGTCGTTGTGCTCGGCGACCTGCAGCACGCACGTCGTGGCGCCCTGCTCGAGGCCCCAGCCCGCCAGCTCGCCCATGAGGCGCCTCGCGAGGCCCTGACGGCGATGTGACGGGCGTACGGCGAGCCGGGCCACGTGCAGCACGTCCTCGACCACCGCGCCGCGCACGGCCGCGATCACGACCCCGTCCTCGGCCAGGCTCGCGAAGCAGACGCCGCCGCCACTGCCGAGCACGTGCCGTTGCGCGGCGGAGACCTCGGATCCGGCCGTCAGTTCCCACCATCCGGGAAGATCACGACTCTCGGCTACGCCCTCCGCGAACTTCTCCAGCGGGCCGGTCATCACGAGCGACTCGGCACCACCCGGATGATCCAGATCCACCCTCCAGCCTGCGGCTTCGATCGCCGGCTCCGGTGATGAGCCGTTGACCACATGCGCCGTGGGTTTGATGCCGTGCTCACGGGCGAACCCCTGCACGACCCTCAACGCCTCCGGAACCGGCATGCCCGGGTCGCCGCAGGTCAGCGTGCTGTTCGCGCGGCCGGTGAAGCCCTCGGCGGCGCGCATCAACCAGTCTCCGAGCGGAACTTCTGCCAGGGCGGGCCATGCTCGCGCGCAGAGGGTTTCCAGGTGATCCACGGTGTGCACACGTCCATCCTGACTACGTTGGCGAGAGGTTTTCCAGGTAGCCGTGGGGACGTGTCACATCGCACAGCTAAGGCAAGCCTGACCGGGTGATACTCGAACGTGCCGCGTACTCTCCGGCTTGCGCGGTGTGACCAGATGAAGTTGGAGAGCGCAGTGACTTATGTGATCGCCCAGCCGTGCGTGGATCTGCTCGACAAGGCGTGCATCGAAGAGTGCCCTGTCGACTGCATCTACGAAGGCGACCGGATGCTCTACATCCACCCCGACGAGTGTGTGGACTGTGGCGCGTGCGAGCCGGTGTGCCCGGTGGAAGCCATCTACTACGAGGACGACGTCCCCGACGAGTGGAAGGACTACACCAAGGCGAACGTCGACTTCTTCAACGAGCTCGGCTCGCCCGGTGGCGCGTCGAAGGTCGGCAAGGTCAGCGCCGACCCGGAGTTCGTGAAGGTCCTCGCGCCGCAGGCCGAAGGGCATTGATCATCCGACGTAGGGGGCCGGCGCTGCCGGACTTCCCGTGGGACCAGCTGTCAGGCCACGCCGCCAAGGCGCGCAAGCACCCCGGTGGCGTGGTCGACCTGTCGGTCGGCACCCCTGTCGACCCGGTTCCCGCGGTGATCAGGTCCGCGCTGGCGTCGGTCTCCGACGTTCCCGGCTACCCGACCACCCACGGCACTCCCGAGCTGCGCGCGGCCTTCGTCGCCGCGGTGGAGCGCCGGTACGGGATCGTCGGGCTGTCGGTGGACGCGGTGCTGCCCACCATCGGCTCCAAGGAGCTCGTGGCGTGGCTGCCCACCCTGCTCGGCGTCGGGCCGGGTGACGTCGTCGCCGTGCCCGCCGTCGCGTACCCCACCTACGAGGTGGGCGCGCTGATGGCGGGGGCCGAGGTCGTCCGCCTCGCCGACGGGGAACGCCCGCCCGCCGGCACGAGGCTCGTGTGGCTCAACTCGCCGTCGAACCCGACCGGGCGCGTGCTGTCGGCCGGTCAGCTGCGCGACGCCGTCGCCGCCGCGCGTGAGGTCGGCGCGGTCGTGGCGTCCGACGAGTGCTACCTGGCGCTGCCGTGGGACTCCTCGCCGGTGTCGGTGCTGCATCCGTCCGTTGTGGACTCCTTCGACGGCGTGCTCGCCGTGCACTCGCTGTCGAAGTCGTCGTCGCTCGCGGGCTACCGGGCCGGGTTCGTCACCGGCGACCCGGAACTGGTCGCGGGTCTGCTGGAGCTGCGCAAGCACGCGGGCATGATCGTGCCGCGGCCGGTGCAGGAGGCCATGCGCGCCGCCCTCGAGGACGACGAGCACGTCGCCGAGCAGCGGTCGAGGTACCTGGCCCGGCGTGAGGTGCTCAAGCCCGCGCTGGAGGCGGCCGGGTTCACCGTGTCGCACTCCGAGGCGGGGCTCTACCTGTGGTCGTCGCGCGGTGAGGACGCCTGGGAGACGATCTCCTGGCTGGCCGACCGCGGCATCCTCGCGGCCCCCGGCACGTTCTACGGCCCGGAGGGCGCCCGGCACGTGCGGGTCGCGCTCACGGCCACCGACGAACGGATCGCCGCGGCGGCCGAGCGCCTCAAGGCTTGAGGGCCGACCACACCCTGCGCGTGAACTGGTTCGGTGGCACGGCGTCCGTCGTGAGCCGCACCGACGTGCTGATCTCCTCGCCGCTCAGGCCGAGGCCCAGCACGAGGTGCCAGTGCAGGTCCCAGAGGTCGGCGAACGAGTCCAGCTCCACGTCGGCGTCCGCGCTCACGTGGAGCACGGCCGGTTCCGCGACGCGCACGACGCGTTCGACGGCCCTCACGTCCCGCGTGTTGGTGCGGAAGCTGAACTGCAGGTCGACCGTCGCGAGGTCGAGCCCGTACGTCGCGTACGAGTGGCATCTGTGGTGCGGCAACGACAACGGCTGGTTCGTCTCCAGGTAGAGGTCGCCCTCGAACCGCAGCGTCGGCGAGTGCTGGCTCAGCGTCGCGCGGGCGCTGACGAACTCCCAGCCGGGCATGTCGAGCTTGGGCACCAGCAGTTCCAGCACCTCGCCACGGCGCGCTGACCTGGTGCGCTCACCCGAGCGCCACGGGATCTCCCTGCTGTAGGGCTCTTTCTTCGTGACGAACACGTACGGCGCGTTGTCGGTCTGCAGCGACAGGACCACGACCGTCCGGTTCCTCGCCCAGTCGAACGCGACCGTGGTCAGTCCCGGTGCGACGCCGTCGAAGTGGCTCTCGACCCGCGGCCACCAGCTCGACAGCTCCTCGGCCGGGGCGCCCTTGACGTAGCGGCCCTTCTCGTCGACACCGACGATCCACATGGCCTCGGACCCGCGGGCGGCGTTGCAGAGCGCGGCGATCTGGCGCGCGGCCTTGCCGTGGTCGATCGGCCACTGCGTCTTGAACTCCACGAAGGAGTCCTCCGACTGCGCGCCCTGGAGGGCACGCTCTATGGCAGCTCGAGCGTTCAACTCGAGTCGCTGTTTCAGCACGTGCACCTCCTTCAGGTGAGGAGGGCCCAGTCTGCCTTCGCAGACCGGGCCCCGACACCGAGTTCTGGCGTCAGTCGTTCGCGTGGAGCGCCGCGTTGAGCTCGACGCCCGTGCCCTTGCGGGGCAGCACCCGGACGGCGCCGGTCACGGAGTCCCGGATGAACAGCAGGTTCGATTGTCCGCTCAGGGACACCGCCTTGACGACCTCGCCGTCCGGGAGCGTGACCTTCGTGCCCGCGGTGACGTAGAGGCCGGCCTCGACCACGCAGTCGTCGCCGAGCGAGATGCCGAGGCCCGCGTTCGCGCCGAGCAGGCAGCGCTCGCCGATGCTGATGACCTGCTTGCCGCCGCCGGACAGGGTGCCCATGATCGACGCGCCACCGCCGACGTCCGAGCCGTCGCCGACCACGACGCCGCCGGAGATGCGGCCCTCGACCATCGAGCCGCCGAGCGTGCCGGCGTTGAAGTTCACGAAGCCCTCGTGCATGACCGTCGTGCCGGCCGCGAGGTGGGCGCCGAGTCGGACCCGGTCCGCGTCACCGATGCGGACACCGGACGGGACGACGTAGTCGACCATGCGCGGGAACTTGTCGACGCTGATGACCGTCACCGGGCCGCGCAGGCGCAGGCGGGTGCGGGTCTGCTCGAAGCCCTCGACCGCGCACGGGCCGTGGTTCGTCCACACGACGTTCGTCAGCAGGCCGAAGAGGCCGTCGAGGTTCGCGCCGTGCGGCTGGACCAGGCGGTGGCTGAGCAGGTGCAGGCGCAGCCAGACGTCGTAGGTGGTCTCCGGGGCCGCGTCGAGGTCGATGACGACCTTGACGCCGACGACCTCGACGCCGCGTTCCAGGTCCTCGCCGAGCAGCTTCGCGGCGGCCTCGCCCAGCGCCTCCGCGATCTCGGCGGAGGACACGCGGACGGTGCCCAGCTCGCCCGCCTCGCCGAGGGCGGGGGACGGGTACCAGGTGTCGAGGACGGTGCCGTCCGGGGTCACAGTGGCCAGGCCGATGCCGTATGCGGTGCTCACGGCTACCGAGCTTAGTCCGACGGCGGCGCCGCGACCGTGGGGCGGGGACGTGTGACGTGCCGTGTGATCAGGCCATCTCGATCCCCGCCGCGGCGGGTCAGTCCGGAACCTCCGCGCTGAAGTACAGCGAGCCCAGGTCGCCGCGGGTGGCGATGAGGGCCTCGTTGCACTTCGACTGACGCGCGTCGGTGCTGGACACGTTGTCGACGCGCACCTCGCCGCACTGGTGCGCCTCGAAGTCGCCCACGGCGGTCATCAGCCGGGGCAGGACCTCGCTGACGTCCTGCTGGACCTCCTTGCCCCGCAACGACCTGTCGAGCTGCCGGGTCATCGCGCCGACCTCGCCGACCCACGCGGCGCAGTCGGCCGGGCTGAAGCTGTGCTGCGAGCCGCAGGGCGCCGTGACCAACGTCCGGATCTCGCCGCACTGCCGGTCGCACGCGGCGGGGGCCTCGCCGCAGCCGGTGGCCGTGAGCAGCAGGGAGATGACCAGGAGTGTGCGCTTGATCACGCACAGCACGGTATCGGCTGAACGGCCGAGCGCCCAAGCCGCCTGGGTAGGGTGACCCGCGTGTCCGACACCCTTGATCTCCACGCCGACCCGATCGACCTGACGACCTCGCTGGTGGATGTCCGCAGCGTGTCGGGGGAGGAGGCGGAGATCGCGGACCTCGTCGAACGGTCGCTCCAGCTCCACGCGCCCCACCTGGAGATCACCCGATCAGGGAACTCCGTGCTGGCGCGGACGAACGCGGGCCGGGAGCGCCGCGTGGTGCTCGCCGGGCACCTGGACACCGTGCCGATCAACGAGAACTTCCCGAGCCGCCGCGAGGGCGGGATCCTGCACGGCTGCGGCACCGTCGACATGAAGGGCGGCGACGCGGTCATGCTCGCGATCGCGGCCCTGAGCGCGGACGCGCGCCACGACCTCACGTTCGTCTTCTACGACTGCGAGGAGATCGAGGCCGAGCGCAACGGGCTGACGCGCATCCAGCGGGAGAGGGAGGAGTGGCTGCGCGGCGACCTGGCGATCGTCTGCGAGCCGTCCAACGGCACGGTCGAGGCCGGCTGCCAGGGCACGATGCGCATCGAGATCAGGACGTCCGGCAAGCGCGCCCACACCGCCAGGGCGTGGATGGGCGCGAACGCGATCCACGGCATGGGCGAGGCGCTGCGCAGGCTCGAGGCGTACGTCCCGCGGCAGCCCGAGATCGACGGCTGCCACTACCACGAGGGCCTGCAGGCCGTGAAGATCAGCGGCGGCGTCGCGGGCAACGTCGTGCCGGACGCCGCGGTGCTGACGGTCAACCACCGGTTCGCGCCGGACCGCACGGTCGAGCAGGCCGAGCAGCACCTGCGCGAGGTCTTCGAGGGATTCGACGTCACCGTCACGGACTTCGCGGCCGGTGCGCTGCCGGGCCTGAACGCTCCCGCGGCCCAGGAACTGGTGCAGGCGGCCGGGGGCACTCCGGTGGCCAAGCTGGGCTGGACGGACGTGGCGCGGTTCGCGGCTCTGGGGATGCCCGCGGTCAACTTCGGGCCGGGTGACCCGACTCTCGCGCACACCCGGGAGGAGAACGTCCCCGTCCGGCAGATCACCGAGTGTTTCGACGTGCTTGAGCGATTTCTGTTGAACTGATCACCAGTGGTGTGGCTCAGAACGTGGGCGGCGTATCCGCGCTCAGCAGGATCCGTCGCGGCGCCGCCCCCACGCCCCCGTACAACCAGTACGAGGACGTGGGGGCGGCACCACGACACACCCGTCCGAACACGAATACACCGGCAACGTTCTGAGCCACACCACTAGAATCTCAGTGATGACGGAAGAGAAGAAGAACGGCGCCGTCGACGAGCGCCCCAGTGAGAAGCGGCGCGGCCCGGTCGTGGAGCGGCGCGATCGCAAGGATGACAGAACCACCACCACCGACCAGCGGTTGCTCGACTCCCGCGGCCCCTCGGACTGGGTGCACACCGACCCGTGGCGGGTGCTGCGCATCCAGGCGGAGTTCGTCGAGGGGTTCGGCGCGCTGGCGGAGGTGCCGAGCGCGGTGACGGTCTTCGGTTCGGCGCGCACCGGCCGTGACCACCCGGAGTACCAGCTCGGACGTGACCTGGGCGCGGCGCTGGCACAGGCCGGTTTCGCGGCGATCACCGGTGGCGGCCCCGGCGCGATGGAGGCGGTCAACCGCGGGTGTTCGGAGGCCGGTGGCTTCTCGATCGGTCTCGGCATCGAGCTGCCGTTCGAGCAGGGCCTGAACCCGTGGGTCGACCTCGGCGTGAACTTCCGCTACTTCTTCGTGCGCAAGACGATGTTCATCAAGTACTCGCAGGCCTTCATCTGCCTGCCGGGTGGGTTCGGCACCCTCGACGAGCTGTTCGAGGCGCTGACCCTGGTGCAGACGAAGAAGGTCACGAAGTTCCCGGTCGTGCTGTTCGGAACCGAGTACTGGCAGGGCCTGTACGACTGGATCCAGAACTCGGTGCTCCCCGGCGGAAAGGTCGGCGAGAAGGACCTCGCGCTGCTGCACCTGACGGACGACATCGACGACGCGGTGCGCGTGGTCAAGGACGCGCACAAGGCATGGGCGGACGCACACTGATGTATGTCGCTGTTTACTGCGGAAGTCTCGCGACGGTCCCGCAGAGCTACGTCGACCTCGCGGCCGAGGTGGGGCGCCAGATCGCGGCACGCGGCTGGCACCTCGTCTGGGGCGGCGGGCAGACGTCGATGATGGGCGCGGTCGCCCGGGAGGCCCGCGCCGGCGGCGCGCACACCTACGGCGTGATCCCGAAGGGCCTCGCCACCAGGGAGATCGCGGACCGCGACTCGACCGAGCTGCACGTCGTCGACACCATGCGCGAGCGCAAGAAGATGATGGACGACAAGGCGGACGCGTTCCTGACGCTGCCCGGCGGCATCGGCACCGCCGAGGAGTTCTTCGAGGTGTGGACGGCCGGTGTGCTCGGCATGCACGGCAAGCCCGTGGTGCTGCTGGACGTCGACGACCACTACAAGGGACTCGTCGAGTGGCTGACCGAGCTGCGGGACAAGGGTTTCGTCTCGCACACCGCGCTGAAGTCGCTGATCGTCACGGACGACGTGTCAGTCGCCCTTGACGCTTGCGTCGTCTAGTCCCTTGGCCTGAGCCAGGAACTGGGTCTCCGGCAGGAGGTCCGGGAGCGGGCGGTATGGCGTCGCCGTCACCTCGAACCGCTTGCCGGACACCACCCTGCCCTGCCAGGAGCCCGCGATCTCACCGTCCACCAGGATCGCGCCGCGCCTTCCGAGGATGCGGAAGATGTCCTTCTGCGCCGCCTTGTCGGGCAGCAGGAGGTCGCGGTCGCGGGCCTGCAGGTACGGGTCGGTCGGGGGCAGCAGCCGGACGGCCGGCGGTTCGGCGTCGACGATCTCCACGTCCTCCGGCAGCCAGGCCTTCTGCCCGTCGACGGTCACCTCGACGAGGCCGTCCTTCGGCCAGCGCTTCTTGACCTCGCGGGTGCTGGTGCCGAAGTAACCGGCCACTTCGGACGGTCCGGCCGGGCCGTGCAGCGTCAGGTAGCGGTGCACCAGCTCGTCGAAGCCCGCGGTCCTGCGCGGGACACCCGGCCAGCCGTGGACGCGTTCGAACGTCACGGTCTTCTCCTCCGGGAGGATCCGGAGACCCGCGGGCAGCGCGCCGAGGCGGAAGATCGGGTCGCTCACGTGCTCGGTCTGGCAGCCCCGGCACGGTTCGACGGTCTGCTTCGGTGCCAACGGGGTCAGCGCCTTGCTCACCTCGCCCTTGGTCATCGGCTTCGTGACGATGGACCGCATGGCGGTCGCGATGTGCCGCAGCGCGTCCAGCAGGTCGTCGACCTTCGGGCGGGCGGCCCTGGCGCGGGCGTCGGCGTCGCTCCACGGCCACAGCGCGCGGGAGAACGCTTTCAGCTCGCCGGCCCGGTGCAGGTGCGGGGCACCGCGCACGGACCAGGTCACGACGAAGTCGTCCACCGTCGGTTCAGCGAGACGGGCGGCGAGACTCAGCAGGGCCGAGCCGGAGGTGTTGTCCTGGACGCCCAGGGAGAACACCGCCAGCTCGGCCGCGTCACTGGTCCGCCGGTCCAGTTCGTGCTGATGGATCCGGTGGAGGAGCACCTGCTGCCGGGTGAGGTCCACCCGGACATTCTTACGCCTTCGGAACCGTGAGGCTCGACGGTCCGAAGGTGACGGTTGAGCCGCGAGTCGATTCCGTGAGGTAACGCGGGTCGACCGTGTCGATCACCAGTGCGGTCCGGTTGCCCGGGGCGACGTTCCACGTGGTCGGTTCGAGCTCCACGTCGAGCGTCTGGGTGCGGCCCGCGCCGGTCACCTTGACCGGTTTGTGCGTGATCAGCGCGCCCAGGCCGAGCGGCCCGACCTCGTACAGGTACGCGAACAACGTCGTCGTCTCCGCACTCGGTGTGACCTGGAGCTTGAGCTTGGGCGTGCCGGCGAGGGTCGCGCCCCTCGGGTACTGAGGTCCGCTCCACACGCCGGCCACGTTGCGGTCGACGAACGGCAGCGACACCCCGGTCGGGATGTTCAGGAACCCTTGCAGCGCACCGGAGAGCAGGATCGTGCCGCTGTCCGCGACCGTGCCCCAGCCCGCGTGGATCCTCTTCGCGTCGAGCTGCACCGTGTCCGCGTTGCCGCTGGGCCACGCGCCGAACGTCCGCCACGCGCCGCCGTTGTTGGGCTTGAGCCGCACCGGCTGCTCGGCGTCGATGCCGTTGGCCGTGCCCTTGACGTAGCGGTCGAACCAGCGGCCGACCGACTCCCAGATCTCGTTGGGCAGCCCCGCCGCGCCGAAGAGCTCGGCGGTGGCGTGGTCACCCGGCGAGAGCATGAGCCGCTTCGGGCCGGTGAGCTTGCCGTAGAAGTCCGCGATCTGGCCCGGCGCGAAGATGCCGTCGTTCCAGGCGTTGCCGAGCATGACCGCGGTCCCGTTGGCGTTGATCTGGGCGATCTTGGACGCCGCCGAGCGCTCCGCGGAGATCGGCACGACCTCCCAGAACCTGCCGTCGCGGTAGGCGTCCTCGGCTTCGACGAGGACCGGTCCCGGACGCCCGGTGGCCTTGCCCGCCGCGAGCAGGACCTCGACGGCCTGCTTGTTCACGGTGTTGTTCGGGTAGAGCGAGCGGGCCAGGTCGGTCCACGTGCTCAGCGCCGCCGCGGCCTTGATGCGCTTGTCGTTCGCCGCGGCCAGCAGGGACTGTCCCGCGCCGTAGGAGATCCCGGCCGCGCCGACCTTGGTGCCGTCGGCGTGCGCGTTGGCGATCGCCCAGTCGATGACCTTGCTGACGTCACCGACGGTCTCAGGGCCGGCGACGTCGATCGTGCCGCCCGAGTCCCAGAAGCCGCGGCTGGTGTAGCTCACCACGACGTACCCGGACTCCTTGGCGAGCTTGGCCGCCGCGCCGACGTACTCGATGTTGGGAACCGCCCAGCTGGACGGCATGACGAGCAGCGGGAACGGGCCGCTGCCCAGTCCGGTGGGTTCGACGACGAGGGCCTTCAGAACGGTGCCGCCGACGCCGGGGATCGACCGGTACGAGATCTGGTGGCCGGGGGCCGCCGTGGCGGCAACCGGAGCACCGAGCAGGGTGGAGAGGAGTACCAGGACTAAAACAAGTGATCGTCGCACTCTGGTCCTCCTTGACCATGACGTAGATCACACAGGGTTGTTACCGGGGAGTAAACCAGGTTGCTACTCATGGGTAGCAAGAGGCTGTGAGCCAGGTCACCGTTCTGGCCACTGTCTACGCTGGGTGGCGTGAACCGATTCCGCGTCACTGAGCTGCCGAAAGACCGCGTGCTGGTCGTTGCGCATCTGACCAGCGCGGACGCCGTCGCACGAGCGGTGGAGGCCGGCGCCGACGTCGTCGAGTTCGACGGTGAGCTGGAGTTGCCGTCGCTGTCCGAGGCGTTGGACGTGGTGACGGTTCCCGAAGGGGACGAGGACTTCACGCTGGCGGCCGCCACGGTCGCTGCGCTGTCCGGAGCACGCGCCGTTCGTGCGAACGACGTGCGGCAGGCGAGGAAGGTCGTGGAGATGGTGGCGAGCGTGACGGGGACCCGTCCGCCGGTCCGGGCGATGCGGGCGCTCGCCTGATGCTGCCCTCCGTCGAAGCCTGGTTCGCCACGCACACCTGGCAGCAGCCGTCTTGGACCGTCGAGGAGCTGGTGGCGCTGAAGCGCGGCCGGACCGTGTCCGTCGTGCTGCCCGCGCTGGACGAGGAGGAGACCGTCGGGGCCGTGGTCTCCGTGGTCCGGCCATTGCTCGGGACGCTCGTGGACGAGCTGGTGGTGATGGACTCCGGTTCCACCGACCGGACGGTCGAGGTGGCGGCCGCCGCCGGTGCGCGGGTCGTGCTGCGCGAGGACGTCGTGCCGTGGCTGCCGCCGTTGCCCGGCAAGGGCGAGGTGCTGTGGCGCTCGCTGGCCGCGACCACCGGGGACCTGGTCGTCTTCCTCGACTCCGACCTGGTGGACCCGGAGACCGCGTTCGTCACGGCGTTGCTGGGGCCGTTGCTGCTGGACGGCGGCGTGCACCTGGTGAAGGGGTTCTACCGGCGGCCGTTGCGGCTGGAGAGCTCCGGCGGCGGACGGGTGACCGAGCTGGTCGCGCGGCCGTTGCTGAACACGCTGCGGCCCGAGCTTTCCGGTGTGGTGCAACCACTCGGTGGCGAGTACGCGGCCACCCGGTCCTTTTTGGAGTCCGTTCCGTTCGCGGCCGGGTACGGCGTGGAGATCGGGTTGTTGCTGGACGTGCACCGGGTGCACGGGCTCTCCGCGCTGGCTCAGGTGAACCTGGGCGTGCGCAAGCACCGCAACCGGTCGCTGCTGCAGCTCGGCGCGATGTCGTCGCAGATCATGGGGACGGCGCTGGCCCGGTGCGGGGTGTCCGCGCAGTCCGGGCCGCTGACGCAGTTCGTGCAGGTCGGCGGGGAGTGGCTACCCGACTCGACCGACGTGCTGGTCGCCGATCGGCCGCCGATGATGCACGTGGTCGAACAGGGCTAGCTGCTCTTCGCGGTGCGTCACGACCAGGGCGGTGCCCCGGCAGTGGTCGAGGACCTTGCCGAGCACGCGGTCGGCCTGGTCCGGGTCGAGGCCCTCCGTGGGTTCGTCCAGGAGCAGGACCTCCGGGTTCGCGAGCACCGACCTGGTGAGGACCAGGCGCTGGCGCTGGCCACCGGAGATCTCCTCACCGCGTTCGCCGACGACCTGGTCCCAGTCGAGGTCCAGTTCGGCGATCGCGGCGGCCCGGTCCAGTTCTTCCTGCGTGGCATCGGGTTTGGCCAGCAGGACGTTCGTGCGGACCGTGGTGTGGAAGACGTGCGCGTCGGCCAGCGCGCCCTTGCTGGGTTCCAGTTCGCGGGCGAGGGCGTTGAGCAGCGTGGTCTTGCCCGCGCCGCTCGGGCCGACGATCGCGGTCCTGCCGCGGAGTTCCGGGATCTGCTGGGAGTGCTCGGGTTCGGGTTCGTCGGTGGGTTCCGGCAGGGGCCTGGTGAGAGCGGCGAGCGGGACGGTGATCTCGAACGTCGCGACGGCGGCCATGATCAGCCAGGCCGGTTCGTGCTGGGCGAGCATGAAGAGCGCCGTGCCGAACTGGACGGCGATCGCCAATGGGGTCAGGTCGCGCGTGCGTTCCTCACGGGACAGTCGTCTCGCGGTTCTCGTGGCAGCGCGGAGTTTCTCGTCGAACAGGCCGTAGGCGATGAGTTCTTCTTTGCTGTGCACGAGTTCCGTGGTCTGTTCGGTCAGCCTGGCGCGCAACGGGGTGAGGTCGCGCGGGGAGCGGATCGCGAGCCACGGGAGCAGGGCGAGGTTGATCAGCAGGCCCGCGACCAGCGGCAACGAGAAGCCCGAGGCCGCGGTGACGACGGCGCCGACGAGGGCCGCGGTGATCCACGGGAGGGTGGCGCGCAGCCGGGTGTCGAGGTGCTGGTCGACGTTCGTGACGATGCGGGTCAGGGCCGTGCCGGACGGGACGTGCCTGCGGTGCACGAGGTCGTCGTAGACCTTGCCGCGCAGCTCGACGGCCTCGCTGAGCACCGCCTCGTGGCTGGTCAGGCGTTCGAGGTAGCGCAGGGCGCCCTTGGCCAGCGCGAGGGTGCGGACCGCGACGATCGCCACGGTCAGCGCCTGCATCGGAGGGTGTTCGGCTGCGCACATGACCAACCAGGTCGCCGTGGCGGTGAGCCCGACTCCGGCCAGTTCGGCGAGGGTGCCGGCGAGGATCGCGAGTCTCATACCCGGACCACCCGGTCGACCTCGCCGAGCAGTGCCGGGCGGTGCGCCACGATCACGGCCGTGCGGCCGCGGGTGAACTCCCGTGTTGCTTCGAGCACGAGGGTCTCCGTCTCCGCGTCGAGGTGTGCGGTCGGTTCGTCCAGCAGGAAGAGCCCTGCCTGACGCCGGTCCAGGGCGTTGGCCAGCGCGACCCGTTGCCGCTCGCCGGACGAGAGGGCCGCCGGGACGAGCGTGGGGCGCTGCGGCACCCACGACAACGCGGCAAGCCACTGGCGTCGGTCGATGTCGTTCAGGTCGACGCCGCCGACGGTGATGCGGCCGTGGTCGGGTCGCACGAAACCCAGCAGCAGACCGAGGATCGTGCTCTTGCCCGCACCGCTCGGGCCGACCAGCGCGATCCGGTCGCCGGGCTGGATGCGCAACGAGAACTCGCTGAGGCTGCGCACGCTCACGCGGTCGAACACGATCTCGGCGTGGGCGAGGTCCGGTGGCGTGAGACCAGTGGTTTCGTTGTGGGCCGGGACTTTCGCGAGGACCTCCCGGCCCTGAGCGCTGGCGTGGTACTGCGCCCCGGCCGCTCGAAGCGGCAAGAACGCTTCCGGCGCGAGGAAGAGCACGAGGAGCGCGGTGTGCAGCGGCACTCCGCCGTCGAGCAGCCTGAGCCCCACCGGCACGGCGACGAGCGCGACCGACATCGTCGCGACCAGCTCCAGCACGAACGCGGACAGGAACGCGATCCTCAGCGCCGACATCGTCTCGGTCCTGTGCCGCGCGGCCAGTCTGCGGACGGTCGCGGACTGCGCCTCGGCCCGCCCGAACGCCCGCAGCGTGCCGATTCCCCTGACCACGTCGAGGAAGTGGCCGCCGAGCGTCGCCAGCGCGTCCCACTGGCGGGCCGTCCGCTCGCGGGTGTGGGCGCCGACCAGCGCGCCGAAGATCGGGATCAACGGCAGCGTCGCGAGGATCGTCAGCGCCGCGGTCAGGTCGGTGAACGCCAGCCTGACCACCACCGCGAGCGGCACGGCCACGGCCAGGACCTGCTGCGGCAGATACCCGGCGACGTACGGCGTCACGTCGTGCACGCCCCGCGTGACCAGCGTGGCGACCTCGCCGGCCTTGGTGCCGGGCTGCCGCAGGAACGCCTCCCGCAGCCGCACGCGGGTCCGTTCGGCGGCCCGATGAGCCCACTCGCGGTGCACCCACCACACCAGCACCCTGGCGCCGATCACCAGGCCCAGCAGGAGGAACCCCGTGCCGCCGCTCAGCACGGACGCGAGCAGCTCGGCCTGGGCCAGCACCAGGAACGGGACCGGGATCAGCGCGAGGAGATGGAGACGATCGACCATTGCAGCACCACCACCAGCGGGATGATCGGGATCGCGACCCACGCGAGCAGGCCGAGGGTGTCGGAGTGGGCCATGAGCCCGGTGACGTCGATCGAGCCGAACGCCAGCGGGATCGGCAGCGCGCAGAGCGCCGCGGTGACGGGGAACAGCTTCCAGCGCCGGTTCTGGAACACCCAGCCGTGCACGGCGAACAGCACCGGCATGACGAGCGCCACCGGCCAGGGCGCTTCGAGCAGGTGCGCCAGGAACAGCCCCCAGCCCACGGACACCATCAGCGCGCCAGTGAACACCAGCCACCACCACAGCCGCAGCTGCACGGCCGCCATGAACAGCACCAACCCGGCCAGGACCAGCGTGAACGTGCTGTGCGCGCCGGAGAGCAGCTCGCCTTCGAGTCGCGGGAACGCCGCGAACAGCACGCCGATCGCGGCGACCAGCCACACCTCGTTGCCTAGGAAGAACGGGTTCATGCGCTGCAGCGCGACTTCGCGTCCACGCAACGGCAGCAGCAGACCGGAGCCGTAGTCGAAGCCGGCCAGCGCGAAGTACCCGACGGTGAGAACACCGAGCACGGTCAACCAGAGAGCTTCCATCAGAGCGTCACCACCATCGGCGAGACAGGGGCGGGCGCGACGTCCGGACCACGACGGACCGCCCGTGCGATCAACGCCCAGTCCACACAGGCCAGCACCACGAACAGGAACGTGAACACGATGAACGACAACAGGATCTGCGAAGCGCCCACATGCGACACGGCGTCCTCGGTGCGCAGCAGGCCGTAGATCAGCCAAGGCTGACGCCCGATCTCCCGGAACATCCATCCGAAGATCGCGGCCACGAACGGCAGCGGAATCCCGATCACCATGAAGTACAGCGGAAAGCGCATCCGGATCACCGCGTCCCTGATGAGCAACGGCAGCGTGAGCCAGCTGATCACGGTCAGCCCCATCCCGATCATGATCATGAAGCCGAGCGGTGCCCCGATCCACGACGCCGCCTCGGACTTGTCCGGCTGGTACCGCGCGATCACCGGGAACTGCGCGAACCCGGCGCCGATCAGCGCGGGCGTGGCCAGCGCCGTCGTCACCACGCCCATCCGCAGTGACCGCCGGAAGAAGTCGACCTCGGGCGTCCGCCTGATGAAGTGGTAGGCCGAGACGCCGGTCAGGAACACACCCCCGACCGTGATCGACGCGAAGACCACGTGCGTCAGCGCCGAGGTGAACGTCGGGTTGGTCAGCAACGCGCCGAAGTCGTCCAGCCGCAACACATCGCCGTCGACCCGGTAGCCCACGGGGTGCTGCAGGAACCCGTTCGCCGCCATGATCCAGAACGCCGACGCGAACGCGGTCAGCGCCGTCAGGTACAGCAGTGCGAGGTGCAGCCAGCGGTGGAGCCTGCCCCACCCGAAGATCCACAGGCCGAGGAACGTCGACTCCAGGAAGAACGCGATCAGCGTCTCCAGTGCGAGCGGCGCCCCGAACACGTCGCCGGCGTAGGTCGCGAGGCCCGACCAGTTCAGGCCGAACTGGAACTCCATCACGATGCCGGTGACGATCCCGAGCGCGTAGTTGATCACGTAGATCCGGCCCCAGAACCGCGTCATCCGCTCGTGCACGGGCAGCCCGGTGATCGTGAACCTCGTCTGCATGATCACCAGCAGCGAGACGAGACCCAGCGTGAGCAGCACGAACAGGAAGTGGAACGACGTGGTCGTCGCGAACTGGAGGCGGGCGAGGTCACTGGCGCTCATGGTGCTGAAGGTATGTGTAGCGCGGCTACTTATTAAGGCCTGAAAGCGCATCTCAGGGGGATCTCAGGGCTGACCCTGACCGAAGATTTCAGGGATCACGCCGAAGGCCTGGATCAGTAGAGTCGCTACCCATGAAGCCCGACGCGCTCCGCGGCCACCTAGACGCGTTGCTGCTGGCGACGCTCGACGGCAGGCAGCTGCACGGCTACGCGATCATCGAGGCGCTGCAGCAGGGCAGCGGGGGTGCGCTGGACCTCCCGACGGGCACGGTCTACCCCGCGTTGAGAAGGCTCGAACGGGCGGGGCACGTCGCCAGCGACTGGAGCACGGTCGGTGGCCGCAAGCGCCGCACCTACAGGTTGACGCAGGCGGGACAGCGGGCGTTGAGCGCCGAACGCAACGCCTGGCGCGAGTTCACGACGGTCATCGACGGGGTGCTGGGAGGTGGCACATGGGCACAGACGTGATCGAGCGGTACGTGACCGATCTCGGGTCACGGTTGCAGGGCTCGCGCAAGCAGGTCCGCGACCTCCTCACGGAGACCCGCGACAGCCTCACCGACGCCACCGAGGCGCACCTCGACGACGGGCTGACCGAGGCGGAGGCCCAGGAACGCGCGGTCGAGGAGTTCGGGCCGGTGCGCGAGATCGCCCACGAGTACCAGGCCGAGCTGGCCGTCGCCTATGGCACGCGCACGCTCGTCTGGCTCGCGATCGTGCTGCCGTTGATGCACATGGCGTGGGAGTACGGCCGGATGTTGCTCATCGGGCCGTGGCAGGACTTCGGCACGATGCCGCCCTCCTGGTACCTGTTCATCGCCAAGGCCAACGACCTGACCAGCGGCATCGCGTCCGGCGTGGCCCTGGTGGCGTTGATCCTCGGCAGGCTCCTCGCCCGCAGGTACGACACGAGGCTGCTCGCCAAGGTCGGTGCGGGCGTCGCGCTCGCGGCTGTCGGCGCCGTGCTGCTGGGCAACCTCTCGATCATCGCCGCCACCGCGCACCTCGATCCGGCGCGGCTGCTGCAGTCGTTGCCGATGAACGTCGCGAGCCTGATCTCCTGGATCGTGATCGTCCGGCTCGGTCTGCTCGCTCGCCGCAGCCTGAGCTGTGCCACGATCGTCGTGTGACGAACGCCCTGATCTACCTGATCGTGATGATCGCCGTCGCGGCAGTGGTGTTCCTGCTCGCGGCGTTGGTGTTCGGGCGCGGCGAGGAGCTCGCGCCCCTGCCGCCCGGCGCCTCGCCCACGCGACTGCCGGCCGACGACATCACCGCGGAGGACGTCCGCGAGCTGAAGTTCCAGCAGGTGTTCCGCGGCTACAAGATGACCGAGGTCGACTGGGTGTTGCAGCGGCTCGCGACCGAGGTCGAGACGCTGCGGGCGCGGGTGGCCGAACTGGAGACGCGGGAGACCAGTGAACACGGATCTTGAGCTGACGGTCGAGGTCGCGGCGCCGCCGGACACGATCTTCCGGGCCATGAGCGACTGGGAGCGCCAGTCGGAATGGATCTTCGGCACCACCGTGAAGGTGGTCGAGGGCGACGGGAGGTCGGTCGGCAGCGAGATCGACGCCGTCACGTTCGGCGTCTCCGACCGGATGCGGATCACGCGCTGGGACCCGCCGCACGCCGTCGAGGTGCTGCACCTCGGCAAGGTCGTGAAGGGCACCGGGGTGTTCGCCGTGCGCGGCAGCCGGTTCGTGTGGAGCGAAAGCCTCGACGTGCCGTTCTTCTACCCGTTGGTGCGGCCGCTCTTCGTGCTGATGCTACGCCGCTCGCTGCGCCGCTTCGCCCGGTTCGCCGAGGCGTACCGGTGATCTCCCGCTGTCCCTGGGGCGACTCGACCCCGGACTACGCCGAGTACCACGACACCGAGTGGGGCGTGGAGCTGCACGGCACCCCCGAGCTCTACGAGCGGATGTCGTTGGAGGCGTTCCAGTCAGGGCTGTCGTGGATCACGATCCTGCGCAAGCGACCTGCGTTCCGGGCGGCGTTCGGCGACTTCGACCCGAAGCTCGTCGCGGAGTTCGGGCCCGCCGACGTCGAACGGCTGATGGCCGACGCGGGCATCGTCCGGAACCGGATGAAGATCGACGCGGCCGTCCACAACGCGCGGGTGATCGTCGAGGAGGCCGTCGACCTGGACGCGCTGCTGTGGTCGTTCGCGCCCGCCCGCCACCCGCGGCCGAAGACGTTCGCGGACGTGCCGGCGATCACCGACGAGTCCAAGGCGATGGCCAAGGAACTGAAGAAGCGCGGCTTCAAGTTCCTCGGCCCCACCACGTGCTACGCGCTGATGCAGGCGACCGGCATGGTCGACGACCACATCTCGACGTGCTTCAGGGCTACTTCCCGCTGAACTTCGGCGAGGTGATCCACGCTCAGGGCACCTCGCGGTGTCGCCCCCACGCCCCCCGTACAACCAGTACGAGGACGTGTGGGCGACACCACGATGCACCCGTCTGACCGCGAATCCCCCCGGCAACGTTTCGAGTCACACCACTAGCGCCCGCTGAACTTCGGCGCCCGCTTGTTCACGAAGGCGTCGACCGCCTCGCGGTGGTCCTCGGTCGCACCGCAGTCGGCCTGGGTGCGGCGCTCGGCCTCCAGCGCGTCCTCCAGCGTCCCGTCCGCGGCGGCGGCCAGCGCTTCCTTGATCTTCGCGTAGGCCGTCGTCGGCCCGGCGGCGAGCTTCGCGGCCAGCAGGTGCGCGGTGGCCTGCAGCTCCTCGTCCGGCACGACCTGGTTCACCATGCCGACCCGCAACGCCTCCTCGGCGCCGACGGGCTGCGCGAGCAGCATCATCTCCATCGCGCGGCCGTGCCCGATCAGCCGCGGCAGCGTGTAGGACGCGCCGGAGTCCGCGGTCAGGCCGACGTTCGCGAAGGCCATCAGGAACTTGGCCGACCGGCCCGCGATGCGCAGGTCGGCGGCGTAGGCGAACGACGCGCCCGCGCCCGCCGCGCTGCCGTTGACCGCGGCGATCACCGGCTTCGGCATGCCGATCAGCTCTCGCACGATCGGGTTGTAGTGCTTCTCGACGGTGTGCAGCGGCGCGGGATCACCGGCCTGCAGCAACCCGATGTGCTCCTTGAGGTCCTGGCCCGCGCAGAACGCCCGGCCCGCACCCGTGATCACCACCGCGCGCACCGACTCGTCCGCCGCCGCCTCCCGCAGCGCGGCGAGGAACGCCTCCTTCAGCGTGACGGTGAAGGCGTTGAACGACTCGGGGCGGTTGAACGTGAGCGTGCGCACACCATCGGCGTCGTCGACGAGGAGTTCGGACACTGGACCTCCATCAAGCAGTGGAAACGTTGCGCACCGGCCGCAGGCACTCGTCGACGAAGCGGCTCGTGCCCGGTGCCAGCCGCAGGGTCTGTTCGTCGAAGAACGTCGCTGCCGCGTGCCCCGGCCAGTCCGGTGGCAACAGTTCAGCAGGAAGACCGGGATCGCGGAACAGGAACTTCCGCCACGCGTGCAGCAGCTGCTGTGAGGCCGCGAACGCCGCCGCGTCGTCCGTTGCGTCCACAACGGACACCGTCTCGTGCCAGTGCGCGACGAACGCGGCGTAGTCGCGGCCCAGTTCGGCGAGGTCCCACGCCTTCGCCGCGAGCTCGGCGTCCTCACCGTCGTGTGAACCGTGAAAAGTTCGTGCGGCGACCTCCTCGGCGGCCAGCACGTCGGCGAGCTCCGGAGAGGGCCGGGGAGCGATCCACGTCACAGGACCGAGCGCGCCGTAGCCGAGCAGTTGCAGTTCCGACGCCAGGTGGTCGCGCGAGTCGCGGCCCGGCATCTCCTCCAGCACCACCACGTGCCAGCGACCGTCCCACGTGGACGGCCCGGTGCGGTAGATGCGGGCGGCGGCCTCGTCGAGCCGCCGTTCCCCCCGGGGTGTCATGGCGTATCCGGGCCCGTCAGGCAGCCGTGACGGCTGCAACCAGCCCTGCCGGACCGTGCGGGACACCGCCGTGCGGACGGCCGGCGCGGCGAAACCCAGGGGCTCCAGCAGCCGGACGAGGGCGGCGATGGTGGCGGCACCACCGCGTTCGCGGAGGTGGCCGCCGTAGACGTCGAAGAGCGCGGAACGGGCTCGCACCCGGCCCAGTCTGTCACGCCGCGCCCGGCCTGGTGTCCTGCCCGCCGAAAGTGTTGCGTTGTCGTGAAAACGGGTACTGATCAGGCACAAGTCAAGATCGACAACTGTCACCCGAACTCGCCAAAAGATCGGTTCGGTTTCGCCCCTGAGTCGCGATAGGGGAGAATGGAGCAGATCCGGCCTGGCCGGACGGGGAAGATGTTGACGGAGGGAGCACGCGATGGCGGCCATGAAGCCCCGGACCGGCGACGGTCCCCTCGAGGTCACCAAGGAGGGACGCGGCATCGTCATGCGCGTGCCGCTCGAGGGTGGTGGGCGCCTTGTCGTCGAGATGTCGGCGGACGAGGCCAGCGCCTTGGGCGACGCGCTGAAGGCCGCCGCCGGCTGAGGCACCCGGCGAGGAAGCAGTGTTGAGCCCCGGTTTCCACAGTGGAGACCGGGGCATCGCTTCGTTCTCGTCCCAGGTGAGTCTCACCGAAGGCCTGGGTGAGAATGAACGGTCGTTAATGCATTAGGGAGAGGTCCAACCGTGGCGTCGACGGTGCCGGCAGTGCCAACCAAGCTCGTGGACGTCGAGGTGGCCACCACTTCGCGCCGCAACGTCCTGTCGGTCGTGCTCGCGGCCACGGGACCGGCGCTGGGACCGGGCGGCGACGGCATCGACGTCTCCGACCTGACCGGCAAGGCCGGCGAGGCGGTGCGGCACGACGAGACCTGGACGCTCGGTGTGGGCACCGGCACCCTCACCGACTACCGCACGGCCGGTGCGTCGCTCGTGCGCGCGCTGAGCGGCGACGACGCCCCCAAGACCGCGGACGTCCTGCTGACCCCGGACTTCGACGCCGACAAGATGCGCGCGTTCGTGCTGGGCGCGGCGCTCGGCGGCTACCGCTTCAAGGTCACCGGCGAGGACGCTCCGAACCGCGTCGGCTCGCTGCGGCTGATCACCGCCGACACCGGGTTCGAAGAGGTGCTCACGTCGGCCGCGCTGAAGGCCCACGCGCTCGCCACGGCGACGTCGCTGACGCGTGATCTCGCCAACACCCCGTCCAACGTCAAGGACCCGCGCTGGCTCGCGACGACCGCCGCGAAGCTCGCGGACAAGGTCGACGGGCTGAGCGCCACCGTGCGCGACGAGAAGTGGCTGGCGCAGCAGGGCTTCGGCGGCGTGCTGGCGGTCGGCGGCGGCTCGGCCCGCCCGCCGCGGTTCCTGGAGCTGACCTACGGCACCACCGGCCCGCACCTGGTGTTCGTCGGCAAGGGCATCACGTTCGACACGGGCGGCATCTCGGTGAAGCCCGCCGACGGCATGCACCTCATGCGCACCGACATGGCGGGCGGCGCCGCGGTGATCTCCGCGCTGCTGGCCGTCGCGCGGCGGCGGCTGCCGGTCCGGGTCACCGGGCTCGTGCCGTGCGCGGAGAACCACGTGGGCGGCTCCGCCTACCGGCCCGGCGACGTCGTGCGCCACTACGGCGGCGCGACCACCGAGGTGCAGAACACCGACGCCGAGGGCCGCATGGTCCTGGCCGACGCGATCGCGTACGCGGTGAAGAACCTGAAGCCCGACCTGGTCGTCGACGTGGCGACGCTGACCGGCGCGATGAAGGTCTCGCTCGGCCTGCGCACGGCCGCGGTGTTCAGCGCGTCCGACGAGATCGCGGCCGAGGTCGTCGCCGCGGGAGCGAACGTCGGCGAGAAGTGGTGGCGGATGCCGCTGCTGGAGGAGCACGTCGCCGCCGTCACGAGCGAGATCGCGGACTACAAGCAGTGCCCGTCCGGCCCCGGCGGCATCACGGCGGCGCTGTTCCTGCAGAAGTTCGCGGGCGACGTGCCGTGGGCGCACCTCGACATCGCGGGCCCGGCTCGGTCGGAGAAGGTCTACGACGAGGTCGTCGCAGGAGCCACGGGCTTCGGCGCGCGGACGCTGGTCGAGCTGGCTGAAAAATATTCGCGTTAGTACCTACTTATGGCCATACGAGACGGCGGCGTTCCACGGCATGATGTGAGCTCCTTCACAACGCCGTAGAGGAGCGCCCCAGTGTTACTCCGCCTGGCTCTCGCCGTCTCGCTGGTCATAGCGTCGTTGTCCCCGGCCACGGCCGCCACGCCGTGGTGGGAACCGGTGGCGAGGCCCGCACCGGACTCGCAGATCAACGTGACCGGGGAGCCGTTCAAGGGCGTCGACGGGCAGGGCAGGGTGCGCGGGTTCGTCGACGCGCACAACCACCTCATGACCAACGAGGGCTTCGGCGGCAAGCTGATCTGCGGCAAGCCGTTCTCCGAGGCCGGCATCGCGGACGCGCTGAAGGACTGCTCCGAGCACCACCCGGCGGGCCTCGGCGCGATCTTCGAGGCGATCGTGACGGGTGACCTCGACGGCCACGACCCGGTGGGCTGGCCGACGTTCAAGGACTGGCCGTCCTCCACGACGGTCTCGCACCAGCAGAACTACTACGCCTGGCTGGAACGGGCGTGGCGCGGCGGCCAGCGCGTGCTCGTGCAAGACCTGACGAGCAACGCCACGCTGTGCGTCATCCACCCGTTCAAGGACAAGCCGTGCGACGAGATGCAGTCCGTCCGGCTGCAGGCCCAGCGCACCTACGAGCTGCAGGCGTTCATCGACAAGCAGTTCGGCGGCACGGGCAAGGGCTGGTTCCGCATCGTCACCTCCGCCGAGCAGGCGCGGGACGTGATCACCCAGGGCAAGCTCGCGGTGGTGCTCGGCATCGAGACCTCCGAGCTCTTCGGCTGCCGGACGTTCCTCGACATCCCGTTGTGCAACAAGGCCGACATCGACCGCGGGCTCGACGAGATGTACGCGCTCGGCGTGCGCAGCGCGTTCCTGTGCCACAAGTTCGACAACGCGCTGTGCGGCGTCCGGTTCGACTCGGGCACGCAGGGCGGCGTGATCAACGCCGGCCAGTTCCTGCGCACCGGCCAGTGGTGGCAGACCGAGGTCTGCAAGGGTCCGCAGCAGGACAACCCGATCGGCACCGTCGGCCCGAACGCGCTGATCCCGGCCTCCGCCGTCGCCCCCGCCTACGACCCGGCCAAGCGCTGCAACGTGCGCGGGCTGACCTCGCTCGGCGAGTACGCGGTGCAGGCCATGATGAAGCGGCACATGATGATCGAGATCGACCACATGAGCGTGAAGGCCGCCGGCCGGACGCTGGATCTCGCGGCCGCCGCGAAGTACCCCGGCATCGTCTCCAGCCACAGCTGGATGGACGCGCAGTGGACCGAGAAGGTCTACCAGCTCGGCGGGTTCATCGCGGGCTACGAGAACGACCCCGGCGGCTACGTCTCGCAGGCCGCCGCCGCGGAACCGTTGCGGCGCAAGTACGACGTGGGCATCGGGTTCGGCTCCGACTACAACGGCGTCGGCTCGCACCCGGCACCGCAGAGCGGCGTGACCTACCCGTTCCGCAGCTACCCGGACGGCCCGCTGGTCGACCGGCAGCGCACCGGTGAGCGCGTCTGGGACATCAACGTGGACGGCGGCGCGCACATCGGCCTGCTGCCGGACTGGGTCGAGAAGGTCCGCCAGCTCGGCGGGGACCAGCTCGTCCAGGACATGCTCGGCGGCGCCGAGTCGTACCTCAGGACGTGGGCGGGAACGCAGACCTGGTCGCGGTGACGCCGTGAGTCCCAGGAGGGAACCGATGAACGAAGTCGCTGACTGGTCGTACACGGTCGACGAGGACGGGATGGTGATCCCGTCAGGGCCTCCGGGGACGACGGAGAACACGCGCCTCGGGCTGGAGACCCTCTTCGACCCGATGGGCAACCTGGACGCTGCGGAGGACTTCCTCCTGCAGTGGCGTGTGCTGCGCGACGAGCACGGGCCGAAGTACTCGATCGACACGCCGAGCGCCTGCGTGGAACGGCTGGGCGAGGACTGGGCGGAAGTGCAGGACCTGTATGGGCAGTTCCAGAACTTCAGGATGGGCACAGCGGAGTTCGAACGAGCCCTGGTGAGCCTGGTCGAGTTCATGAAGACCCCTGAGTTCACGGAGTCGCGCTAGCAGGCCCAGACCTGGTCGCGGTGACGCCGTGAGTCCTCAGGGCGTGGTCGCGGAACGCGCGGACGGCGGGTGGCAGCGGGTTGTCCCGCAACCACGTCAGCCCGAAGATCCGGCCGGTCCGCGGGGTCAGTGACAGCTCCCGCAACCCGGGAGGCGGCGCGAACTCGGCGTGGGTGAGCAGTGCCACGCCGAGTCCGTGCGCGACCAGTCCGCGCACGGTCTCGATCTCCTGGCACTCGAACACGAAGCGGGGCGTGATCCCGGCGGCGGCCCACATGTCGTCGGTGATCTGCCGCAGGCCGTAGCCGGGCTCCAGGGTGATCAGGTCCTCGTCGGCGAGGTCCTCGATCCGCACGGCCCTGCGGGACTCGAGCCGGTGGCCCGCGGGCACCACGACGATCAGGGGCTGCTCGAACACGACCACCGACTCGAACTCGGGACCCTCCGGTGGCGGGGCGACCAGCGCGAGGTCTATCTCGCCGCTCAGGAGCTTGTCGACCACGGCCTGACGGGCGTTCTGGACCAGGCCGAACCGCACGTGCGGGTGCTCGGCGCGGTAGCTGCGGACGAGTTCGGGCACGATCGCGCGGCCGAGCATGTGCAGGAAGCCCAGCACGACGCGGCCCTTCTCCGGGTCGAGCTCCTCCTCGACCTCGCGCAGGCCGGGTTCCAGCGCGGCCAGCGACCGGGTCGCGGCCTCGGCCAGCAGGCGGCCCGCCCGCGTGAGGCGGACGCGGCGGCCGTTCTTCGCGATGACCGGCGCGCCGAGCTGCTCACCGAGCTCGGCGATCCAGCGGCTGACCGTCGGCTGGGGGAGTCCGAGGCGTTCTGCGACGCGAGTCACGTGCTCGTCGGCGGCAAGCGCTCTCAGCATCGCCAGCTTCGGTGCCAGGTCCGATTCGTTCACGGATCGATTCTCGCGCATCTCCGTATTGGACGTATGGCTTAGCGTCGGAGACGTGACCAGGTTGACCGCGTCCATCGCCGCTTCGGGGTTCGCGTGCTTCGCGCTGCTCTACACCCCGCAGGCGGTCATGCCGCAGATCGCCGCCGAGTACGGGCTGGGGCCGGGCAGCGCGTCGCTCGCGCTCTCCGCCGCCACGCTCGCGCTGGCGGTCGTCGTGGTGCCGATCGCGATGCTGTCCGAACGGGTCGGGCGCCGCCCGGTGATCGTGGTCAGCGTGCTGGTGGCGGCGTTGCTCGGCCTGCTGCTGCCGATCGCGCCGAACTACGAGGTGTTCCTGGTCCTGCGGGTGCTGCAGGGCGTCGCGGCGGCCGGGGTGCCCGCGGCGTCCATGGCCTACCTGGCGGACGAGCTGGGCAAGGACAGGCTCGGCGCCGCCATGGGCGCGATGATCGCCGGCAACAGCCTCGGCGGCATGTCCGGGCGGCTCGTCACCGGCATGACCTCGGACTGGCTCGGGTGGCGCGGCTCCGTGTTGCTGGCGGGCGTGTTCGGGCTGGTCGCGGCCCTGGTCGTGGTGTTCTTCCTGCCGAAGGCCCAGGCGCGGCCGAAGCGGGCGCCCAGCGGCATGAAGGCCGCCCTGCGCGACCCCGTGCTGCTGTCCATGTACGTGGTCGCGGTGCTGCTCGTGGGCACGTTCATCTCGTTCTACAACGTCGCGGGCTTCCAGCTCTCCGGCCCGGCCTGGCTCGAGACGCTGGTGTTCCTCTTCTACGGGTTCGGCAGCACCGCCGCGGCGTTCGCGGGCAGGCTCGCCGACCGGTACGGGCGCGGTCGCGTGCTGCTGCTCTGCATCGGCGTGCTGGCGGCCGGGGCCCTGGCGAGCCTGGTGTGGGTGCCGCTCGGCCTCGCGATCGTCACCGCCGGGTTCTTCGCCTCGCACACCACGGCGAGCGGATGGGTCGCCGCACGGGCTCCCGCGCACGCCCGCGGCCAGGCCTCCGGGCTGTACCTCGCCGGGTTCTACGTCGGCAGCAGCATCGGCGGGACGTCCGGCGCCACCGCGTACGAGGAGTGGGGCTGGGGCGGACTCGTCCTGGTGCTGCTCGGCTGGCTGGCCCTGGCCGCGATGTTGGTGGTGTGCTCGCAGTCCTCACCGGTCAGTTCCGCGCCCAGCGGGGCACCTCGCGGCACCGCCGACCGGTATGAGGGCGTGGGGGCGGCACCGCGAGGCACCCACCTGGACACGAAACGGACCAGCGAGGGTTAGCGAGCACACCACCAGCTCAGAACTCCAGGGCGAGGGTGGCGCGCGAGTCGACCGGGGCGATGCTCGTCCTGCCGAGGCGCGGCAGGTCCAGCACGCCGTCGACCATCCCGACCGAGACCGAGCGGGTGTCCACCGGCACCTCGACGACGACCGCGAACGGCAGCGGGCCGCCGTCGTAGCGGGCGCCGACCTGCCGGGCGGTCGAGCCGTCCGGCAGCGTCACGGTGATCAGGTCCTTGGTCAGCAGGCCGCCCGCGGTGTCGGGCAGGTCGCCCGTGGCCTCGACCCGCACCTCCAGCAACGCCTTGTCCGGCGCGGAGATCGTGGCCACGTCGTACTGGCTCTCGCCGAGCTTGACCGGCCGCTGCCGGCCGAGCCGGACGCCGGTGATCTTCATGCCGAGCTCGCGGTCGCCGAAGCGGATCTTCTGCGTCTGCTCCTTGAACTGGGCGGGCGCGGCGGCGCGCTGCAGCACCGGCGGCGGGCTGTCGGAGCGCTTGCCGGACGGGACCTCGGCGCGCTGGTCGAGCGACTTGGCGCCGAGCGTGCCGAGTGTGAGGTGCTCGGGGCCCTCCTGCGGGTCCGGCACGGTGTAGACGACGAAGACCGAGCCGTTGGCCGGCAGCCGGTCGGCCGGGAGGACCTGGCGCTTGCCGGGCACCTCCAGCGCGAGCTCCGACGGCTGCGGGGCGAAGCCCTGCCAGTTGGTCCGGTGGAAACCGCTGTCGGTCTCGTTGAGCTTCTCGACCTTCATCCGGACCACGCGCAGCCGTGAGCCGGTCTCGGCGCGCAGCGTTCCCTCGGAGGTGAACCAGATGTCCGGGTTCGCCCAGCCGGTGACGGCGGTGCCGAGCAGGTCGTCGCGGAGCTTGATGTCGGCCTCGCCGAGACCCAGGTCGTGGTTCGAGCGCTTGCCGTCGTCGGGCAGCACGGCCAGGAAGTCGCGCCCGGCCGTCATGTCCTGCTGCTTCGACGGGTCGAACTCCTTGCCGTCGGTGCGCACGAGCATCCCGCTCGGCGTGCTGCGGTTGCCCTTCTCGGGCACCTGCGGCGACTGCACCTCGTAGCGGACCTCGTCCTCCGACTTGGTGACTTCCTTGATCGGCACGGGCACCCAGTCGGTGCCGGCACCGGTGCCGGGGACCTGGACCGGCCCGCACCACAGCCGCTGGTCGACCTCGGACTCGAGGCCCGTCTTCGAGAACCAGCAGCTCACCGCGGCGGCGCCCGCCCGGGCCACGTAGCCGTACTCCAGCGTGTAGGCGAGCTGCGCCTCCGCCTGCGACTGCAGGTCGGAGGGGTCCGCGAGCTTCTTGCCCTCGATCGTCGGCTGGAGGGCGGACGGCTGCGTGGCGGGAGCTGAGGTGGCACATCCGGTCACCGCGAGGAGGACCGTCAGACCCAGCACCACACCACGCACAGTCCTCGTGCCCCTAACCAGTTGAAGTCAAAACATCACTACTGGTTAAAGGCGGTGCTCACTCGTCCGGGTTGCCCTGGTCGAGTGTGACTCAAATCACACTGCGGTACACCTCGACCGTCTGCGCGGCCATCGTCGACCACGAGAAGTCCTGCTCAGCGCGTGTGCGTCCGGCGGCGCCGAAACGCCGGGCGCGATCGGGGTCTGTGATCAGTTCGTTGATCGCTTCGGCGAGCTGGTGTCGATATGTCGACAAATCATGCTCGTCGTAGTGGACGAGAAGGCCTGTCTCGCCGTGCACGACGACCTCGGGGATGCCGCCGACGTCGCTCGCGACGACCGCGGTGCCGCACGCCATCGCCTCCAGGTTCACGATGCCCAGCGGTTCGTAGACCGACGGGCACACGAACGCCGTCGCGTGGCTGAGGATCTGCCGGACCTCGGCGGGCTGCAGCATCTTCTGGATCCAGAAGACGCCCGGCCGCTTCTCCGACAGCTCGCTGACCGCCTGCCGGATCTCCTCGGCGATCTCGGGGGTGTCCGGCGCTCCGGCGCACAGCACGATCTGCGCTTCGGGGTCGATGTGGTGCGCGGCGGCGACGAGGTGGCTCAAACCTTTTTGGCGGGTGATCCTTCCCACGAAGGCCACGATCGGCTTCGTGGGATCGATTCCACGGGACGTGAGCGCGTCCGTTTCGGTGACGGGGCGGTACGCGTTGCTGTCGATCCCGTTGCGCACGACGTGCACCCTGGAGGGGTCGAGAGCGGGGTAGGCGTCGAGCACGTCGGCCCGCATCCCGTCGCTCACGGCGATGACCGCGTCGGCGTGTTCGTACGCCGTGCGCTCGGCCCACGACGAGATCCGGTACCCGCCGCCGAGCTGCTCGGCCTTCCACGGCCGGCGCGGTTCGAGCGAGTGCGCCGTCACCACGTGGGGGATCCCGTGCAGGAGTTTGCCCAGGTGACCGCCCATGTTGGCGTACCAGGTGTGCGAGTGGACGAGGTTCGCGGCGGAGACCGCCGCGGCCATCTCCAGGTCGACCGCGAGGGTCGTGAGGGCCGCGTTCGCCTGCTCCAGGCTGTGCGGCGGGTTGTGGGCCGTGGCGTCGGATCTCGGCGCACCGAAGCAGTGCACGTCGACGTCGACGAGCTCGCGGAGGTGGGGCACGAGGAAACCCACGTGCACACCAGCCCCGCCGTAGACCTCTGGCGGATACTCCCGGGTCAGCAGCGCAACTCGCACGCACCCACCGTAGATCACCGATGTAGGTGTTGGGACGAACCGGTTTGCGTCTGGTTCGAAAACGATCGCACGGATAGGGTCACATGCTGTGAAGGGGCAGCCGCACGTTCTCGGAATTGTGCTTGCCGGTGGTGAAGGCAAGCGCCTCTGGCCACTGACGGCCGACCGCGCGAAACCGGCTGTGCCCTTCGGGGGCAACTACAGGCTGGTCGACTTCGTGCTGTCGAACCTGGTCAACGCGGGGCTCGCGAAGCTCTGCGTGCTGACGCAGTACAAGTCGCACTCACTGGACCGCCACATCTCGACGACGTGGCGCCTGTCCAATGTGCTCGGTCAGTACGTGACACCGGTCCCGGCCCAGCAACGCCTGGGCCCGCGCTGGTACACGGGCTCGGCCGACGCGATCTTCCAGTCGTTGAACCTGGTCCACGACGAGAAGCCCGACCACGTGGTCATCTTCGGGGCCGACCACGTGTACCGGATGGACCCCGGCCAGATGATCTCGCAGCACGTCGAGTCGGGTGCGGCCGTGACCGTGGCCGGCATTCGAGTGCCGCGCAACGAGGCCAAGGCCTTCGGGTGCATCGACAGCGACGCCTCCGGGAAGATCACCCGGTTCCTGGAGAAGCCGTCCGAGCCGCCGCACGTGCCGGACGATCCCGACGTGACCTTCGCTTCGATGGGCAACTACGTCTTCACCACCGAGGCGTTGCTGGACGCGCTTCGTGGTGACGCGTTGAACCCCGACTCGGACCACGACATGGGTGGCGACATCATCCCCATGCTGGTGGACCGGGGTAAGGCGCACGTCTACGACTTCCAGGACAACGACGTTCCCGGCGCGACCGACCGGGATCGCGGGTACTGGCGGGACGTCGGGACGATCGACGCCTACTACGACGCGCACATGGACCTCGTTTCGGTCCATCCGATCTTCAACCTCTACAACCAGTTGTGGCCCATCCGGACGGCCACGCCTCCGTTGCCCCCGGCCAAGTTCATCGCCGGCGGGTCCGCCGAGGACTCGATGGTCGGGCCCGGCTCGATCATCTCCGGGAAGATCCACGGATCTGTGATCTCCTCCGACGTGACCGTCGAGGTCGGGTCGGTGGTGCAGGGGTCCGTGCTGCTGCCCGGCGTCCGGATCGGCAAGGGCGCTGTGGTCCGGCGGGCCATTTTGGACAAGAACGTCGTCGTGCCCGACGGGGCGTTGATCGGTGTGGACGCTCCGATGGACCGGGAGCGGTACACCGTCAGCGCCAGCGGCGTGACCGTGCTCGGCAAGGGCGTCCGCGCCTACTGAACCCGAACGCGAAACGGGGCCCTGTCGCACACCTGCGACAGGGCCCCGTTCGCGTTCGGCTAAGGGCGGCGGGCCGCGACCAGCAGGCCGTCTCCGAGCGGGAGGATCACCGGCACCAGGCGGGTGTCCTCCTTCACCAGGCGGGCGATGTCCCGCATCGCCTGGGTCGAGTCCTCGCGGTTGGCCGGGTCGACCACCGCGCCGTGCCACAGGACGTTGTCGAACGCGATGACCCCGCCCGGCCGCAGCATGCGCACGCCGTGTTCCAGGTACTGCGGGTACTCGGGCTTGTGGGCGTCCACGAAGACGAGGTCGTAGGCGGCGTCCGTCAGGCGCGGGAGGACCTCCAGCGCCTCGCCCATGATCAGGCGCGTCCGGGACGGGGAGATGCCCGCCGCCGCGTAGGCCTCGCGGGCCGCCCGCTGGTGTTCGGAGGCCACGTCGATCGAGGTCAGGATGCCGGACGCCGGCATGCCCGCTAGTAGGTAGAGGCCGCTGGTGCCCGCTCCGGTGCCGATCTCGACCACCGCACGGGCCTGGAGTGCGGTCGCGAGGAACCGCAGGGCGGCCCCTCCGCCCGCGCCGATGGGCACGCAGCCCAGTTCCTGGCCGCGAGCTCTCGCCGCCAGGTGCACGTCGTCCTCGGGGAGGTACTGCTCGACGTACTCCCGCAGGGCCGATTCCGTGGTCACGGGGTAGCAGGTTAGTGCGTCCAGTGCCCAAAACGGGTGAACGTGGCCCGAACCGAAATTCTCAGGGTGCTCTCAGCTCACTCTCACGATCGTTTAAAGAGCGCGGGAGAAGGTACAGAAGCAAGAAGCCAGGCTCTAGTCGGGAACAAGCCGGACCCGTCGCCCGTTGAGCCGCATAAGGGTCGCCGGGCGGCCCACATGGAGGTGCCGAAACACCTGATGCGCACGCAGTCGAGTTCTCCGGAGGCCGTCGCGCCCATCGAGACGGCCGACTGGACGCCGCCCTCGTGGGACGAGATCGTCCGTGAACACGCGGACAGGGTCTACCGGCTCGCGTACCGCTTGACCGGCAACCAGCACGACGCCGAGGACCTCACGCAGGAGACGTTCATCCGCGTCTTCCGCTCGCTCGCGTCGTACAAGCCGGGCACCTTCGAGGGGTGGCTGCACCGCATCACCACCAACCTCTTCCTCGACATGGCACGCAGGCGTTCCCGCGTGCGCATGGAGGCGCTGCCCGAGGACAACGACCGCCTCGAGGGTGACGACCTGTCCCCCGAGGAGATCTACGACGAGAACCACCTCGACCCCGACCTGCAGGCCGCGCTGGACGAGCTCCCCCCGGAGTTCCGTGCCGCCGTCGTGCTCTGCGACGTGGAAGGACTCTCCTACGAGGAGATCGGTGCCACGCTCGGGGTGAAGATGGGTACCGTGAGGAGCAGGATCCACCGGGGCCGTCAGGCTCTGCGGGTCGCGCTCGAACGTCGTCGTCAAGAATCGTTGCTGGAGGACTCTGCATGACCGACCTCCGAGGTTGGGGCCTGCCTGAGCAGCATCTCTTGCCGGATGCCGTGGTCGCGTTCGTGGACGGAGAACTGTCCTCGACCGCCCACGAACGAGCATCCGCGCACGTTCAGCGCTGTGGCTTCTGCGCGTTCGAGACCTATACGCAGCAGCAGGCGCGCGCAGCCGTGCGCACCGCTTCGGCGCCCACGGCGTCGGCGTCGCTGCTCGACAGGCTCGGGGCGATTCCTCAAGAGGTCGACCTGCCCTCCGCTCCGGACGGGCTCGCCATCACCGAGGACGGTCAGTTCGTGGCCGTCCAGCGCACGGACAAGCCCGCGTTCGGCTCCGGGCCCGTGCTGGGGTCGTCGAGACCCCTGGGCAGCAACGGCTGGTTCAGCGGCCGCCGTGCCCGCCAGGGTGCCGGTGTCGTCGTGAGCGGCATGTTGCTGAGCGCGCTCGCGTTCACGACGTCCGACGGCGAGACGCCCGTGCAGGCCCCGGCACCGCAGAACGCCGGCGCGGTCTTCGCGACCACCCCCTGACAGTCATTTCACCGTTGTTGAGGCACGCTGTAGGCCAGCACTCCTAGCGGAAAACTCGGGGAGAGATGAGCCAGCAGTCGCCCAACGGCCAGACGTCCACACCCGTTTCCGGAGTGGACGACGGAGCGCATCGCAGGCTCCGGCCACGGCCCCTGGTGCAGCCGCCGGTGGACCCCGCGCACGCCAACGCCTTCGGCCGCCCAGCCGGTGTCCCCGGCGCGTTCGCCTCGCGCGACGTGCCCGTGTCCCAGCTCCAGTCCGCGCCACCGCCCCCCGAGTCCCTCGTGACGGCGTTCGGCCGCCAGGGCTCGCAGGAGCTGTTGCAGCGGCCGCCGCAGCCCACGTCCGACCCGGATCCGGACATCGACCCCGTGTTCTGGGGCGACAAGCCCGCCGGCGACCCGTGGCGCGACCCGGCCTCCGGTGCCGTGATCGGCCCGCCCGCCGTCGGCGAGGACCCCCCCGGTGAGCCCGAGGGCAAGCCCGAGCCCGGCCCGCAGCTCAGCGTTCCCGAACTGATCTTCGGCCGTCGCGTGAAGCCGACGGCCCTCGCGCTGCTGCTGACGGTCGCGCTGGTCCTGGGCGCCGTCGGTGGCCTGGTCGGCTGGCTGATCGGCCGTGCGGGCAACCCGCTGACCGACTCGACGGTCACGCTCGCCGAGGTCACCGAGGGCAAGGAACGCCCGGCCGGCTCGATCTCGGACATCGCCAAGCGCGTGACGCCCAGCGTCGTCTCGATCGAGTTCAAGGGCGCGAACGTCGCGGGCGTCGGCTCCGGCGTCGTCATCGAGTCCGGCGGCTACATCCTGACCAACGACCACGTCGTCGCTCCGGCCGCGCAGGACTCGTCGGCCAAGCTCAGCGCCGTCTTCACCGACGGCACCCGCGCCCAGGCCCGCGTCGTCGGCCGTGACCCGAAGACCGACCTCGCCGTCATCAAGGTCGAGGTCACGAACCCGACGGTCCTGCAGTTCGGCAACTCCGACGAGCTCCAGGTCGGCGACAGCGTCATCGCCATCGGCTCCCCGCTGCAGCTGTCCAACACCGTCACCGAGGGCATCGTCTCCGCGCTGCACCGCCCGGTCACGGCGGCGGGCGAGAACGGCGGCCCCCAGGTCACCTACGACGCGATCCAGACCGACGCCGCCATCAACCCGGGCAACTCGGGCGGCGCGCTGGTCGACTCGCGCGGCGCCCTGATCGGCATCAACTCGTCGATCCGCACCGAGACCGGCGGGTCGGTCGGCCTCGGCTTCGCGATCTCCGGCAACCAGGCCCGCAAGATCAGCCAGGAGCTGATCCGCAGCGGCCAGGTCAAGCACGCGGACATGAACATCAACGTGAAGTCCGTGTCCGCGGAGACCTCCGAGGGCGCGCAGGTGCAGAACGTCCCCGCCGGAGGTGCCGCGGCCGCCGCCGGCATCCAGGAGGGCGACGTCATCACCAGGGTCGGCAACCGCATGGTCCGCAACGCCGCCGAACTGGTCGTCGCGGTCAGGGAGCACGAAATCGGCCAGACGGTGCAGGTGACGCTGGCGCGCCAGGGCCGTGAGCTCAAACTAGACGTGACGCTGAAGAGCGACTGAGCTGCCCTTGGCACGGCCCCCAGGCGGGCGATCTCACGCTCAGCAGGGCCATTCGCGGCACCGCCCCCATGCCCCCGTACAACCAGTACGCGGGCATGGGGGCGGTGCCGCGACTCACCCGTCTGACCGCGAAATCGCCCGGCGAGGTTCCGCGCCAAGGGCAGTAGGCTGGGACTCGTGTTCGACAGCATCGGATGGGTAGAGATCCTCATCATCGTCGTCGCGGGTCTCTTCATCCTGGGCCCCGAACGCCTGCCCTCGGCCGCGGCCTGGCTGGGCAAGACGGTGAGGCAGGTCCGCGAGTACGCGACCGGCGCACGCGAACAGCTCAAGCAGGAGATGGGGCCGGAGTTCGAGTCGCTCCGCAAGCCCCTCGAGGACCTGCGGGAACTGCGCAACTTCGATCCGAAGCGCGCGGTGACCAAGCACTTCTTCGACGACTCGGAGCCGACGACCAAGTCGAACGGCTACCCGACGCCCTCGACCCCGCCCGCGGCCGAACAGCGTCCGCTCGCACCGGGCGAGCGTCCGCCGTACGACCCGGACGCGACCTGAGCCCTGAACGCCACGAGGGGCCCCTTCCCAAGCGGAAGGGGCCCCTCGTGCTTTGTGTAAGTGCTTAACGGCCGGCGGGCGAGACGTTCAGCAGACGCCCTGCCAGACCGCGCGAACGGACGGACAACTTCGTCGCCACCTCGGTGAGGACCTTGGCCGCGGCCGAGTCCGGCACCGCCTGCACGATCGGCGTGCCCGAGTCGCCGTTCTCCCGCAGACGCGGGTCGAGCGGCACCTGCCCGAGCAGCGGCACGTCGGTGCCGATGGCCTTCGACAGCGACTCGGCGACGGCCGCGCCGCCACCCGTGCCGAAGACCTCCATGCGCGAGCCGTCGGGCATCTCGAGCCACGACATGTTCTCGATGACACCGCTGACCCTCTGACGGGTCTGCAACGCGATCGACCCGGCGCGCTCGGCCACCTCGGCGGCGGCCTGCTGCGGGGTGGTGACGACCAGGATCTCGGCGTTCGGCACGAGCTGGGCGACGGAGATCGCGATGTCGCCGGTGCCGGGCGGCAGGTCGATCAGCAGGACGTCCAGGTCGCCCCAGAACACGTCCGCGAGGAACTGCTGCAACGCGCGGTGCAGCATCGGCCCGCGCCACACGACCGGCGTGTTGCCCGGCGTGAACATGCCGATCGAGATGACCTTCACGCCGTGCGACTGCGGCGGCATGATCATCTTCTCGACCTGCGTGGGGCGGCCGTCGGCGCCCAGCATGCGCGGGATCGAGTGGCCGTAGATGTCCGCGTCGACGATGCCGACGGACAGCCCGCGGGCCGCCATCGCCACGGCGAGGTTCACGGTGACCGAGGACTTGCCGACGCCGCCCTTGCCGGACGCGACGCAGTACACGCGCGTCATCGAGCCCGGCTGGGCGAACGGGATGACCGGCTCCTCGGTGCCGCCGCGCAGCGTCTTGCGGAGCTCGGTGCGCTGGGCGTCGCTCATGACGTCGAGGTCGACGCGCACGGACGAGACGCCGTCCAGTGCCTCGACGGCCGCGGTGACGTCCTTCGTGATCTTGTCCCGCATCGGGCAGCCGGCGACGGTCAGGAAGATGCCCACGACCACGGCACCGTCCGTGCCGACCTCGACGTCCTTGACCATGCCGATCTCGGTGATCGGGCGGCGGATCTCGGGGTCCTGCACACCGGCGAGCGCCTTGCGGACGTCGTCGACGGTGGGGAGGGGCTGTGTGGTGGTCACCGATCCATGCTACGTCCGGTTCGTGCCCGTCCTACCGGCCGGTCACTTTCCAGTACAGGCCCAGGTCGTAGCCGGGAGCACGCTGTCCGTAACATCGACGCCCGTGCCGGAATCGGGTAGTTCCCGGTTGCCCACCCGTGTCGAGCTCGGGGTGTGGCGATCGTTCCTCCGCGCGCATGCACGGATCACGAGGGTCCTCGAGGCCGAACTGATTGCTGAGCAGCGCCTATCGCTCGCGGCGTACGACGTGCTGGTTCAACTGGCCGAGACGCCTTCCATGCGCATGCGCATGACCGAACTGGCCGATGCCGTCCTGCTGTCCCGTTCTGGCGTGACCCGCCTGGTGGACCGTTTGGAACGTGCCGGTCTCGTCGGACGTGAACGCGCCGACGGTGACGGACGCGGCATCGTGGCCGTGCTCACACCACTGGGCGCCGAACGTCTTCGCAGTGCTTCCGCAACCCACCTCGCCGGCGTCGCCGAGCACTTCGGGGAGAGCTTCGGCCCCGGTGAGCTCGAGGCGTTCGGCCGCACGTGCGACCGGCTCGCCGCGGACGACGTGTTCCCCTGATCGCATGATCACGGTGGTGGGACTCGTGCACGTCGAGGCTGGCCGTCTCCTCGTTGTGCGCTCACGCAACAAGAAGGCTTTCTACCTTCCCGGCGGCAAGATCGAGCCGGGGGAGTCTCTCGAGGACGCGGTGCGCCGGGAGGTTCTGGAGGAGCTCGGTGTCGGGATCGACGAGCCCTCGCAACTAAAGCGCTACATCTCTCTCGCGTACGGCGAAGGTGAAGGCGCGATGGTCGACATGACCTGCTTCACGGCCAGGCTGCTGGGCACTCCGCGGCCCACGGGTGAGATCGCCGAGCTGACTTACGTGACGCGTGCCGAGTACCGCGGGCACGCCGAGACCGCTCCCGCGATCCACGAGGTCCTGGACGACCTGGTCGCGAGCGGACAGGTCAGGGCCTGACCTTCTTCAGGTTGTTCTGCTCCTTCACCAGCTTCTCCAGCTCACCCCGGATGAAGTCGCGCGTCGCCACCTCGCCGAGCGCCAGCCGCACCGCCGCCAGCTCCCGCGCCAGGTACTCGGTGTCCGCCTTCGTCTGGGCCGCCCGCTTGCGGTCCTCCTCCAGCGACACCCGGTCCCGGTCGTCCTGCCGGTTCTGCGCGAGCAGGATCAGCGGCGCGGCGTAGGCGGCCTGCGTCGAGAACGCCAGGTTGAGCAGGATGAACGGGTACGGGTCCCACTGCAGTGACACCGCGACGAGGTTCAGGGTGATCCACGCGATCACGATCAGCGTCTGCCAGAACAGGAACTTGCCGGTGCCGAGGAACCGCGCGAGGCGCTCGGAGAGCTGGCCGAAGGTGTCGGGGTCGACCGAGAACCGGAAGCCGCGGGGCTCCCGGGGCTGGTCGAGTCTGCGCCGGGGTAGTTCAGGCATGGCTCAGTCCCGTCTCGCGCCAGTTCGCCGGCAGCAGGTGGTCCAGCACGTCGTCCACGGTGACGGCGCCGAGCAGGTGCTCGGCCTCGTCGACCACCGGGGCGCACACCAGGTTGTAGGTCGCGAAGTAGCGCGTCACGTCGCTCAGCGAGGCGCCCGGTGGCAGGCGGGCCATGTCCGTGTCGAGCACTCCGGCGACGAGGTCGAACGGCGGTTCGCGCAGCAGCCGCTGGATGTGCACGCAGCCGAGGTAGCGCCCGGTCGGGGTCGCGGAGGGGGAGCGGCACACGAAGACCATCGACGCCAGCGCGGGCGTGAGGTCGGGATTTCGCACTCGTGCCAACGCTTCCGCGATCGTCGCGTCCGGTGTGAGGATGATCGGCTCCGGTGTCATCAAGCCACCGGCGGTGTCGAACGAGTACTCGAGCAGGCGGCGGACCGGCGCCGACTCCTCGGGTTCCATCAGCTCCAGCAACCGGTCCTTGATGCCCTCGGCCAGCTCGCTCAGCAGGTCCGCCGCGTCGTCCGGGTTCATCGCCTCCAGAACGTCCGCGGCGCGCTCCTCGTCCAGGTGCGACAGGACGCCCTTCTGGTCCTCTTCGGACAGTTCCTCGATGACGTCGGCGAGCCGTTCGTCGTCGAGCGCGTCCGCGACCTCGAAGCGGCGCTTGGGCGGCAGCTCGTGCAGGGCGTTCGCGACGTCGGCCGCGCGCATGCCCTCGAACACCGCGACGAGCTGGTGCGCGCCCTGCGGCTGGCCGGCGAGCTCGTTCACGCTCAGGCCGCCGACGTCCTCCCACCGCCACACCTGCACCGGGCCCTTGAGGCTGAACCGGCCGGTGCGCTCCCGCCCGGCGACGCGGACCATGCGCCAGTCGCGGGTGCGGGTCAGCTCCATCGCCGCGTCCACGACGACCGCGGTGCCGCCGTCCTCCAGCTCGATCTTGGCGTCGAGCAGCTCGCCGATCACCAGCACCTCGTTGACGCGCTGGTGGAACGGCCGCAGGTTCACCGACCCGGTCGCGAGCGTCACGGCGTTCGGCTCGACCGAGGTGAGCCGCAGCATCGGCACGAAGATCCGCCGGCGCGTCACGAGCTCGACGACCATGCCGAGCACGCGCGGCGGTTGCCGGTCGATGCGGAGGCTGATCACGACGTCCCGGGCCTTGCCGACGGGTTCGCCGTCGGGGCCGAAGACGGGAAGTCCGGCCAGCTGAGCGATGTAGACCCGGTTCACTGCCACCACAGGACCAAGGCTAGATCAGGTGGAGGCCGCCCACCCGGCGATCTCGGCGCAGATCACGGCCTGTTCTTCGTCGTTCTCCTCCAGACACCACATCCAGTTGGTGACGGCCCGGTACAGCGTCCAGTCCCGCGCCTTCGCCACGTCCAGCTCACCCGCGTCGCACAGCGCGAGAAAACGGTCGGTGAGCCCCCTTCGCCCGTCCATCTCGCCGAACCTGTTCCACAGCAACGGCAGGACGGCTCGCTCCAGATCACCGGCCAGCGGCTTCGGGTCGATCATCAGCCACGGTTCGCGGTCGCCGCGCAACACGTTCTCGTAGTGCAGGTCCGCGTTGACGAGAGTGGTGCCCATCGGCCGGGTGGCCACCACCTCACGTGCGGCGTCCAGCAGTTTCCGCGGCACCGCCGGATGATCCGGGACGTGGCTGCGGAACCGGTGGATCTCGGCCGGCGCCTCGAACCGCCGATGGCGGCGCAGCAGCGAGCCGATCACGTCGACCGCGGTCTCGATCGGTTCGTCGAGCAGCGAACGCGTGTGGTCCAGGCGTTCCAGGAGCAGCGCGCTGAGCTCCGCGTCGTGGTCCAGCAGCAGCACGGCGCCGTCGCCGTCGTAGGTCCTGAGCGCGAGCGGTTCGTGCTCGGTCTCGGTGTCGACCCAGGTCAGTTTGAGCACCGCGGGATGCCCGTCGGCCCGGCGCACCGGCAGCACGACCGCGCAGAACCCGTTCATCAGCGCGCCGTCCGGGGTCAGTCGCCACCGCGCGCAGGCCTTCGTGGCCAGTCTCGGCAGAGTCGCCACCCATTCCGGCGCACCGTCGCCGAGACCTGTGCCGAAGCCTTCCGGCACGGTGATCACGAGCTGAACTCCAGGCGGTACACGGCGTCCCACGACGGTGTGGTGTTGAGCCGCGCGGTCTTGAGTGCCAGCGTCGTCTCGTCGTCGGGTTCGGTCAGGTGCGCGACGGCCTGCGCGTCGATCAGGTGCGAGTGCGTGCTGGGGGAGCGGACGGTGACGGTGACCTGCGCGCCGTCGCTCAGGGGCGCCTCCGGTTCGGTGCCGCCGGAGATGACCCACAACGCGTCGGCACGCCAGTGCGCGTGCACGAGACGGGGCTCGTGGCCGGGTGAGGTGATCCAGACGGCCGCGGCCTTGCGCAGCGCCGAGTCGAGGATTCGCGTGATCTCCACCGGTCAAGACTGCCAGGGTCTGTGAGACCGGACTCAGCGAATGTGCGCCGGGAGTTGATGCGTGCCACTGTGGCGCTCATAGTTACCGGCCGGTACGAGGAGGTACTCCAGTGGTCGACCAGCAGCGTCCCCGTCGCTCGTGTCTGGCGGTCCCGGGTTCCAGCCAGAAGATGATCGACAAGGCGCGCACGCTGCCGGCGGACCAGGTGTTCCTGGACCTGGAGGACGCCTGCGCCCCGCTGGCCAAGCCGGACGCCCGCAAGACCATCGTCGCCTCTCTGAACGAGGGCGGCTGGGGTGACAAGGCCCGCGTCGTGCGCGTCAACGACTGGACGACGGAGTGGACCTACCGCGACGTCACCGAGGTCGTCGAGGGCGCCGGCGCGAACCTCGACTGCATCATGCTGCCGAAGGTCCAGACACCCGAGCAGGTCGTCGCGCTCGACTTCCTGATCACCCAGATCGAGAAGACGATGGGCTACGAGGTCGGCAGGATCGGCATCGAGGCTCAGATCGAGAACGCCCTGGGCCTGAACAACGTCAACGCCATCGCCACCGCGTCCCCGCGCGTCGAGACGATCATCTTCGGCCCGGCGGACTTCATGGCGTCGATCAACATGAAGTCGCTCGTCGTCGGCGAGCAGCCGCCCGGCTACGACGTCGGCGACGCCTACCACTACATCCTGATGCGGATCCTGATGGCCGCGCGGGCCCACGACAAGCAGGCCATCGACGGCCCCTACCTGCAGATCCGCGACGTCGACGGCTACAAGCGCGTCGCCGGTCGTTCGGCCGCGCTGGGCTTCGACGGCAAGTGGGTGCTGCACCCCGGCCAGATCGAGGCGGCCAACGAGGTCTTCAGCCCGAAGCAGGAGGACTACGACCACGCCGAGAACATCCTCGACGCGTACGAGTTCTACACCTCGGAGGCGGGCGGCAAGCGCGGCGCGGTGATGCTCGGCGACGAGATGATCGACGAGGCGTCGCGCAAGATGGCGCTGGTGATCTCCGGCAAGGGCCGTGCCGCGGGCATGGCTCGCGCGAACGTGTGGACGCCGCCAGAGGACTGATTCCGTTACGGATTGTGCGCTACTTCACCCTGAACGTCACCGGACGTGTTCGACCGTCACAGGTTGCGTTCAAAACGGGTGAAGTAACGCACAATCCGTCACCGGAGTTTGCGATCAAGCCCCGGGGTGGGGGCATGCTCTGGGGCATGTCACGTTCGAGTAACGGCAAGGCGAGCAGACGGTTGCGGCTCTTCAAACGCCGCGAGGACGACCTGCTCGAGCGCAGCTTCCGCAGTTGCCCGGGATGCGATGCCGACGTCCACGTGTTCGCCGACGTCTGCCGCCACTGCGGTGGCGCCCTGGAGATCGCCCTCGCGGGCTGAGCCCAGCGGGTCGTGGCTCAGCAGGTCGCGGCTCAGTAGGTCGTGCTGTTCGCGGCCGCGATGATCGCGATGATGATGAACGCCGCGTAGGCCAGCCAGCCGGCGATGACGATGTAGCCGACGACCAGGCCGCCGACCGCCAGGCCGTGACCGTCCTCCTCGCCCCGCTTGATCTTCCCCATCGCGATGTGGCCGAAGATGACGCCGACGATCGCCGTCACGCCACAGGTGACGAACCCGACGCACGACAGGACCAGCGCGAGGATCGCGTTCGTCTGGGACTTGGGCTGGACGTACCCGTAGCCGGGGCCGGGGCCGTACATGGGCTGCTGGCCGTACGGGCCGGGCTGGCCGTAGGGCTGCTGCTGGCCGTAGGGATCGCCGGGCTGCTGGCCGTACGGATCGCCGGGCTGCTTCGGGTTGTACGGGTCGTAGGTCATCGCTGGTCCCCCTAGAAGTGTTGAGCGGGGATCTTAAGGTCCCGCCGCGCCGTTCGTCGCGCGCGGGTGCGTGATTCCACCTGTCAGCGGTGCTGTTTCGGTACAGCGGGCGCTCGCGTTGTTGCGGAGAGCACACCCCGGTCGCAAACGGGCGTTAACCGGTCCATACTCGCCGGTAACCAAGCCTTGGAAGGGAAGTGCGATGGCGCGCCTCGCCCAGACCGCGGGTCTCACGGACATCCAGGAAGAAATCCTCGCGACGGTTCGCACGTTCGTGGACAAGGAGATCATTCCGCACGCCCAGACGCTGGAGCACGGCGACACGTACCCCGCCGACATCGTCGAGGGCATGAAGGAGATGGGCCTCTTCGGTCTCACGATCCCTGAGGAGTACGGCGGCCTGGGCGAGTCCCTGCTGACCTACGCGCTGGTGGTCGAGCAGATCGCGCGCGGCTGGATGAGCGTCTCCGGCGTCATCAACACGCACTTCATCGTGGCGCACATGCTCAAGCAGCACGGGACGCCCGAGCAGAAGCAGAAGTACCTGCCGCGCATGGCCACGGGCGAGGTGCGCGGCTCGTTCTCCATGTCCGAGCCCGAGCTCGGCTCCGACGTGGCCGCGATCCGCACCCGCGCGGTCAAGGGCGCCGGCGGCTACACCATCAACGGCCAGAAGATGTGGCTGACGAACGGTGGCACGTCGAACCTCACCGCCGTGCTGGTGAAGACCGACGAGGGCGCCGAGAAGCCGCACCAGAACCTCACGACGTTCCTGATCGAGAAGCCCGAGGGCTACGGCGAGGTCCTGCCGGGCCTCACGATCCCCGGCAAGATCGACAAGATGGGCTACAAGGGCGTCGACACCACCGAGATGGTGTTCGACGGCTTCGAGATCGCCGCGGACCAGGTGCTGGGTGGCGTCACGGGCCAGGGCTTCCGCCACATGATGGACGGCGTCGAGGTGGGCCGCGTGAACGTGGCCGCCCGCGCGTGCGGCATCTCGATCCGCGCCTTCGAGCTCGCGATCGAGTACTCGCAGCAGCGCAAGACCTTCGGCAAGGCCATCGCCGAGCACCAGGCCATCGCCTTCAAGCTCGCCGAGATGGCCACCAAGGTCGAGGCCGCGCACCTGATGATGGTCAACGCCGCGCGCCTCAAGGACTCCGGCCAGCGCAACGACGTCGAGGCCGGCATGGCGAAGCTCATCGCCTCCGAGTACTGCGCCGAGGTGACGCAGGAGTCGTTCCGCATCCACGGCGGTTACGGCTACTCCAAGGAATACGAGATCGAGCGCCTGATGCGCGAGGCCCCGTTCCTGCTGATCGGCGAGGGCACGTCCGAGATCCAGAAGACGATCATCTCGCGCGGCCTGCTCCGCGACTACCAGTCCCGCGGATAGACGAACTTGCTGATTCCTCCGTTAGGGGCCAATCTTTCACGGGACTGGCCCCTAACGGTTTTTGTCTGCGGGCCATAAGGTTCGCTCACTTTGAGCACAGATCTGACGCTTCCGAGACCTGTGTCGCCGCCACACGTGGTCCGCATGGAGCTGGACACGTTCTCCGGCGTCGACCGTCCCGCGCTGGCCAGGTGGTTCGGCGCCCTGTTCACCGAGCTGCTCGCGCCCCTCTGCCCGGCCTCGGTCGAGGAGCTCGTGGCGGTGGCGCGCGACTACCACCCCTCCGACACAACGCCCTGGGGGCCGCCGGGATATGCCCGCCTGCTGCTCTCATCGGGTGAGTTCACCCTTCCGTCGTGGTCGGCCGCCCTGGACGACCTGCCGTCGTTCCTGCGCGTGCAACTGGTCCAGCTCGACGGCCAGGGCCTGCCGCTGGTCGACCACGGTTGGTGCGCGGAGATCCTGCTGAAGGACGACCCCGCGTTCCCGCACCAGGTCGTGGTCACGGCGTCGCGCTCGCTGTTCGCCGGGTGGATCTCCCATGTGGTGCAACAGGAATGGCTGTCGGCCTTCCGCTCGGGAGCCACTCTCGTGCAGGCCTCGGGCGGCTGGATCACGCTCGACCGCGTCGGTGTGCGGACCGCGCACGAGGTGGCCGCCGGTGTGGGCCTCGACGAATCCCTTTTCATGGCAGCGGAGTTGACGCGCGGCCCGCACTGGGCGACATTGCTCGGCCCGCGCCAGGTCGCTGCTTTGGGTGGTGTGCAAGAGGTCTGTGCGACCGCGCCGTGTTTTTCCGTTGAGCACTTGGGCGGCGGTCGCATACTTTTGCAGCTCACGGAGCACCTCGACGAGGTGCCGCCGGACGTGGTGGCGAAGCTGACCGAGTTCCTCACCCCGGTGCTGCACTGAGGGAGGGGGTGCCATGCCGTTCGTGGATCCGGTGCGCAGGCTCGCCATGCCCGCCGAGGCGCAACGCAGCTACCTGGAGTCCATCGGCACCGCGCCGTCGGCGGACGAGCTCGCGCTGGAGTTCGACGACGTCCTGCACCACCTGCGCGGCCTGGACGCCGAGGCCGTCGCACTGGCCGAGCGCATCGACGCCCTGCTCGACACGATGAGCGGCCCCAGCCCCGTCTGGCGCGTCGACGCGCTGGCCTGCTCACCGCAGTGGGCGTCGGTTCGGGAGCTGGCCACCGAACTGCTGCGCCTGCTGCCCTTCGACGGCCACCCGCGCCCGTTGGCAGGCTCGGAACGCGCGGTGCTGGAGCGGATCCTCGCCGCGGACCTCCCCGGCGCCGCCGCGCTGCGCGCCCAGCTCGACCACGTTCGCGTCCTGAAGCCCTGGTACGAGGGCTCCGCCAGCCTCGACCTCGACACCGGCGGACCTGCCGCCGAGGTCGCGGACGGCGTGCTGCCGATCGACGCCCAGGTGCACGAATCAGGTGCTCCGGTCGGCGAGATCGTGCTGTGGGTCGCGGACGGGCGGCTGTCGGCGATCGAGTACGCCTGGCTGACCGACGAGCCCCCGGCGAGACTGCCACCGGCCGGCCAGGTGACCGCGCGACTGCGTTGACCGGCGGGATGCGGCTTCGTTTGGGACCCTGTCGTTCGTGAGGCTTTCCCCGAAAACCGACGTGCTCATGGCCGTGGACACCGCCCTGCGCCCCACGGGCTTCGTCCGCCGTGGCCACGTGTGGCTCCAGGACCGCGGTGACGGCGTCTCCGGCTGGCTCGGGTTCGGCATGGCGGGCTCGCTCGAACTGACCCCGCTGGTCGGCGTCTGCTTTCGCCGCTACGACGAGGTCTGCCGCGCACTCGGCGTCGGAATCCCGACCACGCCGATGGTGTCCACCCCGCTGGGCCACCTGATGGCCGACAAGCCCGTCTGGAAGTGGACCTTCAAGCCGGGCGGCGACCACGCGCCCGGTGCTTCGGCACTGGTGGGCGCGATTCTCAAGCACGGCAAGCCGTACATCGACAAGTACGCCAAGTGGGACGTCCTGGCGCGTGAGCTCGTGGCCAAGCCGGAGTCGTTGCTCGACTTCGAGCGGGCGCGGAAGCTCGCGGTCATCCACGTGCTCGGAGGGAACGCTGGTGCCGCCCGTGAGGCGTTGAAGAAGGAGACCGAACGGGTGGCGGACAGCGAGGACGCCTACACGCGTGCTCATCGCGCGCTCGTGCACCGGTTCGAAATCGCGTTTCCCGGCTGACGTGCCGCGATGACAATGCTCGGGTGAGCGACTCCGTGATCGAGGTGGCGCGCCGGTCCCTGGCGGACCTGGTCGGCGCGCGGCGGCGTTGCGCGGGCCGTGCCTGCGACTTGGTCTGGTTCGGGTTCGGGCCGATTCTCGAGCTGCCCGACAGCCGGGGCGGGACCCGGGAGATCGCCGAGTTCGCGCTGCACCTGCAGGGCCCGTGGCGGATCTACCTCGGCGACGAGCGCCTCACGGGGAGGTCCGACGTCTACCTGCCACGGCCGGGCTGGACCGGTGGCGGCGAGTTCGACTGGGACGTGCAGGGGGCCAACAGGTTCGACGTGCGGGCCGCACAGCTGACCACGCGGCTGGACGGCGCGCGGATCGCCGTGACGTCGGTCGAGGTGGACGCGGAGGGCGATCTGACGGTGTTCCTCTCCGGCGGCTTCCGGATCGAGGCGCGGTGTGGTGACTCGGGGCGCGAGGACTGGCGGTTCTTCCGGCCAGGCAACGACGACGACCACGTGGTCATGCCGTCCGGGAGCTGAACCAGCCAGGACATCCTCGTGCGTCTCGCACCCCGACCGATTTTCCCTTGTTTTCCCGGCCAGATGACTTAAGGTCTCGATCCTGACCGTTCTACCTGGGGGATTCACAATGCGTGCAGTTCTGGCGATGACGGCTGCCGTCATGTCGCTGTGCCTGACGGCGGGCGCCGTCCAGGCCGATGCGCCGCTGGTGAGCGAGTGGCGACTGGACGAGGTGTCCGGCACGACCACCATCGACTCGGTGACGGGGGCGAGCGGCACGTTGGCGGGCGCCGCCGCGTTCGGGCCCGGCGTGTTCGACGGGGGCCTCGTGTTCGGCGGCGGCACGGTGTCCGCGCCGCTCGCGGTCGACACCGGCAACAGCTTCACCGTGTCGGTGTGGGTGAACCTCGATTCGACGTGTGCCGAGCGCAAGTGCAAGTTCGCCGCTGTCAGCGCCGATGGTGAGCGCAGCAGCCGCTTCTCGCTCGGCTACCTGAAGGACCGCGACCACCTCGGAAACTGGTACTTCGAGATGGCGGAGGCCGACACCGACGCCGCGCCGATCACCGCGACCGCGACCACGACGTTCCCCGTGGAGACCGGCGTGTGGACGCACGTGGTGGGTGTCTACGACGCTGAGAGCGGGACCAGCTACGTGTACGACTCCGGCTCGCTGGGCGGCTACGGGACGGTCAACACGCAGTGGGCCGGCACCGGTGCCCTCACCCTCGGCGCGCTGCAGAAGGCGGGCGTGCGGACCGGGTTCTTCCCCGGCTCGGCCGACGAGGTGCGGTTCTACGACCGTGCGCTCACCCACGACGAGGTCTTCGCGCTGCACCACCCCGCGAGCTGAAACCGGCAAAACACCCGCAGGCGTCTCGGCACTCCGCACCGGGCACTGGCAGGATGGAACGATCAGCGCGTCCGACAGAGGTGGTCCCCGTGACGAGTCCGTTCGCCAACCCGAACCGGCCCGGCGTCCCTCCCCGCCTGCCCACCCCGCCGACGGGGTGGCCGATCGGCTCCTACGCGACGTACGAGGAAGCGCAGCGCGCGGTCGACCACCTCGCGGTCGAGGACTTCCCGGTCCAGGACGTCATGATCGTCGGCGTGGACCTGATGCTCGTCGAACGCATCACCGGCAAGCTCACCTGGAGCCGCGTGCTCATGACCGGCGCGGCGAGCGGCGCGTGGTTCGGTCTCTTCGTGGGGTTGCTGCTCACCCTCTTCAGCCCGGAACCCGGAGTGACCGTCGGGCCGGTGCTGACCGGCCTGATCACCGGTGTGTTCTTCGGCCTCGTGTTCGCGGCGGTCGGGTACGGGTCGGCGCGCGGCAAGCGGGACTTCCAGTCCGCGTCCCAGTTGGTCGCGAACCGGTATGACGTGCTCTGCCACCCGAAATCGGCAGAGCAGGGCCGTGACCTGCTCGCGAGGCTCGCGATGCGGCCCGTGAACCCGAGTTCTTAAGACTCCCATAAGGCCATTGGTTCTGAATCGTTGCTTCCCTTGGTTGCGGCTCCTGATCACCCGGCTTAGGTTCATCTGACCGGTCCGCCCGGTGCGGGCTGGTGGCACGACGAGGTGCCGGGCTCTGCGGTCTGGCTCCTCCGTGTAGTCGGGAAGGAGGCAGGGCCGATGGGTGCGACGAGGCGCTATCGACTCGCCGCCGGAGTGGGAGCCGCGGTACTCGCGGCAGGAACGCTTTCGGCGTGCGGGTCTGGCGACCAAGGCATCACCGTGAACGTCTACAAGTATCCCCAGGAGAACTTCCAGGCCATCGTCGACAGCTGCAACGCGAAGGCCGGCGGGCGGTACAACATCGTCTACAACAAGCTGCCGCGGGAGGCGGACGGGCAGCGCGAGCAGATGGTGCGCAGACTCGCGGCCGAGGACGACAGCATGGACGTCCTCGGGCTCGACGTCACGTGGACCGCCGAGCTGGCGAAAGCGGGCTGGATCAAGGAGTTCACCGGTTCGGTCAAGTCGCAGGTGGAGTCCGGCACGTTGAAGACGCCGCTCGACACGGCGACCTACGAGGGCAAGCTGTACGGAGCGCCGGACAACACGAACGTCCAGCTCCTGTGGTACCGCTCGGATCTCGTGCCCACGCCGCCGAAGACGTGGGACGAGATGATCTCCATGGCCGAGGCGTTGGTGGCGGAAGGGAAGCCCGGCCAGATCGTGGCGCAGGGAAAGCAGTACGAGGGGCTCGTCGTGCTGTACAACACCCTCGTCAACTCCAACGGCGGCACGATCCTCGACGAGAACGGCACCAAGGCCGTTGTCGACGCGAAGGCCGTGGAAGCGTTGGGGGCGTTGAAGAAGCTCGCGACGTCGAAGGCGATCGACCCGTCGTTCTCCAACGCGGCCGAGGACAACGCGCGCCTCGCCATGGAAGGCGGCAACGCGGCGTTCCAGCTGAACTGGCCGTACGTCTACGCGGCGGCGCAGAAGAAGCCGGACTTCGCGAAGAACTTCAAGTGGGCGCCGTACCCCACGGTCAGCGGTGAGCAGTCGAAGGTCACCGTCGGCGGGATCAACTACGCCGTCAGCAACTACACCACGCACACCGAGGAGTCGTTCGACGCGGTGCTGTGCCTGCGTGGTGCCGAGGCGCAGAAGCTCGCCGCGCTCAAGGACGGTGTGCCGCCGACCATCGAGGCCGTCTACGACGAGCCCGAGATGGCCGAGGCCTACCCGATGCGCGACGACATCAAGGAGACGCTGAAGAACGCGAGTGTGCGGCCGCGCACGCCCGCCTACCAGAACGTCTCGACGGTCATCTCCACCATCCTGTCGCCGCCCGCGAGCATCGACCCGCAGGCGACCGGCGACAGGCTCCGCAAGGAACTGCAGGACGCTCTCGACTCCAAGGGGGTGTTGCCGTGAGCCACGCGGTCACGGAGAAGCAGGACGCGGCGCCAGAAGCCGCTGCCCCCAAGAAGAAGGTCGCGCTGAGCGAGGGCAAGAAGGCCGAGCGCAGGCTCGGCTGGCTGCTCTGCGCGCCCGCCGCTCTCACCATGATCGCGGTGACCGGCTGGCCGATCCTCTACTCGCTGCTGTTGTCGATGCAGAGGTTCGACCTGAAGTTCCCGGACCGCACCGAGTGGATCTGGTTCGACAACTACGTCACCGTGCTCAGCAGCCCGTACTGGTGGGACGCGGTGTGGGTGACGGTCGTGCTGACGGTCGTGACCGTCGCGGTCGAACTGGTGCTGGGCATGTCGCTCGCGCTGATCATGCACCGGGCGCTGGTCGGCCGGGGCATCGTCCGCACGACGACGCTGATCCCGTACGGCATCGTCACGGTCGTGGCCGCGTTCTCCTGGCGCTTCGCCTGGACGCCCGGCACCGGCTACCTCGCCGAGGCCCTCGGTGGCGATCCCGTGCTGACGGAGAAGATCCCGGCGTTGATGGTCGTGGGTCTCGCGGAGATCTGGAAGACCACGCCGTTCATGGCCCTGCTGCTGATGGCGGGCCTGGCGCTGGTGCCGGACGACCTGCTCAAGGCCGCCGCGATGGACGGCGCGAGCGGGTGGCAGCGGTTCATCAAGATCACTGTGCCGATCATGAAGCCGGCGATCCTGGTGGCACTGCTGTTCCGCACGCTCGACGCGTTCCGCATCTTCGACAACCTCTTCGTGCTCACCGCGGGCTCGCAGGGCACGTCGTCGGTGTCGATGCTGACCTACAACAACCTCATCAAGGGCTTGAACCTCGGTATCGGGTCGACCATGTCGGTCCTGATCTTCATCATGGTCGCGATCATCGCGTTCGTGTTCATCAAGCTCTTCGGCACCGCTGCCCCCGGCAGTGACGACGGGGGGAAGCGCTGATGGCTGGTATCGGAGGAGCGGAGACCCCCGCGAAGAAGTGGGGCTGGGGTGTCCTCAACACGGTCGTCGTGATCTACGCGCTGATTCCGGTGCTGTGGATCGTGTCGCTGTCGTTCAAGTCGTCGGCGACGCTGGCCGACGGCAACTTCATCCCTCGCGAGTGGAGTCTGGAGAACTACCAGAACATCTTCTCGACGTCGGAGTTCACGAGGGCGCTGATCAACTCCATCGGCATCGCGATCATCGCGACCGCGATCGCCGTGGTGTTCGGCACGATGGCCGCCTACGCCATCGCGCGGCTCGACTTCCCCGGCAAGAACCTGCTGGTGGGCGTCTCGCTGCTGATCGCGATGTTCCCGCAGGTCTCGCTGGTGTCCCCGCTGTTCGAGATCGAGCGCTCGCTCGGCCTCTTCGACACGTGGCCCGGCCTGATCCTGCCGTACATCACGTTCGCGCTGCCGCTCGCGATCTACACCCTGTCGGCTTTCTTCCGCGAGATCCCCTGGGAGCTCGAGAAGGCGGCGAAGATGGACGGTGCGACGCCGGGGCAGGCGTTCCGTCGCGTCATCGCGCCGCTGGCCGCGCCGGGTGTGTTCACGACGGCGATCCTCGTGTTCATCTTCTGCTGGAACGACTTCCTGTTCGCGATCTCGCTCACCTCGACCGAGCAGTCGCGGACGGTGCCGGTGGCGCTGTCGTTCTTCACCGGCAGCTCCCAGTTCGAGGACCCGGCCGGGTCGATCGCGGCCGCGGCCGTGGTCATCACGATCCCGATCATCCTGTTCGTGTTGTTCTTCCAGCGCCGGATCGTCGCCGGCCTGACCTCCGGCGCCGTCAAGGGGTGAGTTGACCAATGGCAGAGATCGTTCTGGACCAGGTGACCAAGCGGTATCCCGACGGCGCTTTGGCCGTGCAGGAAGTCAACCTGGAGATCGCGGACGGCGAGTTCATCATCCTCGTCGGACCGTCCGGCTGCGGGAAGTCCACCACCCTCAACATGATCGCGGGGCTGGAGGACATCACGGACGGCGAGCTGCGCATCGGCGGGCAGCGCGTCAACGAGAAGGCGCCCAAGGACCGGGACATCGCGATGGTGTTCCAGTCCTACGCGCTGTACCCGCACATGACGGTGAAGGAGAACATGGCCTTCCCGTTGAGGCTGGCCAAGGTCGACAACGCGACGGTGGAGAAGAAGGTCAAGGAGGCCGCGGAGATCCTGGACCTCTCGCAGCACCTCGACCGCAAGCCGTCCAACCTGTCCGGTGGCCAGCGGCAGCGCGTGGCGATGGGCCGCGCGATCGTGCGCAGCCCCAAGGCGTTCCTCATGGACGAACCGCTGTCCAACCTGGACGCCAAGCTCCGCGTGCAGATGCGCACCTCGGTGTCGCGCCTGCAGAAGCAGCTCGGCACGACCACGGTGTACGTGACGCACGACCAGACCGAGGCGATGACCCTCGGCGACCGGGTCGTCGTCATGCGCGGCGGTGTCGTGCAGCAGATCGGCGCACCGCAGTTCCTCTACGAGCAGCCGGCGAACCTGTTCGTCGCGGGCTTCATCGGCTCCCCGTCGATGAACTTCGTGCCGGCGACGCTCGAGAACGGCGCGCTGCGGTCGGTGATCGGCGACGTGACGCTGACGGACCGGGTCCGGCAGCTGGTCGAGGGTGCCGACGCGCCCCGCGAGGTGATCCTGGGCATCCGCCCCGAGCACTTCGAGGACGCGGCGCTGGTCGAGCCGGCGAAGCTGTCGGCCGGCGGCAAGTTCACCTCGCAGGTCGACGTGCTGGAGTCGATGGGCTCCGACAAGTACGCCTACTTCAACCTCACGGGCGAGCAGGCGGCTTCGGCGGAGCTCCAGGAGCTCGCGGCGGACGCGGGATCGGACGACGTGCCGGGTGACGGCATCTCGCTCGTGACCCGGCTGTCGTCGGCGTCCGCCGCGGTCGAAGGCGGGTCGGCGGACATCTGGTTCGACGCGGACAAGGTGCAGCTCTTCGACCCGTCCAACGGCAGGAACCTGACCTACACGGAACGGTGAATTCTCGTTTTACGAGCCGCCTTCCCCTCGCGGGAAGGCGGCTCTTTCTATGTCACCCGATCGTGTAAGGGCGAAAGCCTCCAGCTCCTCAGGGCCGATCAGTCGAGGTCATCTGCCCTGCCGAACTCGGTTCGCCATTGGGCGCTCGGCAGCGACATCTCATCGAAACATGTTCTGCACATCTTCGGGTTGTCCGCACGCTTGTCGAAGGCGGGTACAGGACCACAGGGGGGTTCCGGGGAACCGCCGCCCTAGTGAAAGAGAGCGTGCCATGGGGATCCTGGACGGAAAAGCGGTCGTCATCACGGGCGCAGGCCGAGGACTGGGCGAGGCCTACGCGATGCACGCTGCCCTCGCGGGTGCGTCGGTGGTGGTCAACGACAACGACGGTGACCTGGCGGAACGGGTCGCCGAGCACATCCGCGAGTTCGGCGGCCGTGCCGTCGCCTCGAACCACACGGTCGCGGACCCGAGCGAGGCGGCCAAGATCGTCGACCTGTGCGTCGACGAATTCGGCCGCGTCGACGGTCTCGTGAACAACGCGGGCCTGAACTACGAGACCGCCCCCTGGGAAGACGATCCGGAGACCATCAAGCACGTGGTCGAGGTGAACGTCCTCGGCGTCATCTACGTCGGAATCGCGGCGATGCGCGCGATGCGTGCCACCGGCGGCGGTTCCATCATCAACATTTCCTCCGGTGCGTCATTCGGCCAGCGCAAACTCGCCACCTATTCGGCTACCAAGGGCGCGGTGGCCTCCCTGAGCTACTCGTGGGCTCTCGACCTGGAGTCCGAAGGCATCCGCGTGAACTCCGTGTGCCCCGTCGCGCACACGCGGATGGTGTGGAAGTCGGAACGGTCCCTGCGCGCCATTCCGGCCGACCGGACGCCGGGCAAGGTGGCGCCGCTCGTGCTGTTCCTGCTCTCGGACCGCGCCGAGGGCATCACCGGGCAGGTCATCCGGTGCAACGGCAGGCAGCTGCACATCGTCGGCCAGCCGTACTTCAAGCAGCCGATCCTGGAGAGCGACAACTGGGACACCGCTTCGGTGGAGCGGGCGTTCACGGGCGTGCTGCAGGCCCACCTCGAACCGTACGGGTTGGAGAAGAGGATGCCTCCCCGGCTCCGTGCGCTGGTGGAGCCTTCGCAGACCGCCTGAGCCGGTGGGGGAGGCGCCGTCCGGTGCCCTGGCGGCGCCTTCCCCGCCCTGGTCAACTGCGGACGGCCGCGCTTGACGCGGTGCTGGTTTCCGCGCGTGGTTTCTACGCTTCCGTCCTACGTGGACACGGCCTTCGACGACCCCGAGCTCCTGCAGGCGGCCCTGAAGCTGGTCTCCGGCGACCTCGGCCCCGCACTCGAGTTCCTCGCCTCCACCCGAGACCAGCCGTACCGCCGCGAGCTCGCGGTCGACGTGCTCGGCGGTGCGGGCAACATGGTGCTGCCCGCGTTGCTCGACGCGGAGGAGGAGCGGCCGGATGACGTGAACCTCCTGCTGTTGCTCGGCGGCGCGCAGACCATCGCGGGCTGGGAGGAACGCGGCGGCAAGCGCGCGAAGGACACGTCCGCCGAGCAGTTCGCGGGCCTGCGGAACTTCACGCAGCGAGCGCGCCAGACCCTGCACCGCGCCGCGGAGCTGGACCCGGACGACGTGGCGCCGTGGGCCGCGCTGATGCCGGTGGCGCTGGGGTCGCCCACCCACCGCGGCGAGGCGGCGGAGATCTACGACGAGGTCGCGAAGCGCGTGCCGGACCTGGTCAACGCGACCTGGCGGCGGCTGCAGACGAAGACCGCGAAGTGGTACGGCGGTCACGAGGAGATGTTCGAGTTCGCGCGCGCCGGCGTCGAGGGCCTGCCGGACGGGCATCCGCTGCTGGCGCTGGTCCCGATCGCGCACATCGAGATGCACCTCGACAAGATGGCGAAGAGCGGCAAGTGGGCGCGGAAGTGGGAGATCGCGACCCTGTCGTACTGGAAGAAGCAGCGCGCCGAGGTCGACGCCCTGTCCGCGCGGCTGCTCGCCGGCACCGCCGTGCAGCCGTACTCGTTGTGGGCGCACCAGATCTTCGCGATGTTCTACTTCCAGGCCGAGGTGAAGGACAGGCTGGCGCTGCACCTCGCCCGGAGCGGTCAGCGGGCGGCGCGGTGGCCCTGGGCGTACCTCGGGGACCCGGACCGGCGTTTCGCCGCCGCGCACGAGGCCGCTGCCCAGGCCTAGGGCGTGTCCCGGAAGTTCGTCTGGTGGCAGGCGCGGGCGAGAGACCCGGAGACGGTGCCGCCGCGACGTCCTCATACCGCGGGCGTATTCGGGCGTCGCGGCGGTGCCGTCTCCGTGGCCCTCGGCCGCCACTGCCGCCCGACGGGACTTCCGGGACACGCCCTAGCGCCACGACGGGTAGTTCGGTGCGACCTCCGCGTAGCGCTCGCTCCAGCTCGGCGGCGTCTCGTTGCCCAGGAACGCTTCCGCGCGGTCGAAGAACGCGTGCGTGCCGGGCGCGAAGCCGCGCGCGTTGCGTTCGGACAGTCCGGTGTGGGTGAACCGGAGCAGCGTCTCGTCGCCGTCCGCGGTGAGCTCGTAGCGCACGACGCCGTCCTCGACGATCTTCTGGTGCCACTCGTGTTCGAAGACCGCGCTGCCATTTTCCGGCGGCTGCCACGTCAGGATGCGGCCCGTCACGCGCTTGGCCTCCATGGGCGCGGGCGGGTCCTCCGGTTCGATGACGACCTCTTCGGCTCGCGGGTCAACGGTTCCCTCGCCGAACCACGCCTTGCGCTCGGCGTCGTCGGTGATGGCGGACCACACGCGGTCGATCGGGAACCGGAACCGGCGGTGGAACGTGAGGGTGGCGTGCTCGCCGTCGACGGTGATGGTGCCGAGGTCGGTCATCGGTTCTCCAGGTGCTGTTCGAGTGCTGCCAGGTGGTCGCGCCAGAAGCGGCGGTACGGGGTGATCCAGTCGTCGATGCGTTGCAGGCCATCGGGCCTGAGCGCGTAGATGCGGCGCTGGCCGTCCGGCCTGGCCTCGACCAGTCCTGTCTCGCGCAGGACGCGGAGGTGCCGGGACACGGCCGGTTGGGTCAGGTCCGGGAGGCTGTCGACCAGCTCACCCGCCGTGCGCTCGCGTTCGGCCAGCAGGCTGATCAGGTGCCTGCGGGTGGGTTCGGCCACGGCTTCGAATACGTCCACGCACAGTTGTATAACTTAGTGCGTATATAAGCACAAGCGTATGCGGCGTTCTGTTGACGTTTTCGCACGTCACACGGATGGCTGCCGACATTGTCGGACCTGCCTGTCACCATCGGGACATGGCCGAGCGCAAACCCAGAGTCACCGACTGGAGACTCGTCGTGCAGTCCCGGTTGGACCGGGTCCGCGCGGATCTCGCCGCGCTCGGACCGTCCGACCCGGTCGATCCCGAGGGCGACGTGTGGCGTCGCACGGCCGAGGAGCAGGCCGCCGTGGTGGAGGCGATGCTGGCCTCGCGCGAGCCGTGGTGGCGCATGCTGCCGTCGTGGTGGTCGGGCTGGCACATCGAACGAGCCTGGCGAGCCCTGCACGAGGCCGAGGTGGCGACGATCTCGGCGGAGCGCGGGTTCCTGGGGCGGTTGCCGGGGCTGCAGGCGCGGGTGGCGCAGTACCTCGACGAGGACGATCCGCGCCGCCGTGCCCTGGAAGCGTTGCGGCCGGGGGAGTTCACGCCCGCGGTCGAGCGCGCCATCGTGGTCGACGCGCTGCGGGCGGCCTACGACAACTCGGACTTCGCGCACGCCGGTTCCCGCGCGCTGCGCAACAAGCTGATCGCCGCGTCCCTCGTGCTGTTCGTGATCAACACGGTTCTCGGCGTCGTCGGCATCGTGAAGCCCGGCATCATCCCGCTCTGCGTGGACCCGAAGGAGAACGCGCTGCCGACGGTCTGCCCCGGTGGCACGGCGAAGGCGTCCGGTGTGGACGTGTGGCTGGTGCAGGTGCTCGGCGCGTTCGGCGCGGTGCTGGCCGCCGTGGTGCTGCTCTTGCGCCGCCGGCCCTCGCTCTCGCCGTACGTGATGATCGGCTACCAGGCGCTGATCAAGATCATGCTGGGCGCGGCACTGGCGGTGGTCGGCATCCTGGCGCTGGGAGCAGGCGTGACCAGCGGCCTGATCGGCATCCCGTCGGCGGCGGCGTTGCTGCTGTGGGCGGTCATCTTCGGGTACGCGCAGCAGATCGGCACCCGGCTGCTCGACAAGTACACCGACGAGGTCCTCGACCAGGCCCGTCCGCTGCCGGACGCGGACAGCCCGCGGGTGGCGCCGCGGTGACCGGTCGGGCGACCGTGCGCCGACAGCTGATCAGCTCGTCGGTGAGCGACAGCCGCAGCCGTACTCTCAAGCCCGAGGGCCCCGCCCCTGCGACCGAGTCTCCTCCCGCACCGCGTTGATCACCTCGGCGTCCCACCGGTGCGTGCGGATCAGCCGGTACCGCTCCGCCGCCACCCACATGTACGCCTCGGTCTCGGTGCGGTCGCCGATCATCTCCGCCTGCCGCAGCATCGCCACGACCGGCTTGTACTCGTCGGCGTACCAGCGGCGCGCCACCTCGGCGCGGTCCAGGAACTGGCCCGTGTCCTGCATCAGCCGGAACCCCCACGCCTCCACGTGCTCGCCGAGCTGCGCGTAGTGCCACGGGTCGGACAGCAGCACGGCGGCGCGGGCCTCGCCGCTCAGCGGCACGCGGTCGAGAAACAGGCGGCGGTAGTCCTTCACGATCAGGTCGCCGCGGTAGCGGATGCCGGACGAGTCGATCCGGGTGATCACCTGCGTCACGTACGCGTCGATCACCTCCAGGCCCAGGGCGTGCGCCACCGACACGCGGTGGTGGCCGTCGTTGATGAAGTGCAGCTCGCCGATCCGGTACACGTCGATCGGGGGCACGCTCTCACCCCGGCGCGCGGCCAGCGCGAGGCGTTGCCAGCGTTCCCGGACGCGGCCCGAGGTCGGGCGGAAGCGGCGGTCGAAGTCGCGGGTGCGGTCGACGCTGCCGACGATCGAGTCCAGCCGGATCGACTGCAGGCCCAGGCGTTTCTCCGACGCCATGCCCAGGGCGTCCACGACCTCGTGGAACGGCAGCATGATGTTCACGTCGTCGGGTTCCCGGCGCAGCCAGGCCGCGAGACGCGACATCACCTGGCGCCGGCGGGCGCGCAGGAAGTCGCTCTCGGCATCGGCCACGGGGAAACCGGTGTCCCGTCTCATCACGCCACCTCCAGCACCTTCGAGGGAATCACGTTGATCACCCGCGTCGAGCCCAGCGTGCGGTCCGGGCGCGGGTGGCCGTGCGGGTGAATGTGGCCGTGCAGCATGAACGTGGGCTGCAGCCGCGTGACAAGTCCGCGTAAACACGCGAAGCCGCGATGCGGGCCGTCGGGTTCGTCGCCGCAGTCCGACGGCGGCGAGTGGGTCAGCAGCACGTCCACGCCACGTCCGTCCCGCAGCCTGCGCCACCCGGCCAGCCGGGACACCCGGCGGGCACGGCGGGCCTGCTGCCGTTCCGTCCACTGGTTCGGGCCCTTGTTGTAGCGGATCGAACCACCGAGCCCGGCGATCCGCAGGCCGGCGACGTCGACCACGCGTTCGTCCGCGTTCACCGCACCGGCTGGACCTGGCCAGCGCACCGGCACACCCGCCTTGGTCCACAGACCGCGCACGTTCGAGTAGCCGGACAGGTCGGGGTCGTGGTTGCCGGGAACGAACACGAGTGGCTTGTCCAGGGCGTTGGCCAGGTGTTCCAGGTAGTCGAACGGCAGGTCACCCGCCGCGAGGATCAGGTCGACGTCCCCGTGCTGGAACACCTTGTCGGTCCACAGCTGTTCGACCACCTCGTCCGCGACAACCAGAATCCGGGCCATTCCAGCAGCCTAATGAGGTCTTTCCTCACATGACGGTCGGCGGCGCTGCCGTTACCGTGGATCGCGTGCTTGCCGAGCTGTTCGCCGCGTCCGCCCACGGCTGCCGCGACCGCAGTCCGCTGACCCAGCGCCTCCTCACCGACGCCGCCGAGGACCTGAGACAGGGCGGCGTGACGACCCGGATCATGGCGGGGTCCGAACGCGAGCGGGAGGGCTCCGTGCCCGGCCTGCGGTTCGCGGGCGCCGTCCACCGGCTCGTGCTCGAGGGACGCGCGCCGGGCCTCGCGAAGCACTACCCGTCCGTCGGCGGCCAGCCCGACCTGCCGGCGCTCTGGGAGGACGCGTTGCCCGCGCTCACCGCCAACGCGGACGTGCTGAGGCACCGCATCCAGGCCACCGTCGTGCAGACCAACGAACCCGGCCGCAGCGCACCCCTCTACGGCGGCCTGATGGTCGCCGCGCAGGAAGCCGCGAAGGCGGCGGGGAGGCACGTGCCGTTCTGCGTGCGGCTGCTGGAGGTCGGCGCCAGCGGCGGGCTCAACCTGCGCCCGCACCACGTCGCCTACCAGCTCGAGGACACGGTCCTCGGCGACCCGGACAGCCTCCTGGTCCTGAACCCGGAGTGGACCGGCAGGCCGCCCGCGGACCTCGGCCACCGGCTGCGCGTCGTCGGCAGGGCCGGCTGCGACCTCAACCCGGTCGACGTGTCCACAGAGGACGGACGGTTGCACCTGAGCTCGTTCGTCTGGGCGGACCAGCTGGAGCGCTGGAACCGGCTGCGCGACGCGCTCGACCTCGCCGCCACCGACCCCGTGCGGGTCGACCGGTCGGCGGGCCCGGAATGGCTCGCGAAACAGCTCGGCCGCGCCGAACGCGACGTGCTCACCGTCGTGTGGCATTCCGTGGTGTGGCAGTACGTCTCCCCGGCGGACCGGGCGATGGGCCGGGCCGTGCTGGCCGACGCCGCCGCGAAGGCGACGCCCACGACACCGTTGGCGCTGCTGGTCTTCGAACCGCGCCGCACCGACGACGACTACCGGTTCGAGCTGCTGCTCAAGCTCTGGCCTGCCGGGATCTCGCTGAACCTCGGCCACGGCGCGGGCCACGGCACGCCGTTCACCTGGAACGTCACCCCCTGGGAGTGACGACCGGGTTCACGACGTACCGGCCGTCCTGCATCTCCACGGGCAGCCGGAACTCGGCGCGGGTGCCGTCGTGCGTGTACTCGACGACGATCGCACCGTCGCGGTAGACACCACGATCCACCCGCGCGGTCTGGAACTGGTCCGCGGTCGCCTTCGCGACGTCCTCGCCGCCGACCGCCAGCAACGGCTCCAGCTTGTGGAAGTCGTGTGCGCGCAACGCGTTCGTCACCTCGGAGGCGAGCTCGTCCGGTGACTCGGCGCCCGGTGACGGCCAGAGCGCGATGGACACGAAGACCATCATGAGCCAGCCGACCGGGAACACCAGCAGCCAGAACCTGAGGTTCGTGAGCCGCTCTCTCACGTCAGGGGGTTCCGCTGATCAGCACGAACACGGTGGTGATCCAGCAGAGCAGGAAAGCGAGGATCCAGAAGCGGATGTTGGTGAGGATTCTGGTCATGACAAACCTCTTCTACAACGAGCAAAGCGAGCGAAACCGGGACTAGAGCCAGCGATTTCGGCGCAGTATTCGGTAGAGCGTGAGGCAGGCGATCAGGACCAGGCTCATGATCAGCGGGTAGCCGAACTTCCACTTCAGCTCGGGCATGTAGTCGAAGTTCATGCCGTACACGCCGACGACCATGGTGGGCACGGAGATGATCGCGACCCACGAGGTGATCTTGCGCATGTCGGTGTTCTGCTGCAGCGTGATCTTCGCGAGCGTCGCGTCGACCAGCGTCGTCAGCAGCTCGTCGAACGCCGTGACGCGCTCGGAGACCTCGGTGAGGTGGTCGTCGACGTCGCGGAAGAACGCGCGCACCTGCTCGGGGATGAGCGGCGTGTAGCCCTCCGCCAAGCGGCGCAACGGGTTCGCGAGCGGCATGACCGCGCGGCGCAGCTCCACGACCTCGCGCTTGAACATGTAGATCTGCTCCGCGCTCACCTCGGTGCGCGGCGCGAAGACCCGTTCCTCCATGCGGTCGATGTCGTCCTCGATGTGGTCGGTGACCTCGAGGTAGTTGTCGACGACCTGGTCGGCGATCGCGTGCATCACCGCGGACGGGCCGATCTCCAGGCGCTCCGGGTCCTCCTCCAGCACGTGCCGCAGCTTGGAGAGACCGGAGTGGTTGCCGTGCCGCACGGTGATGACGAAGTCCTTGCCCAGGAACACCATGATCTCGCCGGACTCGACGATCTCGTTGGCGGTGTCGGGCGACTCGTTCGTCACGTAGCGAACGGTCTTGAAGACCATGAACAACGTGTTGTCGTAGCGCTCCAGCTTCGGGCGCTGGTGCGCGTGCACCGCGTCCTCGACCGCGAGCTCGTGCAGCCCGAACGTCTCGGCGATGCCCTCGATCTGCTCGGCGTCGGGCTCGTGCAGGCCGATCCAGACGAAGCCGTCCTTGCGCTTGCGCACCTCTTTGACGGCGTCGGTGTGCGTCCAGCGCCCAGGCAAGCGCTTGCCGTCGACGTAGACCGCGCAGTCGACCACGTAGTGCGACAACGGCACGGAGATGTGCGGCGGCGTCGGGCGCTGCTGAGACCCGCGGCCGCGGATCGAGGGCAGGCTGGGCATGGTGAGTTCCTCCAGGTACACGCCGGCGTGAGGTGCGAAAGCACGACGGGCGCCCCGACCGGGTGGAACCGGAACGATCTAGATGAGTCCAGACGGACCTAGAAAGCCACCTCGGTGAGGACGCGCTTGGTACTGGCAGGGTGGGGGTCCTTGCTCATTTAGGGGTCCTCACCTCCTCGGGGCGAAGTCACTGGTGGTGGAAATCCTCACACACCGGTTGCCGAGGGTACTCCCTCCGCGTAAAGACTGTCTCCCCACCTGAGGCAGATCTCGATCACACGTAGTTGGAGGCGCGGTGCAGTTCGGTCGGTACTACGAGGAGTTCGAGGTCGGAGCGGTCTACAAGCACTGGCCTGGCAAGACGGTGACGGAGTACGACGACCACCTGTTCTGCCTGCTCACGATGAATCACCATCCGCTCCACATGGACGTGAACTACGCGGAGAACACGACGGACTTCGGCAAGAACGTCGTCGTCGGCAACTACATCTACTCGTTGCTGCTGGGCATGTCCGTGCCCGACGTCTCCGGCAAGGCGATAGCCAACCTCGAGATCGAGTCGCTGCGGCACGTGAAGCCCACGTTCCACGGTGACACGATCTACGGTGAGACCGAGGTGCTCGACAAGACGCCGTCCAAGTCGAAGGACGACAGGGGCGTGGTCTACGTGGAGACTCGCGGCTACAAGCAGGACGGCACGGTCGTGTGCATCTTCAGGCGCAAGGTCATGGTGCCGAAGCAGTCCTACGGCGAGGCCCGCGGTGGCGAGCAGCCTGGACGCCCTGAACCCAAGGAGTGACGTGACTTCTCTGGACCTGGCACAGCAACGCCTGCGCGCGTTCGCGGAGGAGGCCTCGGCCCTCTCCCCGCTCTACGAGCACCTGGCGTCGCGCGCTGCCGAGGATCCGGAGGTCGCCGACCTGCTGACCGCCGCCAGCGAGGACGACGCCACGGGCGAGCTCCTGCTGGCGGCGGCCCACCGGCTCGTGCAGGCCGAGCCGTTCCACCAGCTCTCGAACTACTACCCGTCGCTCGGCGGGACCTATGGCGCGGACGAGAGCACCTGGCCGTTGTTCCGGGACTTCGTGCTGGAACGCGGCGACCGCGTGCGGGCCCTCGTGGCCTCGCAGGTGGTCCAGACGAACGAGGTGCGGCGCGCGGCCCTGCTCTACCCGGCCGTCGCCGCCGCGGCCAAGCAGGCGGGCGGACCGATCGGGCTCGTGGAGGTCGCGACGACGGCCGGTCTGCTGCTCGGCCTCGACCAGTACTCGTACCGGTACCAGACCGCGGAGGCCGGCCAGGTCGTCGCGGGGCCCGCCAAGGCGGCGCTCGGGCTGCACTGCGCGTTGGAGCTCGCTCCCGGCGCAGCGCTGCCGAAGCTGCCCAAGACGGTCAAGGTGGCCGCGAAGGCGGGCATCGGGGTCGCACCCGCCGACCTGGCCGACGAGGACGCCTACGCGTGGCTGGAGGCCTGTGTGTGGGCCGACCAGCCGGAGCGGCTGCGGCTGTTCGGAGTGGCGTGCGGGGTGCTGCGCAAGAACCCGCCCCGTCTCGTGGCCGGCGACCCCGTCGCGGACCTCGCCAAGGCGGTAGAGCCGATCGACGCGCCGCTCGTCGTCATCACGAGCGGGTCCGGGCTCGACCTCGTGCCCGCCTTGTCGGCTTTGGGCAGAGATGTCTGGTGGGCGGCGCACGAGGCCGGTGAGCTGCGCCTCATCCGCGTCGGTGAGTCCGGCGCGGAGACGACCACCCTGGCCACGACCGAGGCCCACGGACAGCGTCTCGTTTGGCGCTGAACGACACCCCTAACGCGTGAACCCTGATCAGGTCCTGGGCAGGCAGTTCCATTCAGAGAGCGCTTCCACGAGCCCTTCGGTGGTCGGGAGTGTGTCCAAGGTCGCACCGTCGACCCAAGCGACATCCGATGCGTCGTCGCCCGCTCGGAGCACACCCGACGTGACCTGGCATTCGTAGTCGAAGATCACGAAAACCCCGTTCGGGGCCGGTCGCTCCACGTGGCCGACTAGGCGGCCGACGGTGACGGAGAGTCCCGTCTCCTCGGCTAGTTCCCTAGTCACAGCCGCCTCATCGGTCTCACCAGGCTCCACGCGTCCGCCTGGTATCGACCACATGCCCTCACCAGGCGGATTGGCGCGTCGCACGAGCAGTAGTCGCCCGAACGAGTCATGGACGATGGCTCCGACGCAACGGATCGTGCGCTTGCTGCTGGCCGTCACGATCACGAAGCGTAGTCACACCGGATCGGCGGTGCTGTGCGCTACCCCGGCTGCGGTACAAATCTCCCAAGGTGCTGAATCGTGCTGTACAACGGTCACGAACGGCGCCAAACGGGTGCGACGCGGACGGGGTGGACACCGTGAACTTGAAGAAGATTCTCACTTTCGCTGGAATCGCCTTGCTGTTGTTCTTCCTGATCGCGGAGCCTCAGCAGGCGGCCCAACTCGTGCAGAACATCCTCAACTCGTTGCGAACCGCGGCCGAGGCGCTGATCACGTTCGTGCGTTCCGTCTTCTAGTCTGGTACCAGCCACCCGCCGGGGTGGCGGAGCAGGTCAGACAGGGCACTGCCTGGTACCAGGAAAGGCTGGTAGCGCATGTTCGCACCACGTGATCCGGACGACTACCTGCTGTCGAGCGAGCGTCGGGTCATCCGGGTGCGCAGGCACTGGTCCTATCTGATCTGGGACGTCCTGGAGGCGGCGGCACTGCTCGCCGGCTTCATGATGATCTCGTACCTGGCCCCGGCGGACGCGGCCGTGATCCAGAACGTGCTGTGGTACGGAGCGCTGCTGGTCCTCCTGCGGCTCTCCTACTTCATCATCGAGTGGTGGGTGGAGCGCATCGTCGTCACCGACAAGCGCTTCATGCTGACCTCGGGCGTCTTCGAGACCAAGGTCGCGATGATGCCCATCAGCAAGGTCACCGACCTCACCTACGAGCGCACCGTCGGCGGACGCATGTTCGGCTACGGCACGCTCATCGTGGAGTCGGCAGGTCAGATCCAGGCGCTGAACCGCCTGGAGTTCCTGCCGGACCCCGAAGAGGTCTACGACGCCATCTCGGAGCTGACCTTCGGCGACAAGAAGGCCCAGGCCGAGCGGTTCTCGATGATCAAGGCCCAGCGCGCCGCGCGCGGCAAGAAGATGGTCCCGTAACACGGGTCGTTCATCACGTCGTCCACACTGGACGACGTGGTCATCGATCTGCACACCCATTCGTCCGAGTCCGACGGCACCGACAGCCCTGCCGACCTGGTGAGGGCCGCGTCCCTCGCGGGACTCGACGCGGTGGCCATCACGGACCACGACACAGCGGCCGGATGGGCTGAGGCCGAGGCGGCGCTGCCGTCCGGGCTGCGGCTGGTGCGCGGCGCCGAGCTGTCGTGCTCCTCCGCCGACGGCTACGGCCACACCATCACCGTTCATCTGCTGGCGTACCTGTACGACCCGACGCACGCCATGCTGATGAAGGAGCAGTCACGCCTGCGTGAGGAGCGGCGTTCGCGACTGCAGAAGATGGCCGAGATGATGCAGGCCGACGGCTTCCCGATCGACCCGGTCGACCTGATGTCCCGCCTGCCGTTCGACGCGCCGGCCGGACGCCCCCACCTAGCCCAGGCCCTGATCCGCGCCGGTGTCGTGTCGTCGGTCGACGAGGCGTTCGCGACGTTCCTGACCGGCGGCCAGTACTACGTGGGCCGCACCGACACCCCCGTCGAGCGCGCGATCGAGATGATCACCGAGGCCGGCGGTGTCACCGTGCTCGCCCACCCCTTCGCCCGCTCCCGCGGCCCCGTCGTGGCGCCGTCGGTCGTGCAGGCGCTGGCGTCGGCCGGGCTGGCCGGTGTCGAGGTCGACCACCCGGACCACGACCAGGAGACGCGCCGGTCGCTGAGGTCGCTGGCAGACTCGCTGGGCCTGATCGTCACCGGGTCGAGTGACTACCACGGCACGAACAAGACGGTGCGGCTCGGCGCGGAGACGACGGCCCCGGAGATGCTGGATGCTCTGGCCGAGAGGGCGACGGGCTGCAAGATCCTCGTGGGATAGGGCGGTGTTCGCGTGTTCAACCTGCGGCTCTTCATCGAGGCCTCGATCACGCTCCTGGTGATCATGGACCCGCCCGGGACCGTGCCGGTCTTCCTGGGGCTGGTGGGCCGCAAGTCGCGCGAGGCCCGCAAGAGCGCGGCACGGCAGGGCGTGCTGGTGTCGTTCCTGGTGATCACGCTGTTCGCCGTCGCCGGCAACTCGATCCTGGCGTACATGCACATCGGCATCCCCGCCCTGCAGGGCGCGGGCGGGCTGCTGCTGTTGCTGATCGCCCTCGACCTGCTGACCGGCAAGGGCGCGACCAACCACCCCGAGGTCGAGGACGTGAACATCGCCCTCGTGCCGTTGGGGACGCCGCTGCTGGCCGGACCAGGTGCCATCGCCGCGACGATCGTGTTCGTGCGGCAGGCCGACGGCGCGTGGGGCTCCTACCTCGCGCTGGCCGCGGCGATCGTGGCCGTGCACCTCGTGCTGCTGGGGACGCTGCGGTCCGCCGGCCTGCTGATCAAGGTGTTCAAGGAGAGCGGGATCCTGCTGATGGCCAAGATCGCCGGTCTGCTGCTGGCCGCGATCGCCGTGCAGCTCGTCGCGTCGTCCGTGCAGGGGTTCATCACCTCGGGCGTCTAGCGCTCGATGCGCGCACTGTCGCCGTCGATGATGATCGGCCGTTCGATGAGGCTCGGGTTGGCGACCATGTGCGCGATCCACTTGGCGCGGTCGTGCTCGAAGTCTTTCCGGTACGCCGGTTCCTTGGTGCGCGCGATCTCCCACGGCTCCTTGTCCAGCAGAGTGAGGACGTGGTCGAGCTCCTCGGCCGTCGGGACGTCGTCGAGGTAGCGCCGTTCGGTGTAGTCGGCGTTGCTCTCGTCGAGGCGCTGCTTCGCGGCGCGGCTCTTGGAACAGCGCGGGTTGTGCCAGATCTCCATGCCCCTCATTTTCTGTCAGGGGGCCTGAGTAACTTGGTTGGGGTGGAACAACTCGGCTTCGACTTCGGCACCGCGGCACCCCGCCGGCTCGTGCGCGTCACGCCCGCGAAGCTGTCGACGTGGACCAGCTGCCCCCGCCGCTTCCGCATGACGTACCTCGACCGCCCCTCACCCCCGCGAGGCGGCGCCTGGGCGCACAACACGCTGGGCGCCGTCGTCCACAACGCCCTGAAGGCCCTCTTCGACCTGTCGCCCGACCGCCGCACCCCGGACCAGGCGGTGGCCCTGCTCAACCGCCAGTGGAAGTCCGAGGGCTTCCGCGACGTCGACCAGGCAGCCGAGTACCGCACCCGAGCCCAGGGCTGGGTGCACGAGTACGTCGCGTCCCTGGACGTCGACTTCGAACCGCTGGGCGTCGAGCGCTGGGTCTCCTCCCCGACCGACCGCATCGTGGCCGAGGGCCGAGTCGACCGCATCGACCACCGAGACGGCGAACTGGTCATCGTCGACTACAAGACCGGCCGCCACGTCCTGACCTCGGACGACGCACGCGGTTCGCAAGCCCTGGCGTTGTACGCGCTGGCTGCCCGCCGAACCCTGCGCAAACCGTGCCGCCGAGTGGAGCTGCACCACCTGCCGTCCGGCTCGATCGCTGCGTGGGAGCACACGGAGGAGTCACTCGCCCGGCACGTCCGGCGGGCGGAGGAGGCGGCGGACGAGATCGACCTCGCCACCGAGACCCTGAAGGCGGGCGGCGACCAGGAGATCCTCTTCCCGCCGGTCACCGGCCGGCAGTGCCAGTGGTGCGACTTCCGGCGGAGCTGCCCGGAGGGCCAGGAGGCGGCGCCGCCGCTGGACCCTTGGGCGCTGCTGGCGCCTTAGCTCCTTTCGGTTGTCCACAGGGGTGGGGAGCCTGTGGACAACCGGGAACCGGAGGCCGGTTTCGCTCGTTGCGTGACAAGGAAGCGCGCGGGGGACAGCTGGCAGCCCGCTTCTCGTGGGTGCCTGGGGTGCGCGGCGTGTCGAAGGATGCCTGGAGTGCGGAGGGCACCTGGGTGCGGAAGGGGTGCCCGGGGTGCGGAAGGGCGCCTGAGTGCTGAAGGGATGCCCGGGGTGCGGAAGGGCGTCTGAGCGCGCTTGAGGTGCCCAGGGTGCCGGGGGTGCCCGAAGTGCGGAAGGGCGTCTGAGTGCGGAAGGAGTGCCCAGGGTGCGGAAGGAGTGCCCAGCGTTCGGAAGGACGCCTGGGGTACGGCTTTCGCCGTAGCCGTGATGAGGCGGTCGGGGCATGCCCGCCCGAGCACCCGCAGACCCGTAGGGTGGCTTGAGTGGAAGTCGAAGCAGCGAAGCGACCGTCGCGGACCTACGGATTCCTGCGCGCCGTGAGCGGCGTGCTCGCCGTGGGCATGGTGCTGCTCGCGCTGGGGAACATCGGCGTCCAGTTCTACGCGAACTCGCGCGACCTGCCCGGGCCCGGGACGTTGTCCGTCGTGGCACACGTGGTGGCGGCGCTGCTGGTGGTCGGGGCGCAGATCGTGGCTGACCGGTACGCGGACTGGAAGGCGCCGGTGGCGTCGTTGGCGGTGCTCTTGGTGAGCGGGGCGACGCTGTGGACGTTCTGGTGGGCCTAGGCCGTTGAGCCTTGCCTGGCCGCGGTGGGCGCGGCTTGGGGCTGGGACTGAGCCTCGAGCAGGCCGGGCTGCGGTTGTGCGGTCGCGGTGGAGCGTTGCCGAGCCGCTGGTTGGGGCTGGCGGCCTCTGGCGGTGAGGGCTGACGACTTCCGGGCCGGCTGTGGGGCGTGGTTTGGACGGTGACGCCGTGCCGAGCCGCAACGGGGTTGGCGGTCTTCGGCAGGTCGTGTCCGTGTCGCCGTGGACCAGCCCGGCCCGCAGTGCCTAGGTCGTACTGACGGGCTCGAGCCGGCTGTGGAGCGTTGCTTGGGCCGTTGCCGCTGCACCTTTCCGACCCGCACTCCGGACCGGGGAGGCTTCGAGCGATCGGGGACCAGCCGTTCGAACGGTCAGGTCGTGGCCGTGTCGCCGTGGATCAGCCCGGCCCGCAGTGCCGCAGTCATACCCTGGACACGGTTCGAGGAGCGACCTGCCGACCCTGCCGGCCGCGCCGACCACACCGACCGCCCGACCCGCGATCCCGTTGCAGCGAAAGAACATCCGCGGCAGTGGAGAGTCAGGACGTCAGCCAGGCCCGCCACGTCGGCAGCAGCGTCTCGGTGAGCTCCAGCGGTGCCTCGGTGTTCGGCGAGTGCATCACGCCCGGCAGCACGGCGAAGTCCGCGTCCAGCCGTTCCGCCATGTCGCGCTGGGCGGCGGGGGTCCACGCGTCGTCCGCGTCGCCGCACACCACCAGGCACGGTGTGCCGGACGAGCGGAGGGTGCGGGCCAGCTTCGCCACCTGGTCCGGTTCGTAGCGCAGGCCGTTGCTCATGCCGAGCAGGGCCGCGGCCTGCGACTTGAGGAACCTGCCGCGGTAGAAGTCCTTCAGCTCCTGCGGGAGCACGGCGTAGGCCGGGTTCTGCTGCGAGCGCAGTTCGTTCAGGCGCTGGGTGCCTTCCACGCCCTGCTCGGCCAGCACGTGTTCGCCGACCTCCAGCACGGTGCGGCGTTCGCCCGCGGGCAGTTCGGACGGGCCCGACGACATCAGCGTGAGGCCCGAGATCGGGGCGCCCGCGAACACCGCGGCACGGGCGACCAGGCCGCCGTAGGAATGGCCCAGCAGCAGCACTTTCCGGCCGTCCGCCGCGATCTTGCCGATCAGTTCGGCGAGCACCGAGCCGAGCGGGCCCGGGCGGTAGAGCGCCTCGTCGTCCGGGCCTTGCGAGTCCTGCTGGCCCGGGAGGTCGATCGCGACGACCTCGAAGCCCGCGTCCGCGATCGGGTCGATCATCGGCGCGAAGTCCTCTTTGGAGCCCGTGTAGCCCGGGACGAGCAGCACGGTCGTGCGCATCGCGTCGTCGCCCATCGCGGGCGCGCGCAGCGCCGCGATCGTGCCGTAGCGGCCCGGGAAGTCGACGCGTTGCGCCCGGTGCGGGCTGATCTGCGAGTACACGAGCTGAACTATCGCAGCGCGACCAGGGTTTCGCCACGCTGCTCGAGGACGACGGGACCGGCTGTGGCGAGTTGCACAGGGCCCGTGTAGCCCTCTCGGTTCAGCCTGATCGTGCCCACGACGGCGCCCGTGGCCTGCTCGTACACCCGCAGGCCCTCCTTCACCGGGATGAGCGCGCGGCCCGCGAGCGTCGTGCCGGCGCCAAGCGTGCCCTCGGCCGTCCACAGTGGAGTGAGCGTGTCGAGCGACAGCGCGACCGTGCGGGAACCGCTGAACCAGAAGGCGTTCGTCTTCGTCGTGATGACGCGCGCCACGTGGTTCGGCGGGTCGGTGAAGTCGGCGTCGGGGATGTCGAGTGGTGCCTCGCCGACCTGGTTGCCGGTCTCGGCGTCGAACGTCACCAGCCTGTTCGGGCCCGGTACGGCCACCGCGACGAGCTTCTCGGTCATGGCCACGACCTGCACGTTCTTGCTGCCGGTGATGGAGCTGCCGAACACCTTGGGCTCGTCGGACTTGTCCGGGTTCGGCTTGAGGATCGTGACCCGGTCCGACGCGTCGTCCGGGCAGCGCTCGACCATCGCGAACTTGCCGGTCGTGACGACCACCGAGCCGTACGTGCAGCCGACGCGCGGCTGCTTGCCCGGGTTCACGATCGCGCGCAGACCGCCGTACTCGAGCGAGCGCACCAGGTCGTCGCGCCGGTAGACCTCGACGAACTTCGAGCCCGTGGTGATCAGGTGCGAACCCTCGTTGAGCAGTGCCGTGCCCGGTTCCGCGTCGCCGTTGCGCTGCGCCCGCCGCTCGCCGCTCACACCGTCGAGCGACGTGAGCTCGGAGCAGTTCGTGCCCTTGGAGTACAACGCCATCGCCCGGCCCCACGCGGTGCTCACGACGCACAGCGGCAGATCCCGCTCGTACGTCCACCGCACGTCACCGGTCAGCGGATCGCGCCCGTGGACCTCGCCGCCGTCGCCGGTCACGACCGTCGACGGCTTCTCCTCGCCCGTGTCCTTCGACGCGGTCTGCACGACCACGGGGGACAGCGAGGCACCGCTGCGCGCCCGCCACACCTCGGCGAGCGACGGCGGCAGCGTGGCCACTTCGGGCAGCGGCTCCCACGACGACGGCCCGGTGACCGACGTCGTGGCACGAGCATCGCTGAAAGCCCAGGTCAGAACGGACGCCGTGACCGACACCACCGCGATCACTGCGACCGCGATGAAGTCGGCGCGGGTGCGCCAGGACCGGGCGGGCGGACGTTCTGCGGCGGGCACGGCCTCGTGCGCGGGCTCGTCGAGAACGTCCTCGACGTCGGTGACGTCGGAACCGGGGGACGACATGGTGATCAGTCTGCCGAAGGAGCGGCCTGTTCGGCAGAGGTTCGGCGACGCCGACGCCTGCGCGGCTTGTCCGAGGCGGACTTCTCGGCCGGCTCGGACGCGGACGCCTGCGTCTGCTCGCCCTCCTGCGTCACGCCGGCGCGGCTGCGCGTGCGCGAGCGGGACCGCTTCGGCCTCGTCTCCTCGTTCGTCTCCGCGGCCTGCTCGCCCTCGGTGCGGGAGGAGCCGGTGCGACGACTGCTGCGGCGCTTGCGCTTGCCGGTGTCGAGCTGCTCCTCCTCTTCCGCGTCGAGGCCCGCGCGGGTGCGGTGGCTCAGCGGCAACCGGCCCGTCGAACCGGACGGGATGCCCAGGTCGTAGTACAGGTGGTCGGACGTGGAGTACGTCTCCACCGGCAACGGCTGGCCGAGGCCCAGCAGGTCGTTCACCGAAGCCCAGCGGTGCGTCTCGTCCCAGTCGACGAACGTGACCGCGACACCCGTGCGCCCGGCACGGCCCGTGCGGCCGATGCGGTGGACGTACGTCTTCTCGTCCTCGGGGCACTGGTAGTTGATGACGTGCGTCACGTCGTCGATGTCGATGCCGCGCGCGGCGACGTCGGTGGCGACCAGCACGTCGACCTTGCCGGCGCGGAACGCCCGCAGCGCCTTCTCGCGCGCGCCCTGGCCCAGGTCACCGTGCACGGCGGCCGCGGCGAACCCGCGTTCGGTCAGGTCGTCGGCGACCTTCTGCGCGGTCCGCTTGGTCCGCGCGAACACCATCGTCAGACCCCGGTCGCGGGCCTGCAGCGCGCGGGCCAGCATCTCCGGCTTGTCCATCGAGTGCGCCCGGTAGACGAACTGCGACGTGTTCTCGTGCGTCTGGCCGGCGTCGTTCTCCTCGGCCCGGATGTGCGTGGGCTGCGTGAGGAACGTGCGCGCCAGCGTGATGATCGGGCCGGGCATCGTCGCCGAGAACAGCATGGTCTGACGCTGGTCCGGGACCATGGTCAGGATGCGCTCGATGTCGGGCAGGAAGCCCAGGTCGAGCATCTCGTCGGCCTCGTCGAGCACCAGCATGCGGACCTTGCCGAGCACCAGGTGACGCTGTTCGGCCAGGTCGAGCAGGCGGCCGGGCGTGCCGATGATGACGTCGGCGCCCTTGCGGAGCTGCGCGATCTGCCGCTCGTACGGGATGCCGCCGTAGATGGCGGCGACCTTCACGCCCAGGTGACGCGCCGCGTCGGTGAGGTCGTGCGCGACCTGGAGGCACAGCTCGCGGGTAGGCACGACGACGAGGGCCTGCGGGGTGCCGTCGCCGGGGAGGTCGATGCGGTGCAGCAGAGGCACGCCGAACCCGAGGGTCTTGCCGGTGCCGGTGCGCGCCTGGCCGATGACGTCGTCGCCGGCGAGCGCGATGGGGAGTGTGAGCTCCTGGATGGCGAAGGTGCGGACGATGCCCGCCTCGCCGAGGGCCTTGACGATCTCCTCACGCACACCGAGCTCGGCGAACGTGGGGGACTCGGACTGCACCGGGGCGTCTGCCAGCAACGGGTGCGACGTGTCTTCTTCGGGGACTCCGGCCTCGCTGTGTTCCAGGAGAACCGGGTCCAGATGTGCTTCTACTTCAGCGGTCAGGGTGATCAGCCTCTCTCGTACCAAGCGCGTACGAGCCCTGGCCGGGCCTCTCGACCGCGCTCGATGAGCAGCTGCGGGAAAGGTGTACGCGCACCATTTCAACGCCGCGCAGCATGGTCGTCACACTCGTCACGCCGGGCGTCCGAGGCCATTCTACCTGGCAAGACACTTTTGACCACTAGAGTTCGGTCTCATGGGTGTTGCGGAGGGTGTTGTCGATCTTCTGGGAGCGGTTGCATATGGCGAGCTCTCGGCCTTCGACCGGATGACGGAGGACTCGCGCACGGCGCCGACACTGGCGGGCCGCGCGGCGCTCGCACAGATGGCCGCGGCCGAGATCGGGCACTTCACGCTGCTGCAGAAGCACCTCGCCACCGAGGGCATCGCCATCGAGGACGCGATGGCGCCGTTCGTGAAGGGTTTCGACGCGTTCCACGAGTCGACGAGCCCCAAGTCGTGGCTCGAGTCGCTGGTGAAGGCGTACGTCGGTGACGGGCTCGCGGCCGACTTCTACCGCGAGGTGGCCACGTGGCTGGACGAGCCGACGGGCGAGCTGGTGCTCCACGTGCTCGCCGACACGGGTCACTCGGCGTTCGCTGAACGCGAAGTCCTGGCCGCCGTCGAGGCCGATCCGCGGGTGCGCGACCGGCTCGCGCTGTGGGGCCGCCGGCTGCTCGGAGAGGCGTTGACGCAGGCCCAGTACGTGGTGGCGGAGCGCGACGGGCTCTCGGAGCTCATCGTGCGGGGGTCGGGAGACCTCGCCGGGATCGGTCAGCTGTTCCGGCGTCTCCAGCAGTCGCACGCGCGGCGCATGACGCAGCTGGGTCTCGGCTAGGTAGGCTCGCGATCAGAGTTTTCTCTTGAGCACGGAGGTCAGCGTGGAGGTCAGGATCGGCGTCGCGGACAGCGGGCGCGAACTCGTCGTGACCAGTGAGCTCAACCCGTCCGAGGTCGAGTCCCTGGTGGCGGACGCGGTGTCCGGCAAGTCCAGCGTGCTGTCGCTGGTGGACGTCAAGGGTGCGCGTTTCGTCGTGCCCGCTGGCCGCGTCGCGTACGTGGAGATCGGCCCGCAGGACTCGCGCAAGGTCGGGTTCGGCGCCTGAGTCGCCAGAATCGAGAGGGGCCCCGGTCATCGCGACCGGGGCCTTTCTCATGCGGCCGGGCAGTATCGGGCACGGTCGCCGAACCCGCATTCCGGTGCCGCGTCGACGTCGCCTGAAGCGGTGACTTCGCTGGTAGAGGCATGTGCGCGCACCTAGCGTGACGGAGTCGTCACGCTGTTGAGGAGTGCTATGCGCGCCGCCCTGCTGGCCCTGTTGCTCGTGGTCTCGTCAACGACCTTCTCGCTACCCGCGCAGGCCTACCAGTCGCACGCGGCCGGGTCGTGGTCCTCGTCCTCGGCGCTGCCCGCCACCAACGCCTCCGCGCGGTCGACGCTGTCGTCGGGCACGCAGGTCACGGCGTCGGTGTCCGGGGCGAGCCTGCGGCTGACGACGCTGAACTCGCCTCCCGGTGACCGGGGTGCGGTACCCGGCAACTTCCGGCCGCAGATCCCCGCCTCCACGGCCCTGATCGGCCTGACGGCGGCGGCCGCCGGGTGCGCCGCGTTCGTGGACTGCTTCGACCGGGGCACGCTGACGTTCTCGTTCAACCGGCCCGTGCGCAATCCCGTGCTGCACATCGCGGGCAGCGGCGCGACCATCGGCAACACCGGCAGCACCCACGTCGCACACACCCTGACCTCGGGCGGTGTCACGCTCAGCGGGCCGCTCGACGGCTCGGTGAACATGCAGCTCGGGCAGAACGGCACCCGCATCGAGGCGCCCAACCGCAACCTCAACGTGCAGTGCAACACCAACGGCGCGAGGCAGGCCTCCGCGTCGTGCGGCAGCGTCCGCATGAACGGCACCGTCAGTTCCGTGAGCTTCCAGGTCGACATGCTCACCAACAGCAGCACGCCGACGGACGACTTCTACGTCGCGGGCGTGTCCGTGGACGAGGACTTCGGCGACGCGCCGGCGAGCTACGACGCGGGTTCCGCGGCGAGCCACACGATCGGCGATCTCGTCCTGGGTTCGGGCGTGTCGGCGGACAACCCCACGACGATCAACACCGGTTCCGTGACGCCGAGCCCCAAGGCCGTCGCGGCGGGCGCGGACAACAACCTGCCCAACGGCGACGACCTCGACGACGGCGTGGCGGCGTTCCCGCGGCTCGCGAGGTCGGACGCGGGCCAGGACTACTCGGTGGCGGTGAGGCTGTCCGGCGCCTCGCAACCAGGGCGCGTGTGCGCGTGGATCGACTTCAACGGCAACGGCACGTTCGACAGCGCCGGCAACGAACGCGCCTGCACGGACTTCGGCGCCGGTGCCACGTCGGTCACGATCACGTGGAAGATCCCGGGCGGCATCAAGTGCGGCACCACCTACGCGCGTTTCCGGGCGAGCTACAACGTCGACCAGGTGCGCAACGAGAAGGGCCTCGCGGACAGCGGTGAGGTCGAGGACTACCGCCTGCCGGTCGAGTGCCTGGACATCAAGAAGTCCACGACCAAGACCACTGCGAACCCCGGCGAACAGGTGCCGTACACGGTCACCATCACCAACTCCGGCGCCACGGACATCACCGGGCTGAGCGTCTCCGACGACCTCACGCAGGTGCTGGACGACGCGACGTTCAACGGCGACCAGGCCGCGACGTCGGGCTCGATCTCCTACACCGCACCGAAACTGACGTGGTCCGGCGACGTCGGCAAGGGCACGACCGTCACGCTGACGTACTCCGTCACGGTCGGGAACCCGATCACCGGTGACCACCAGCTGCGCAACGTCGTGGTCAGCAGCGCGGGCAACTGCCTGGTCGGCTCGACCGACCCCGACTGCTCGACCACGGTGAACACACCGGGCGTGAAGATCGAGAAGTCGGTCGATCGGCAGTCCGCGAACCCCGGTGACACCGTCACGTACACGGTGAAGGTCACCAACACCGGCAAGACGCCGCTGAACGCGATGTTCGCCGACGACCTCACGCAGGTGCTCGACGACGCGACCTGGGGCTCCGTCACGGCGTCGAGCGGTGCGGCGAACTTCGCCTCGCCCAAGCTGAACTGGACGGGCGCACTGGCCGTCGGCGCGTCCGCGACCGTCACGTACACGGTCGTCGTCACCGGCAACGGCGACAAGCAGCTGACGAACGTCGTCACCTCGGACACTCCCGGCAACAACTGCGTGCCGAACTGCACGACCACCACTCCGGTCTCGGGCATCAGCTTCGAGAAGAAGGCGGACAGGCAGTCGGTGAACCCCGGCGAGACCGTGACCTACACCGTCACCGTCACGAACACGGGCAAGACTCCTTGGCAGGGCGCCACTTTCACCGACGACCTGGCGAAGGTGCTGGACGACGCCGCCTGGGTGTCGGCGCAGGCCTCCTCGGGCACGGCCGAGTTCGTCGCGCCGAAGCTCACCTGGATCGGCAACCTGCCGATCGGCGGCTCCGCGACGGTCACCTACTCGCTGAAGGTCACGAACCCCGTCAAGGGCGACTTCCAGCTGGACAACGCGATCACGTCCACCACTCCGGGCGGCAACTGCCCGCCAGGCTCCGCGGATCCGAAGTGCGGCACCACGACTCCGGTGGCCGGGCTGAAGATCGAGAAGGCCGTGGACAGGCAGTCCGCGAACCCCGGTGACACCGTCACGTACACGGTGAAGGTCACCAACACCGGCAAGACGCCGTTGAACGCCACCTTCTCCGACGACCTGTCGAAGGTGCTCGACGACGCAGACTGGATCGGCACCAGCGCGGGCACGTTCACCTCACCCGTGCTGACCTGGACGGGGTCGCTCGCCGTCGGCGGTACGGCGACCATCACGTACACCGTGAAGGTGACCGGCAAGGGCGATCACCTGCTGGACAACGTGATCACGTCGACCACACCCGGCACCAACTGCCCGGAGGGCTCGGCGGACGCGGACTGCCGCACCTCGACGCCGGTCTCCGGAGTGGAGATCAAGAAAGAGGTCGACCGGCAGTCCGCGAACCCCGGCGACGCCGTGAAGTACACGGTGACCGTCCGGAACACCGGCAGGACGCCGCTCGACGCCTCCTTCGCCGACGACCTGACGCAGGTGCTCGACGACGCGACCTGGGGGTCCGTCACGGCTTCCAGCGGTACGGCGAACTTCGTGTCCCCGACGCTCACGTGGAACGGCGCGCTGGCGCCCGACGAGTCGGCGACCGTCACCTACACCGTGGTCGTGAACGGCAAGGGCGACAAGCAGCTCACGAACGTGGTCACGTCCGAGACGCCTGGCAACAACTGCGTGCCGAACTGCACGACCACGACGCCGATCTCCGGGGTCGAGTTCGAGAAGGCGGTCGACCGCGAGTCGGCCAAGCCCGGCGACGTCGTGAAGTACACGGTGACCGTCCGGAACGCCGGCAAGACCCCGTTGCAGGGCGCCACCTTCACCGACGACCTGACGAAGGTGCTCGACGACGCCGAGTGGGTGTCCGCCGAGGCCTCGACGGGTTCGGCGTCCTTCACGGCCCCGAAGCTCACGTGGACCGGTGACCTCGCGGTCGGCGGGACGGCCACCGTCACGTACACCGTGAAGGTCGGCGACCCCGCGGACTTCAAGCTGGACAACGTGATCACGTCGACCACGCCCGGCGCCAACTGCCCCGGTGGCGACAAGTGCTCGACCAGCACGCCGATCGCCGGGCTGCGGATCGAGAAGTCCGACGACCGCGACCAGGTCGTGCCCGGCGACACCGTGACCTACACGGTCAAGGTCACCAACACCGGTCAGACCGTCCACACAGGAGCGTCGTTCACCGACGACCTGACGCAGGTGCTGGACGACGCGCGCTACAACGACGACGCGCAGGCCACCGTCGGCACCGTCACGCTGGTGTGGCCGCGGCTGGAGTGGAAGGGCGACCTGCCGATCGGCGGCAGCGCCACGATCACCTACACGGTGACGGTGAAGAACCCGAACCCCGGTGACAAGCGGCTCAACAACAAGATCACCTCGGACACGCCCGGCACCAACTGCCCGCCGGGGTCTAAGGATCCGTCGTGCAGCACCGAGACGCCCGGCCGTGAGCTGACGATCGAGAAGAAGTCCGATCGTCAGACCGCGAACCCCGGCGAGCTGGTCACGTACTCGCTGATGATCACCAACACCGGCCAGGTGCCGTTGACCGGGGCGAAGGTGACGGACGACCTGTCGGGCGTGGTCGACGACGCCGCGTGGGTGTCCGGGCAGGCCTCTCCGGGCACGGTCGCGTTCGTCTCGCCGGCGCTGACGTGGACCGGCGACCTGGCGGTCGGCGCCACGGCGACGGTGACGTACGTGGTGCGCGTCGACGACCCGATCAAGGGCGATCACAAGCTGGTCAACACGGTCAGCACCGAGATCCCCGGCAACTGCCCGCCGGGCTCGACCGACCCGAGGTGCTCGACCACGACCCCGTTGCCCGGCATGGAGATCGTGAAGGAGGTCGACCGGAAGTCCGCGAACCCCGGCGACACCGTCACCTACACCGTGACCGTGCGGAACACGGGCCAGACCGAGCTGAACGCGTCGTTCCGCGACGACCTCACCAAGGTCCTGGACGACGCGACCTGGGGTGGCACGGACGCCGGCACGTTCACCTCTCCCGTGCTGACGTGGAGCGGTGTGCTGCCGATCGGCGGCTCCGCGACGGTCAAGTACACGGTGGTCGTGACCGGCAAGGGTGATCACCAGCTGACGAACGTCGTCACGTCCGACACCCCCGGCAACAACTGCGTGCCGAACTGCACGACCACCACCCCGGTGTCCGGCGTGGAGATCAAGAAGACCGCGGAGCCCGCGTCGACCAAGCCGGGCGACACCGTGAAGTACACGGTGACCGTGCGGAACACCGGCAAGACCGTGCTCGACGCGTCGTTCCGCGACGACCTGACCGGTGTGCTCGACGACGCCACGTGGGGCGGCACGAGCGCCGGTGTGTTCGCTTCGCCCGTGCTGACCTGGTCCGGGCAGTTGGCCGTGGGCGAGACGGCGACCGTCACGTACACGGTCGTCGTGACCGGCAACGGCGACAAGCGGCTGAAGAACGTGGTCACGTCCGACACCCCGGGCAACAACTGCGTCGACGGCTGCACGACGGACACACCGGTCGCGTCGCTGAAGCTGGTGAAGAGGTCCGATCCGGCCACGACGAAACCCGGTGACACCGTCACGTACACCGTGACGATCACCAACACCGGACAGACGGTCCACAGTGGAATCTCGGTGACCGACGACCTGAGCGGTGTCGTGGACGACGTGACCTGGAACGGGGATCAGGCGGCCACGGCGGGTTCGGTGTCATACGCGGCTCCGAAGCTGACGTGGACCGGTGATCTGGCCGTGGGTGCTTCGGTGACGGTCACGTACTCGGTGAAGGTCACGGGTGCTGGGGACAAGCGGCTGAAGAACGTGGTGTCGTCGGAGATCCCGGGCACGGACTGCTCGGAGGGCTGCACCACCGACACCCCGGTCGCGGGCCTGGAGATCGTGAAGAAGGCCTCGCCGGACAAGCCGGTGCCGGGCGACACCGTCACGTACACGGTGACGGTGAAGAACACTGGCCAGACGGCGCAGAACGCGTCGTTCCGCGATGACCTGAGCGGTGTCCTGGACGACGCGACCTGGAACGGCGACGCGCAGGCGTCCGTGGGCGAGGTGTCGTTCGCGCCGCCCGCTCTGACCTGGACCGGCACGCTGCCGATCGGGTCCCAGGCCGTGATCACGTACTCGGTGAAGGTGACCGGCGCCGGTGACCACCGGCTGACCAACGTCGTCACCTCGGACGACCCCGGTGGCAACTGCCCGCCGGGTTCCACGGACCCGAAGTGCTCGACCTCGACCCCGTTGCCGGGCATGGAGGTCGGCAAGTCCGTCGACGTGAAGTCGGCCAGGCCGGGCGACACCGTCACCTACACCGTCGAGGTGCGGAACACCGGTCAGACCGACCTGGTGGGTGCGTCGTTCGTCGACGACCTGAGCAAGGTGCTGGACGACGCGACCTGGGTCGGCACGAGCGCGGGCACGTTCACGTCACCGAAGCTGACCTGGACCGGCGACCTGCCGGTCGGCGCGACCGTGACCGTGACCTACTCGGTCAGGGTGGACAACCCGGTGAAGGGTGACTTCAGCCTCGACAACGTCGTGACGACCGGGACTCCGGGCGGTAAGTGCGTCGAGTGCGCGACGAGCACGCCGGTCGCCGGGCTGAAGCTGGTGAAGACGTCCGAGCCCGAATCGGCGAAACCCGGTGACGAGGTCAGGTACACCGTCACGATCACCAACACCGGCAAGACGGTCCACAGTGGAATCACGGTGACCGACGACCTGAGCGGTGTGCTGGACGACGCGACCTGGGTCGGCACGAGCGCGGGCACGTTCACCTCGCCGAAGCTGACGTGGACCGGTGACCTCGCGGTCGGTGAGTCCGTGACCATCACGTACTCGGTGAAGGTGACCGGCGACGGCGACAAGCGGCTGAAGAACGTGGTGACGTCGGACGTCCCGGACACCGACTGCTCGGACGGCTGCACCACCGACACCCCGATCGCCGGCTTCCAGATCGTGAAGAAGGCCGACCGGACCGAGGCCGGGCCGGGCGAGAAGGTCACCTACACGATCGTCGTCACGAACACCGGCGCCACGATGCTGCGCGACGCCGCGTTCGTCGACGACATGACCGAGGTCCTCGACGACGCCACCTACAACGGTGACGCCGCCTCGACCTCGGGCCTCGCCACCTACGCGGCGCCTCGCCTGACGTGGAAGGGAGACCTGGCGCAGGGCGCGTCCGCGACGGTCCGGTACTCGGTCACCGTCACGAGCAAGGGCGACCTGCGGCTGAAGAACGTCGTCACGTCCGACACCCCCGGCTCGACCTGCCGCGAGGGCTGCTCGGTCGAGGTGCTGGTGCCGCGCCTGGAGATCGTCAAGAAGGTCGACCGGACGTCGGCGAAGCCCGGTGACCTCGTGGCGTACACCGTGACCGTCACCAACACGGGCCAGACCACGTTGCCCGCGGCGACTTTCGTGGACGACCTGAGCGGCGTGCTGGACGACGCGTCCTTCGTGGACACGAACGCCGGTTCGTTCGCGAAGCCGCGGTTGACCTGGACCGGTGAGCTCGCGATCGGCGCCACGAAGACGGTGACGTACCGGGTGCGCGTGAACGACCCGCCGACGGGCGACTTCGTGCTGCGCAACGTGGTCACGTCGGACACGCCGTCGAACTGCCCTGAGAACTGCGGCACCGAAACCCCGGTGTCGGGCCTGGAGATCGTGAAGAAGGCGGACCGGGCGGAGGCCGGGCCGGGCGACAGGATCACCTACACCGTCACCGTCCGGAACACGGGCCAGACGCCGGTCGGAGCCTCGTTCACCGACTCCCTGGCGGACGTGCTGAAGCACGCGAACTGGGGCGGCACCGACGCGGGCACGTTCGCGTCGCCGGTGCTGACCTGGTCCGGTGAGCTGGCGGTCGGTGCCTCGGCCACGATCACGTACTGGGTGACGGCGAGCAGCCCCGGTGAGCTGCGCAACGTCGTGACCTCGGACGTGCCGGGCTCGAACTGCAAGCCCGGCGGCTCCGACCCGAGGTGCTCGGCGACCGTGCGGGTGCGGCAGGACCCGCCGATCGCGTGGACGGGCTTCCCGGCTCTGCCGCTGGCGGCGTTCGGCTTGATCCTGCTGGCCGTCGGTGTGCTGATCAGGCGAAGGGCCTAGGCCCCGTCCCGCAGGTCTCGCCCGCGATAGTCGCGGGCGAGGGCCGCGGAGGCGGCACCGCCACAACGCCCGAACACCCCCGGTATGAGGGCGTCGCGGCGGCACCGCCTCCGGGTCTCTCGCCCGCGCCTGTCACCGAACGAACTTGCAGGACAGCGCCTAGTGCTCGGCCGGCTCCTCGATCTTGTACGGCGGAGTGGAGATGCCACCGACCCGGTACCGGCCCCACGGGTCCTGGTCGGTGAGCGTCCCCTCCGCCTGGCCGGTGGGGGTGCGCAGCACCGCGGTGCGCGCGCCCCCTTCGACCCGGCTCGTGACGTCGTCGTTCTTCTTCACGCGGCCGTACCAGTGGTAGCGGCCGTCGATCGGCTGGAAGTAGCCGCGCAGGTCGACCTCGACGGCGACCTCGTCGGTGCCGAACACCAGGGTGGCGGCGCCGCTGTAGCCCTCTTCGTCGTGCTCGTGCTCGCTCATCAATCCACCAATCGGAGAGGGGACAGGGGCGTCGCGGGATCGATCTCGACCCCTGCCGACCGCAGCAGTCCGTCGAGCGCGTGCCAGATGATCGTGGCGAGGTAGTCGCTCAGGTTCGCCCGCGACATGGTCTGGCGGTCGAGCCACCAGTCGCCGGCGTTCTGCACCATGCCGACGAGCGCGTGCGCCCACGGCTCGGCGCCGCCGGAGTCCATGTCGAACGCGCGCAGGTAGTCACCGATGATGCGGGCCAGGGTCGCGGCGATGAGGTTCTTGTCCTCCGCCACGACGTCCTTCTCGACCGGGCGGTCCGCGAAGGAGCCCTTCACGACGAACCGGTAGAGGTTCGGGTTCTCCTCGATGACCGACAGGTAGGCGTCCACGATCCGTTCGATGCGGTCGCGGATCGAGCCCTCCGCGGCGAGCGCGGGGCCCATCCGGTCCATCAGGACCTCGGTGGCCTTCTGGCCCACTGCCAGGTACAGGTCGGCCTTGTCGGTGAAGTGCCGGTACAGCACGGGTTTGCTGACGCCGGCCTCCGCCGCCACGTCGTCCATGCCGACGTCCGGGCCCTTCTTGGCCACGGCGGCGATCGTGGCCTCCACGAACTCCGCCCTGCGCTGCTCGCGATGACCCTTCCACCGCTCACGTCGCGCGTCCGGCCCCTTGACAGTACGTGCCATGTGACGCACGCTACCAGAAGTAACCGTTACCTCAAGTAACACTTACCGGGGAGGGCAATCGATGAGGGTCGCCGATCGGGAGAAGACCGCGGAACGGCTGCTCAAGTCGTCCGCCGAGAAGTTCTACGACCCCGAGGTGGACATCGACTGGTCCGCACCTCTGGTGGACGGGCTCTTCTACATCCCTGAGCAGCGCATCTCGCTCTACGGCACGCCGCTGTACGACTCGCTGACGCAGGAGCAGCGCGTCGAGCTGTCGAAGCACGAGCTGGCGTCCATCGCGTCCGTCGGCCTGTGGTTCGAGCTGCTGCTCATGCAGATGCTGGTGAAGGTCGTCTACAACGCCGACCCGACGTCGCGGCACGCCCAGTACGCGCTGACCGAGGTCGCCGACGAGTGCCGGCACTCGACGATGTTCGCGCGCCTGGTCGAACGCATCGGCTGCCCGCCGTACGGGCCGCGCAAGCACGTGCACCGCCTTGGCAAGCTGCTGCCGACCATCGGCTACGGCCCCGCGATGTACGGCTCGATCCTGGTCGCCGAGGAGATCCTCGACCGCCTGCAGCGCGAGGCGATGAACGACGAGACCGTCCAGCCGCTCGTGCGCATGGTGAACCGCATCCACGTGCTGGAGGAGGCCCGTCACGTGCGCTTCGCCCGCGAGGAGCTGACGCGCGGTATGGAGGGCCTGCGCGGTTTCGAGAAGCCGTACCAGAAGTGGCTCATCGCGACCGTGTCGATGATGATCACGCGCACGATCATCAACCCCGAGGTGTACGCGGCCGTCGGCCTCGACGTGCGCGAGGCGCACCGTCAGGCGCTGGGCAACCCGCGGTTCCAGGAGACCATCCGCTGGTCGGGCGAACGGATCATGTCGTTCCTGGAAGAGGCCGGACTCGTCGGAAAGCCGGGGATGCACGCATGGCGTCGCTCGTTCTTGATCGGCTGAACGTCGTCATGTCGGGGCCTGCGTCCTCCGGCGTGACCGCGGTCCTGCTGCACGGCTGGACCATGGACCTCACGACGTGGGACCGCGTCGCGGCCGCGCTGCCCGGACGGGTCGTGCGCTACGACGTGCGCGGCCACGGGCTCTCGGCGGGCACCGGCACCGGCACGATCTCGGACCTCGCCGACGACCTGGCGGCCGTGCTCGAGAAGCACGTGCCCACCGGGCGGATCGTGCTGGCCGGCCACTCGCTGGGCGGCATGACGATCATGGCGCTGGCCGAGCAGCGCCCCGAGCTGTTCGAGCGCGTGTCCGGGGTGGCGCTGATCGCCACGTCGTGCGGGAACCTGCCCCGGCAGAGCGGCGTGGAGCGGCTCGCGGGGAGGTGGCTCGTGAACCGGCCCAAGGTCGGGTTCGGGCGGCTGATCGCGCCGGGGCTGCGGGTGACGTTCGGGCGTCGCCCGCGCTGGGCCGACGTGCGGGCCGCGGCGGCGATGGCCGGGAACACGTCCGGGGAGGCGTTCGTCGGGATCCGGGAGGAGCTCACGCTGCACCAGCGGCGGGAGGCCCTCGCGGTGCTCGCGGACATCCCCGCGGTCGTCCTGGCCGGCTCGTGGGACGTGCTGACGCCGATCAGGCACTCACGGGTGCTGGCGGAGGCGTTGCCGAACGCGCAGTTCGTGATCTACCCGAAGACCGGGCACATGCTGCCGCTCGAACGCTCCGAGGACGTGGCCAGACGAATAGCCGCGCTGATGTAGGAAAGGGCCCGCACTCGCGGGCCCTTTTCCATGAGGTCAGTGCTGGAGCGGGAAACCGCCACCGATGCCGCGCCACGCCAGGTTCGAGATGAGCGCGACCGCGTCCTCCTTCGGCACCCGGCGGTTGTCCGCGAGCCAGGAGCGCGCCGTCACCTGCGACAGGCCCACGAGGCCGACCGCCAGCAGACGTGCGCGTTCCTCGTCGAGGCCCGCGTCGGCCGTGATGGTCTCGGTGATGGCGTCGACCGAGTCCGTGGTCGCGCGTTCGACGGCGGACTGCACGGCGGGCTCCGAGCGCAGGTCCGACTCGAACACCATGCGGAACGCCTGGCCCTCGCCGTCCACGAAGTCGTAGAAGGCAGCCACGGCGGCGCGCACGCGGAGCTTGTTGTCCGACGTGGAACCGATGGCGGTGCGGACGCGGCCTACCAGCTCGTCCACATGGGACTCCAGCAGAGCCATGTAGAGCTCGAGCTTGCCGGGGAAGTGTTGGTACAGCACCGGCTTCGACACGCCCGCGCGCTCGGCGATCTCGTCCATCGCCGCGGCGTGGTAGCCGTTGCTGACGAACACGTCCTGCGCCGCCGCCAGCAGTTGCGCACGTCGGGCGGTGCGCGGCAGTCGAACGCCCCTTCCTGCGGGTGCGCTCTGCGCCGTCTCCGTCATGGTGCCTCCAGCACGAGTGATCCGGCCGTCGGAGAGGGGTTGCCAGACCGAGGCTTGTGCGCAACCTTACTCGCTGGTAGCCCACATCCGGGAACCATCTTGACGTTCTTTCCCGCATCCTGGTCGGGTGAGCACGTTGAATCCCGCACCGTTGTCCACCGCCGAACTGCCGCCCCTGGACAAGACCCAGGCGCCGTGGCCCGGCGAGTTTCACCAGGTAGACGGCCACGAGGTGCACGTCAGGGTCACGCCGGGCGACGGTCCGACGGCCGTCTACGTCCACGGCCTTGGCGGGTCCGCGACGAACTGGACAGATCTCGCGGCCCAGCTCCAGGGGCACGTGCACGGCTACTCGATCGACCTGCCCGGGTTCGGGCGTTCGGAGCCGATTCCGGGCTACGACTTCAGTCTCGCCACGCACGCCCGCACGGTGATCAAGTACCTGGAAACGCTCTCACGGCCGGTGCACCTGTTCGGCAACTCCATGGGCGGCGCGATCTCGGTGATCGTGGCGGCGAGCAGGCCGGACCTCGTGGAGACGCTCACGCTCGTCTCGCCCGCCGTGCCGGACCTGAGGCCGCGCCTCGACCGCATGTCCGACCCGCGGATGGCGCTCGCCGTCCTGCCGGTCGTCGGGTCCCGGGTCCGCCGCGAGCTCGCGAAGCTGACCGCACACGAACGCACCAAGCAGATGCTCACCCTCTGCTTCGCCGACCCGAGCGTGGTGCCCGACCACCGCATCGAGGAGTCGATCAAGGAGAACGAGGAGCGCGCCCGGCAGAAGTGGGCGGGCCAGGCCCTCAACCGCAGCACGTTCGGCCTGATGCAGAGCTGGCTCACGCCCGGCCCGAAGTCGCTGTGGCGGCTGCTGCCGCTGGTCAAGGCGCCGACGCTGGTGCTCTGGGGCGAGAACGACCGGCTCGTCAGCGTGCGCAAGGGCCCGCGCACCGCCCGTCTGCTGCCGAAGGGACGACTGCTGGTGCTCCCCAAGACCGGCCATGTCGCCCAGATGGAGCGGCCCGCCACCGTGGCGAGGGCCGTGCTGGGCATGTGGGAGGCGGTCGACCGGCACTCATGGTGACGAACGACGGCCATACGAGGGATGTGGGACCCTGGACCACGTGAATCGCGCCCCCGAGCGAGGACGTACGGCTCCGTCCTCCGACCGCTACCGCCGCGGCGAGCGCCGGACCAGCGCGGAACCGCTCGCGGCGGCCTGGGAACCGGACGCCACGCAGGCGATGCGGAGACCTCGCAAGCGCACAGGCGTGAAGAGGCTCGTCGCCCACTACGGCTGGCGGATCTACGCGATTCCGGTGCTGCTCGTGCTGACCGCCCTGGTGGTGCTCGACACGGTCCAGCCCAAGACCCCCGTGACCGGGGACGGCGCCGGCACGAACAACGCCGCCGAGACGCCGGTGAGCGCGCCCGAGCCGCCCGCGTCCGAGGTGCCCGGCAAGAAGCCGGTGCTGAACATCCCGACCGCCGAGCTGCCGGGCGGCCCCGCCTTCTCCGAGGACGGCGTGGGCACCTTCAAGGCGATCCCCGGCAGCGGCCAGCGCATCGGTGACGCGGGCGCGCAGAAGTTCCGCAGGTACGCGATCGCCGTCGAGGACGGCGTGAAGCCCGCCGACTACAACGACGACGCGGCCGCGTTCGCGCGCACGATCGACGGGATCCTGTCCGACCCGCGCAGCTGGATCGGCACGAAGCAGGTCGCGTTGCAGCGCGTCGAGGCGAACCAGAACCCGGACTTCACCGTGACGCTCACCACGACGAAGACGACGCACACGCTCTGCGGCAAGGACATCCCGTTCGAGACCTCCTGCTACAACCCCCAGCAGAAGCGCGTGATCATCAACGTCGCCCGCTGGATCCGCGGCGCCATGGTCTACGGCCCCGACCTGGCCGGATACCGGACCTACGTGATCAACCACGAGGTCGGCCACGCCCTGGGCAGCGGCCACGCGGCCTGCGCCGAGAACGGCGCGCCGGCCCCCGTGATGATGCAGCAGACGTTCGGCGTCTCGAACGACTTCGTCTCGCAACTCAACGCGGGCCAGGACGTCGTCCCCGCGGACGGCAAGGTGTGCATCCCGAACGCGTTTCCCGCAGGCTGAGACAGCTTTCCAACCGGGAAGAGTCGAGGCAGGGTAGACGTTGTCTCGGACACGGAGACATTCGTCGAGGAGGACCAGCATGGCGCTTCCGCCGCTCGTTGAGCCAGCCGCGGAGCTGACCAAGGAAGAAGTCGCGCGCTACAGCCGGCACCTGATCATCCCGGACGTCGGGGTGGACGGGCAGAAGCGGCTGAAGAACGCGAAGGTGCTCGTCGTCGGCGCGGGCGGCCTGGGTAGCCCGGCACTGCTGTACCTGGCCGCGGCCGGGGTCGGCACGCTCGGCGTCGTCGACTTCGACGTCGTGGACGAGTCGAACCTGCAACGCCAGGTGATCCACGGCCAGTCCGACGTCGGCCGCCCGAAGGCGGAGTCGGCACGCGACTCGGTCGCCGAGATCAACCCGTTCGTCAAGGTGATCCTGCACCAGACGCACCTCAACTCCGAGAACGCGCTGGAGATCTTCCGCGACTACGACCTGATCCTCGACGGCACCGACAACTTCGCCACCAGGTACCTGGTGAACGACGCCGCGGTGCTGCTGGGCAAGCCGTACGTGTGGGGTTCGATCTTCCGGTTCGAGGGCCAGGTCAGCGTCTTCTGGGAGGACGCCCCGAACGGCCAGGGCCTCAACTACCGCGACCTCTACCCGGAGCCGCCGCCTCCCGGCATGGTCCCGTCGTGCGCCGAGGGCGGCGTGCTGGGCGTGCTGTGCGCGTCGATCGGCTCGATCATGGTGACCGAGGCGATCAAGCTGCTCACGGGCATCGGCGACCCGCTGCTGGGCCGCCTGATGGTCTACGACGCGCTGGAGATGTCCTACCGGACCATCAAGATCCGCAAGGACCCGGAGTCGCCGAAGATCACCGAGCTGATCGACTACGAGGCGTTCTGCGGTGTCGTGTCCACGGACGCGCAGCAGGCGGCCGCGGGCAACACGATCACGCCCCTGGAGCTCAAGCACAAGCAGGAGTCCGGTGAGGACTTCCTGCTGGTGGACGTGCGCGAGCCGCACGAGTACGAGATCGTCAAGATCCCGGGCTCGGTGCTGATCCCGAAGGACAAGATCCTCTCGGGCGAGGCGTTCTCGGAGCTCCCGCAGGACAAGCCGCTGGTGCTGCACTGCAAGTCCGGTGCGCGCTCGGCGGAGGCGCTCGCGGCGCTGCACAAGGCGGGCTTCAAGGACGCCGTGCACGTCGGTGGCGGTGTGCTGGCGTGGGCCCGCGAGGTCGACCCCAGCCTGCCAACGTACTAACGGCCATGGGCTGTTCGGGTGGTGGCGCGACATCACGGCGTGTCGAGGTCCACCACCCGGACGGTCCTTGCAGGTAGCGTGCCCGACCGTGACCCGGTCCCCCGAACCGCCCCCAGCGCACGTGCGTGCGGCGTTCGGGGCCCGTGACGCCGAGCCCGAGCTCATCGACGGCGGCCCGGCCTGGCGCTGCGGCGACGCCACGATCCGTCCCGCGCCCAAGCCCGCCGAGGCCACCTGGATCGCGAAGACCCTCGACGGCCTCGACGTGCACCACCTGCGCATCGGCCGGCCGCTGAGATCCACCGACGGCCGCTACGTCGTCGGCGGCTGGTCCGCCACCAAGTTCCTCGCCGGACGGGCCGAGGCGCGGCACGACGAGGTCATCGCCGTCGCCCAGCGCCTGCACCAGGCCACCGCCGAGCTGGCCAAGCCCCGGTTCCTGGACGCGCGCACGGACGTGTTCGCCGTCGCGGACCGCAAGGCGTGGAGCGAGGAGGACGTGCCGCTCGAGGCCGACCTCGGCGGACGGCTGTTCGACGTGCTGAAGGACCTGAAGAAGCCCCTCAACCTCAAGCCGCAGGTCGTGCACGGCGACCTGTTCGGCAACGTGCTGTTCGCGGGCAACGCGCCGCCGGCCGTCATCGACTTCACCGCCTACTGGCGCCCCGCCGAGTGGGCCGCCGCCGTCGTCGCGGTGGACGCCGTGGCGTGGGGTGGCGCGGACCCCGGGCTGTTCCACCGGTGGAGCCACCAGGCCGAGTGGGAGCAGGCGCTGCTGCGCGCGACGCTGTTCCGCGTGGCCGTGCACGCGCTGCACCCGTTGTCAACGCCGCAGTCCTTTGCGGGCTTGGAACGAGCTGCTCACTTCGTCACCGCACTGCTCTGAGCGGGCCAATTTCCCTCGACGAAACATTGCGGAGCATCGGGTTAACGCGCGCTTCCTAGCGTTCGAAGGCGTGACCACCCATTGCCCCTACTGCGCGCTGCAGTGCTCCATGAGCGTCATCGACGGCCAGGTGAGCCCTGGTCCCGGTGGGCTGTGCCAGAAGGGCTGGACGGCGGGGGAGCTGCTGCGCCACCCCGGGCGGCTCACCACGCCGCTTCTGCACGGTTCGCCGGTGTCCTGGGACGAGGCGCTGGACTTCGTGGCGTCGCGGATCACCTCCTACGAGCCCGACGAGGTCGCCGTGTTCGGCGGCGGCGGGCTGACGAACGAGAAGGCCTACGCGCTCGGCAAGTTCGCGCGGGTGGCGTTGAAGACCTCGCAGATCGACTACAACGGACGGTTCTGCATGTCGTCCGCCGCGGCCGCGGGCACCAAGGCGTTCGGGCTGGACCGCGGGCTGCCGTTCCCGCTCACGGACCTGCGCGGCGCGGACACCGTGCTGCTCGCCGGGTCGAACCCGGCCGAGACGATGCCGCCGTTCCTGCGGCACCTCGAAGGCGCACGGCTGATCGTCATCGACCCGCGTCGCACGCCCACCGCCGAGCGCGCGACGCTGCACCTGCAGCCCGCCCCCGGCACGGACCTGGCTCTGGCGCTGGGACTGCTGCACACGGCGGTCATCGAGGGCGTGATCGACAAGGAGTACATCTCCTCGCGCACCACGGGTTTCGACGACGCCTGGCGGGTGGCGGCGGCGTGGTGGCCGGAGCAGGTCGAACGCGTCACGGGTGTGTCCGCCGCCGACCAGCGCGCCGCCGTGCACATGCTGGCCGGGCGGTCGTACGTGCTGACGGGACGGGGCACCGAGCAGCACGCGTCGGGCACCGACAACGTCTCCGCGTGGATCAACCTGGCCCTGGCACTGGGACTGCCGGGCCGTGAGGGCTCCGGGTACGGCTGCCTGACCGGGCAGGGCAACGGGCAGGGCGGGCGGGAGCACGGGCAGAAGGCCGACCAGCTGCCGGGCTACCGCAAGATCGACGATCCCGCCGCACGGCGGCACATCATGGACGTCTGGGGTGTGACCTCGCTGCCCGGTCCGGGGCGCAGCGCGTACGAACTGCTCGTCGCGGACGACATCAGGGCGATGCTGGTGTTCGGCAGCAACCCGGTGGTGTCGGCGCCGCGGGCGTCCGGTGTCGTCGACCGGTTCAAGGCTCTGGACCTGTTGGTGGTGGCGGACTTCGTGATGTCGGAGACCGCCGCGATGGCCGACGTCGTGTTCCCGGTCACGCAGTGGGCCGAGGAGGACGGCACGATGACCAACCTCGAAGGCCGGATCATCCGGCGCCGCAAGGCACTCGACCCGCCTGCCGGGGTGCGCAGCGACCTGGAGCTGTTGCAGGGCCTCGCTTCCCGCCTCGGCGTCGGCGAGAAGTTCCCCGTGCAGCCCGTCGATGTCTTCGAGGAGCTGCGCCGCGCGTCGGCCGGTGGTCTCTCCGACTACTCCGGCATCACCTACGAACGGCTGGAGTCCGAGCAGCTGCACTGGCCCGTGCCGTCCGTGGATCACCCTGGTACGCCAAGGCTCTTCCTCGACGAGTTCGCCCACCCCGACGGCCTGGCGCGGTTCGTCCCCGTCGACCACCGCGGCCCCGCCGAGCCGCCCGACGCCGAGTTCCCGTTGCAGGCCACCACCGGCCGCGTCCTGCAGCACTACCAGTCCGGTGCGCAGACGCGGTTGATCGGCGAGCTCCTGAAGGCCGTTCCCGAGATGTACGTGGAGGTCCACCCGGACACCGCGGCGCGGTTGGGGCTCGCCGCCGGTGAGTCCGCGCACGTCGTGTCCAGACGGGGAACGGTGACGGCGGTCGTGCGGTGCGTGCCGAGCATGCGTGCCGACGCGGTGTTCCTGCCGTTCCACTTCCCCGGCGACGGACGGGCCAACCTGCTCACCAACCCCGCGCTCGATCCCACGAGCCGGATGCCCGAGTTCAAGGTCTGCGCGGTTCGATTGGAGCGGGCATGAGACGAGTCGTGATCGTCGGGTACGGCATGGCGGGGGCGAGGCTGGCGGACGAGCTGCGCCGCCGTGACGCCGGCATCTCCATCACCGTGGTGGGTGCGGAACCGCACGCCGCCTACAACCGCGTGCTGCTGTCGACCGTGGTGGCGGGCGCGATGACGCCGGAGTCGACGCGGCTGCACGACGACCGGTGGGCCGCGGACCACGACGTCGACCTGCGCCTGGGCTGCGAGGTGCGGGAGATCGACAGGTCGTCGCGGACCGTCGTGCTCGGCTCCGGCGAATCCGTTCCCTACGACTCCCTCGTGCTCGCCACCGGCAGCGTCCCCTGGGTGCCGCCCGCCGAGGGCCTCCTGGAGGACGGTGGGCTCGCCCCCGGCGTCGTCGCCTTCCGCACCCTCGACGACTGCGCCCAGATCGAGGCCAGGGCGCAGAAGGGCATGCCCGTGGCCGTCCTCGGCGGCGGCCTGCTCGGCATCGAGGCGGCCCGCGGTCTCGCCGGACGCGGCTGCCTGGTCACCGTCGTGCACCCCGTCGGCCACCTCATGGAACGCCAGCTCGATCCCGGTGCCGGCAGCGTCCTCGCCCGCACGCTCGGCCAGCTCGGCATCGAGTTCCGCCTGAACGCCCTGGCCGCCAAGTACCTCCCCGGCGACGGCCTGATCCTCGACGACGGCAGCCACGTGCCCGCCGAGCTCGTCGTGGTGTCCGCCGGCGTGCGCGCCGAGACCTCGCTGGCGGTGCGCGCCGGTCTGACCGTCGACCGCGGCATCGTCGTGGACGACGCGTTGCGCACCAGCGACCCGCGCGTGCACGCGATCGGTGACTGCGCCCAGCACCCCGGCACGGTGTCGGGCCTGGTGCAGCCCGCGTGGGACCAGGCCGCCGTGCTCGCGGACCGCCTGACCGGCACGGACCCGGCCGCCCGCTACCGCGGGACCTCCGTCGTCACGCGGTTGAAAGCACGCGACGTCGACCTCGCGGCGCTGGGTGACGTGCACGTCGACGTGGACTGCCCGGACTCGGAGGTCCTGTGCTTCCAGGAACCCTCGCGCGGCCGGTACGCCAAGCTCGTGCTGCGCGACGACCGGGTGACGGGCGCGATCGTGCTCGGCGCACCGGATGCGGCCGCCACGATCACCCAGCTCTACGACCGCGGCATCCCGGCGCCGACCGACCGGCTCGCGTTGCTGCTGGGACGGGCGTTGCCCGCCGAGGCCGCGTCACCGGCCGACCTTCCGTCCAGCGCGGTGATCTGCCGCTGCAACACCGTGTCCAAGGGGCAGATCGTGTCCGCCTGGCGCGCGGGCGCGGAGTCGTTGCCGCAGCTCGCGGAAGCCACCAGGGCCACCACCGGCTGCGGTGGCTGCAAGGACGCGGTGTGCGGGCTGCTCGAATGGCTCGATACCTCACAGCCCGCGTCGGCATGATGTGCGGTGGAGTTCCCGTCGGCGTCATCGGCGAGAACCCCTTGGTAATGCGCCATTTCTAGGGTTTCGGCAGTTGCCGACGCCGCGGAGGACGTACATGAGCTGGATCGACCACTGGGAACCGGAGAAGCCCGAGTTCTGGGAGTCCACCGGTAAACGGATCGCTCGCAAGAACCTGGCGCTCTCCATCTTCGCCGAGAACCTCGGGTTCAGCGTGTGGGTGCTGATGAGCATCGTGGTGGTGAGCCTCGGCTCCGTCGGGTTCGACTTCAGCGTCGGCCAGCAGTTCTGGCTGCTGATCGTGCCCAACCTCGTCGGCGCCGTGCTGCGGGTGCCGTACACGTTCGCGGTGCCGAAGTTCGGCGGCCGGTTGTGGACGACGATCAGCGCAGGGTTGCTGCTGATCCCGTGCACGATGCTGGCCTACGCCGTGTCGACGCCGGGCACGCCGTACTGGTTCTTCCTGCTCACCTCGGCCGCGATGGGCCTGGGCGGCGGCAACTTCTCGTCGTCGATGGCGAACATCTCGTTCTTCTACCCGGAGGGCAAGAAGGGCCTGGCGCTCGGCATGAACGCGGCCGGCGGCAACCTGGGCGTCGCGATCACGCAGCTCGTCGTGCCGTTCGTGATCACCCTCGGCACCGGGATCAACCTGGCCTACTCGGCGTTGATCTGGATGCCGTTCATCGTGGTCGCCACGGCTCTCGCGTGGCTGTTCATGGACAGCCTGACGCAGGCCAAGCCGGACGGGCAGTCGTACAGGCTCGCGCTGTCGAACCAGCACACGTGGGTGATGTCGTTCCTGTACATCGGCACGTTCGGCTCGTTCATCGGGTACTCGTTCGCGTTCCCGTCGCTGATCAAGCTGAGCTTCGTGGACTACAAGGGCTGGGTGGCGCTCGCGTTCCTCGGCGCGCTGATCGGCTCGGTGGCCCGGCCGCTGGGCGGCTGGCTCGCGGACCGCGTCGGTGGCGCGAAGGTGACGCTCGGGACGTTCGTCGGGCTCGCCGTCGGCACGATCGGCGTGATGGTCAGCGTCGACTCGCGGAACTTCGCGCTGTTCTTCGGCTCGTTCATCGCGCTGTTCGTGCTGGCGGGCGTGGGCAACGGCTCGACGTACCGGATGATCCCGGCGATCTTCCGCACGCAGTCCGACGACGACAAGTCCGCCAAGCGGCAGGCCGCCGCGGTGGTCGGCATCGCCGGTGCGGTCGGCGCAGCCGGCGGTGTGCTCGTCAACCTGGTGTTCAAGTTCTCACTCGAGGGCTCGAAGACGCTGACGCCCGCGCTGACCGCGATCCTCGTGTTCTACGGGCTCTGCCTGGCCACGACGTGGTGGTTCTACCTGCGGCGCAACGTGTTCGCGGCGCGGCCGTCGCTCGCCTACGCGGGCGTGTGACGCACACCGCCTGATCTGCGGAGAGAGTTTCCTTTAACACCCGCGCAATGTCGCGGACCTGGGGATGACACGCCGTCCGGTGAGCATACCGGCGGAAGGAGGGATGCCCGATGACTGCGTCGACTGACAAGACCCTGGTCGTGATCGGCAACGGCATGGTCGGCCACCGGCTCGTCGAGGTCCTCCGCGACTCGTCCTGGCGGATCGTGGTGTTCGGCGAGGAGTCCCGCCCCGCTTACGACCGCGTGGCGTTGTCGTCCTATGTGGACAGCTGGGACTCCGCGGACCTGGAGCTGCCCGCGCTGAGCGGCTGCGAGCTCCGCCTGGGCGAGAAGGCCGTGTCCGTGGACCGCGCCCGCAAGGTCGTGACCGGTGCCTCCGGTGTGGAGATCGCGTACGACGCCCTGGTGCTGGCCACCGGTTCGGCGCCGTTCGTGCCGCCGGTGCCCGGTCGCGACCTGCCGGGGTGCCACGTCTACCGCACGATCGACGACCTGGACGAGATCCGGGCGACGGTGGAGGCGGCCTCCCGTCCCGGCCGGAAGTCCGGGATGGTGCTCGGCGGCGGTCTGCTCGGGCTGGAGGCGGCCAACGCGTTGCGCGGCATGGGAGTCTCGCCGCACGTCGTCGAGCTGGCACCGCGGCTCATGCCGATCCAGGTCGACGACGGCGGTTCGGCGCTGCTCAAGCGGCTGGTCGAGAAGCTGGACCTGACCGTGCACACCGGGACCTCCGCCTCCTCCATCGAACGCGACGGGTCGCGGCTGATCGCCAAGCTGGCGTCCGGTCTCGAGCTCGACCTGGACGTGGTGGTGTTCAGCGCCGGCATCCGGCCGCGCACCGACCTCGACCTGGGGCTGGAGCTGGGGCCGCGCGGCGGGTACCTGGTCGACGCCGCCTGCCGGACCTCCGACCCGCACGTGTTCGCGATCGGCGAGTGCGCCGCCGTCGAGGGCGTGACGTACGGGCTGGTGGCCCCCGGTTACTCGATGGCCGAGGTGGTCGCCGACCAGCTCTCCGGTGGGGCGCGGGTGTTCCCCGGCGCCGACGTGTCGACGAAGCTCAAGCTGCTCGGCGTCGACGTGGCGTCGTTCGGAGACGCTCATGCCGCCACCGAAGGAGCGCTGGAGGTCGTCGTCAACAACGCCGTCGCCGGCACCTACAGCAAGCTCGTGGTGTCGGACGACGCGCGCATCCTGCTCGGAGGCGTGCTCGTCGGCGACGCCTCGTCGTACCTGTCGTTGCGGCCGTTGGTGGGCAAGGAGGTCCCGGCCGCGCTGTTGCAGCCCGGTGGGGCCGTGGACGTGGAGATGCCCGCCGACGCGCAGGTCTGCTCCTGTCTCGCGGTGACCAAGCAGACCATCACCGACGCGATCCAGTCCGGTGTGGCGTGCGACGTAGCCGAGCTGAAGGCGTGCACCAAGGCCGGCACGGGCTGTGGTTCGTGCGTGCCGATGCTCAAGAAGCTGCTGACCGAGTGCGGTGTCGAGCAGTCCAAGGCGTTGTGCGAGCACTTCACGTACTCCCGCGCGGAGCTGTTCGAGATCGTCCGGGCGACGCGCGTGACGACGTTCTCCGCGTTGGTCGAGAAGCACGGCACCGGACGTGGCTGCGACATCTGCAAGCCCGCGGTGGCCTCGATCCTGGCGTCGCTGGGCAACGGGCACATCCTCGGTGGCGAGCAGGTCTCGTTGCAGGACACCAACGACAAGTTCCTGGCGAACCTGCAGCGCAACGGCACGTACTCGGTGGTGCCGCGCATCCCCGGCGGCGAGATCACGCCGGAGAAGCTGATCGTCATCGGCGAGGTGGCCCGCGACTACGGGCTCTACACGAAGATCACCGGCGGTCAGCGCATCGACCTGTTCGGCGCGACCGTCGACCAGCTGCCGGAGATCTGGCGCCGGCTCGTCGACGCGGGCTTCGAGTCCGGGCACGCGTACGGCAAGTCGTTGCGCACGGTGAAGTCCTGCGTCGGCACGACTTGGTGCCGGTACGGCGTGCAGGACTCCGTCGGTCTCGCGATCGAGCTGGAGCTGCGCTACCGGGGGCTGCGGTCGCCGCACAAGCTCAAGTCCGCCGTGTCCGGGTGCGCGCGCGAGTGTGCCGAGGCGCGCAGCAAGGACTTCGGCGTGATCGCCACCGAGAACGGCTGGAACCTCTACGTGGGCGGCAACGGCGGGTTCACGCCCCGTCACGCCGACCTGCTCGTGTCCGATGTGGACACCGAGCAGCTGATCCGCGTGATCGACCGGTTCCTGATGTTCTACATCCGCACGGCCGACCGGCTGCAGCGCACCGCGGCGTGGCTGGAAGGGCTCGACGGCGGGCTCGACCACCTGCGCGAGGTCGTCGTGGACGACAAGCTCGGCATCTGCGCGGAGCTGGAGTCCGCGATGGAGTCGCACGTCTCCGACTACGCCGACGAGTGGCGCGGAGTGCTGGAGGACCCGGAGAAGCTGGCCCGGTTCACGTCGTTCGTGAACGCGCCGGGTGTGCCGGACCCCTCGATCTCGTTCCGCGCTGAACGTGGTCAGCGCGTCCCCGTGTCCCTGGGCATCCCGGAGGTCGTCAGGTGATCGTCTGTGACTTCGACGTGTTGCGTCCGGAACAGGGCGTCGCGGCGCTGCTGCCCGACGGCTCGCAGGTGGCGGTGTTCCTGACCGCGGAAGGCTCTCTGCACGCCCTGGACAACATCGACCCGTTCAGCGGCGCGGCGGTGCTGTCACGCGGCATCGTCGGCGACCGCGGCGGCGTGCCCGTCGTGGTGTCCCCGGTCTACAAGCAGGCTTTCGAGCTGGCGACCGGGAAGTGCCTCGACGAACCGTCCGTGTCCGTTGCGGTGCATCAGGTGCGCGTGCGTGACGGTGTTGTGGAGCTGACATGACGGGCCCGTTGGCGGGCTTCACGATCGGCGTCACCGCGGCCCGCCGTGCCGACGAGCTCATCGCCCTGCTGGAACGCAAGGGCGCCTCCGTCCTGCACGGTCCGGCGTTGCGGATCGTGCCCCTGCCGGACGACGCGACCCTGCACGCCGCGACGCTGGAGCTCGTGGCGTCGCCGGTGGACGTCGTCGTCGCCACGACCGCGATCGGGTTCCGCGGGTGGTTCGAGGCGGCGGAGGGGTGGGGGCTGGCCGCACGGCTGCACCGCGCGCTGGAGGGTGCGGTGGTGCTGCCGCGCGGGCCCAAGGCGAAGGGTGCCGTCCGGGCGGCGGGGCTGGTGGAGGCCTGGTCGCCGTCGTCCGAGTCGAACGCCGAGCTGTTGCAGTACCTGCTGCGAATGGGTGTGTCCGGGAAGCGGGTGGCCGTGCAGCTGCACGGGGAACCGTTGCCCGACTTCGTGAACACCCTGGCGGCCGCCGGGGCCGACGTCGTCGAGATCCCCGTCTACCGGTGGGAGCCGCCGGCGGACACGGGGCCGCTGTTGCGGTTGATCGACGCCGTGGTGGCGGGGCAGGTGGACGCGCTGACGTTCACCTCGGCGCCCGCGGCCTCCTCGGTGTTGCGGATGGCTCCGGACCTCGGGGCATTGGTCTCGTGCCTGCGCCGGGACGTCCTGGTGGTCGGGGTCGGGGCGATCACCGCCGGGCCGTTGGTCGCCGCCGGGATTCCCGTGGTGCAGCCCGCTCGGTCGCGGATCGGGTCGATGGTGCGGGAACTGGCCGTGGAGCTGCCTTCCCGGGCGTTGCGGTTGCGGATCGCGTCCCTGGACATGGAGATGCGTGCTCAGGCCGTGGTGATCGACGGCGAGCTGCGGCCCGTCGCGCCCGCTCCGATGGCCGTGTTGCGGACTCTCGTGGCCGCACGTGGGCGGGTCGTGTCCCGGCAGGACCTGTTGGCCGCCTTGCCCTCCGGCGGCGAGGAGCACGCCGTGGAGACGGCGATCGGGCGGTTGCGGACCGCGCTGGGGTCGCCGCAGATGGTGTGCACCGTGGTGAAACGTGGGTATCGGCTAGCTATGGAGCCTGCATGAAGCTGGTGTTGGCGTTCCACGGGACGCGTGATCCGCGTGGTGCGGTGGTGTGTGCGGAGATCGCCGCGGCCGTCCAGGCCTCGGTGGACGTACCGGTCGCCGTCGCCTACGCGGACGTGGTCGAGCCGTCTGTCCGATCCGTTGTGGACGGACCGTGCGTCGTGGTGCCGGTGTTCCTGGCCGCGGGCTATCACGTCCGGGTGGACATCCCGGAGCAGATCGGGTCCCGGCCCGACGTCGTGCTGACCGCGCCTGTGGGACTGGACGCGGTGCCGTCGGTGCGCGATCGGTTGCGAGAGGCAGGTTTCCGCCGCGGCGACGCAGTCGTGCTCGCCGCGGCGGGTTCGTCCGACGCCCGGGCCCTGGCCACGGTGCGGCGAGCGGCCGCGTTGCTCGGGGCGTCCGCGGTCGGGTACGTGGCCACCGCGACACCGCGCGTGCCGGACGTGGTCGCCGGGCTGCGCGGACGCCGTGTGGCCGTCGCGTCGTGGCTGCTGGCGCCCGGCGTGTTCCACGGCTCGCTCGCCGCCTGCGGGGCGGACGTCGTCGCCGAACCCGTTGGGGCGCATCCGCTTCTGATCGACGTGCTGGTGCGCCGGTACTACGAGGCCCGGTTGTCGCGCACGGCCTGAGCTACCAGAGGCCGGGAGCCTCGGCGCCCTCGTCCTTGCGCGCGGACTCCCAGCGGTAGTCCCGCAGGTTCACCTTGCCGTCGAGGTTGGGCACGCCCTCCTCGTGCAGCAGCTGCAGCTGGGTGTCGCGCAGGTGCGGGGCGCACGTGCCGTCCGCCTTGAGGACCCGTTGCCACGGCAGGTCGCGGCCGTCCTCGTTGAGGATGCGACCGACCACCCGTGGCGACGGGGCCTTGGCCAGATCCGCGATGTCGCCGTACGTGGCGACGCGTCCGCGGGGGATGGCCAGGATGACTTCGCGGACCCGCTCGTGGATCTCTTCGTCCATACCGGTGATTCTAGTGGTGTGACACAGAACGTTGACCGGCAACGTTCTGAGCCACACCACCAGCTAGATCGTCCTCGCCCACCGGGCGACGGCGGCGTGGTAGTCCGGCGCGTTCGGCGCGTAGTTGATGGAGTGGCCGTATCCGTTGAGCACGTAGGTGTCGAAGCGCGGGACGGCCGGGAAGAACGGGGCCTCGTCCGCCTTCAGCGCGGCGGGACTGGAGCAGTCGCTGCCCATCAGCGGGACGCCCGAGCCGCAGAAGTGGGTGTCGTCGCCCACGACCAGGAACACCGGCACCCTGATCTGGCGGGAGATCGGGACGACCACCGTGTTCAGCAGGATCGTGTCGACGGCCTCGGTGACGGCGAAGACGTCCTTGGTGGCCTCGTCGAACGAGATCGAGCCCGGGACGAGCGGGCCCGGTTTGTGGAACGAGTTGTAGCGGGTGTCCGGCATCGTGGTGAGGTAACCGGCGTCGAGGCGCGCCGGGATCATGTTCGCCAGCACCGGGACGACGGTGATGTAGTTCATCTTGTGCGTGAAGCCGGTGACCAGCACGCCGTCCACGTCGCGGTACGTGCCCGCCTCGATCATCGCCATCGCCGAGCCGATGGAGTGGCCCGCGACGATCACCTTGGTGAAGCGGGGTTTCAGGGTCGAGATGACCTGGTGGACCGCGCTCGCCTGGGTCGACGCCGTCACCAGGGCGCTCAGCGGTTTGCTGCTCCTGCCCGTGCCCAGGCGGTCGAGGGCGAGGGTGGCGAAGCCCGCGCTGTTCTGGGACCGGGTGAACGAGTGGGTCGACGGTTCGTAGCCGACGTCCCAGTACGTGCGGTCGTACGTGCCGCCCGGGATCAGGACCTGCACGGTCCTCGCGCCGTCGGGGACGCACAGCCTGCCCGCCATCGTCTCCTGCGTGGTGACCAGCGGGGTCAGGCCGATGCGCACCGGGTAGGTGACGTCCTGGCAGGTGGTGGCGGCGGAAGCGGTGTGCGGGGCTGACAGGATTCCGGTGGCGAGCAGCGCCGCGGCGCAGAGCCGGCGGAAACGCATGGGGGTACTACCTCCAACTAGTCGCGGGGAACGGCCTTCATGAGCAGGCCGCGGGGGTACGGCGCGGACGTGAACCTCACGCGCGCCGGACGGGTGGGCACGAGCCTCCAGCGGGAGGCGATCGTGGCCAGCGTGATGACGATCTCCGTCTGGGCGAAGGTGTTGCCCAGGCACTGGCGGTTGCCGCCGCCGAACGGGATGAACGCGCCGCGGGGCAGGCCCGCGGTGAACTCGGGGGTCCACCGCTCGGGCCAGAAGCGTTCCGGGGACGGGAAGTAGCGTTCGTCGTGGTGCAGGGCGTGCGGGCTGACGATCACCTCGGCGCCCGCGGGCAACGAGACGTCGCCGAGCCGCACCTCCGTCAGCGTGCGGCGCATGACGAACCAGATCGGGTACATCCGCAGGGTCTCCTGCACGACCTGCGTCGTGTACGGCAGCGAGGCGACGTCGGCGAACGTCACCGCGCGGGCGCCGACGACCGCGTCGACCTCGGCGTGCAGCCGTTGCTCGATCTCCGGTGTCCTGCCCACCTCGTAGAGAGACCACGCCAGCGCGATCGCCGTGGTCTCGATGCCCGCGGTGAGCAGGGTCAGGACCTCGTCGTAGGTCTGCTGGTCGGTCATGCCGACGCCGTCCTCCTGCGCCAGCAGCAGCATCGACAGGACGTCGCCGTTGTCGCGGCCGTCCGCGCGCCAGCTCTCGATCACCTGCAGCACCACGGCTTTCATGCGCGCGATGGCCGCGTCGAACTCGCGGTTGCCGGGAAGCGGTAATCGTTCGACGAACGACGGCGACAGCGCGCGGATCATGCCCTGCTGGATGACCGTGAAGATGGACCGGCGGACCTCTTCGACCGCGCGCCTGCCGATCTCCGTCGAGAAGAGCGTCTCGCCGACGATGGTGACCGCGAGCTCCTGCATGTCGTCCTCGATGACGCGGACCTCACCGGGGCGCCACCGCGCAGCCAGCGAAGCAGCAGCACGAGCCATCGTCGAGGCATGGGCTTCAATCCGTTCCCGATGGAACGCCGGTTGCATCATCCGGCGCTGGCGCAGGTGGTACTCGCCGTTCGACAGCAGCAGTCCCGTCCCCAGGTAGGGCTGGAACTTGTCGAACATGGCGCCCTTGCGGAACTTCGATCCTTGTGACACCAGCACTTCGTGCGTCAGCGCGGGGCTGGTGACGAAGTGCGCGTGCAGCGGGCCGAGGTCGAGGCGCACGACGTCGCCCTGTTCGTGCAGCGCGTCGGTGAACCTGGCGCGCCGCGTGAGCATCGACGGGGTGTGTCCGAGCAACGGCCATCGGTGGGGAGCCACCGGGACGGGCATCCGGACTCCTGTGGAGTTGGGCCGAATGGGGATGGACCACCCTAGGAGCCGTTTGGGGTAAGACGACAGTGCCTGAACGGGTGGTTCGGCGTCACTCTGTTGGTGCAGTGCGCGCGGCGCGCGGGTGACTAAGCTCGTGCGTCTTCCCCGACGAGCCACGAACGACCGAAGAGGTGTTCCCCGTGGCAGAGACCCAGAACTGGGTTCCGCTCGGCATCGACACGAACGTACCGAGCATGGCCCGCGTCTACGACTACATCCTCGGCGGCGCCCACAACTTCGCCGCAGACCGGCAGGTCGGCACCCAGATCGAGAAGCTGGTTCCAGGACTGCCGAACGTCGCCAGACTCAACCGCCGGTTCCTCGGCCGGGCGGTGAACTTCCTGATGGACCAGGGAATTCGCCAGTTCCTCGACATCGGTTCCGGCATCCCGACCGTCGCGAACGTGCACGAGGTCGCCCAGGAACGCGACCCGGCCGCGCGCGTCGTCTACGTCGACAAGGACCCCGTCGCCGTCGCCCACAGCCGATTGTTGTTGGCTGACAACGACAACGCCGCCATCGTGCAGGCCGACATGCGCAAACCGGAGACCGTGCTGTCGAGTCCCGAGGTCGCGAGGCTGCTGCGCCTCGACGAACCGGTGGGCCTGTTGATGCTGCTCATGATGCACTGGGTGCCCGACGAGGACGGTCCGGAGAAGCTCGTCGCGCACTACCGCGACGCGTTGCCCGCCGGCAGCTTCCTCGTGATGACGCACGTGGCCAAGGACCAGATCGACGACACCGTCGACCAGGCCGCCGCGGTCGTGAACCAGAGCCGCAGCGCCGACCAGATGCACATGCGCGACCACGCGCGGGTCAGCGCGTTGTTCGACGGGTTCTCGCTGGTGGAGCCCGGGCTCGTCGGCTGCGGGGAGTGGCGCCCGGACGGACCCGGTGACTTCGCCGACGAGGCGTCGATGAACATGTTCTTGTACGCTGGGGTCGGTCGTAAGGACTGAAACCACGCAGTAGTGTCGGAGGATCACACGGTTGGCGCAACGGGCGCCGACTGCCGGTGGGTACACTGCCGGACACTCTCCAACCCATACAGGGCAACGGGAATGACGAAACCGAGCCGAAGACCCGATGCCGCTCCACCTGAGGACACCGCCGCCGTCCGTGCGCGAGAAGCCTTGTCGCGCAAGTGGAGCTACCTGCTCAGCAGCGTCGTCGTAGTCGCGCTGAGCAGAGAGGAGCTGGACGCCGAACTGGGCGCCCAGCTCGGCGCATTGTGCGCGGCGCTGCACAGCGAACCGTTCGACCCTGCTCCGTTCGAGGAGGTCGGCGAACGGCTCGTCGCTCTCGGCTACGTCAACGAGCCCGGGCTGAAACGCACGGTCGACGTGCTCGGCAAAGGCTTGCTGGCGCTGGAGGAGTTCCGCTCGAGCGACCAGCACACGGTCCGCGTCGTGGGCGGGATCGGTGCGCTGACGTGCGGCTTCACCGCCGCGAGGGCACGCGCGATCCTGGACCAGCAGGAGAGCATGCAGCGCTCGCTGCTCAAGGCCGCGCACGACGCGCAACGCGACCAGCGCCAGAGCGAGGCGAAGTTCGAGGGCATCGCGTCCTCGTCCACCAACGGCATCCTGATCGTCGGTCTCGACGGGAGACTGGCCTGGGGCAACGAGTCGATCGGCGTGATCATCGGACGTCCGCCCGCAGCGGGCACCCGTCTCGCCGAGCTCATAGCGCCGCCGTCGATCGTCGTGTTCCGCGAGATGATGGAACGGGTGCTGGGTGAGCGCGCCGAGTTCGAACGCGAACCGATGCAACTCGTGCGCGGTGATGGGGACTTCGCCAAGGTGACGCTCACGGCGTCGCTGCTCAGGGACGACGAGGGCAAGCCCAGCCACGTCCTGGTGATGGCGGACGACGACACGGAACTCGCCCTGTTGCAAGGAGAACTGCGCCGCCAGTCGCTGCACGACGTGCTGACCGGCCTGCCGAACAGGCAGTTCTTCACCACCCACCTCGAAACGGTGCTGCGCCGGGCCGACCCCGAGTTCGGCGTGACGATCCTGCACCTCGACCTCGACGCGTTCGGCCTGGTGTGCAACAGCCTCGGCGCCCGCGTCGGCGAACACCTGCTCCAGCACGTCGCGCGCAGGCTGCGGGCCGTGATGTCGCACGAGAAGGCCATGATCGCGCGGTTCGACGGCGACGAGTTCGGCATCGTCGTGGAGAACACCGCGCTCACCCCGGACGTCGCGACCACGATGGCCGCCATCAACGCCGACCTGGGCGAACCGACCTATGTGGACGGTCACGGCCTGGCGGTGTCGGTGAGCGCGGGCGTCGTGCACCGGCCACTGGCCGACGTCGACCCGGTCGAGCTGCTGCGCACGGCCGACCTGGCCCTGCGGCAGGCCAAACGAGACCGCCGCGGTCAGTGGGAGTTGTTCCACACCAACGAGGACGCCACCGGACGCCGTGACGCGGCGCTCGCCGTCGTGATGCCGGGAGCGTGGGAGCAGGGCGACATCGGCGTCGTCTACCAGCCCGTGCGCGACCTGGCGACCGGCGGGCTGGCCGGCGTCGAGGCGTTGCTGCACTGGGATCTCTCGGACCGCTGCGCCGCGCTCGCCGACGAGAGCGGCCTCATCCTGCCGATGGGCGAGTGGCTGATCCGGATCGCCACCGGCCAGGCCCAGTGGTGGCGCCAGCGCGGCGAGCTCGACCAGCAGTTCGGCGTGCGGCTCACGCACCACCAGTCGACCGACGCGGACCTGGTGTCACGGGTGTCGAAGGTGCTGGAGGAGACCGCGATGCCGGCCGCCAGGCTGACGCTGAGCATGCCGGTGGGCGTGCTGGGCGTGGCCGGCGCGGCGGACAACCTGGGCACGCTCGCGGACATGGGCGTGCGCATCGCCCTCGACGACTTCGGGCTCGGCCCGCGCGACCTGGCGTGGCTCTCGGAGCTGCAGGTGGTGTCCGTGCTGGTGCCGAAGGACCTGGTGCACCGGCAGGATCCCCGTTCGGCCGCGCTGATCCCGGCCGTGCACGAGCTGGGCGTGAACCTCTGCGTGGACGGCATCGAGACCGCCGAGCAGGAGAAGTGGTGGCAGGAGAAGGGCGCCGACCTCGCGATCGGCGCCCACTACGGCTCCCCGCTCGACGCGGGCGAGTTCCTGCGGAAGATCTCCTAGAGGCCGCGCTGCCATGCGGTGACGGCCGAGTGGTACCGGCCGGCCGTCTTGGTGTCGAAGTTGAAGACGTGCCCGTACCCGTTCACGACGAAGCCGTCGACCCGCGGTGCCTTGGGGTAGAACGGTTTCTCGGACCGGACCAGTGCCGCGGCGGACGAGCAGTCGGCGCCGAGCGGCGGGGTGCCGCAGAAGTAGTCGTTCGACGTCTGGACGGTCATCACCGGCACGTCGATGAGCGCGCTCACCGGCAGCACGAGGTTCGACATCAGCGCGGTGGTCACGAACTCGCTCGCCGACACGACGTCCTTCGTCGCCTCGTCCAGGGTGTTCACGGCGGGAACGCTCGGCCCCGGCGCGTGGAACATGCTGTAGCGCGTGCCCGGTGCCGTCGTCAGGTAGCCGACGTCGAGGCCCCGCAGGCTCAGCTTCGGGTCGATCACGGCGGGGATCAGGTTCGTCAGCGCGGGCACGGCCCTGACGTAGTCCCACTGGTGCGTCATGCCGGTGATCAGGACACCGTCGACGTCGCGGTACCGGCCGGCCTCGGCCATCGCGATGGCCGAGCCGATGGAGTGCCCGCCCACGAGGACCTTCGAGAACCGCGGGCGCAGGTTCTGGATGATCTGGTGCACCGCCTCGGCCTGGTTCGGCACGTCGACGAGGATGCTCAACGGCTTCGAGCTCTTGCCCGAGCCGATCCGGTCCACCGCCATCGTGGCGACGCCCGCGCTGTTCATCGCGCGGGTCACCGACCGGGTCTCACCCTCGACCGGGATGTCCCAGTAACCACTGGTGTACGTGCCACCGGGGACGAGCACCTGCACGGTCGTGGCTCCCTGCGGGACGCACAGCCTGCCGTACATCGTCTGCCGGATGAGCCCGAACTGGACGGGCGTGTACACGTCCTCGCAGGTGGTCGCCGCGGCGCTGGCCGGAGCGGGAACCGGGAGGAGGGCAGCGAGCAGCACGGCGGCACAGAGCCGACGGAAACGCATGGGGGAAACAACCTCCAGCTAGCGGGGGACGACCTTCATCATCAGGTCGTTGGGGTAGGCCGCGTTCGTGAACTTGGTGCGCACGGGCCGGTCGGGGACCAGCCGGTAGCGCGCGCAGACCGTCGCCACGACGATGGCGATCTCGGTCAGCGCGAAGTGGTTTCCGATGCACTGGTGGATGCCGCCGCCGAACGGCACGAACGCGCCCTTCGGCAGCTCTTTCGCTCGGCCGGGTGTCCAGCGGTCCGGGTCGAAGCGCTCGGGCTCCGGGAAGTTCTGCGGGTCGTGGTGCATGGTGTGCGGGCTGAGGATCACCTCGGTGCCCGGCGGCAGCACGGCGCCACCGAGGTTCACTTCCTCGGCGGTGCGGCGCATGACGAGCCAGAGCGGGTACTTGCGCAGGACCTCCTGCGCCACCTGGCCGAGGTAGGTCAGCTTCGGCACGTCGTCGATCGTGATCTCGCGCCCGGCCAGCACCTCGTCGATCTCCGCGGCGACCCGCCGTTCGACCTCGGGGTTGGCGGCGATCTCGTGGAAGATCCAGGCCAGGGCGAGCGCGGTGGTCTCGATGCCCGCGGTGAGCAGCGTGATGACCTCGTCGAAGACCTGGTCGCCGGTCATCGGTTCGCCGGTGTCGGGGTCGCGCGCCATCAGCAACGTCGACAGCAGGTCGCCGTGGTCGGTCTCGTCGCCGCCGCGGCTCTTGATGACCTCGGTGACGATGGCCCGCATCCGGGCGATGGCCTCGTCGAACTCGCGGTTGGCCGGGATGGGCAGCTTCTCGACGAACCCCGGTGAGAGCGCGCGCAGGATCCCGTTGCGGATGATCACGAAGACCGAGCGGCGGGACTCGTCGATCGCCTTCTTGCCGATCTCGGCGGAGAACAGCGACTCACCGACGATCGTGACAGCCAGGCCCTGCATGTCGGCCTCGAGCTGCCTGACGTCGCCGGGACGCCACCCGTCCAGCAGGTCGAGCGTCGCGCGGAGCATGGTGTCCGCGTAGCCCGCGATCCGGTCGCGGTGGAACGCCGGCTGCATCATCCGGCGCTGGCGCAGGTGGAAGGCACCGCTCGACACGGCCAGGCCGTTGCCGACGAACGGGCGGAACTTGTCGTACATCCGGCCTTTGTGGAACTTCGGCGCGTCGGTGACCAGCACCTGGTGCGTCAAAGCCGGACTGGCGACGAAATAGGCGCGCATCGGCCCGAGGTGTACTTCGACCAGATCACCCTGGCCTCGTAAATTCCCGGTGAATGCGAATCTTTTCCTGAGCATTGGCAACGAATGCCCGAGAAATGGCAGCCGACCGGGTGCCACCGGGACGGACATCATCGCTCCTCGCGAGGTGGAAAGAGATCGGGCCACCCTATGAGTCGTTCGGTCGAGAGTGACAGTGCCCGATCGGGTGGAGTGTGTTCACACTTGCGGCGTAGTCGCTCGCGCTTTGTGCGTGACTAAGCTAGTGCGTCCGCAACCTGAAGAGGGTGGGTCGTCGTGTCCGACGGGCAGAACTGGGTTCCGCAGAGCGTCGACGTTTCGGTGCCGAGTGCGGCACGGGTGTACGACTACCTGCTCGGGGGCGCGCACAACTTCGCGGTCGATCGCGTGATGGGCGACAAGGCCGAGGAGATGATGCCGAACTCGCGCAGCGCGGCCAGGCTCAACCGGGCCTTCCTGCGCCGGGCGGTGCGGTTCATGACCGAGCAGGGCGTCCGCCAGTTCCTGGACATCGGCTCGGGCATCCCGACCGTGGCCAACGTGCACGAGGTCGCGCAGGACGAGGCCCCGTCCAGCCGGGTCGTCTACGTGGACCGCGACCCCGTCGCCGTGGCGCACGGTGAACTGATCGTCGCGGGCAACGACCGCGTCGGCGTGCTGCAGGCCGACATGCGGGACCCGGACAGCATCCTCGGCAGTGCCGAGGTGAAGCGGCTGATCGACCTCGACCAGCCGGTCGGCCTGCTGATGCTGTTCATGGTCCACTGGGTGCCCGACGACGCGGACCCGCAGAGCCTGCTCAAGCGCTATCGCGAGGCCCTGCCCAGCGGGAGCTTCCTCGCGATCTCGCACATGGCGGGCGACCACGTCAACGACGAGGCCAGGTCCGTGACGGACCGGATGGCCAAGTCGGGCGGCGGTGCCGTCGCCTATCGCGACCGCGCGGAGATCGAGTCCTTCTTCGGCGATTTCGAGCTGGTCGAGCCCGGACTCGTCAAGTTCGCCGAATGGCGGCCCGTTGGTCCCGGCGACATCTCCGATGATCCGGCGGTGAACAGGATCGCGTTCGCGGGCGTCGGCCGGAAGCCATAACCATTCTCGATGGTGTGAACTTGATTCACGCGGCCGGTTGAGGCGGCGCCGACTCTGCGTGGGTAAACTGCCGGACCTCAGAGCCCACTGCGAGGCGGCCCTCCGAATGTCCAACCCGAGTCGAATACCCGATACGACGCCCTCGCCTCAGGACAATGCGCGGGCGCGGACGACGCTCGCCCGGAAATGGTCGTATCGCCTGCTCGGAGCAGTCGCGATTCCCCTCGGCCGGGACGATCTCGACGACGAACTGGGCGTCCGGCTGGACGCGTTGTGCTCGATGCTGCACGAGGAACCGTTCACCACCGCGCCGATCGAGGCGGCGGGCGCGGACCTCGCGGCGTTGGGCCATCTGGGTAAGTTCGGTCTGCGCTGCACCACCGAGGTCCTCGGCAAGGGGCTGCTCGCGCTGCCTGAGTTCCAGCCGCTCTCGCGGTACGCGGAACGGATCGTGCTCGCCGTCGGCGCGCTCGGTGCCGGGTTCACCGCGGCGAACGCGGAGTCCGTGCTGGCCCAGCAGGAGAGCATGCAGCGGTCGCTGCTCAAGGCCGTCCGCGACGCGAACTGGAACCTCAAGGAGAGCCAGGCCCGGTTCAACGAGGTCGTCACGTCGTCCACCAACGGTGTGCTGATCGTCGACCTCGAAGGCCGGCTGCTCCAGGTGAACGCGGCCATCGGCCAGATCCTCGGGCGCACCGCGGACGAGCTCACCGGCACCCCGCTGCTCGACCTGATCGAGCCGTCGTTCGTCGAGACGCTGCGGGAGTCGATGACCGACCTCGCCGACGGCACCGTCGAACGCTTCCGGCAGTCGCAACGGCTGCTGCGCGAGGACGGCGACTCCGCTCCGGTGACGCTGGCGGCGTCACTGCTGCGCGGCGCCGACGGCGAGCCGATGCACTTCGTCGTGGTGGTCGAGGACGGCACCGAACTGGCGCTGCTGCAGGGAGAACTGCAACGGCAGGCGCTGCACGACGTGCTGACCGGGCTGCCGAACCGCCAGTTCTTCACGACCCAGCTCGAGATCGCGCTGCGCAAGGCCGACCCCGAGCACGGCGTCACCGTCTTCCACCTCGACCTCGACGCGTTCGGCATGCTGCGCGACAGCTTCGGCGGCCGGGTCGTCGAGCGGTACCTGCAGCACGTGACCGGGCGCCTGAAAGCGTTGCTGGCGGGTGAGAAGGTCATGATCGCCCGGTTCGGCGGCGACGAGTTCGGCGTGCTCGTGGAGAACACGGCGACCACGCCGGGCATCGACGCGATCATGAAGGCCATCAACGAGGACCTGATGTCCGAGCCGACCTTCGTGGACGGCCACGGCGTGTCCGCGTCGATGAGCGCGGGCGTCGTGCACCGGCCGGGCAGCGAGCAGGAACCCCTCGACGTGCTGCGCGCGGCCGAGAGGGCGTTGCGCAGGGCCAAGAAGGGCAGGCGCGGGCAGTGGGAGCTGTTCCACGCCGGTCAGGACGCCGAGGAGCGCCGCGACGACGCGCTGGCCGTGGAGATGCCGGCCGCGTGGGAGAACGGCGAGATCACCGTGCGGTACCGCCCGGTCGTCCGGCTGTCGGACGGCGCGGTCACCGGTGCGGAGGCGGAGCTCCACTGGGACAGACCGGAGTCCGGTGCGCTCGACCACGAGAGGTGCGCCGGCCTCGCCGAGCAGACCGGCCTGATCCTGCCGCTCGGCGGGTGGCTGCTGCGGGTCGCCGCCGGCCAGTCGTCGTGGTGGCGGCAGAGCGGGCATTTCGACGAGCCGCTGGCCGTGCGGCTCACCGCGCACCAGTCGTCCGACGCGGACCTGGTCTCGCGGGTGGTGGAGGTGCTCGACGAGATCGGGGTGCCGCCCGAGCAGCTGATGATCAGCGTGCCCGGCTCCGTGCTGTCCGAGCCCGACGCGGCGGACAACGTGGCCGTGCTGTCCCGCATGGGCGTGCTGACGGCGATCGACGACTTCGGCATGGGACCGCTGGACTTCGGCCTGCTCGAGGCCGACCTGCCGGTGCGGGCCGTGCGGGTGGCGCGCGGCCTGGTCGCGTCCCGGTCTCCGTACGTGGTGGCGCTGCTGCCGTTGCTGCAGGAACGGGGCGTGTCGGTCGCCGTGGAGGGGATCGAGAGCGCGGAGCAGGCCCAGTGGTGGTTCGACGCCGGTGCGGACTTCGCCACCGGGGACCACTTCGGCGTGGCCCGCACGCCGGGGGACTTCGTGCAGGAGCTGGGACTCCGGTGACCGGACGGGGTCGGGGTCACGTCCGGTCACCGGAGAAGTTCTCGCGCTAGCCGGTGAACTCGGCCAGTGCCTTGGTGAACTCGTAGGTCTGCTGGTTGATGCCGCTGCACGAGGAGCTCATCGCGCCGCAGTTGCCCTTGTCGCGGTTCACGGCCCAGAACGAGACGCGCGCCAGGTGCTTGGAGTTCGCCCACGTCACGATGTCGCGGAAGTTCTGCGGGGTGACGGTCTCGCCGGTGTCGGTCTTGCCGTTCATCGACGAGAGGCCGCTGCGCCGGTACGCCGCGTCGTCGGTGAGGCCGAACGTCGACTTGACGTGGTTCTTCAGGCCGTCGACGGCGCTCTTGGTGAGGGCGAGCATGTCACCGCTGCTGCCCCAGTCGAACGGCATGACGGCCCACGTGTCGATCGGCGCGTTCAGTTCCTTGGCCCGCGTGATCAGGCGCTTGCCCCACGAGTTCGGACCGGTGCGGTCGGTCGGCATGGTGATGACCGTCCTCACGCCGGGGTTGTTCTGCTTGACGATCTTCAGCGCGCCGAGCACGCGGTCCTGCGTGGTGTTGTTCTCGAACTCGGCGGCCTCGATGTCGATGTCGATCGCCTTGAGCTGGTAGGCGTCGATCACCTTCTGGTAGGCGCCCGCGAGTGCGGCGGGGGAGCTGCAGAACTGGCCGAGCTTGTTGCCGGACCAGCCGCCGATCGACGGCACCGCGTCACCGCCGGCCGCGCGGATCGAGTTGACGAGTGTCTTGTCCGACCCGGTCAGCGAGCGGGAGCCGTCCCACTTCGGGTTGCAGGTGCCGTCGCTGAGGATGAACGCGAGGGTGAAGCTCTTGATGCCCGTCTGCTGCATGACCGTGGCGGGGTTGGGCTGACCGCCCCACTGGTAGAGGTAGGGCGCCGCGAGCACGGGGTCCACGGCCGCCTGGGCGGTCGTGGGCAGCATGATCGCCGCGCACGTGGCGGCGACGGCGCCGACGAGGAACCGCTTCATCAGTCCTCCGGAGACTGCTCGGTCCAGGGCGGCGCAGCTGGCAGTGAGGGGGCTCACAACGTCTTCAAAAATGGACTAGACCACCTCTCTCTGTCAAGAAGGTAGACGAAAACGGCCTGCAGCTTCGGCCGACTGGCGGTGCGTCCCGTTCACGGCTCTGAACAGCGCGGTTGCCCGGCTCGCGGCGGGCTTCGACGATCTTGTCGGTGCCGCGTGGTGCAATCGATGCGTGGCACTTCCACCCCAGCTGGTCCGCCGGAAGCCGGAGACGCGCCCGCGTCCCCGGTGGGACGCCGCTGCCCAGCGGGTCTTCGGGCACGAGGGCTTCGTCCGCGTGCTCGGCGGCCCCGGCACCGGCAAGACGACGCTGCTCGCCGAACTGGCCGCGCACGTCGTGCTGGAGCACGGGGCCGATCCCGAGAACGTGCTCGTGCTGACGGCGAACAGGCGGGCGTCGGTGGCGTTGCGCGCGCAGATCACCTCGTTGCTGACGGGGCATCTGTCGGCGATCCGCGAGCCGTTGGTCCGGACCGTGCACTCCTACGCGTTCGCGGTGCTGCGCAACCAGGCGGTGCTGCTGGGCGAGCCGCCGCCGCGGTTGCTGTCCGGGCCGGACCAGGACGCGATGGTGCGCGAGCTGCTCGCCGGCGACGTGGAGCTGGGCGCGCTGAAGTGGCCGGAGCGGCTGCGGCCCGCGCTGGAGCTGCCGGGATTCGCGCACGAGCTGCGGGACCTGCTGCTGCGGGCGGCGGAGCGCGGGCTCGGGCCGGAGGACCTGGTCGAGCTCGGCGAGCAGCACGGGCGCGACGAGTGGGTGGCGGCCGGGCGGTTCGGGGCGCAGTACGAGGCCGTGAACCTGTTGTCCGGCATGGACTCCGCGACGGCGTACGCCCCGGCCTACGACGCGGCCGAGCTGGTGTCGTCGGCCTACGCGGCGTTCGCGAACGACGAGGACCTGCTGTTCGCCGAACGGCGCCGGGTCCGGTACCTGCTGGTCGACGACGCGCAGCACCTCGACCCGATGCAGTACTCGCTGATCCGGTCCCTGGGGTCGGGTGCCGCGCGGTTCGTGCTGGCCGGCGACCCGGACCAGGCGATCTTCACGTTCCGCGGCGCCGATCCGGAGATCCTGCGGGACGCGGACGGCGAGACGGTCGTGCTGCGCCAGTCGCACCGGATGATGCCGGAGGTGCGGGACGCGGTGGCGCGGCTCGCGTCGCGGCTGCCCGGTGCCTCTCCCGCGCGGGTGGTGGATCCCGTGGAGGGCGAGGGGTCCGTGCAGGTGCGGCTGCTCGCGTCGTCCGCGCAGGAGGCGACGTGGGTGGCGGACCAGCTGCGGCGCTCGCACCTGGCCGACGAGGTGCCGTGGTCGCAGATGGCCGTGGTGGTGCGGTCGGCGACGTTGTCCCTGCCGGTGTTGCAACGAGCGCTGCTCGCCGCCGGGGTGCCGGTGTCCGTCGCGTCGGACGAGCTGCCGTTGGCGCAGCAGCCTTCCGTGCGCCCGCTGCTGGCCCTGGTCCGTGCCGCCGCCTCGCCGGGGTCGCTGGACGAGGACACGGCGGCGATGCTGCTGTCCTCCTCGTACGGTGGCGCGGATCCGTTGGCGCTGCGGCGGTTGCGGCGTGGCCTGCGGCGGCTGGAGATGGCGGCCGGGGGCGACAGGCCGAGCGGCGACCTGCTGGTCGAGGTCGTCGAGACCGCGGACCGGCTGGCGGCACTGGAGGACGCGGAATCGTTGCCCGCGCGGCGGATCGGGCACCTGCTCTCGTTGGCGCGCAAGGCGATCGAGGCGGGCAAGTCCGTCGAGGTCGTGCTGTGGGACCTGTGGACGGCGACCGGGTTGCAGGACCGCTGGGTGGCGCAGTCGGCGCGGCGCGGCATGCCGGGCATGCAGGCGGACCGCGACCTCGACGCGATCGTGGCGTTGTTCGAGGCCGCCGCGAAGTACGTCGACCGGTTGCCCGGGTCGGGGGTCGCCGGGTTCGCGGACTACCTGGAGTCGCAACGGATCGTCGGTGACACGCTCGCCGCCTCCGCCCCGACGGGCGAGGCGGTGTCCGTGCTGACGGCGCACACCGCGGCCGGGCGCGAGTGGGAGGTCGTCGCGGTGCCCGGCGTCCAGGAGGGCAGCTGGCCCGACCTGAGGCTGCGCGGCACCGTCCTCGGCGTCGAACGCATGGTGGACGTGCTGGCGGGGCTGGAGCCGTCGGTGTCGGCGGTGGCGCCGATCCTCGCCGAGGAACGCCGGCTGCTGCTGGTCGCCGCCTCCCGCGCGCGCTCAAAGCTGCTGATCAGCGCGGTGCGCGGCGAGGACGAGCAGCCCTCGCGGTTCCTCGACGAGATCGAGTCGTCCGCCGAGGACGAACGGAAGCTGCACCGCCCGCAGCGCGGCCTGGTGCTCGGTGAGCTCGTCGGCGAGCTGCGCCGGGTGGTGTGCTCGGACTCGGAGCACCCGGACCGGCGCGCGCGTGCCGCCGGACAGCTGGCCAGGCTGGCCGAGGCGGGCGTGCCCGGAGCGCACCCGGAGTCCTGGTACGGCCTGGCGGAGGTGTCCGTCGACGCTCCACTGTGGACCGAAGAGCAGAAGGTCAGCGTGACGCCGTCGACCATCGAGGTGATCACGAAGTGCCCGCTGCGGTGGGTCGTCGAACGGCACGGCGGCCAGGACCCGGCGGAGCTCGCCTCGGTGACGGGCACGCTCGTCCACGCCCTGGCGCAGGCCGCGTCGTCCGGAGCGGACTCGGCCCAGCTGCGCGTGAAGCTGGACGAGGCGTGGGCCGCGGTCGACGCCGGCGCGCCGTGGTTCTCCCGCCGCGAACGCCTGCGCGTGGAGAAGATGCTCGACACGTTCCTCGCCTGGCTCGCCATGAGCCGCAGCCAGCTCACGCAGGTAGCGGTCGAGGAGGAGATGGTCGTCGACGTCCCGAAGCGCGACGGCGGCCCGTGGCTGCAGGTCCGCGGCCGGGTGGACCGCCTGGAACAGGACGCCGACGGCCGCCCGATCGTGATCGACCTCAAGACGGGCAAGAGCCCGGTGTCGAAGGAGTCCGCGCAGGAACACCCGCAGCTCGCGGTCTACCAGCTGGCCTCGTCACTGGGCGGCTTCACCCACATCGGACTCGGATCGGAGCCGGGCGGCGCCCGCCTGCTCTACGTGGCGAAGGAGGACAAGAAGACAGGAGCTGTCGAACGCACCCAGGCGCCTTTGGACGAACAGGGCGTGCAGGCGTGGCTGGAGGTCGTGCAGGGCGCAGCGGAGTCGGTGCTGGGCCCGAACTACACGGCCCGGGAGAACGCGGACTGCGACCGCTGCCCGGCGCGCACGACGTGCCCGGTGCACCCGTCCGGGCGGCAGGTCAGCGAGTAAGCACCGTTGATCCGCCGGCTTCCCCTGATCGAGCACGGTGCCGGGCACCCAGGCGCCCAGGCACGGCCACCCGGCCGCGCGACCCGCGGTGGGCGGGCTGACGGGCGTATCCGGCCGGGCCTCCGTGGTTTCGGTGGTGGGCTGGCCGCTGGGTTCGGTGCTGGACGGGCTCTGTCGGGCCTGCGTGGTTTCGGCGGTGGGTCGGGCGCTAGGGGCGTTGCCGGGTGCGCTCTGTCGGGCCTGCGTGCTTTCGGCAGCGGGCTGGCCACCGGGTGCGGCGCTGGACGGGCTCTGCTGCGCCCGTGTGGCTTCCGCGGCGGGTCGGGCGCCGGGTGCGCTGTGCCAGGCCCCCGCGGTTTCAGTGGCGGGCCGGCTGCCGGTCGTGGTGCTGGGCGCGCTCTGTCGGGCCTGCGTGGTCTCGGCGGTGCGCAAGCCGCCGGTCGCGATGCTGAGCACGCTCTACGGGCCCGCGTGGCTTCTGCGGTGGAGCTGCCGTGAGGCGGGTTGTGTGCGCTCTGCCAGGCACATGTGGTTCTGCGGCGGGCCAGCCACCAGGCGCAGTGCTGGGCGCGCTCTGCCGGTCCTGCTTCACATCTGCGGCGGGTCGCCAGCGAGGCGGGCTGAGCGCGCTCGGCTGGGCCCGCGTGGTTTCCGCGGTGCCCCGGCCGCCCAGGGTGCTCCCGGCCGCGACCTCCGAGGCCGGCTTCCTGACCTGCGCGTTTCTCGCGCCGGAACTGTCGGCGAACACACCGTCCCGGGTGGTGCGGACCCGTCCGGCCCAGGTAGGAAGATGTACCGGTGACCGTCAGCCCGTTTGAGATCGCTGAGGCGCTCGGGCTGAACAAGCCGACACCCGAGCAGGCCGAGGTGATCGCCGCACCCGCGCGACCCGCGCTGGTCGTGGCGGGCGCCGGCGCCGGCAAGACCGAGACCATGGCCGCACGCGTCGTGTGGCTGGTCGCGAACGGCCTCGTGCTGCCCGATCGCGTGCTCGGCCTGACGTTCACGCGCAAGGCCGCACGCCAGCTCGCGGACCGAGTGCGTGCCCGGCTGCGCAGGCTCGCGGGATCGTCCCTGCTGGACGAGCTCGACCCCAGCGGCGAACGCAAGATGGCCGTCCTGACCGGCGAGCCCGTGGTGCTGACGTACCACGCCTACGCGGGCCGCCTCGTCACCGAGCACGGGCTGCGGCTGCCGGTGGAGCCCGGCGTCCGGCTGCTGACGCAGACGGCGTCGTGGCAGCTCGCGCACCGGGTCGTCTCGACGTGGGCGAAGGACCTCGACACGGACAAGGTGCCGGCGACGGTCACCGGGTACCTGCTGTCGCTCGCCGGTGAGCTGGGCGAGCACCTCGTGACGCCCGAGCAGCTGGAGGCGCACGCGCTCGAGTTCTGCGCGCTGGTCGAGAACGCTCCGCGCGCTCCCCGCCAGCGGGACGCGTTGCCGGAGAAGCTGAAGGAAATCGTTGCGGCCCAACGGCTGCGGATCGCAATGCTGCCGTTGCTGGACGCCTACCAGCAGCGCAAGCGCAAGGAAGCGGCGCTGGACTTCGCGGACCAGATGTCGCTGGCCGCACAGCTCGCCGCCTTCGACGAGGTGTCCGCCGGGGAACGCGAGCGGTACGGCGCCGTCCTGCTCGACGAGTACCAGGACACGGGCCACGCGCAACGCGTGCTGCTGCGGTCGTTGTTCGGCGACGGCGAGCCGATGCCGGTGACGTCCGTCGGCGACCCGGCGCAGGCCATCTACGGCTGGCGCGGGGCGTCGGCCGCGAACCTGCCGCGCTTCGTCGACGACTTCCCTCCGGCGACGAAGTTCGGTCTGCTGACCAGTTTCCGCAACCCGCCCGAGGTCCTCGAGCTCGCGAACGCCGTGTCGCTGCCGTTGCGCGAGGCCGGTCTGGACGTCGAGGAACTGCGCGCCAGGCCAGGCGCCGGACCCGGCGACGTCCGCCTGGCGCTGCACACCGACATCCGCGCCGAGCTCGACTGGATGGCGGACAACTTCGCGGCGCAGTGGGAAGCACACCTCGACGCCGAGGGGGTGCCGCCGACCGCGGCCGTGCTGGTGCGCCGCCGTTCGGACATGGCCGCCATCGCCGCGGCCCTGCGTGAACGAGGCCTGCCCGTCGAGGTCGTGGGCCTCGGCGGCCTGCTCGACGAACCCGAGGTGCGCGACCTGGTGTCGGCGCTGCGGGTCCTGGTCGACCCGTTGGCGGGCACCGCCGCGGCCCGCCTGCTGACCGGCTCGCGCTGGCGCCTCGCGGCCGTCGACCTGGCCGCGCTCTGGTCCCGGGCGAGGGAACTGGCGGGCGTCGCACCGCGACAGTCCGTTGTGGACGATCCACTCCTGGTCCTCGCGGACGCCCTGCCCGGTGAACACGCCGAACAGGCAGGCCTCGCGGACGCCCTCGACGACCCAGGAGACGCCGACGCGTACTCGTCCGACGGCTACCGGCGGATCCGGCGGCTCGGCGGCGAGCTCGCGGCGTTGCGGCGCAGGCTCGACCAGCCGCTGTCCGAACTGGTCGCCGACGTGGAACGCACCCTGCTGCTCGACATTGAGTCGATGTCGCGTCCCGGCATGGTCGGCCGGGCCCACCTCGACGCGTTCTCCGACGTCGTGACGGACTTCGCCGCGGCCTCCCCGTCCGCGACGCTCCCGTCGTTGCTCGACTACCTCTACACGGCCGAACACGCCGAAGACGGCCTGGAACCCGGCGAGGTCGAGGTCTCCGAGGACCGCGTGCAGATCCTCACCGTCCACTCGGCGAAGGGCCTCGAGTGGAGGATCGTCGCGCTGCCGCACCTGGTGCGCGACGTGTTCCCGGGGCGCAAGAAGTCCTCGTGCTGGCTGAAGAACGTGACCGACCTCCCCGCCGCCCTGCGAGGAGACTCGGCCGACCTCCCGACGCTGAAGCTGTCCGCGGGCTACAACCGCAAGGAGGTCGACGAGGCCCTCACCCTGCACGCCGAGGAGTTCGAAGACCGCCGCCTGGTCGAGGAACGCCGCCTCTTCTACGTGGGCGTCACCCGAGCCGAGCACAGCCTGCTGATGTCGGGCCACTGGTGGGCGGAGGCAGGCGACAAGCCCAAGGGCCCGTCCGTCTTCCTGCAGGAGATGCACGAGGTCCTGCAACGGGAAAACCCACCGGGCGACATCTCCGTGTGGACCCCGGAACCCGACGCCGACACCCCGAACCCGCTGGCAGAGGACGTGAAGTCCTCGATCTGGCCGTCAGACCCCCTGGGCAAGCGCCGCGACGCCGTGGTCGAAGGCGCCGAAATGGTCCTGGCCGCCCTCGACACCCTCCGCAACACCCCGCCAGAGCCACTGCCGCTGATCTTCGACGAGCCCGAACCCGAACTGCTCGACGAGGACTACCCGCCCCCCACCGACGAGCCGCCGGACGACGACTTCCCGCCAGAACCGGAACCACTCCCCGACGACGTGGTCCCGGACGACCCGGAAATGCCCGAGGAGGACGACCCGGAGGGCTGGGCCAGGGACGTCGACGTCCTGCTGGCAGAACGAGCGGCGTCCCAGAACCGCCGCGAACAGGTGGCCCTGCCGGCACACCTCTCGGTCTCACAGCTCGTGGAACTGGCCAAGGACCCGGACCAACTGGCCCGCCGCCTGCGCCGCCCGCTCCCGTTCCCACCGAACCCGCTGGCCCGCCGCGGCACGGCCTTCCACACGTGGCTCGAGAACCGCTTCGGCGCCACCCGGCTCCTGGACCTGGACGACCTCCCAGGAGCAGGCGACGCCGACGCCTCACCGGACGCGGACCTGGAGAGGCTGAAGGAGTCGTTCCTGGCCAGCGCCTGGGCGGACCGCACCCCGCACGACGTGGAGGTGCCGTTCGAGGCGGAGTTCGACGGCATCTCGGTCCGCGGCCGCATGGACGCGGTGTACCGCGACGCCGACGGCTGGACCGTGGTCGACTGGAAGACCGGCGCCGTCCCCGAGGCCGAGGCCCTGCCGGCGCTGTCCGTGCAGCTCGCGGCATACCGGCTGGCGTGGGCGGCCCTGGTGGGTGCGCCGCTGGAGACGGTGCGGGCCGCGTTCCACTACGTGCGGCACGACCACACGGTGAGGCCGGCGGACCTGCTGGAGGAGCAGGGCCTGAAGGACCTGATCCGGTCCGTGGAGTCGTGAGCACGCGGGTCCGGTGGGACGGGGCACGTTCGCGGCGTGTGGGTCCGTGGCGCGCGGCTGTGGTTCGCGGGTTGTGGCGGCGCACGGACAGCGGTGAGTTGATCAGACGCTGCCCGCACGTTGTCCATGATCGCGAGTTGTCCACAGGTTGCGGCTTTCTGACCTGGGGTTATCGGCAGCTGGGTAGCCTGTGGATAGACGGGAACCGAAAGCGCTTCTCGCTCGTTGCGTGACAAGGAAGCGCGCGGGGGCAGCGGCGGGCCGGCCTCAGCGCCCTCCGTCAGGACTGTGTGGACGTCAGGGCTGGCGTGCGACGGCAGGACGTCGTGCGACGGCAGCGGCTCAAGAGTTGTGGGGTTTCGACGGCATCTCGGTCCGCGGCCGCGTTGCCGACTCGGATGTGACTGCCTGGGGGCCGTGAACCGGGCAGGAGCGCGAGGAACCAGCCACGGAGCGCGAGGAACCGGCAAAGAGCGACGAACCGGCAACAGGAGCGCGAACCAGCGCCCTCGGCCCTGCCGGCATGCGAGCTGCCGCTCTCGGTCCTGCTGGCACGCGAGCTGCCGCTCTCGGTCCTGCTGGCACGCGAGCTGCCGCTCTCGGTCCTGCTGGCACGCGAGCTGCCGCTCTCGGTCCTGCCGGCACGCGAGCTGCCGCTCTCGGTCCTGCTGGCACGCGAGCTGCCGCCCTCGGCCCTGCTGGCACGCGAGCTGCCGCTCTCGGCCCTGCCGAAGCGCGAACCACCCTCGACCTGCCGGCACGCGAGCTACCACCCGCAACCCTGCCAGCAGCGGCTCAACCCTGCGAGCTGCTCCCAGCCGGCGCGTGCGAAGCCTTCAGCACCCGCTCGTACAGCACCTCGAGCAGCCACCGCCCGAACAGCGAAGGCCCGAACTCGGGCGACCGGTCCTCCGGCGGCACCATCAGGTCCGCCGAGGCCTCGTCGCCCACGACGACGCCGATCCCGTAGTAGTCGAGCTCGATGAACGACCAGGCCTGGGACTCGTCGGTGCGGGGGAGCATCACCGCACACGGCGCCAGGGTCAGGAGGGTGCCGCACGACTGGAGGGCTCGGTCCGTCGTGGACTCGCTCACCAGGACGCCCACGAGCTCCACGGCGGCTACGGGGAGGCGGTCGTGCGCCTCGGGCTCGAACCACGAGCGGAACCACGACGGGTCGGCACGAGGGGGCCAGCCGTTCCCGGTTCTCCACTCGTGCACGTCGGGCAGCAAACGCACGACCGCGGACACCTGCTGGCCCAGGACGGCGACGTCGGGAACGACGACACCCTCCCAGCCGAGTGCGGTTGCGGCGCGCTCAAGAAGCGTTTGCACAGGGCGCATCCTAAGGTTCCTCGCGCAGAAAATGACAGCGTTTGCGGGATACTTGGTTAAGGATTACCCAGGGTGGTCATGGGGATGCTTTCGCCACTTTCCACGCCCATGCGACGAGCGGGATCTGCAGTGGCAGGCGGCCGTAGGCGATGGCGCGGGCTTTGGGGGATTTGTCCCGGAAATCAAGAGCCATTTTCACGTTCGCCGGGAACACCGCGACGAACAAGGCGGCTGCGGCCAGTGCGCCGTGGCGGCGGGTTCGGGGCGCGGCGACTGCGGCGGCCACGGCCAGTTCGGCTGCGCCGGACACGTACGTCCACTGCCTCGGGGTGCCGGGGAGGGCGCGCGGGACGATCGCGTCGTAGTACTTCGGCCTGGTGAAGTGGGTTGCTCCGGCCAGGCCTAGCAGTGCGGCGAGCGCCAGCGCCGACCGCGCTCGGGAACGGGTTGGTTCCATGGCGTCACCCTGTCATGCCTACGCCGCGTAGGCGAGGTGGGGCTGGCCTATTCTCCACGGCCGTGGCAGGTGATTCTCGTCATTCCGAACGCACTGAACGCGCCGCTGTCGCCGCGCTGGCCGATTCCTTCGTGGCCGGGCTCTGCGAGTGGATCAGGATTCCGGGCATCGGGGTCGACCCCGCGCACCACCCTGACGTGCGCAGATCCGCCGAGTGGCTGGCCGGCGCACTCCGTGAGGACGGCTGGCCGGAGGTCGAGATCTGGGACGACGGACCGGCGCTCCCGGCCGTGTTCGCGTGCTGGCCGGCGGACGATCCGGACGCCCCCACCGTGCTCGTCTACGGCCATCACGACGTGCAGCCGGTCGATCCGCTCGACCGGTGGGAGCACCCGCCGTTCGAGCCCGTGATCAGCGGCGACGAGATCCGCGGGCGGGGTGCGAGCGACGACAAGGGGCAGGTCGCGATGCACCTGCTCGCGGTCAAGGCGCACTTGGCCGCCACGCGGCAGAACGCTCCGAGCGTCACGCTGAAACTCTTCGTCGAAGGCGAGGAGGAATCGGGATCACCGCACCTGCGAAAGCTCCTCGATGATCACGAGAATCAGCTCGGTTGCGATCTTGTGGTGTTCACCGACACCGCATTGCACGATCGCGACGCACCGACGGTCAACACCGGGCAACGCGGTGTTCTCGGTGTCGAAATCACGTTCGAAGGCGGAACCGACGACGTCCATTCCGGACGCGCGGGCGGTGCGATTCCGAACCCCGCGACGGCACTCGCGAAACTGATCGCCGCGCTGCACGACGACGACAACCGGATCCAGCTCGAAGGCTTCTACGACGACGTCCGCGAGCCCTCCGCGAAGGAACGCGAGGACTACGCCGCGCTGCCGTTCGACGAGCAGGACTGGCTCAGGCGCAACGGCGGCGGCGCGCGGGCCACCCGAGGCGAGCCCGGCTACTCCACGTTCGAACGGCTCTGGGTGCGGCCCACGGCCGAGGTCAACGGGATCAGCGCCGGCTACACCGGTCCCGGCTTCAAGACGATCATCCCGGCGCGCGCCACCGCGAAGATCAGCTTCCGGCTCGTGCCCGACCAGCACCCCGACAGGGTCAAGGTCCAGCTGGAGCGGTTCGTCGCCGAGCACACCCCAGACGGCGTCACGGCGAGCATCGCCATCAGGGGCGAGGGCGTCCCGCCGTACGCGATCAGCCCGGACGACCCGGCCAACGCCGCCGTCCACGAGGCCATGGAGCTCGCCTTCGACCAGCCCGTCCGGTTCGCGCGGGCCGGTGGGTCGGGGCCCGCGGCGGTGCTCCAGCAACGGCTCGGGGTGCCCCTCGTCTACCTCGGTGCGACCTTGCCGGATGATCGCGTCCACGCGCCGAACGAGCGCGTAGTGGTGCCGTTGCTCCTCAAAGGCGCGGAGGCGGCCGCTCACCTGTGGCGGATGCTTGCCCAAGCGGAGATAGCGAAGAGGTTGTCCCGATGAGCCTGTCTGATGAAGCGTCGCACTCGCTCGTCGGCGTGATCAGGATGCCGGACAAGGTGGAAAGCCCTGTCCGCGCCATCCTGAAGCGCGTTGTCGGCGCGATGGCGGCGCTGCTGCTCGCGGTGATGATCGTGTACCTGGACCGTGACGGCTATCGCGACGTGAACGAGGACGGCGTCTCACTGCTCGACGCCTTCTACTACGCCACGGTGTCTCTCTCGACGACCGGCTACGGCGACATCACGCCCGCGTCGTCGTCGGCACGCCTGATCAACGTTCTGGTCATCACGCCGTTGCGAGTCCTGTTCCTGATCGTGCTGGTCGGCACGACACTCGAAGTTCTCACCGAGCGCTCCCGTCAGGCGTTGCGCATTCAGAAGTGGAGGCGGGTCGTGCGGGACCACGTTGTGGTCGTCGGTTACGGCACCAAGGGGCGGTCCGCGGTCGCGGCGCTGCTCGGCGACGGTGTCGACCCCGGCTCGATCGTCGTCGTCGACACCGTGCAGGAGTCGCTCGACGCGGCCACCGCCAAGGGGCTCGTCGTCGTGCATGGGTCCGGTACGCGCAACGACGTGCTGAGGGTCGCCGGTGCGGCCCGTGCGCGCGCGATCGTCGTGGCGCCGAACCGGGACGACACGGCGGTGCTGGTCACGTTGACCGCTCGCGAGCTCGCCCCCAAGGCGCAGATCGTGGCGTCGGTGCGGGAACGCGAGAACGAGCACCTGCTCAAGCAGTCCGGCGCCGACTCGGTGGTCGTGTCGTCCGAGACGGCCGGCCGCCTGCTCGGCATGGCCACCGCGACGCCGTCCGTCGTGGCGATGGTCGAGGACCTGCTCACGCCCGACGCGGGGCTCGCGATCGCCGAGCGCGACGTCGAGAAGAGCGAGATCGGCGGGTCGCCGCGGCACCTGCCCGACATCGTGCTCGGCGTGGTGCGGGGCAAGACGTTGTACCGGGTGGACGCCCCGGAGGCCGACGCGATCGAGCCGGGCGACCGGCTGCTCTACGTCAAGAAGGTGACTCCTCCCGGAGAGGAGTGAAACGGCGCGGGCCACGTAGTCCAATGAGGGGCTCCCCACCGCCGGGGGAGCCGTGCCCCTCGGAGGACGTGTGGATCTGTCGCTGGTCCTGACCGTGATCGGCCTCGTCGTGCTGGTCGTGGTCGTGGTGCTCTCGGTCGTGAGCTCCGGGGAGGAGAGCGGGAGGCTCCGCTCCGCCACGGCGGCCATCCGTTCCCTCGAACGCCTGGCGGGCACACCGGGGTGGGCGAAGGTGTCCGACCAGGAGGACGTGCCGGCCGGGCGGATGAGCGGCCTGCCCGGGTTGGGGCGGGGCGGCACCGTGGCGGGAGTCCACGAGGGGCGTGCCGTTCGGGTCGCCGTCTTCTCCTCGACGACGTCCGTCGGGCTGACGTCCACTGGTTACTCCCATGTGGAGAGAACCGTCCCGGCGCTCGTGGTGGTGCTGGACGCGCCGGAGCTCACCGGAGACCTGAGGATGGACCCGCCTCGGCCCGGCGCGGGCTACGAGATCTCGGGCGACCTGGCGCCGGACACCGAACGCGGGGTCGTCGCCCAGCTCAGGTCGTACCAGCAGCCCGCCGTGGACATCGCCGACGGCGTCGCGTGCTTCACCTTCACCGACCTGGACCTCGTGGAACAGCTCGACGACCTGGTCGCCATGACGTGCGACGTCGTCGAGATCCTCGCGAAGGCTAAGAAGCCGGCCCCGTCCGCCGAGGAGTAGGCATCACGGCCGGCGCGCGCAGAGGCGCGTAGCGGAAGAGGAACGCGTAGAAGCCACCCGCCAGCGCTGCCATGCACAACAGCAGCGCGGTGAGGCGGCGCCCGACCGGGAGTCCGACCGGGACGGACGCGGCGGACGACACCATCTCGCCGCCGGTGTTGACGATCTCCACGGTCTCGCCCTTGGAGTGACCGCAGCCGTCGAGCTTGGCCTGCTTCTTCTGGCCGTCGGCGTCCCACTCGACCGTGTCCATGCCGGAGCCGCACGAGCCGCTTTCGACCACTGTGGCCATCACGGGTCTAGGGGGTTCCTCGGCGCCCAACACCTTGGCGGGCAAGAAGAGCGCGAGCGCGACCCCGATCCCGACCAGTCCGACGACCAGCAGGATGAACACCCATCTGTCCGGGCTTCGCGGAACCGCCACACTGCGATGTTCGCAGACGCGGCGGCCCGCGTGGAGCCCAGGTTTACTTCGGCAGCTGGCGCAGCTGCTCGACCTTGATGGTCTTGCCGTCGGTCACCGAACCGCTCACCGCGACGAGATCGCCGTTCTTCGGCTTCTCCGTCACCGAGGCCAGGTCCAGCGGCGTCTGCAGGCCGTCGACCTGGATCAACGTGGCGTTGTTGCCGTTGACGTCCTTGACGGTGCCGCGCGCCTGGGCCTTCGCCAGGGCCACGTTCAGCGCCTTGCCGTCCTTCACGCGCACGGTCACGCGCTGGTCGGCCTTGAGACCGGCGAGGTCTCCGCCGCGCAGCTTCGTGGAGCCGTCAGTGGTCAACGACACCTCGCTGCCGTCGTCCTTGGTGATCGTGAGCTTGCCGGACTCGACCGACTTGACCCGCCCGACGACGAGCGTGCTGTCCTTGAGCTTGGCCTTGTCCGGGCGTCCCGGCCTGTTCTGGCCGTTCACGCCGCCGGGACCACCGGGGTGGCGCTCCGCGAACGCCGCGTTCGGCGGGCGGTCGGGGCCCTCGGCCGCCGTCGCGACCGCGATGCCGCCGACGGTGAGACCGGCGGCCGCGACGATGGCGCCGGCCCACGCTGATTTCTTCGACATGCGCACCAGCGTGCGCGCGCAATCTGAGCGCAAGCTGAAGGCGAGTCGCCCGAAGTCCCGATGATCAGCAGAATGGTGTGGTGTCCGCCAGGGTGTTGGTGATCGAGGACGCCGAGGCGATCGGCGCCGCGGTGTCGTCCGCGTTGCGCGAGTCCGGGTACGAGGTGCAGCACCGCCTGGACGGGCGCCAGCTGGAGGCCGATCTCGGCCGCTTCCGCCCCGACCTGGTCGTTCTCGACGTGATGCTGCCCGGCCGCGACGGCTTCCAGCTGCTCGAGGTCATCCGCCGCTCGTCCGGTGCCGGCGTGGTCATGCTGACCGCGCGCGACGGCGTGCCGGACCGGTTGCGCGGCCTGTCCGGCGGCGCCGACGACTACGTGGGCAAGCCGTTCGTGCTGGCAGAGCTCGTGGCACGGGTGTCGGCCGTGTTGCGGCGCCTCGGCCGCACCCCGTCGACCGTGCAGGTCGGCGACCTGGTCGTGGACGCCGACGCCGGTGTCGTCATGCGCGCCGACCGGCCCATCGAACTGACCGCGACCGAACTGCGCCTGCTCGTCTACCTGGCTGCTCAACGCGGGCGTGTGGTGTCCAAGACGCAGATCCTCACGGCCGTGTGGGGCTACGAGGACTACGACCCGAACCTGGTCGAGGTCCACATCAGCGCCGTGCGCCGCAAGATCGAGGAACACGGCACACGGCTCGTGCACACCGTTCGCGGTCTTGGGTACGTGCTGCGGGCCGAAGAATGAACCTCCGCACGGTGTCGTTGCGCCGGCGGGTCGCGGTGTCCGTGCTGCTGGTGCTGTTCCTGGTGCTCGTGACGTTGGTGATCTCGGTCGACCGGACGTTCGCCGGGCAGTCCTCCAAGGACGTCGACGGCGTGCTGAACAGCGCCGAGTCGCGCGCGGTGGAGATGCTGAAGAACGGCAGGCGCCCGGCCGAGGTCGTCGGCGTGCTGACGAAGCGGAACATCCACGTCACCATCGAGCTGCCCAACGGCACGACCGTCGGCAGCGCGCCCGAGGAAGGCCAGTTCCAGCGCCAGGTCCGCACCGTCGGCCGCAACAAGATCACCCTCTACGCCGACACCGAGGCGATCTCCCAGGCACAGCACCGGTTGCGCAAGCTCCTGCTGATCCTGGGGCTCGTGGCCATCGGCGTCACCGGACTGCTGATCGTCGTGGTGGTCCGCAGGGCGCTGGCGCCGCTCGACGCCATGACGTCGCTGGCCCAGGCCATCGCCGCCGGGCACCGGGGCGGACGCCTCAACCCGTCCAGGACCGACACCGAGCTGGGACGGACCGCGGCCGCGTTCGACGGGATGCTCGACTCGCTGGAGGGCTCCGAGCAACGCACCCGGCGGTTCGTCGCCGACGCCGCGCACGAGCTGAGGACGCCGATCACCGGCGTGCAGGCCGTGGCCGAGGCGCTCGTGCAGGCACCCGTCGACTCACCCGACCGCGACCAGATGTCGTTCCTGCTGGTCAGGGAGGCACGCCGGGCCGGACGGCTGGTCGACGACCTGCTCGCGCTCGCCCAGCTCGACGCCGGGTACGAGATGCAGCGCGAATCGGTGGACCTGCTGGGCCTCGCCGAGGCCGAGGTCGCGCGGACCCGGTTCGTGGCACCGGACTTCGACATCGCCGCCGAGGGCGTCCAGGTCGCCGTGGTCGGGGACGGGCAACGGCTCGCGCAGGTGCTCGCGAACCTCGTCGACAACGCCCGCCAGGCCACCGGACCGTCGGGAAGCGTGCGGATCCGGGTCGACCTGACCGGGTTCACCGTGTCCGACAACGGACCGGGCGTGCCCGAGGCCGAACGCGAACGGATCTTCGACCGGCTCGTGCGGCTCGACGACGCCCGCGACCGGCGTTCGGGAGGCTCCGGGCTGGGGCTCGCCATCGCCCGCGGCGTGATCCGCGCGCACGGCGGCGACCTCACGTGCGAACCGTCCGGCCAGCCGGGAGCGGTGTTCCGCGTGCGGCTGCCCGCGGTGAATCCGGTCGCCCAGCCGAGCCACGTTTGATTTCATCGGTGCGTGGACGCGGACGTGGTGGTGCAGTGGGTGAAGACCGAGTGGACCAAGCAGTCCCGCGGTGAACCCGGAGCGACCCGCCGGAACTCGGTGCCGGTCGGGTTCGTGCTGCCGCACCTGAGGCCCGCCGTGCACGAGGTGCGCCTGCTCGAACGGGAGGGCTTCGCACCCGTGTGGTCGAAGGAGAGCAGCGAGATCGACCGGATCGCGCTCACCCTCCGCGAGGACGACGACGTGCTGACCGTGCAGCTGCAGGACACCATGTACGCGTCGCCGCGGCGGCGGGACAGGCCTTCACCCGTGCGGCTCCGGCGGGGCGAGTGGGTGCGCTGGCAGCTCAACCACCGGTGGGCGCGGCCCCGGGACGGTGGCTGGAACTACCTGCTGACCACGCTGAACCTGGCTTACGGCTCACCGCGTGACGCGAAGGTGTTCCTGGGAACGCCCACGCGCCACGTCGACGAGCAGACCCACCTGAGCTAGGAGACACCCCGGCCTAGGAGACCTGGGCCGCCGGAGCCGAGAAGGTGTTGCAGGCGTCCGTCGAGTTGGCCTTGAAGCCCGCGCCCGCCCACGTCGCTTGGTTCTTCGCCGAACCGTGCGCGTTGTTCTCGGGCTTCTCCTCGATCGCGAACTGGAAGTCCTCCTGTGCCTGCCGCGCGAGGCCCGCCGTCAGCGAGCCGCGGCCCGCCGCCGCGCTCAGGAACATGCCCGCGAAGCAGTTCGCCTGCAGCTCGATCCGGCGGGACATCTCGAGGCCCGCCGGGGTCTTCTCGCCCGCGTCGGTGATCTTCAGGTCCGCCGCGCGCAGGAGGCCCGTCAGCGCCTGGACGTGGTGGCCGTACTCGTGCGACAGCGTGGCCAGGTGGGTCGCCGGGGCGTCACCGCCGCCGTTGTCGCGCAGACGCGCCGTCGGCATGTAGATGGTGCGGTTGCGGCCGCAGTAGTAGGCCACCGCGTGGTCGGACTCCGGGGCCTCGCCGCACGGGCCGTCCTTCAGCACCGGCGAGGCGTCCAGCGCCGGCTTGTCGAACGGCAGGTTCGCGCTCGTGAGCACCGGGCCCCAGGCGGCGTCCAGGCACTCGACGCCCGCCGCGTAGTAGGCGGCCAGCTGGGCGTCGTCGGTGCCGAACGGCGGCAACGAGCACGTCACCGGGGTCAGCGACGCCGGTTTGACCAGGAACGGGTGGTCGGCCAGCCGGAACACGGCGCGCGGGCGGATCGGCGTCGACGGCTCGGTCTGAGGGGTCGACGCCGGGCGCGAACCGGCCAGGGCGTGGCCGGTGACCACTCTGGGCCGGCTCAGTTGACCGATTCCGAGGACGAACGCGACCACCAGCACGAACACTCCCGCGAGCAGGACCGGGTTGTTCTTCGCTGGTTGGGTCACGTTCTCCCCTTCCTAGGAGACGGCGCCCGGGTCCGCTGCCCAGGTGTTGCACTCGGACGCCTTGTTCGACTTGTAACCGCGGTCCACCCAGCTCGCGTTGTTCTGCGGTGTGCCGTGGTCCTTCGTCGGATAGATGTCGTAGTCACCCCGGTTGCCCGCGTCGGTCAGGGCCACCCGGATCACCTCGATCGGAATCGCTCCGTGCGACAACGGGGCCAGCGACATGCCTCCGAAGCACGTCGCCTGCAGCTCCATCCGGCGGTTCAGGTCGAGGCCCTTCGGAGTATCCCACCCTCCCGCGTCGTACTGCGCGCGGTCCGAGGCTTTGAGCATCCCGGTGAGCCACTGGAGGTGGTGGCCGTACTCGTGGGCGAGCTGACCCAGGTACTTGCCGGGGTGGTTCGGGTTGTTCGGGTTGCGCTCGGCGGCGTAGGCGTTCGCCGTCCAGTAGATGCCGCCCTGGCAGTACCGAGCCGTCTGGTCCGGACGGACCGTGCCGCACGGGTACTGCGCCGTCTCCGTGATGACGTGCAGCTCGACGGGCTGGTACGGGAGGTTCGCGGCCTGCAGCGCCGGCTTCCACATGTTCTCGATGCACGGCAGCGCGGCGCGCAGGAAGCGGTCCTGCCCGGCCGGCGAGTAGTCCATCGGCGGCAGCGCGCAGCCGGAGATCGTGTTCGCGCCGAAGCCCGGCTTGAGGAACGGGTGGTCCGCCAGCGCGTAGACGGCCTTCGGACCGGCCGGGGTCGCCGGGGCGGACGGGGTGCGCGACGCCGACGGACGCGGCGCGCTCGTCGTCGTCGCGGGCTCCTCGGTCGTGGTCGGGACGGTGAACGTCGGGCTGTACGTCGTGTAGTTCGAGTAGCCCGCGTCCTCCACCTTCTTGCTCAGGGTCGCCGCGAACACGCCGACCGCGGCGAGACCGAGGATCACGACGCCGCCCAGGATCAGGGCGATCATCGGGCCGTTGCTCTTGCGGCGCGGCGGCATTGGCGGGTACGGGCCGTAACCGGGACCCCAGGCGGGGTGCGGCGGCGGCATGACCGGCCCGTGCGGCGGAGGTGGGCCGTAGTAGCCGGGCGGCGGGCCCTGCGGCGGCATGCCGTAGGGAGGGGGTGGGCCTGGGGGCGGACGCTGCCCGAGCGGTGCGGGCATCGGTGGCGGGCCGACCGGGCGCGGCGGCGGCCAGTTGCCCGGCGGCGGTGGTTGCGTCATCGCCTGAGGTCCCCCCAATGGTCATCCTGGGTCGGGTACGAGCATAGGCGGACCGAGATCACGTGTCCCCCGACCGGGCTAACGCGAACCGTCCACGTACTTGAGACGCGCGGGCCGGGGGATCGGTTCACGAGACGTCCGCGGGCGTCGCCGCCCAGGTGTTGCACGCGCTGATCTTGTTCTGCTTGTGGCCGTGCATCACCCAGCGGTCGTTGTTGGGCGCACTGCCGTGGTCCGGCCTGCGGTTGTAGTCACCGCGCTTGCCCGCGTCGCTCAGGCCGGTGTTCACGACCTCCATCGGGACGACGTTCCTGTGCGAGAACGGCGCCAGCGTCATCCCGCCCAGACACGTGGCCTGCAACTCCAGCCTGCGGTTGAGCTCCAGCCCCCTGGGCGTGTCGAAGCCGCCGACGTCGTACTGGGCCTGGTCTGCGGCGCGGAGCATGCCGGTGAGCCACTGGATGTGGTGGCCGTACTCGTGGCTGAGCTGCCCGAGGTAGACGCCGGGGTGCCGGACCGTCGAGCCGCCCTCGTTCGCGTAGAAGGTGCCGGGCCAGTAGATGACGCCCCTGCAGAACATCGCCGTCGTGTTGTTCTGCCGCGACCCGCACGGCGTCTGCGTCGTGCCCGTGAACACCTGCAGCTCGGCCGGTTGGTACGGCAGGTTGGCGGCCTTGAGCGCCGGCTGCCACGCCTTCTCGATGCACGGCAACGCCGCTTCGAGGAACCTGCGTTCGCCCGCCGGGCTGTATTCCATCTGCGGCAACGGGCACGCGTCGAAGTCGTTCGCGCCGATGCCCGTGGTGAAGATCGGGTGGTCGGCGAGCTTGTAGATCGCCTTCGGGCCCACCGGGGTCTGCTGGGTGCTCGTCGTACGACTCGACGTGGGGCGGGTGGTCGTGGTGGTGGCGGTCGTCGTCGTGGTCGTCGGGGCGGTGAAGGTCGGGCTGTAGGTCGTGTAGTTCGAGTAGCCCGTGTCCTTGACCTTGTTGCTCATGGCCGCCGCGAAGACGCCCACCGCGCCCAGGCCGAGGATCACCACGCCGCCCAGGACCAGGGCCAGGACCGGGCCGCTGCTGCTCCGGCGTGGCGGGGCCATCGGGTAGGGCGGGGGTGCGAACGCGCCGGGGTGCTGGTGGCCGTGGCCCCACATCGGTTGGGGCGGGGGCATGACCGGCCGCGGTGGTGGGAGCGGGGCACGGCCGGGTGGCGGGCCATAGGGCGGTGGTGCGCCATAGGGAGCTGACGGAGGCGGAGGTCCCATCGGCGGCCGGCCTGCGGGAGGCGGTCCCATCGGCGGAGGTCCGTACGGCGGCGGACCCGCGGGCGGCGGTCCCATCGGCGGACGCGCCCCACCCGGCGGTCCCTGAACCGGCCGCGGACCCGTCGGCGGCCCGTACGGCTGCCCCGCGGGCAGGGGCGGTGGGCCTTGCGGCGGACGCTGCCCCAACGGCACGCGCACAGGCGGCGGACCCACCGGGCGCGGCGGCGGCCGATACCCAGGTGGCGGTGGTTGCGTCATCGCCGAAGATCCCCCAGATGGCGTCTGTTCGAAAGTCCGCCGGAGCATATGAGGACTCCGCTATTGTCCGCAGCCGTGTTGAAGAACTGGGGTGCGGCGATCTTCGTCGCCGTCGCGCTGACGTCCGTCACGTCTCTCGGGACGGCTGCCGGCGCGCTCGCGCAGCCGCTTCCCGGCACCGTCAGCACCGAGGTGCGGATGAAGCTGGAGCGCGACGCCCGGCTGTCCGTCACCGAGACCGTCCAGGTGCCCGAGGGCAAGACGGTCAAGCGGACCGTCCCCTTGCGACTCGCCGTCGGCAACGACCTGGAGCGCCAGTACCGCGTCACCGACGCGAAGGTCGAGGGCAAGGGCGGTGTCACGTCCAACGACGACGTCTTCACCGTCAGCCTCGAAGGCACCTCCACGCTGACCTACACGGTCGTCGGCGCCGTCGCCCCCGTCGGTGACGTGCTGGAGGTCCGCTGGCAGGTCGCGGGCGGCTGGGACGCCGAACTGGACAGGGTCGCCGTCTCCTTCTCGGCACCGGACTCGCCGACGTCGGTCAACTGCCTCGCGGGGCCGGTCGGGTCCTCGCAGCCGTGCACCAGCGCCGACCTCGCGGACGGCAAGGGCGTGCGGGCGCAGGAGATCAAGCTCGGCGCCGGTGAACGCGTCGACGTCGCGATCGGACTGTCCGCCGGGGTCGTGCCGCCCAACGCCGTCGTGGTCGAGCAGTCGGGTCTCGCCGCCGCGTTCGCGCTGACGCCGGTCAGCGGTGCCGCGCTCGGCGGGCTGCTGGTGCTGCTGCTCGGCGGTGTCGTGCTGCTCTGGTACCTGCGCGGCCGGGACGCGAGGGCGCTCGCGAGCGAGGTCGGCGCGGTGTCCGTGCTGGTCCGCGACGGCAACGACCGGGTCGCGTTCGCCTCGCCCGACGGCGTGCTGCCGGGCCAGGTCGGCACGGTCGTCGACGAGCACGTGGACGTCGTCGACGTGACCGCCACGGTCATCGACCTGGCCGTCCGCAACTACCTGTGGATCACCGAGGTCGAAGGCCGCGACTGGCGGATCGTGCGCCGCAACCCGGTGGACGACTCGCTGTCCGGCTACGAGAAGGCCGTCTGCGAAGCCCTGCTGCCCCAGGGGGTGGACGCGGTCAGCGTGTCCGAGCTGCGCGGCCGGCAGATCGACCTCGCGCACGTCCGCGACCGGCTCTACGCCGACGTCGTCGAGAAGCGCTGGTTCGTGCGCCGCCCGGACGCCGAGCGGAACCTGTTCTGGTGGGTGGGAATCGCGGTCGCGGTGCTCGGCGTGGCCGCCACGGTCGTGCTGGCGCTGACGGTCGGCAACGCGCTGTTCGGGCTCGTCGTCGCGGTCGCCGGGATCGCGCTCGCGTTGGGCGCGCGGTCGATGCCCGCCCGCACCAAGCGCGGCAGCGAGCTGCTCGAACACGTCCGCGGCCTGCGCGGCTACCTCGCCGGGGTGACGCCGGACGACGTGCCCGAGGCCGACCGCGAGCTCGTGTTCTCCCGGTCGCTGCCCTACGCCGTGGTGCTCGGCGAGACCGAGCGCTGGCTCTCCACGTTCGGCCGGCAGGACCTCTACTGGTACGGCAACGCGAGCGACTTCCGGCGCAGCTTCCCGGCGTTCCTCGGGGCCCTCGACGGCGTGCTCGCCCAGGCGGGCCACCTGCGATCGCTTCGGACGCCGAACCCGTAGGCTTGCCGCATGGCCTCACCCGAACTGCACAGGTTCACGTTGCCCAACGGCCTGCGGGTGGTGCTCGCCCCCGACGCCGGCGCTCCGGTCGTCGGCGTCAGCGTGCACTACGACGTCGGCTTCCGATCCGAGCCGGAGGGGCGCACCGGGTTCGCGCACCTCTTCGAGCACCTGATGTTCCAGGGCAGCGAGAGCCTGGAGAAGCTGGCCCACTTCCGGCACGTGCAGTCGTCGGGCGGCACGTTCAACGGGTCCACGCACCCCGACTACACCGACTACTACCAGGTGCTGCCGAGCGCGGCGCTGGAGCGGGCGCTGTTCCTCGAGGCGGACCGCATGCGCGCGCCGAAGCTCACCGAGGAGAACCTCCGCAACCAGATCGACGTGGTGAAGGAGGAGATCCGGCTCAACGTGCTGAACCGCCCGTACGGCGGGTTCCCCTGGATCCTCCTGCCCGCGGTGCTGTTCAAGACGTTCGCCAACGCGCACAACGGCTACGGCGACTTCGTCGACCTGGAGAGCGCGACGGTCGACGACTGCGCCGAGTTCTTCGACACCTACTACAGCCCGGCGAACGCGGTGCTGACGGTGGCGGGCGACCTCGACGTCGAGACCACGAAGACGTTGGTGGAGAAGCACTTCGGCGACGTGCCCGCGCGGCCGAAGCCCGAGCGCCCCTCGTTCGCCGAGCCCGGCCCACAGGGTGAGGTGCGGCACGAGCACGGCGACGCGCTGGCCCCGCTGCCCGCGATCGCGATCGGCTACCGCGTGCCGGACCCGACCACGGACATCGACGGCTACCTGTCGTACCTGGTGCTCGCCGGCGTGCTCGCGGACGGCGACGGCTCGCGCCTGCAGCAGCGCCTCGTGCACCAGGAGGGCATCGTGATCGACCTGAACGCCGGCTGCGGCCTGTTCGGTCCGCTCGAGGCCCGCGACCCCGACACGTTCAGCATCACCGCGATCCACGCGGCCGAGGTCCCCGCCGAGCAGGTCGTCGCGGCCATCGACGAGGAACTGCAGAAGCTCGCGCAGGAACCGCCGACGGCCGAGGAGCTCGCGAAGGTCACCGCCCGCTGGGCGTCGACCATGCACAAGGAGCACGACCGGCTCACGAACCGCACGCTGGGCCTCGGCTCGGCGGAGCTGCTGTTCGGCCGCGCCGAGCTGATCTACGAACTCCCCGAGCGGATCGCCTCGGTGACCGTCGACGAGGTGTCCGCCGCGGCCAAGGCGCTGCGTCCCGACTCCCGCGCCCTTCTCTTCGTCAAGCCCACCGGAGGATCTCAGTGACCGTTTCGACTTCCTCTCCGGGGAACAAGACCCACCGGTCGGCTGAAGAGATCGGCCGCACCGAGACGGGCCCGCGTCCGCTGCCGGAGCTGGGCTCGCAGAAGACGGCCGCCGAGCTGTCCACTGTGGACACCACGCTGCCCAGCGGCCTGCGGGTGATCGCGGTCCGCCGCGCCACCGTGCCGATGGTCGAGGTGCGGCTGCGCGTCCCGTTCGCGGACCCGGCCGGCACCAGCGTCGGCTCCCAGCACTCCGCGGTGGCCGAGATCCTCGCGAACACCGTGCTCACGGGCACGGAGAAGCGTTCGCGCGTGCAGATCGACACCGAGCTCGCGCTGGTCGGCGGCGAGCTCGACGCCGTCGTCGACCCGGAGCGCCTGAGCTTCACCGGCAACGCCCTGGCCACCGGCCTCGGCACCGTGCTGGAGGTGCTCGCGGACGTCCTGACGAACGCGTCGTACCCGGCCGACGAGGTGGAGCGCGAGCGCACCCGTCTCGTCGAGCGCATCACGATCGCCCGCTCGCAGCCGAGCGTCATCGCGCGCGAGGCGCTGCAGAAGGTGCTGTACGGCGACCACCCGTACGCGAAGGAGATGCCGGAGGCCGACGAGGTCGCCGCCGTCAGCCGCGAAGACGTGGTGGCGTTGCACGGCAAGGCACTGCTGCCGCGCGGCTCGGTCCTGGTCGTCGTCGGCGACGTCGAGCCGGCCGACGCCGTGGCGCAGATCGGTGAGGCGCTGGCCGCGTGGCAGGGCGACGGTGAGGCCGTCCAGCTGCCGCCGCTGCCGCAGGTGTCCGGCGGCGACGTGGTGCTGGTGCACCGCGCCGGTGCCGTGCAGTCGCAGATCCGCCTCGCGGCACAGGCGATCCCACGCACCGACGAGCGCTACCCCGCGCTGCAGCTCGCGAACCTGGTCTACGGCGGGTTCTTCTCGTCGCGCCTGGTCGAGAACATCCGCGAGGACAAGGGTTACACCTACAGCGCGCGCTCGCACCCCGAGTTCACGGTGCACGGCGCGACGCTGCTGGTCGACGCGGACACGGCGTCCGACGTGACGGCGGCGGCGCTGCTGGAGACCCGCTACGAACTGGCGCGCCTCGGTCTCGTGCCGCCGTCGGAGTCCGAAGTGGACACCGCACGCAGCTACGCGGTCGGCACGCTGCTCACCAGCACGTCCTCGCAGGGCGGTCTGGCGTCGTTCCTGGTGAACCTCGTCGGTCTGGGCCTCGGCCTCGACTGGCTGGTCGCGCACCCGCAGCGCCTGGCGGCCGTCACGACGGAGCAGGTGGCCGCGGCCGCGCTGGAGTTCTTCGCGCCGGGCAACTTCACCGGCGTGCTCGTCGGCGACGCCGAGCAGCTCAAGCCGAAGCTCTCGGCGTTGGGTGGGGTCTCGTTCCAGTGAGTTTCGATCTAGTCGGTCTGCCCGCGCTGTCGCGGTCCACGATCGACCGGTGCGAGCCGTTGCGCGGCGACGAGGAGAAGCTCGCCGCGCTCTGGCCCAAGGCCCGGATGATCGTCGTGGACACGCGCGGCCGCACCCTGGTCGCCGATCGCGGCACGCGGCTGGCCGACCGGCCGGCGCTCGAGTTCGGCGACCAGCCGCCCGTGAACGCCGTCCTGCTCGGTGAGCAGGACGGCGTGGCCTGGTTCGCCGTGCTGATGCCCGCGCAGGACGGGGAAGCAGTCCCGGCCAGCCGGGCGTGGGGCCCGCCGGAGCTCACGGACGAGCCGCAGTGGCTCGACCTGCGGCAGGCCGGCGCGACCCTGGACGACACGTCGGCCGGACTCTTCACGACGGCCGCCGCGTTGTTCCAGTGGCACCGGCTCGGCAAGTACTGCGCCAAGTGCGGCGCCAGGACGGTGCTGGAGAAGTCCGGCTGGACGTCGGTCTGCTCCGGGTGCGAACGCGAGGAGTACCCGCGCACCGACGCGGCGGTGATCTGCCTCGTGCACGACGGCGCGGAGCAGGTGCTCGTCGCGCGCGGGCCGGAGTGGCCGGAGGGCAGGTTCTCCGTGCTGGCCGGGTTCGTCGAGGCCGGCGAGTCGCTGGAGGCCTGCGTGGCGCGCGAGGTCTCCGAGGAGGTCGGCATCGCCGTGCGGGACATCCGCTACCTCGGGTCCCAGCCGTGGCCGTTCCCGCGGTCGCTCATGATCGGGTTCGAGGCCGTGGCCGACCCCGCCGAGCCGTTGCGGCTCGCCGAGGGGGAGATCGCGGAGGCCAAGTGGGTGTCGCGGGCCGACGTGCGCAAGGCGATCGAGGAACCGGGCAGCGTGCCGGGGCTCGGGCTCGCCGGTGGCGCGTCGATCGCGTTCCGGATGCTGCAGAGCTGGTCGGCCCAGGGTTAGGTCCTGTCCTCACGGCTGCCGGTGCCCTGGACCATCGCGGAGATCCGTGACCTGACCTCGGGCAGGTCGAGCTGCTCGACGTCAGCCCGTCCGAGGTCACACGGCTGGTGATCGCCGTGCTCACGCCCCTAGAGGAGTGACGGCAGCAGGTGCTCCTCGGTGACCATCAGGCCGGTCGTGGCCATGGTGTCCGCCAGGTCCGGGTCCCAGCTCGCGGTCTCCGGGCGGCTGTTCAGCGTCGGCAGCTCCACGCCGCGCGCGATCGACGTGGCGACGGCCTCGCGGTAGTCGGCCGCGGACATCCGCCACGCCGTCCCGCCGGTCCACGCGAGGACCTCGTTCACCGTGCGGATGCCGTCGGGCGTGAAGTCGTTGTGGCATCGGACCGTCCTGCCGTCGAGGTGGTGCCGGGCCTGGGGCGTGAGGCCGTCCGGGAGCACCATCAACGGGCCGGGCACACCGGACTCGAGCAGGCGCGGTGACCGGACGACGGTGATCTCCCGCGCTGCCAGCGAGTCGTTGAGCGTGAGGTAGCCCTCCGACGTGAGAACGGGGCTGCTGTAGGCGTCCGGGAGGACACCGGCGCGCTCCCAGTCCACCCCGGCCAGCCGCAGGGCCTTGCCGACGACGCGGGTCAACGGGCGGCCGTCGTCGAGATCGTTGCCCGCCAAGGCGAACCGCGTGGTCCACTGCCTCGGTTCGGGGCTGAGCCGGGCGAGGATCGCCGCGGCCTGGTTCGCGATCATCGGCAGCGCGGGCTGCGGGATCTTGCCGTACCGGCGGACGTGCTCGATCCACTCCGCGGCCCACGGGCGCGAGAGCAGGCCGTGCTCGCGCAACGCGAACTTCAGCACGGCGTCCGCGGTCGACGACTCCTGCGCCGTCGACATCCCGAGCGGCTTGCCGTGCACCGACTCCAGCACCTCGGGCAACGAGCTGCCGTGCGCGCGGATGTGTTCGTCCAGGCGTGCCAGCGAGATCTGCCGGCGGGCCGGGTGGGCGATCGGCTTGCGCAGCAGCTCGCCGAGGACGGTGGCGGTGCTCGCGTCCTCGACGCGGAAGCTGAACGCGGAGCGGCCGCCGCCCTCCGCCGTCTCGCGGGCGAGGCGCCAGAACTCCGCGAGCTCGGGACGGTCGTACTCGGTCACGACCCCAACTTAGGCCTTGACAGAACGACGCCGTGAGCGGACCGTACCTAACCATGAGCGTTCTGCCTAATCGTGATAGGCAAGCCGAACGGCGTGAGGCGACTCGCCGGGAGATCGTCGACGCCGCGTGGGAGATAGCGCGCCGCGACGGGCTGGGTGCGGTGACGTTGCGCGAGGTCGCGGCCATGATCGGCATGCGGTCGCCGTCGCTGTACTCGCACTTCGACTCGAAGAACGCCATCTACGACGCGATGTTCGGGCAGGGCTGGACCCTCTACCTCGCCGAGATGCGGGAACGCCGGCTGCCCGCGGCGCCACGGGAGGCGGTGCTCGCGATCGCCGAGCACTTCTTCGCGTTCTCGCTCGCCGACCCCGCCCGCTACCAGCTGCTCAACCAGCACGCCATCCCCGGCTTCACGCCCTCCGAGGCCGCCTACGCGCCGTCGGTCGAGGTCATCGGCCTGCTGCACGAGACCATGCGCGGCCTCGGCGTCACCGACACGGCGGACGTCGACCTGTTCCTCGCTCTGTGCGGTGGCCTGCTCGACCGGCAGCTCGCGAACGAGCCCGGCGGGGACCGGTGGCTGCGCCAGCTGCCGCGCGTGATCGACATGTTCGCCGACGACATCGGCCTGCCCGGCCCGTCCCTGAGGAGTTCCAGATGACCGCCGCCCTCGCCACCAGACCCCGCACGTCCGCACTCGACCGCGACGTCGCGTTGCGGCTGGCCAAGACCGAGTACGACCGCGTCGCCGCACTGCTCGCCGGTCTGTCCGAACAGGACTGGGGCGCCCCCACGGACTGCCCCGCCTGGGACGTCCGCGAGATGGCCGCGCACCTGCTCGGGATGGCCGAGATGTCCGCGTCGATCCGCGAGAGCATGCGGCAGGTCAAGGCCGCCCAGGCGCGCGGCGGAGTGTTCATCGACGAGCTGACGGACCTGCAGGTGTTCGAGCGGGCGGACATGCCCGCCGCCACCATCGCCGCCCGCTACGCCGAGGTGGCGCCGAAGGCCGTGAGGACGCGCCGGCGCATGCCGTGGTTCGTGCGCAGGCAGAAGATGCCGGCGGCGCAGACGGTCAACGGGCGCCAGGAGACGTGGACGCTCGGGTTCCTGTCCGACGTGATCATGACCCGCGACCCGTGGATGCACCGCACCGACATCGCCCGGGCCACCGGCGCGCCCATGGTGCTGACGGCCGAGCACGACGGCGTGCTGGTCGACGACGTCGTGCGGGAGTGGCTCGAACGGCTCGGCCGCCCGGTCAGGTTGCGGCTGACCGGGCCCGCGGGTGGCGTCTGGGGCGAGAGCGGTCCGGAGCTGGAGCTCGACGCGGTCGAGTTCTGCCGCGCGCTCGCCGGCCGGGGGACCGCCCCGCTGGACACCGAGGTGCCGTTCTAGGGGTCGATCCGGTCCAGCGCCGCGCCGTCCCACGTGGTCTGCGTGCACGCGACGCCCCGGCCGTTCTTCGGCCGCAGCACGTCGAAGATGTGCATGCGCGGGATCTTGTCCGACACGCCCCACCCGGACGGCCAGGTGATCACCCAGTCCATGTCGAGGTCGACCAGCAGTCCCAGCATGCGCGCGATGGTCGGGTCGTCGAGGCGTTCGAAGGCCTCGTCGAGCAGCACCAGGCGCAGCGGGTCGAACTCGTCGCTGACCGCGTCGTAGAAGCTCGCCGCGGCCGCGAACAGCGTCACGTACGAGATCAGCCGGGTCTCGCCGGACGACAGCTGCTTGAGCCGCCGTTCGCGCGGGTTGCCGTCCGGGCCCGTGTCCGCGACGGTCACCGTGAACTGGTGCCACGTCCGGTAGTCGAGCGCCCGCGACAGGATCTCGGCGTAGCCACCGGAGTGCGTGTCGCGCTCGTTCTCGATCCGCTCGGTGAAGACGCGCCGCAGCGTCGCGTCCTGCTCGGGTGTGCGTTCGCCGAACGGCAGCCGTACCAGCGCAAGCGCTTGCCGCGTGGCGTCGTCCAGCGCGCTCGACGACTTCCAGGCCAGCTTGACGTGCACGCCCTGGCTCGACCGGGCCTGGCCGAGCACCTCGTTCATGCGCTTGGTCAGGTCCTCGGCGACGGTGATCTGACCGCGCAGCCACTCGGCCAGGTCGCGGATCAGGTAGTCGGCGAAGATCCCCTGGTACTGCTCGTCGAGGAACCCGCGCTGCTCGGCCAGCCTCGTCGTCACCTGGCGGGCGGCGACGGCGACGGGCTTCGCGCCCTCCTCACCGGTCACGGTGACGGTGAGCAGGCCCGCGTGCTGTTCGGCGGCGATGTCGTGGCTGCCCGCGAGCGACGTCTGCAACGCCTGCAGCTTCGCGATCACGGTCGCCTCGGTGCCGCCGCGGCGGTCCGGGGTCTCCGCGATCGCCTGGCGGACGGTGGTCTCCAGGGCGGCACCCGTGGGCTGCGCACCCTCCTGCCTCGCGGCGTCCTCGGCCATGTCCGGGAACGCCGCCACGACCAGGCCCGGCGCGCGGACCGTCGCGGTGAAGTTCGCCGTCGCGCGGCCCAGCGCCTCCTCGGACTCCGTCACCTGCGTGGAGTTGGTCTCCAGCAACGCTTCCAGCTTCGCCGCCTGCTCACGCGCGGTCGTGATGCTCTCGCGCACGCCCTTCAGGTCCTCGCGCATCTTCTTGCGCGACCTCTCCAGCGACGTGAGCTGCTCGCTGATCTCCTTGGCCTCCCCGCCGACCGCGTCGGTCAGCTCGGCCAGCGTCCCGGCCTGGGCCGCGTGGTCGACGCAGCGGGTGTCGGCGTCGGCCTCCGCGGTCTGCCGGTCGGCGACGGCCTCGTGGTAGCGGTGCGAGGCGTCGGTGAGGTCGGAGATCGTGCCCTGACAACGCCTCTTGACGGCGTCCCCGAGCAGCTCGGCGGTCCGCCGGGCCTCCGCCGCGGCCGCCTGGGCCTGGCGCAGCGCCTCGGTGTCGGACGACAGGTCGGCGTCGCCCGCCTGCCGGGTCAGCTCGCTGCGGGCCGCCTCCAGCCGGGAGTTGGCGTCCTCCAGGGCTTCCCGCAGTTCGAACGTCCGCTGCTGCGACCGCGCGGCCGACTCCTCGGCGGCCTGGACGCGGCTGTGCTTCGCGATCAGCTCACCGTCGCCGGGGAACGCCGCGAGGTGCGCCTCCCACGTGGCGACGTGCTCGTGGGCGCGGGCCAGCTCGTCCTCGGCGGAGCCGAGCCGGTCGCGCAGCTCGGCCAGTTCCTCTTCCAGGGCACCGATCCGGCGGCCACGGGCGGCTTCCCGTGCGCCCGCGCCGATGAACTCGGCCTCGGGCTTGGTCCAGCGGCCCGTCAGCACACCGGTGCGCCAGTCGCCGGTCGTCGTCATGTCGTCCAGCGACACGGCCTTGAGCAGGTCGGCGACGAACGCCTCCGGCACCGGCGAGCCCTCGACCGCGGGCACCAGGTAGTCGGCCAGCGTCCGGCCGTCGACCGCGGGCCTCGGGACGGCCAGGACGTCGCTCAGGTCGGCGTCGCCCGGGGTCACCCAGGCGTCGAGCAACCCGCTGGCCTGCAACGCCGCCTCGAGCCCCGCGCGTTCGTCGTCGGTCAGCACCGGCACGAAGTCGACCAGGCGGTAGAAGGGCGCGCCGACGGCGGTGTCGCGGTCGGCCGACGTGTACTGACCCGGCACCGGCACGCGCTCGTTGCCCGAACGCAGGCCGACGAGCTCCTCGTCCAGCGCGTCGAGCCTGGTGCGCAGGTCGGCGCGCTGCTGGGTGAACGCGTGCGCGGCGTCGCGGGCCGTCTGCACGAGCGGCCCGGCCCACTCGCGGGCGGTGGTGCCCAACGCCTTGGCGGCGGCCGGGTCCGCGGTCTGCGGCAGCCTCAACGCCTCGTCGGGGCGTTCGTCGAGCAGCGGGCCGCTCGACGTCCACACCTCGACCTGCTCCAGCCAGGCCTGCACGACCTCGGCCAGCTCCTGCATCTCCTGGTTGCGCATCGACGTCGACTCGGTCGCGCCGAGCTGAGCGTCGCGGGCCTTCTGCCGCAACGACTCCACCTCGCGCTGCTGCGAGTCCAGCGCCAGCGCCTGCTCGTGCAGGGCCAGTGCCAGCGCACCCCGCTGGCGCGCGAGGGAAGCGATGCCGGAGGTCTGGTCGATCACCGACGTCAGCGCGGTCAGCACGTCCTCGGTCGCGGCGGCGGGCGGCACGCGGCGCTCGATCGGCAGCGGCCCGGCCTCGGGGTCCGGCTTGGCGCGCACGGACGCCGTGGTCACCGTGGCCTCGGCGGCCGGGACCTGCGGGACGTCCGGCGCGAGGTCCGGGTCCATGCCCGCGAGACGCAGGTTCTCCCGCAACGGGTCGCTCAGCGCGTCGGCCGCCTGGAGGTCCTCCGCGAGGCGCTTGAGCAGCCGCAGCACGGCGTCGACGGCCGCGTCCTCCTGGGCGCGCTGGCGGTGGGCCGTCTCTAGAGCGGCGACCGCGGAGGAACGCTTCTCCGCCACCAGGTTCTCGCGGGTCTTCAGGTCCTGGAGATCGCGGAACGCCGGCAGCTCCTTCAGCGCCGCGATGGTCTCCTCGGCCTGCTGCTCGCCGGTCTCCATGTCGGTCAGCGCCTGCTCGGACGCCGCCCGCTCCATCCGCGTGAGGTCCAGCTCCTGCGCGAGCTTCGACTGCTCGCGCCGCAGCTTCGTCACGGACTTCTCGGCGGACTCCAGCCGTTCGGAGGCGCTTCGAAGCCCGCCGAACGCGTAGTCGCTGTAGGTCTTGAGGAACGTGCCCAGCGCACTGTCCGCGGAGGACAGTCGCACGATGTTCTCGCGGATCGACTCCAGGTCATCGAACGACGTCGCGAGCTGCTCGACCATCGCCTGGTCCAGCGGCGGCAGCGCGTCGCTGAGGATCTGTTCGAGCTGGCCCTCCAGCACCTTCAGGCCGACGTCCGGGTTGCGCAGCGTCCGCTGCAGGTGCAGCAGGTCGCCGTACCGCGCCGCGGGCACGCCGTAGACGGTCTCGGCGATCTTCGCGCGGAACGCCGGCTCCTCGAACATGCAGTCCGCGCCGATGAGGTCCCGCAGCTGGGCCGGGCCGTGCGGCACGCGTTCGGCGCCCGCGAGCTGCAGTTCCGTGCCCACGCGCATCGGCGTGACGAACCGCCACGAGTCCGTGATGGCCTGCGAGGTCTTCGACGCCTTCACGCCCAGACCGCACGTCAGGTACTCGTTGCCGCTGTGGTCGGCGGCCTCGCGGATCAGCTCGACCCAGGTGTAGCCGATGCGGTTCGGGCCGCCGTCGTAGTCGTCCAGCATGAGGCGCCGCAGGCTGACCGTGTCGAAACCCTTGGAACCGACCTGGCGCAGGTCGCCGTCGAGGCACAGCGGCAGCAGCAGCTCGAGCGTGCGGGACTTGCCGGAACCGTTGGTGCCCTGGAAGATCGCGCGGCCACCGGAGAAGTCGAACGTCTGCTCGGTGTACTGCCAGATGTTGACCACGCCGCCGCGGTGCAGCCGCCACCTGCTCATGAAGCGTTCTCCTCGTCGAACAGGGACCAGCTCGGTACTTCTTGCACCACAACGGGTTCGGATGGTTGTTCTCGTTCCGGGTCGCCGTCGGGGGACGGCAGCCAGCGGTGCGCGGCCGCGCTGACCGACCACGCGCCGTCTTCGGTCCTGGCCGCCAACCCCATGCGGCGCAACAGTTCCGTCACCTCGGCGACCAACCTGTCCAGGTCGTCGGTGAACTGCTTCGACCACGCCGCGGGGTAGTCCTCGACCAGCCCGGCGCAGACCTCGCGCAGGCGTTCGGGTGTGACGACGTACCTGGCCGGCGCGTCCTCGTCCTCGCTGTCGATCAAGTCTGGCAGAGCCAGCAGCGTGATCCGCGCGACGGTCGAGACACCGGGGAACGACAGGTCGGTCAGGAAGTCCTCGGGGTCGGCGGCGAGCACGCCCTCGACCCGGCACTCGGTGTGCAGGCCGAAGGCCTGCTCCAGCAACGCCGTCTCCTTGCGCTGGTTGCGGCGCAGCCAGTCCGCCTGTTCGTCCGGCAGGTCCGCGTAGAGCACCAGCGGCGTCTCGACGAGGCGGCGCCGCACGGCGTGCTCGACGCCGCGCGGACCGGGGCGCGCGGCCAGCTCGACGAGGTGGGCCGGGTCCTGCGCCTCGCCGACCGGGCCCGTGACGAGCTGGCCGAGCAGGTCGGTGTCGATCGTGATCAGCGCCTCCTGGGGCAGCACGTCCTGCGCGACCGAGCCTTCGGTCTCGTGCAGCACGCCGAGGGAGACGAGGTGCCGGAGCGCGGCGGTGAGCGCACGCCGTTCGGAGATGTCGTCGGGTGCGTCGATGCCGGCTTCGGCCGCGGCGGAACGGATGTCGGCTACGAGCCGGGACAGCAGGGTCTGGCGGCCGACACCGGTCAGCACCGCGAGCGTGAGGGCCAGGTACGCGTAACCGCGCGGGGACATGCTGAGAACGCCGCGGGTGTCGTCGTTGCCGGGACCGGACTTGTAGAGGCGCGCGAACCGGCGTTCCACGACGAGCCGGTAGCCGAGCAGGCCCGCGAACAGGTCCTGCAGCGTCGCGCGGTGCCGGTAGACGAGGCTCAGCAGCTCACCGTCCGGGCCGTCGGAACGCAGCAAGGGCCTGCGCAGCAACGTTCGCGCGCACCGCACCACGTTGGCGGCGTCGATGTCGGAGAGGTTGTCCAAGTGGTTCATCGCTTCAGTGCCACCGTCGCGTCGTGCAGGGTGAGCGTCCCGGCGGCCGACCTGATCTGGGTAGTCGTGCCGTGGGCGATCTCGAGTTTGAGGCCGCGCACGGGGTCGCTGGCCGATCCGCTGTCGTTGGGGGAGTCGCGCTGGGCCATCGCGAGCGTCAGCAGCTCGCAGAAGACCTCCAACGCGCCGTGCGTGAGCGTCGTGTTCTCCAGGTTCCCGGCGGCCTTCGTCAGCTCGGCGACGTGCCGCGCGCGGATCTCGTCCGCCTCCCGGGCCTCCGCCAGCAGCGACTGCTCGGTCATCGGGTCGTCGAGGATCCTCGACGGCCTGCCGCGGCCACCCCGGTCGCCTCGGGTCCGGACGCTCACCGTGACGTCGCAGACCGGGCCGTCGCGCCATGCAGTGCGCTCGTTGTCCGAGTCGTGCTCGGGAGCGGGGGAGAGGTGCCGCGCGCTGTAGAGACCGAACGCGGAGGCGTAGATCTCGTGCGCCTCCTCGCGGGTCGAGCTGTCGAACCAGCGCGCGAGCTTCAGCAGTTCGGCACGGCGGCCGGGGAGGAGCCCGCCACCGGACGTCGCGCGCTTCACGCTCGCCAGGAGGCTGCCGATGGCACGGGCCGTGGCCTCACGGAGCGCCGTGACCTGCGACGGACGGCCTGGGCGGTCGACGAACCAGTCCGTCAGCTCCTGCCAGTCCTCGGGCGTGCGACCGCGGGCGCGTTCGACGTTCTGGCCGAGGTCGGTGCCGAGGAGGCGCAGGAGCTCGGTGCGGGCCTTGGTGAGCCCGGCGAGGGCCGTCGCGATCGGGGGCGTGAACTTGAGGACGTCCTCGACGACCCGCTGGATGTACTCGACCAGCAGGTTCCGGAAGCCCGCGATCTCCTCGGGCGCGAGGTGGTTCCGCGTGACGACCTGGCCGAGGTAGGCGTAGAAGTCGCGGACCGTCGCCGCGAGCTCGGCGTGCTGCAGGAACAGCGTGGTGACGCGTTCGGCCAGCAGCTCCTTGGTCTTGTCGCCCTCGTTGAGCAGGGCGACGCTCAGCGACCCGCCCAGCTCGTTGAGGCCGCGTTCGATGGCGGGGAGCAGCTCGCGGGAGACCTCGCGGGCGCCCTCGGGGACCCGCAGCAGCTCGTCGACGTCGCGCTGGACGCGGACGGCGAGCTTGGAGACCTGGTAGCGGACGCTGCCGTGCTGGAACTCGGCGATGCTGGCCGCGACGACCTCGCGCCGTCCCTGCACCAGGTTGCCCCACTCGACCAGCTGCTTGAGGCGGTTGATGACGTTCTCGATGCGGCTCTCGCCCTGCTCGACCCGGCCCTCGCGCTCCTGCCCCGCCAGCGCTCCGGCGACCTCTCCCGCGGACAGGTCGGCGAGCAGCGTGGAGGTGAACAGCCGCATGATCGCCAGGTACGTGCGCTGATGGTCGCGCGCGTCCAGATAGGCGTACAACTTCAGCCGCTTGTGCTCCACGACCGGCCACCCTAATGCGCGCGCCCGTCCGATGCGGCGCTACCGTGCCTTCGACGAGCTGGGGAGATGACATGGGCGCGGGGCGCGCGTTGGGGTTGTTGCTGGGCGTGGCGGCGGACGCGGTGTTCGGTGATCCACGCCGATTTCACCCGGTAGCGGCATTCGGGTCGTCCGCCGCGGCCCTCGAAAAGCGTCTGCACGCGAACTCCGAGGCCGCCGGTGTGGCCTACACGGCCGTGCTCGTCGGCGGGACCGTGGCCGCCGGCGTCGCCGTGGAGCGCCTGACCCGCAAGCACTGGCTGACGCAGGCGCTGGCGACGGGCGTGGCGACGTGGGTGGTGCTCGGCGGGAACTCGCTGGCCACCGAGGGCACGTCGATGGGCCGCGAACTCGCGGACGGCGACCTGGATGCCGCTCGTTCGCGGTTGCCCAACCTGTGCGGCCGTGACGCGGCCCGCCTCGACACCACGGGCCTGGCGCGGGCGACCGTGGAGTCCGTGGCCGAGAACACCTCGGACGCCGTCGTGGCCCCGTTGTTCTGGGGCGCCGTCGCCGGTGTGCCCGGCCTCCTGGGCTATCGCGCGGCCAACACCCTGGACGCGATGGTCGGCCACAAGTCGCCGCGGTACCTGAAGTTCGGCTGGGCCTCCGCCCGCCTGGACGACCTGCTGAACCTGGTGCCGTCACGCCTCGCCGCACTGCTCACGGTCGGCGGCGCACCGGTGGTCGGCGGCTCCGCCTCGCAGGCCCTCGAGACCTGGCGCCGTGACGCGGCAGCGCACCCGTCGCCCAACGCGGGCCAGGTGGAGGCCGCCTTCGCCGGAGCGTTGGAGATCCGCCTCGGCGGCCGCACCGTCTACTCGCACGGCGTGGAGGAACGCCCGGTGCTCGGCCACGGCCGCAGCCCGGACTCAGGGCACGTGACGCGTGCCGTGGAGCTGTCCCGCGTCGTCGGCTTCGGCGCGGGGTTCCTCAGCGCCGTCATCGCCCTCTTCCGCAAGTAGCTCGGCGATCGACTTCTTCTTCGTGCGGCCCTCGTAGAGCACGCCGCCCGGCCGTGCCTCGCGGATCGTGAAGTACAGCCAGCCGCCGACCGCCATCACGCCGAACGCGATCCACTGCAGCGCGTAGGAGAAGAACGGCCCGGACTCGAGCCGCGGCAACGGCAGCGTGTCGAGCGCGCCGGGCTGCTTCTCGATCAGCTGGTAGTAGCCGGGCTCGATGCCCGGCCCGACCGCGTTGTTGTTGATCGAGTAGATCTGCTTGCGGCCGTCCTGGTCGAACGCGGGCTGGTCGTTCGACTCGTTGGGCCGGGCGAGCCCGATGAGCGTGACCTCGTTCGTCGGCGGAGCAGCGAACTCCGGCGGCTTGATGCCGTTGATCGGCCGCACGTACCCGCGGTCGATCAGGACGCGGTGGCCCGTGGTGGTCTCGAACGGCGTGATGACCTCGAACGCCGCCTCGCCCTGGACCGTGCGGAGCCGGGCCAGCGCTTCCAGTTCCGGCAGGTAGCGGCCCTTGATCTCGACCTTCTGCCACTCGTCGTGCTTCGCGCCGAACGGGGCCGCGTCGCTCTTCAGCGACTTGGTGATGGCGGAGTTCTGCTGCTGCCGCTCGTCGTTGCGGCCGAACTGCCACGGCGAGAGGAAGTAGACGCAGGAGCCCGCGAACACCCAGACGGCCAGGGTCAGCGCCAGCCAGCCCGGCTTGAGGAGGAACTTGAACCGCACGACCTCACGGTAGTTGCGTGAGCTGGACCTCGTGGAACTGGGTCACGAACCCCTCGCCCTCGGGGCTCGCGACCACGATCCCTGCCGTGACCTCCGCGTCGGGCGGGAAGTACGCCTGGCGCAGCAGGTTCGTCGGCTCCGACCCGTCGAGCCCGTACCGCACCCACACCGCGTCACCCTTGCGCTCGGCGCTCACGGTGAAGCGTTGGAACGGCTGCACGAGCGCCAGGTTCCAGTCCGAGAACCCGCGCGTGACGACCGTGCTGGCCTGCGGTTTCCCGTCCAGCATCTCGACCCCGGCCTTGATCCAGTTCTCACCGTCGACCAGCAGCCCGACGCCGGCCTGGTCGTACTGCGCCGCGTACTCGCCGGAGAAGGTGGCGGTGACGGTGAAGTCGCCGGTGACGTTCATGCCGTAGAGGTGGCCGTTGTCGCGGACCACGCCGTTGCCGGTGAGGCGCCAGAAGTCGCTGCCGGGGTCGGCGTGCACGGTCAGCGGGGTGGGCGACCACTCGCGCGGTTCGTTGAGCCAGGTCCAACCGGTGACGTCCATGATCCTCATCCTCGCAAAGCGGCCCGTGCCGCGCTCAACGCCTGCGCGCGGTAGCCGCCGCCGAACAGCACGGCGTGCACGAGCAGCGGGAACAGCTGGTGCAACGGCACCCGCGCCCGCCAGCCGTCGGCCAGGGGCGCCACCTCCTGGTACGCGCCGAGGACGTGGTCGAGGAACGGGCAGCCGAAGAGCTGGAGCATCGCGAGATCGCTCTCCCGATGGCCGCCGTGAGCCGCGGGGTCGATGAGCCACACCTGACCGTCGGCGCCCCACAGCACGTTGCCGCTCCACAGGTCGCCGTGCAGCCGTGCGGGTGGTTCCGGCGGACCGGCCAACGACGTGATGTGCGCGCACACCTCACTGACGTCGATGCCCGCTTGCCGCGCGTACGGCTCGATTCGTTGTGATGCGAACCACGCGGGCCACTCCGGAGCGGGCTCGTTCACCATCGCCGCTATGCCGATGGTCGCGTCGCGCGGACCGCCCTCGGGTGGCGCGCCGAACGCCGCGGCGCCCGCGAGGTGCATCAGCGCGAGCCGGCGTCCGAAGGTCACGGCCGCCTGAAGATTCGGCTCGCCGACCGGGATCTCGTCGATCACCAGCGTGCCCTCCGACGCGCTGTGGACGTGCGGGACAGGTGGGCCGCCGTCGACGCGCAGCCACCTCAGGCCCGCCGCCTCGGCGGAGGTGGCCCGGGGTGACTGGCGCTTCGTCCTCAGAGCTGCTCGCGCACCCACGCGACCAACCCCGGCATCGCCGCCTCCGTCATCGCCAGCACCTCGGCGAACCCGGCGTCGTCGCCGTAGTACGGGTCCGGCACGTCCACGCCGTCGGCGTCCGGATCGAACGAACGGAGCAGTCGCACGCGGTCGGGATCGACCATCCGGCGCAACGCGCGGGCGTGACCGGAGTCGAGGGCCACCAGCAGATCCGCGCCGAGGTGCTCGGAGCCGACCTGGGCGGCCACGTGGTCGACGGGATATCCGTTGTCCGCCAAGCTCTTCAGCGCACGCGGGTCGGCAGGGTCGCCGACGTGCCATCCGCCGGTTCCGGCACTGGACACCCGCACCTGATGGGACAATCCTTCCCGGGACAGCCATTCTCGGAACACGAGCGCTGCCACGGGGGACCGGCAGATGTTGCCGGTGCAGACGAACGAGACGTGCATGTCACGCAGCCTAAGTGGTGCCGCCGCACGGTAACGCTCAAGCACTGTCGCAAGATGTACGGACAAACGACATGGAGGCCGCCCATGCAGACAGGTACCGACGTGCCCCCGCAACGGGAGATCATCGGGTGCACCGACGCCCTCGGGCGCCGTCGCGCGTTCGAGGTGTACCTCAACGAGAAGGGTCGCGTCTGCTTCCGCACCCCGCCCGGTGAGTCCGCGCAGCTCGACGCCTTCCAGCTGGACGAGCTGATCAGCCACCTCACCGAGCTCCGCCGCTACATGCAGTGACGCGCCTGTCTGAGCCCGTCGCCTAGGATTCCGGCGATGACCAGCCCAGATCTGCGCCACCACGGTGACGTCGACGCCGCACCAGGCCTCGCCGACTTCGCCGTCAACGTGCGGGTGCCGCACCCGCCCGATTGGCTGCGCGAACGGTTGGCCGCGGCGCTCGGCGACCTCGGGCGTTACCCCTCGAAGCTCGCCGAAGATCGCGCTCGTGAGGCCGTCGCACGCCGTCACGGCCGCTCTCCCGACGAGGTTCTGCTGCTCAACGGTGCCGCTGAGGGCTTCGCGCTGCTGCCGAAGCTCTCGCCGCGCCGTGCCGCGATCGTCCACCCCGGGTTCACCGAGCCCGAGGTGGCCTTTCGCGATGCCGGGATCCCGGTCGAGCACGTGCTGCTCGACGGCGACTTCCGCCTGCGGGAGATCCGGTCGGACGCCGACCTGATCGTGATCGGCAACCCCACGAACCCGACCTCGGTGCTGCACGAGGCCGCCGCGTTGAAGGCGTTGCCCGGCAGGCTGGTCGTCGACGAGGCGTTCATGGACGCCGTCCCCGGCGAGCCCGAGTCGCTCGCGGGTGATCCCGGCGTGCTGGTGCTGCGCAGCCTGACCAAGACCTGGGGTCTCGCGGGCCTGCGCGCCGGTTACCTCCTCGGCGACCCGGAGACGTTGCGACGGCTGGCGCACGGCCGTCCGCACTGGCCCGTGGGCAGTCTCACGCTGGAGGCGATCACGGCGTGCTGCGAGCCGGAGGCGCTGGAGCGGTCCGCGCGGTTCGCCCGTGAGGCCTCGGAGTACGCGGCGCATGCGGTGGAGCAGCTCCAAGACCTCGTCGTCGTTGCCCCGAAGGGGCCGTTCCTGCTGATCAGGGCACCTCGTGGTGCCCGGCAAGCCTTGCGGGACAAGGGGATCGCGGTCCGCCGCTGCGACACGTTCCCCGGACTGGATGACACCTACCTGCGCGTGGCGATCCGGCCGCCGGAGGAGTTCGCGGTGTTCGTGGACGCGTTGCGCGTCGTGATGGAGGAACTGGCGTGAAGCTCGCCGACGTGATCGCGGTCCTGGAGTCCGCGTATCCGCCGAAGACCGCCGAGAAGTGGGACGCGGTGGGCCTGGTCTGCGGTGACCCGGCCGAGGAGGTCAGCAGGGTCCTGGTCTGCGTCGACCCGACGTCGTCCACTGTGGACGAGGCGGTCGAGGCGGGCGCGCAGCTCGTGCTCGCGCACCACCCGCTGTTCCTCAAGGGCGTCAACGGCGTCGCGGCCGACGACCCCAAGGGTGCGTTGGTGCACAAGCTGATCCGGAACGGCGCTGCCTTGTACTGCGCGCACACCAACGCCGACAGTGCGTTGCCGGGCGTCTCGGACGCGCTCGCGAAGGCCATCGGGCTCACCGTCACCGGTCCGCTCGAAGCCGCCCCGCGCACGCCGTCGGACGTGCTGACCACGTCCGTCCCGGTCGAGGAGTCGGAGCGTGTGCTCGAGGCGCTGACCGAGGCGGGTGCGGAGCCGGCCGGGCACGAGGGGACGCGCATCGAGGTCGTCCTGCCGCGCGCTCGCCGCAACGCGGTCGTCGACGCTCTCCGTGCGGCCCACCCCGAAGGGCGCTTCACACTGCACGAGCTCGCCGACCTGCCGGGTGACACCGGCGCCGGCCGCATCGGGGAGCTCGTGGAACCCGAGACGTTGCGGGCGTTCGCCCAGCGGGTGGCCGCAGCCCTGCCCGCCACCGTGCAGGGCGTGCGGGCGGCCGGAGACCCGGAACGCCTGGTCAAGCGCGTCGCGGTGTGCGGCGGAGCGGGGGACGGCTTCCTCGGACTGGTGAAGCGCGCCGGCGTCGACGCCTACGTCACGGCCGACCTGCGGCACCACCCGGCCAGCGAGCACGTCGAGTCCGGCGGGCCCGCGCTCGTGGACGTCGCGCACTGGGCCAGCGAGTGGCCGTGGTGCGAGCAGGCGGCGGAGATCCTGCGGGAGGCCTTCGGCGGTAGGGTCGACGTACTCGTCTCCACTCGCCGGACCGATCCGTGGACCGTCGGTGCGGCGAGCACATCAGCAGGAGGACTTGAGTGAAAGCCGATCCCGCGGTGCAGCGCAGGCTGCTCGACCTCGCCGAGGTCGACGCCGAACTGGCGCGTGTCACCCACCGCCGCCGCACGCTGCCGGAGATCGCGGAGATCACCGCAGTCGAGCAGCAGGTGCGCACGAAGCAGGACGCCCTCGTGGCGATCCAGACGACCCTGACCGACCTGGACCGCGACGTGAAGCGCCAGGAGACCGAGATCGACCAGGTGCGGGCCCGCGGCGAGCGCGACCGCAAGCTGATGCAGTCGGGTTCGGTCGGCTCCAAGCAGCTCACCGACCTCGAACACGAGCTCGCGACCATCCAGCGCCGCCAGGGCATCCTCGAGGACGACCTGCTGGAGCTGATGGAACGCCGCGAGGCCGTGGAGGCCGACGTCTCGTTCGCGCGCGTCGAGCTCGACAAGGCGGGCCAGGCGCTGGAGGACGCCACGCGCCGTCGTGACACCGCCCTCGCCGACCTGGAGTCGACCGAGACCCGCCGCGCCGCGGACCGTTCGGTGATGGCCAAGGGCTTCCCGGACGACCTGCTGAAGCTCTACGACCGCCAGCGCGAGCAGCGGGGCATCGGCGCCGCGCCGTTCCAGTCCCGCCGCTGCGGCGCGTGCCGAATCGAGCTCGACCGCGGCGCCGTGTCGAAGCTGAAGGAGGCGGCGGCCGACGAGATCGTGCGCTGCGAGGAGTGCGGCGCGATCCTGGTCCGCATCGCGGAGCCGAAGGCCTGAGCCGGTGAGAACGCGAAAAGGGGCTGCCCAGCCGGGCGGCCCCTTTTTCTTGTGCTCTCGCTACTTCAGTTGCCGCGCTTGAGGCGCAGCGCCGACACGAGGAAGAACACGCCACCGATCGCCGCGTACCCCGCGAGGTTGCGCAGGTTCGCGTCCGGCGCGCCCGCCTGCAGGAAGAACGACGTGCCCGCGAGCGTCGAGATCGCACCGCTGAGGATCATCGGCCACTGCCCGCCGAGGCCGCGCCGCACGATCCCGGCCGCGAGCTGCGTCACACCGGACACGACGGCCCAGACACCCCACACCTGCAGCACCGCCGGGATGCCGGACGTCACCGCGAACGCCAGCCCGGCCGCGGCGATCGTGCTGACCGCGATGTTGGCGTAGAGGGCCACCGACGCCCGGCCCTTCCGGGACGTGCGGCTGTCGACGACGACCGCCGCCACGTCGAAGAGCGGGTAGAGCACCAGCAGCGTGCCGCTGAGCGGCCCGATCTCCGTCGCGGTGACGAACAGCAGCACCGCCCACACGATCGCGAAGCCGAACCGGACGAGGTAGAGCGTGCGGAGGGCGGGGGCCAGGGTCGGGGCGGGCGCTGCGTCGATGCTCACGGGAGGTCCTTGAGGTAGGGAGAACGTTCTTTCTACTTCGAGGCTGGCAGCGTCGCGCCGGCTTGTCAAGACCGAACGTTCTCTCTGCTACCGTCGACAGCGTGACCCGCACCGTCTCCGACGCCAGGAACCGCCTGCTGGGAACGGCCGGCCGGCTGTTCTACGCCGAGGGCCTGCACTCCGTCGGGGTGGACCGCATCCTCGCCGAGGCGAAGGTGACCCGCGCCACGATGTACCGCCACTTCGCGGGCAAGGAGGACCTGGTCCTCGCCTACCTCGCCGAGGCGGACAAGGCGACCCGCGACAACGTCGAGGCGGGCGTGGCGGCGGCACAGACCCCCGAGGACGCCGTGCGCGCGGTCGCGAAGGGCATCGCCGGCCACATCCAGATCGAGGGCTTCCGGGGCTGCGCGTTCCTCAACGCCGTAGCGGAGTACGCCGACCCCACGCACCCCGTGCACCAGGCAGTGCTCGTACACCGCCAATGGTTCCTCGACACCGTGACGGCACTCCTCGCGCGCGTCGGTGACACTCCCGCGGACCTCGACGGCCGCCACTTCGTGATGCTGCGCGACGGTGCGATGGCGGCGGGCTGCCTGTCGGACCCAGGCCCGATCGGCGCCACCCTGCTCGACGCGGTGGAACGCCTCATCAGGGCGCGCTCGGACAGCTGATCCGTCTGATCGACCGCGCTTGACAGCACTGCGGGCTGTTCATAGTGTCGATCGTTGCCGGACGAACAGCACACGATCGTGTTGTCCCGTCCGGGATCTGGGGGATCTGGGGGGTCCTCTGCCGAAGCCCGTGCGAGCGGGTGCCGGTGGTGTGCCCTGCTATTGGGGGGTACATGGAGTTCCGCGTGCTGGGTCCGGTCGAAGCTCTGGAAACGGGGGAACCCGTCCCGCTCGGTGGCCCGAAACCACGCACGTTGCTCGCACTGCTCGCCGTGCAGGCCAGCAGGGTCGTCCCGCTGGAGAGGCTGGTCGACGCGGTCTGGGGTGAGGATCCCCCGGAGCAGGCCAGGGCCGCGATCTACACCTACATCTCGACGTTGCGCCGCAAGCTCGCCGCGGCCGGTGGCGCGGACGTGATCGTGCGCACCGGAGGTGGCTACCGGCTCGAAGCGCCGTTCGACCAGATCGACGTGCAGGTCTTCCTCCGCGAGATCGCCTCGGCCCGGCGCGCCCGCGCCGAGGACAGGCTCGCCCAGGCGGTCGTGCACTTCGAGAACGCGCTCGGCCTGTGGCGGGGAGCCGCGCTCGGCGGCGCGCAGGGCGCGTGGGCGGACAACGAACGCGCGCGCCTCGACGAACTCCGGCTGGCCGCGCTGGAGGACCGCGTCGACGCCGATCTCGTGCTGGGCCGCGACGACGAACTCGTGGCCGAGCTCACCACCGCGGTCGCCGAGGAGCCGCTGCGGGAACGCCTGCGCGCCCAGTTGATGCTGGCGCTGCTCAGGGCGGGACGGCAGGCCGACGCGCTGGAGTGCTACCAGGAGGGAAGGCGGGCGCTGCTCGACGAGCTGGGTCTCGAGCCGGGCCCGGTGCTGCGCGCCGCGCACGAGCAGGTGCTGCGGGCGGACGCGGAACCCGTTCCGGCGCAAGGGGAGTCGCCGGACGTGCCGGACGAACCCGCGCCGGTCGCCAGGACGCCGAGCCAGCTGCCGTTCGACATCGCCGACTTCACCGGGCGTGCCGTCGAGGTCGCGACGCTGACCCGGCGGCTGACGGAGGAGGCGACCGGCTCCCGGCAGTGCGCGATCTTCGGCAAGCCCGGCTCCGGCAAGAGCACGCTCGCGATGCACGTCGCCCACCGCCTGCGAGACCAGTTCCCCGACGGCCAGTTGTACGTGTCGCTGCGCGGCACTCGGGCCGTGCGGCCGGAGCCGGTCGAGGTGCTGGCCGGGTTCTTGCGCGCGCTCGGTGTCGCGGACGCGGCGATCCCCGACGAGGCGGACGAACGGGCCCGGCTCTACCGCACGATGCTCGCCGACCGGCGCGTGCTCGTCGTGCTCGACGACGTGGCCGACGAGAAGCAGGTCAGGCCGTTGCTGCCGGGCGGTCACACCTCCGCCGTGCTCGTGACGAGCCGCGAACGGCTCAGTGCGCTCGACGGCGCGGCGCATCTCGACCTCCGCGTGCTCGCCGACGACGAGGCGGTGCAGCTGCTCGACCGGGTCGTCGGCGGTGGCCGGGTGGCGGCGGAACCCTCCGCGGCACAGGCGATCGTGCGGTTGTGCGGGTGTCTGCCGCTCGCCGTGCGCATCGCGGGCGCACGGCTCGCCGCACGTCAGCGCTGGCAGCTCAGCCGCCTTGCCGACCGCCTGCGCGTGCAGCAGCGCGTGCTGCAGGAGTTGTCCATCGGTGACCTGGAGGTGCGCGGCAGCCTCGCGCTGAGCTACGACGGACTGAGCGAGCGCGAGCAGATGGCGTTGCGGCGTCTGGGTCTGCTCGACCTGTCGTCGTTCGGCGGCTGGGTCGTCGCTCCGCTGCTCGGGTGTTCGGCGCCGGACGCCGAGGACGTCGTCGAGAGACTCGTCGACGCGCAGTTGCTCGATCTGTCCACATCGGACGACAGTGACGCGTCGCGCTACCAGATCCACGACCTCACCCGAGCCTTCGCGCGGGAACGCGGCGAGGCGGAGGAGACCGCCGAGACGATTCGCACGGCCGTGTCCCGCACCGCGGAGTGCTGGCTCGGACTGGTCGAGGTCGCGGGCAGCCGGATGCCGCACGCCACCTTCGACTCGGAGCGCTCCGGTCTGCTCGGCCGCTACCTCGGCGAGGACGAGGTCGAGGAGATCGTCGCCGACCCCGAGACGTGGTTCGACGCCGAGCAGAACGGGTTGGTGGGCATCGTCGAACGGGCGAGCGAGCTCGACCTGACCGACGTGGCGACGCGGCTCGCGGCCACGTTGTGCTCATCCCGCTTCTCCGTGCGCAACCTCTTCGGCCAGTGGTACCGCACGCACACCGCCGCACTGGGTGCCGCCCGCCGGGCGGGGGACCGCCTGGGCGAGGCGCGTCTGCTGGTGGGCCTGGGCTGGCTGCGCTACGAGCAGGACCGGTTCGACGAGTCGGCCGGCTACTACGAGCAGGCGTTGACCGCCTACGAGCAGAGCGGTGATCGGCGCGGTCTCGCCACCACGCGGCTCGCGCTCAGCACCGTGCAGCGCGAACACGGCCAGCTCGCCGCCGCCCGGTCGTCGCTGGAACAGGTCCTGGCGGAGCTCCGGTTGCCGGAGGACAGGCTCGCGCTCGCCCAGGCACGGCACGGTCTCGGCCGCGTGCTGACCGAACAGGGCGAGCTCGACGCCGGGCTGGCCGCGTGTGAGCAGGCCTGCGCGGAGTACGAGGAGATCGGCGACCAGCGCGGCTGGGCCATCGCGCTGCGGTCGGTCGGCATCGTGCACCGGGCCGCGGGACGGCTGGAGCAGGCAGCGCACTGGTCGCAGCGGGCGATCGAGGTGCTGTCCGGTCTCGGCAACCCGCTGGCCTCGGCGTACGCGGTGCAGGCGCTCGCGAAGGTCCGGCTCCGCCAGGGCAGGGGCGACGAGCTCCGCGACGACCTGCTGGCGTGCCTGAACACCTGCAACGAGATGCAGGACGGGTTCGGCCAGGCGCTCGTGCTGCGCACGCTCGGGGAGCTCGACCTGGCGGCGAGCCGGTTCGCGGACGCGCGCCGGCACCTCGATCGCGCGCTGCAGTGGTGGGACGCGCTCGGCCTGCCGGTGTGGCGGGCCCGCACGTTGCGCGATCTGGCAGCGGTGCTGGACGGGCTCGGGGAACCCGCCGCGGCCGACCGCGCCTGGGCGGAAGCACTGGGCGTCTTCCAGCTGCACGGCTGCCGCGAGGCGCGGGAGCCCAGGCGCGTTCCGGCGCCCGGACTTCGGGTTTTAGAGGTCTTTTAGATCGGTTTTGAGATCGGCAGGCCGGTTTCAGATTCCGCTTCAGGTTTCTTTGAGACCTCGCCGCGAAGCTTCTCTCATCCCCAGCAAGGGGAAATGACGAGGGGTAAAGGGTGAGGGTCATGAAGAAGTCAGTCGGTCGAATCGCCACCGCCACGCTGATCGCCGGAATCGCACTCGCGGGCACCCAGCTCGCCGCCTCGGCGGGGGAGCTGCCCGCCGGTGCCGACCGGATCGGGGTGCTCCAGGACGGGCACCTGTCCGTCAAGCAGGGCAGCGTGTTCGCGGCCTGGTCGAGCCAGCTCGGCGACGTCACGAGGTTCGAGGTCGCCGGCGACAGGGTGGGGGCCCTGACCGCGAACGGCACGCTCCACGTCAAGGAGGGCGCGCTCGGCGCCTCCTGGACCGTCCAGGCCTCCGGTGTCCGCGACTTCCGCCTCTCCGGCAACCGGATCGGCGTCCTGCGGGCCGACGGCTCGCTCGCGGTGAAGGAGGGCCTCGCCGGCTCGTTCGTCGAGCAGATCTCCGGGGTCACCGACTTCGAGCTGACGAACAACAGGATCGGTGTTGTCACCACCGCCGGAACCGCGCTGGTCAAGCAGGGTGACCTCTTCTCCGCCTGGACCGAGCAGGCTTCCGGTGTCCAGGACGTCGAGCTGACCGCCACCCGCGTCGGTGTCGTGCGGACCGACGGTTCCGTCGCCGTCAGGGACGGTCTCACCGGCACCTTCGTCGAGCAGCTCACCGGTGCGCGGCAGCTCTCGCTGGCCGGTGACCGCATCGGTGTCGTGCGCACCGACGGGTCGGCCGTCGTGAAGGACGGCGTGTTCGGGGCGTGGTTCGAGCAGGGCGCCGGCATCGCCTCCATCGACCTGGCCGGTGACCGCGTCGGTCTGCTCCGCGCCGACGGCACCGCCGCGGTCAGGACCGGCGTGCAGGGCGCGCCCGTCGAGCAGGCCTCCGGCGTGCGGCAGATCGGTCTCGCCGCGCCGGGCGCGTGAATTCTCCCCGCTCCATTTCCCAGTCCTCGCAGAAATCGTCAAGGAGTCGATGATGCGCTCGTTCAAGAACGTGCTCGCCCGCCTCACCGCGGCCACTCTCGTCACCGGAATCGCTCTCACCACCATGCACTCGACCGCCTCGGCAGGTGAGCTCCCGTCCGGCAGCCACCGGCTCGGCGTGCTCGCCGACGGCAAGCTCCAGGTCAAGGAGGGCACCCTCTACGCGAGCTGGGTCGAGCAGATGGGAGGCGGTGTCCAGAAGTTCGACGTCGCCGGTGACCGCATAGGCGTGCTGACGACCGACAACAAGCTGTTCGTCAAGGAGGGCAACCTCTGGAGCGGCTGGACCGAGCAGGCCACGAACGTCAAGGACTTCCGCCTGACCGGCAACCGGATCGGCGTGATCCGGCAGGACACGACCCTCGCGGTCAAGGAGGGTGGTCTCAACGCCTCGTGGGTCGAGCAGACCAGCGGTGTGAAGGACCTCGAGCTGTCCGGCAACCGCGTGGGCATCGTCCTCGACAACGGTCTCGCCACCGTCAAGGAAGGCACGCTGTACTCGTCCTGGGTCGACCAGCTCGGCGGGGTCGCGGACATCGAGCTGTCCGCCGACCGGGTGGGCGTGGTGCGCACCGACGGCACCGTCGCGGTGAAGGAGTCCAACCTCTGGTCGAACTGGGTCGAGCAGATCGGCAACGTCGCCAAGCTCGAACTGTCCGGCTCGATGCTCGGCGTCGTCACGTCCGACGGCCTCGCGACCGTCAAGGAGGGCAACCTCTACGCGCCGTGGGTGAACCAGACCTCGGGCGTGGCCGACCTGCAGATCGCCGGTGACCGCATCGGTGTGCTGACCACCGGCGGCCTGGTGACCGTCAAGGAGGGCGGCCTGTACGGCTCCTGGGTCAACCAGTACGGCGGCGCTCAGAGCTTCCGGCTGGCGGCCGCGACCTCCAGCCAGGGCGGGAAGCACGTGTCGCAGCAGGACGTCGTGAACATCTACGGCTCCGCCTACGCCACCGACACCGTCGCGGCCGGCCTGCCCGGTCTCAACGAGCAGATGGAGGCGGCGGGCATCACCTCGCCGACGCGCAAGGCGGCGTTCCTCGCGACTCTCAAGCACGAGAGCGGTTTCCGCTACAACGCGGGAGAAGCGGGCAACGGCGCCGTCTACAAGGGACGCGGCTTCATCCAGATCACCAACGACTTCAACTACCAGGCCATCACGAACTACTTCGGCCACGACTTCATGAACCACCCCGAGGACGCGGCGAAGATCGAGTGGAGCGCCAAGATCGCGCGCTGGTACTGGACGGTCGCGCGCAACATCAACGCCTCCGCGGACGCGTACGACATGGGCGGCGTGGGCAGGGCGATCGGCTACTCCTACGACCTCGACCCGACCGAGTCGCAGAACCGCTGCACCTCCTACAAGAAGGCGCTCGCCTACTTCAACGGCGGCTCGCTCCCCGTCGCCGAGAGCTCCATCAAGTGCCTGCGCCGCTGACGCCCTCTCCTCCGCACACCCCTCAGACCTGAAGGAGCACAACGATGTCCATCAAGTCCACCGCCAAGCGCACCGCCACCGCCGTCATCGCCGCCTCGTTCCTCGCCCTCGGCCTGATCCCGGCGAGCGCGGACACCCGCACCGACATCCGCGACCTCGCGGCCGCGAACCTCAGCAAGAAGACCTGTGACACCAACAGCCTCGGCGGTCAGGGCTTCATGGGCAGCTGCGCGGCACGACATGCCTGGTGCTCGGACTTCGCGAGATGGGTCTGGGGCAACCGCAACCTCAACGTCGACAAGCTCACCCCGTCCGCCGGAACGTTCTACACCTACGGCGAACGCAACGGCACGCTGCACACCGACCCGAACTACGTCCCGCAGGTCGGGGACGCGGTGGTGCTCAACTACCAGGGCAACGCCTGGGCCGACCACGTCTCGCTCGTCGACGCGGTCAACTCCAACGGCACGATCCGCACGATCAACGGCAACTTCGGTGGCAGCGGCCCGATGAGCTCGTCGGTCCAGTACGCCACCGGTGGCGGCCGGGTCGGCCAGACCATCGCCGGCCAGCGGATCTCCGCGTTCGTCAGCCCGGTCGGCGTCAACGACGTGAAGCCGACCACCGCCCGCCTCGGCGTCCAGTTCGCCAACAGCTCGGTGAACGTCAAGGAAGGCAACCTCTACGCACCGTGGGTCGAGGTGCACGGCGGCGGCATCGCGAAGTCCGAGGCGCACGGTGACATGGTGGGCGTGCTGACCACCGGCGGTGACCTGTACGTCAAGCAGGGCAACCTCTGGCAGGGCTGGCTGCACATGGCAGGCGGCGTCAAGGACTTCGCACTGGAGTCGGAGAAGGGCCGCGTCGCCGTCCTGCGCACCGACGGCACCGTCGCCGTCAAGGAGGGCGGTCTGCAGGGCACCTGGGTCGAGCAGGCGAGCAACGTCAAGGAGGTCGAGCTCTCCGGCACCTACATCGGCGTCGTCACCAACGACGGCCAGGCGTTCGTCAAGGAGGACAACCTCTGGGCGTCGTGGACCGCACAGCTGAACAACGCGGCGAACCTGGAACTGAACGCGAGCAACGGCCGCATCGCCGTGATCCGCACCGACGGCACCCTGACCGTCAAGGAGGGCGGCCTGTACGCCGGCTGGGTCGAGCAGGCCGGTGGCGTCAAGGACGTCGACCTGTCCGGTGACTACCTGGGTGTCGTGCTGGACAGCGGCCTCGCCACGGTCAAGGTCGGCAACCTGTACTCGGCGTGGATCGACCAGCTGGGCGGCGCCGCCGCCATCGAGGTCGACGCCAAGACCGCCCGCATCGGCGTGCTGCGCACCGACAGCTCGCTGACCGTGAAGGACGGCGGCCCGTACAGCAGCTGGGTCGAGCAGACCAGCGCCGTCAGCGACTTCACGCTCACCAACTACTGATCCGTTCCGCTGAGGGGCCACGCCTGGGGGCGTGGCCCCTCAGCCGCTTTCCGAGTGGGATCCATGAACGACGTCCTCCGCCGCGCCGCCAGCTGGACCGGCGTCCCGTACTCGCAGCACGACTTCCACACCAACGAGCACGGGACCTACCGCACCGACTGCTCCGGGTTCGCCTCCATGGCCTGGGGCCTGCCCGGCAGGCCGCACGACCCCCGCGGTGGCCTCAACACCGTCGACCTCGCGGGCATCAGCACCCCGATCACCAAGGACGACCTCCGCCCGGGAGACCTGCTGATCGACCTGACCGGCGACCGCACCACGCGGCACGTGACCGTGTTCGGGGGCTGGGCCGACGCCGCCCACACGCGCTACTGGGCGCACGAACAGTGCAGCGGCCACGGCACGGTCCACCGGATCGTCAGCTACCCGTACCCCCACAACGCGTCCGGCTACCGCCCCTACCGCCGCTGCGACTGATCCGCTTCGAGCCACGGCACGATCGCCGACACGAACCCGTCCGGACTGGTCATGGGCCGCCCGTTCATGGTCGCCACCAGGTGCTCGACGCCGAACAACGCGTCCCACGTCCGCGCCCGCCGATACACCTCGCCCGGCACGGCCCGGCGCACGTTCTCCCAGCCGTGCCAGGCCATCAGCGCGGCGTCGATGGCGGGATCTCCCGGCATGGCGTTGTCCCAGTCGAGGATCCCGAGCAGCTTCCCGCTCGCCGACCAGTGCACGTTGGACCCGCTGAGATCCCCGTGCACCAACGCGTCGGGCACGGACTCCAGGGCCAGCACGGCGTCCAGCCGCCGTCGCCCCTCGCCCCGCCAGCGGGCGGGCAACCGGGGAAGGATCTCCCCGGCCACGACCTCGGACCACGACGGCCCCTGCGCCCGCCCGTCCAGCACCTCCATCAGCGAGGCGCCCAACGGCACCGAGCGCACGGCCTCGAGCACCTCGGCGATCTGAGCCGGATCGCCGGCGCCTTCCGGCAGCGCGACGCCGTCGATCCACGACACCGCGACAGCGTTCTGCTCGCCGAACGTCGTCACGGGAGTGAGCGGCTCCGGCACCAGGAACGGCAGCCCCGCACCGGAAAGCCGGCGCAACACCTCGATCCGCCGGGGCATCGAAGCAGCACCCAGCGGCCTCTTGCTGACCCGGACGGCGGCGACACCGGGGACCAGCAGCACGTGGTGGGTGTTGCCGTCGGGTGCGACGAACGAGTCGTCCAGGCGCACACCGGGCAGCAGGGCGGACGCGATCTCCCGCAGGTCCGGGACGGCCTCGGGCATGTCCGGCACTCGCAATCACTCGGTTTCGGGGTGGGACGAACGGGACGGGCGCAGGCACCCGTCCCGTTCTCGCGCAGGTCAGGAGATCCGGACGAACCGGCCGATCGGATAGACCCAGCCGCGAGTGAACTCGAGGCCCAGCTGGTGGTCGTACCGCTGGCACGCGCTGGGCCGCGGCAGATCGGGGCAGAAGATCACGTCGAGGACCGAGTAGGTGTACACGTCGTTCGGGGCGGCCGGGTTGTCCATCGGCTGGATCCTGTTGGTGACCGTGAACGTCACCGAGGCCAGTCGCACATCCGGCTGGCCGCCCGGATACAGCACCTGCGACTCGGGATCGTAGACGTGGATGCGGTCGCTGAAGATGCACACGTTCGCCCCGAAGTAGAACTCGTACATCAACGTGCCCTGGCTGGTCTCGTAGACGGGTTCCACGACCTCCTCCCGGTAGCAGGGCGTGCCAGGGGGGAACACGCTGGGAGGACTGATCGGCCACGCGTTGGTCGAGACGTCCGACGCGCCGTACGACGAGGTCGTGCCCAGGCCCGGCTTGGAGGACGACGCCGACGCCGCCGGAGCCGAGACCACGACCACGGCCATGAACGCCACAGCCGCTGTGAACAGGTGTGTGAAGCGCATTGACACTGGAACACCCCTTTGGTTGTCGCTGGTGGTGCGAAACCAAGCTCACGCGGAGGACTGGACTCAGATTGGACGGAGACTGAACTCGGCGGACGTGGCCAGGGGAATCCGGGATCGAGCCGCGGTACGACACAGCAGAAGAGGCCGTCCCGTAGGACGACCTCTTCGCGGTATCAGTGTCCGAGGGGGGACTTGAACCCCCACGCCCTTTCGGGCACTAGCACCTCAAGCTAGCGCGTCTGCCATTCCGCCACCCAGACTGATGTGAACAGAATACAGGCCGTCCGGAGGCCCCTGAACGCGGGGCTACGATCGGCCCGTGAAGGTGATCGTCGAGGCTGATGGCGGCTCCCGGGGCAACCCCGGTCCGGCCGGGTACGGCGCGGTCGTGCGCGACAAGCTCACCGGCGAGACGCTGGCCGAGCGCAAGGGTTTCATCGGCGTCGCCACCAACAACGTGGCCGAGTACCAGGGGCTGATCGCGGGGCTGCGGGCCGCTCGGGAGCTCGGGGCCGAGACCGTCGACGTGCGGATGGACTCGAAGCTCGTCGTCGAGCAGATGTCCGGGCGCTGGAAGATCAAGCACCCCTCCATGCAGCCGCTCGCGCGGGAGGCGCAGGAGGTCGCGCGTGATCTCGGCAGGGTCTCGTACGAGTGGATCCCGCGCGAGCGCAACAAGCAGGCCGACCGGCTGGCCAACGAGGCCATGGACGACCAGGCCGAACGCGCGAAGCCGGAGAAGCCCGAGCAGCCGCAGAAGGCCGAGGGGGCCAAACAGCCGCACTGGAGTGGCGCGATGGGGGAGCCCACGCGGATCATCCTGCTGCGGCACGGGCAGACGCGGCTGTCGGTCGACCGGCGCTACTCGGGCCGGGGCGATCACCCGCTGACGGAGCTCGGACTGGAGCAGGCCGAGAAGGCCGCGGCACGACTGTCCGGGGTGGACGGCATCGCGGGCGTCATCTCGTCACCGCTGCAACGCGCTCAGCAGACGGCCGGGAAGCTCGCGGACAAGCTCGGGCTCGAGGTCGTCACGCACCAGGGGCTCATCGAGACCGACTTCGGCACGTGGGAGGGGCTGACGTTCGCCGAGGCGAGCGAGCAGGACCCCGAGGTGCACCGGCGGTGGCTGGGCGACACGTCGGTGAAGCCGCCGAACGGCGAGAGCTTCGACGAGGTGCACGCTCGGGTTCGCAAGGCGCGCACCGACATCATCTCCAGGTACGGCGGCAAGACGCTGGTGCTGGTCAGCCACGTCACGCCGATCAAGACGATGCTCCGGCAGGCGCTGGACGTCGGGCCTCAGTTCCTGTTCCGGATGCACCTCGACCTCACGGGCATCTCGATCGCCGAGTTCTACCCCGACGGGCACGCGTCGGTGAAGCTCGTCAACGACACCTCACACCTCAGCTGACCTTGCGCAGGCGCGGGGTCAGCGCCGTGGTGAACCGGTCGGTCGCCGCTGCCAGTGCGGCGGCGGCCGCGGGTGTCCCGACGTTCTGGTCCAGCACGAACTCGCCGCGCACGACCTGGTCGGCGCCCTTGGCGGCGAGCAACGGGTGCAGCGCGTAGTCCATCGCCACGAGGAAGCCCTGGCTGCCGCCCGTCGCGAGGGGGAGCACGGCTCGTCCGCGCAGCGCCTTCTTCGGCAGCAGGTCGAGCAACGCCTTCACCAGGCCGCTGTAGGCGGCGCGGTAGACCGGCGAGGCGACGACCACGCCGTCCGCCGCCAGCACACCGCTCACGGCCTCGGAGATCTCCGGGTCGCGCAGGTCCTCGGTGAGCAGCGACAACGTCGGCAGCGCCCGCACGTCGAGCAACGACACGCGGTGCCCGGCGGCCCGCAGCTGTTCCTCGACGAACGACACGACGACACCGGTCGGCGCGGAGTGGGACGGCGCGCCGGAGATGATCAGCAGATCGGACATGACAAGGCACTCCCTGAGGTCGCGGCTACGAAGAACGCACTCAGAGGTGGCAACACAGGCTTGCTGCCACGCGGCCGTAATCGACGTGGCGACGTCGTGTCATGGCTGGAGTCAACCAACGTCCGGACCGGTGGACAACCACGTCCAGACGCTGGGATATCCTCGGGACGCGGATGAGTCGGCAGGGCGGCCGCGGCAGGAGACTGTCGAGGAAAGTCCGGACTCCACAGGGCAGGGTGGTTGTTAACGGCAACCAGGGGCGACCCTCGGGACAGTGCCACAGAAATCAGACCGCCTCGGCGCAAGCCGCGGTAAGGGTGAAACGGTGGTGTAAGAGACCACCAGCGCCCCAGGTGACTGGGGCGGCTAGGTAAACCCCACCCGGAGCAAGGCCAAGAGGGCACCGGATCGCAAGAGAAGGTGCCTGCGTGAGCGTTCGAGGGCTGCCCGCCCGATGCTCGCGGGTAGGCCGCTAGAGCCTGCCGGCAACGGCAGGCCCAGATGGATGGCCGCCGACTGGGACCTCGGTCCCACGAACAGGATCCGGCTTACATGCCGGCTCATCCGCCTGTATGCATGACGCCATGCTCTCGCACCTGGAATGTGCCCGTTGCGGCCGCGAACACGACGCCGACGCCGTCCAGAACCTCTGCCACGAGTGCGCGTCGCCGTTGCTGGCCCGCTACGACCTGACGAAGGTCCGCAGGCCGACGGCCGAGAACTCGCTGTGGCGCTACCGCGACGTCCTCCCCGTCCGCGACCCCGACCCGGCGTTCAGCCTCGGCGAGGGCATGACGCCGCTCGTGCCGTTGCCCGCGCTGAGCCGGGCGCTGGACGCGAAGGTGCTCATGAAGGACGAGTCGCTCATCCCGACCGGCTCGTTCAAGGCGCGGGGTGCCGCCGTCGGCGTCGCGCGGGCCAGGGAGCTGGGCATCGAGGGCGTCAAGATGCCGACCAACGGCAACGCGGGCGCGGCCTGGGCCCTGTACGCGGCGCGCGCCGGCCTGCGCAGCGTCATCGCCATGCCCGAGGACGCCCCGCTGATCACCCGCGAGGAGGTCGAGGCGAGCGGCGCCGAGCTGCGGATCGTGCCGGGCACCATCGCCGACGCCGGCAAGGCCATCGTCGACGTCGACCTGTTCGACGCCTCGACGCTGCGCGAGCCGTACCGCATCGAGGGCAAGAAGACGATGGGCTACGAGATCGTCGAGCAGCTCGGCTGGCGGGTCCCCGACGTGATCATCTATCCGACCGGCGGCGGGGTCGGGCTGATCGGCATCCACAAGGCACTCGAGGAGATGCTGGAGCTCGGCTGGATCACCGGGAGGCTGCCGCGTCTGGTCGCCGTGCAGTCCACCGGCTGCGCGCCGATCGTGCGGGCGTTCGAGGAGGGCGCGGCCGAGTCGCGCGCCTGGGACGGCGCGTACACCGACGCGTTCGGCATCAACGTGCCGAAACCGTTGGGGGACTTCATCATCCTGCGAGCCATCAGGGAGACGAATGGCACGGCGGTGGCGGTGACCGACGAGCAGATCGCGGCCGACCGCGCGGAGACCGCCCGTCTCGAAGGCGTGTTCCTGTGCCCGGAGGGCGCCGCGACGATCAGCGCGGTGCGGGAGTTGCGGCGCAACGGCTGGCTCGCCGCGGAGGACGAAGCGGTCGTGCTGAACACCGGTGCGGGCATCAAGTACCCAGCTGTCCGCCTCTAGATCCTCCACTGCCCCAAGGGTGTTACAGAATTTCGGCCGTTCGGGTGGTGCGCCGGGCGAGAGTGGCCACCGTCGGTATCACGGCGAACAGCACCCGATCCTCCTGTCAGACGGTCGGCCCCTGCAGCCGGCCGTCTCCAAGGGAGGGAAGAGACATGCAACGCAAGCTGACGGTGGTGCTGGCCCTGTCCAGCCTCGTCACCGCTGGAGCCGTCGGGGTCGCGACCGCCGACGTCGCGGAGTTACCCGTCTACGGGGTGAAGAGCTCCGGTCTCGACCAGGAGCAGGCCCAGAAGCTGCAACGGGCGTTCGGCCTCAAGGACGTCCTGAGATCGGAGTCCGGCGCGGTGTCCTTCGCGGACGAGCAGCGCTACCAGTACCTGCCGACCGTCGACAAAGGACAGGGCAAGGAGGACGAGGACGGCAACGCCACCACGCAGACCGCGCTCGACACCGAGGCTCTCAAGCGCATCAGGACCATTCCCGCCGAAGAGGCCGCGAAGCGCGCGCAGGAAGGACTCCGAGCCGCCGGAGTGCTCCCCGGCAACGCCTCGCCCACCGCGCAGTACACGACGTTCGAGCTCGCGGACCCCAACGGCCGCAACGCACTCACGGCCAACCTCGACACGAGCGTGTCGTACACCTTCCAGCTCGACGGCATCCCGCTGGAGGGCGAGGGCGCGAACATCCGCGTCTCGTTCGACGCGCAGGGCGTGACGGCGGTCAGCCACGCCGCCCGCACCTACGACAAGGCCGGCACGGTCAAGGTCAACGACCTCGCGTACGGCACCAAGCTGTGCCAGAAGTACCTGGGCGCGAGCGTCAAGGCGGAGGCGAGCTACGTCTACGCGGCGCCGTCGCTGGACGAGAAGGTCGACAAGATCGAGCCGTCGTTCCGCTGCTCCGGCCGCAACGACGACGGGGGCGCGCCCCAGGCCATCACCCTGCCCGCCGCGGTCGGCGCCGAGCTGCCGCAGCCGGGCCCCGGCCAGGAACCCCGTCCCGACGCGCAGTTCAAGGCGCAGGCCGCCGGCACGCAGGTCGGCAGTGAGGGCACGGGCGTGTGCTCGGGCCTGCCCAACACCGTCGCGAACATCGGCACGTTCAACACCGAGGCGAGCAGCCACGGCATCTCCCGCTCGTTCAGCTGGCTCGACCAGAACGCGTGGGAGAGCGACTTCAAGGACCCGGCCCTCGCGGGCGGCCAGGACACCTACTGGGCCGACGACGTCGACCTCACCTACTGGCAGGGCCACGGCAGCGGCACCGGCTTCTACTTCAGCGGCTGCTCCAACCACAACGACACCAAGCTCGCCAACACCGAGGCGCGCTGGGGCAACAACGACGTCGAGTGGATGAGCCTCTTCACCTGCCAGATCCTGGAGGACTCGACCGGCGGCCAGAACTGGGCGCAGCGCTGGGGCCAGGCGTTCCGCGGCCTGCACCAGATCAACAGCTTCACCACGGTCAGCTACAACTCGGCCAACCACGGCGGCAAGTTCGGGCACTACATGTGGCGCTCGCCGTTCCTGTGGTGGAACAACCCGATGAAGGTCCGCGACGCGTGGGCGCAGGCCAGCATCGACACCCAGCCGGCGTCCGTGCGCTGGGCCACGATGGGCGTCTACCTGCCCGCCACCGGTGGGCTGGGCAACTACAACGACTACTTCTGGGGCAAGGGCTCCGTCGGACCGGACTACGCCTCGACCGGGTGGTTCTGGCGGATCACCGGCACCAGCTAGCCGCACCGTCGAAGAAGCCCGGTGACCTCGTGGTCACCGGGCTTCACCTGTTCGCGGGTCTCCCCGACGGCATCCGCAGCACCGGCCGGAACGGCTCCCCGTTGTTGTACAGCTCCTCCAGCTCGGTCACGTAGGCCAGCACCGCCGGGTTCACGATGTCCGCGAGCGACCGCACCCCGGCCTGCGGCTCGTAGGAGGCGAGGTAGGTGGCCGCCGCACGCGCCCGCTCCAGCACGGACCGGTCGAAGTTGATCGTCCTTTGGACCCGGCGCCGGGATTGCGTGCTCTGCCCGGTAGGCTCGTCCACGCCTGGAGCACTAGGGGAGGCTGTGATTCCGTCCACACTTCCGTCCGGCACGAGGTCAGGTTCGAGCATGAACGAATCTCCTCGGAGTCGTGGCTCCGGCGCGCGCCCTCGTCGGGGCGTCGAACCGGCCGATCAGGGCGTTCACATGGGTGTACACGTGCGCGTGTTTGAAACGCACGCACTGTGGGTGACCAGGGCGTTCGCAGTCGGGTGAACCTTGCCGGTGACAGAGAGAATCTCGATCCGGGTGTTCCCCACTGACCTCTCCTCAGTGATGATGTGTCGGCCAGATTAGACGTAATTCCTCCCAGGGGGAACGGCCAGATGATCTACAGCCCGCCACAAGTGCCCCACACCTCGTGAAGAACTCGTGTTCTACTCGTAGCGCAAGCCCCAGCGCACTCTGGAGTAAGAAATGACCGCCATGGACCTGGTGACACTCGCTCAGCAGCAGCCGACGGTGCCGGGCACAAGCAACGTCCGTGACTGGATCCTGGGCAACATCGTTCCTCTGCTGCTGCTGACCGTCGCCCTCCTGCTGCTCTGGCTCGGCGGCGGCAAGGGTGACAACGCCGGTGTCATGCGCCGCCTCGGTGGCGTGATCGTCGCATTGGCCATCATCGGCCTCGCGGTCACGACAGACGCGGGGTCGAACATCGGCAAGTGGCTCGCCGGCTTGTTCGTCGGAGGCTGATCCGTGCGGGTCCGCACCGACGACGAGGTCTACCGGGTCGACGCCGTCTGGCTCGGTCCGCCCAAAGCGACTTTCCCCTGGCGCGCGCGATACGTCGCGTGGGGCGTCGGGATCGTCGTTTTCCTCGTCGTACTCACCATCGAGCGGCAGATGGGCATCGGGTTCGGGTTCTTCTCGACCGCGTGGGCCCTCGTCGCGACGATCATCCTCACGCGCTTCATCACCCAGCGGATCAGCCATGAACGGCCACTGACGGCCGTCGGCACGATGTGGGTCCGCGAGCTCACCGCACCTCGAGAGCGCACGGCAAGCACCGGTGGAGCGGCCAGCGCCGCCCGGATCCGGGTCAGCTCGCAGCGGCCTCGTCCCAAGTTGAGCAAGAAACAACAACTCCGGGCGAGACAGCAGGCCCAGCCCCGCCGGACGCCAGACAGCCGTAAGAAGGAGGTTCGCGGTGTTCGGAAGCCGGCGAGACCGTGACCGTCGCTCCGCCCAGCACATCGCCCAGCACGCCGCTGCCGACCCCCGCGACCGCGACAGGGCCGCGTACTCGAAACGAGGCCGCCGCCTGCCCGGTGAGCAGGCCGTGCCGAGCTACACGCCGTCGATCGCGGCCCGCAGCATCGACGGTCACCTGCTGCGCACCGGCCAGGAGGTCTACGCCTGGTACCGGCTCGCGCCGCAGCGCTGGTCGTTCCGCAGCGACTCGCAGCGCCAGGACCTGATCGCCGCCATCGCCGGTCAGTACGCCGAGCTGCAGGGGCGCTGGATGCACCTGCGGGTGACCACGCGGCCGTACCCGATCCGCATGTGGGCCGAGGCGCACGTGCACAACGCCGTCAAGCGCCTGCCGGACACCCCCGGCACGCTGTCGTTCGACGACTACATGGTCGGCGAGCAGCAGCAGCTCATGGGCCGCTCGATGGCGGAGAAAGAGGTCTACCTGGGCGTTCAGGTGCAGACCCGCAACATGATGGACCGCGCCGTCGAACGCGCGGCCCCCGTGCTGCGCAAGGTCTTCCCGGACGCCGTCGACGCCGAGCTCGTGGCACTGGACTCCGAGGTCGAGCACCTCGACCAGGTGATCGGCTCCGCGGGTCTCGAAGGCCGTCCCGCGACGGCCGAGGAGATGTCCTGGCTGATGCACCGGTCGTGCTCGCTGGGCCTGCCCGCGCCGCGCAACATGCCCGCCGTGCCCGGTGCCGCGTGGGAGCCGGAGGACCTGGCGAGCTTCACCGACGCCGCGGACTTCCACCAGGAGCCCTACTCGCCGACGGTCACCGTGCGCGGCCGCACCGGCTCGAACGCGGGCATCAAGCGGCACGTCGCCGTGCTCACGGTCGGGCTCATGCACGGCCTGCAGATCCCCGAGGTCGACGACCCGTGGGTGCAGCGCGCGGACCGGCTCCCGGCGAGCGTCGAGTGGTCCGCCCGCATCTACGTGCGCAAGCCCGAAGAGGTCTCGGGCGAGCTGTCGCGGCAGATGAGCAAGGTCCGCTCGCAGGTCCGCCACTACACCGACGAGCACGAGCTCGAACCGCCGCAGTCGCTCGCCCGCCAGGCAGGCCGCGTGCTGGAGATCGACGACGAGATGACGTCGGGCTTCACCGCGCTCGGCACCCGGGTGCGCAGCTGGTGGCGGCTCGCGGTCAGCGGCCCGACTGAGCGCGAGGCGCTCAGGCTCGCTCAGTCGCTGCTGGAGCTGTACAAGCCGAAGGTCGCGATCGAGCACCCCGAGGCCCAGTACGCGATCGCCCGCGAGTTCATCCCCGGCGAACCGCTGTCCAACGGCGCGTACCTGCGTCGCGGCAGCGTGCTGTGGGCCGCGAGCGCCGTGCCCACGGCGACGGCCGAGGTCGGTGACCGCCGGGGGATCCTCCTGGGCGAGACCGTCACGGCCACCCGCCGCCCGGTCGCGTGGGACCCGTGGATGGCGCAGGAGCTCCGGGACGCCTCGGGCCTGACGGCCATGGTCGCGGGCCTGGGTGCCGGCAAGTCGTTCCTCGGCGGCGGCATGGTCTACAAGACCCTGCGCGCGGGTGCCCACTGGACGCTGCTCGACCCGTCCGGCCCGCTCTCGGCGCTGTGCGAACTGCCGGAGCTGCGCCCGTACGCCCGTCCGATCAACCTGCTCAACGCCCAGCCCGGCATCCTCAACCCGTACCGGGTGGTCGCCGAGCCGATGATCGAGCACTTCCTCGACGAGGACGACCCGGAACGCGCCTGGCGCCGCGAGAAGGCACTGGCGGCAGCGACCCGCCGTCGTCTCGTGCTGGACGTGCTCACCGGCCTGCTGCCGTACGAGGTCGCCCGCCTGCCCCAGACGCGCATCGTGCTGCTGCGTGCCGTCCGCACGGTCGGTGGCCGCTTCGACGCCCACCCCGGTCTCGTCTTCGAGGCGCTGCGCCGGGACGCGTCCGAGCACCACGAGCACGCCGTCGTCGTCGCGGACTTCCTCGACGAGATGCGCGAGCGCATGTCGTTGCTGATCCCCGAGGAGAACCTCGACCCGTACAACGAGGTGCGCGACGACCGCCTCACCGTCCTCACGATGGCGGGCCTGAACCTGCCGAAGGACGGCGTCGGCCGCGAGCACTGGACGGACGCGGAGTCGCTCGGCGTCGAGATGCTGAACCTCGCCGCCTGGCTCACCCAGCGCTCGATCTACGAGAAGCCGAAGGACCAGCGCAAGGGCGTCTGGATCGACGAGGCGTTCTTCCTCTCGGAGGTCCCGACCGGCCGCGTGCTGATGAACCGCTTCGCGCGTGACTCGCGAAAGTGGAACGTCCGCGTGCTGCTGTCGTCGCAGATCCCCGCCGACTTCCTGAAGATCCAGGGCTTCGTGACGCTGCTCGACTCGGTCTTCGTCGGCCGTCTCGACGACGACTCGGCGCAGGCGGACGCGCTGCGGCTGCTCAAGGTGCCGATCGGCGCCGGGTACGAGCAGGTCGTCGCGTCGCTCGGCCGCCGCCCCGGTGGCGAGCGCAACGCGACCGAACGCGACCGTGCGCCCCGCCAGTTCATCTTCGGCGACGGCGCCGGTGGCGTGGAGCGGATCCGCATCGACTTCAGCGGACCGCACCTGGAGCACCTGCGCAACGCCCTCGACACGACCCCCGATGCCAAGCGCGACAACGGCAAGGGCGAGCTCGTGCCGGTGGACGACCAGGACGCGGCGCCACAGCCGCCCGCCTACGTGCCCGACGAGATCGACGACGAACTGGCGGCGGACATGGAGCTGGGACTGACGGAGGAAGAGGCCCACCTGGTGGGCCACGGTGACGGGTCCAACCGCCGCCGGGACGGCGGCGCATGACCGCGCTGACGATCGTGCTCGCGATCGCCGCCTTGCTCTGGGCAAGGCGGCGGTTCGCGCTGCGCGCGTCAGCACGCACGAAGGCGGTCACCATGGTGGCCGCCATCCTGGCGTTGCAGGTCGTCATCGGTGCCCCGATGGCGCACGCCCAGGGCTGTGGCGAGGCCCCGAACCCCGAACGGCCGGGCGCCGGCATGGTCGGCGCGCTCGACCCGCCCGTCGGCAACGGCCTGCCCGGCTCGCCGTACCTCGAGTACGGCTACGCGGGCATGGTCTGGCACCAGTACCAGGCCAAGTGCGGTGTCCTGCCGGACGCCAACGCCACGCTCGACACGTGGGCCGGCAACGAGCTCTTCAGCATCGGCAAGAACATCGTCGGCGCCACGAACGCGCTGCACTACACGGTGATGGGCCGCGGCCTGCTGGTCCCGCTGGACGACGCCGTGAAGAACGGCGTGCAGAAGGTCTACGACAACGTCTACCTGCGCTGGTTCGGCCTGGTGGCGCTGCTCCTCGCGATCCTGATGTTCCGCCAGATCTGGACCGGCGACTTCGCCACGATCTCCAAACGCGGGCTCTGGGCGCTGGCGGCCATGTGGCTGGCGACGTCCACGCTGGCCCTGCCCCAGTTCTACAACCTCCTCGACAACACGCTGGTCTCCAAGACCTCGGAGATCCAGGCGGGGTTCATCGAGGCACCGGAAGAACAAGGCACACTTCACGTACTACCGACGAAACTGCACGACGCCGTCGTCTACCAGAGCTGGCTGAGAGGCGCGTTCGGCACGCCCGAGGCGCCGCAGGCCGCCGAGTACGGCCCGCGCATCCTCAAGACGCAGGCGTGGACCACGGCCGAGATCGCCGAGGGCAAGGACGGCGACCAGGCCGCCCTGGACGCCAAGAAGGCCGAGTGGAAGGCCCTGGAGGCCCAGCTCGGCACCGCCAAGGGCTACTTCGACGGCGCCGACGGCAGTCGCACCGGCGCCGGGTTCCTGGCGCTGCTGCAGTCCATCGCGTTCTCGCTGTTCCAGCTCTTCGCGAAGGCCGCGGTGCTGCTGGCCCAGCTGCTGCTGCGCATCCTGACGCTCGCGGGCCCGCTCATCGGCCTCGTCGCGCTGCTGCACCACGACCTGCTGCGCAAGGTGGCCCGCGCGGCCGCCGTGACGATCTTCAACGTGCTGGTGCTCGCGGTCCTCGCGGGTGTCCACGCGCTGCTGCTGCAGGCGATCTTCAACGCGACCGGGCTCTCGTTGCTGACGCGGACGTTGCTCGGCCTGATGCTGACACTCGTGTGCTTCGTGATCGGCAAACCGTTGCGCCGCATGTGGCAGATGGTCGAGATGTCCGTCGGCTCGGCGAGCAACGTCCTGCCGATGAGCGGCGGCGTGTGGTCGAAGATGGTCAACCGCAAGAAGCAGGCCGGTCCGACGCCGCAGGACGAGTTCTGGGAGTCCGTGCGGGAGAACGACCCGAACGGCGAAGAGGTGCCGCAGCGCGGCCGCGGCCGGGTGCGCCCGGAGGCCTCGAACCCGGTCATGGCGACGGCGCAGCGGCTCGACCGCGACTCCCAGCCGGGCCAGATCGTCGGCGGTGGCGACTCCTCGTCGGTGCGGGCGGGCGCGCTGCCCGCAGGGTCGGGTCCGGCGGCACTGCCCGTCGCCCGGTCGCGTGTGGTGGACAGCCCCACGGTCACCGACCGGCAGTGGGACCGGGTGGACGACGCGGTGCTCGTGCCGTCGCGGTCGACGCCCACCTCCCTGCCGGCGCAGGAACCCCGCAGGGCCGAGACAGAAGTGGTGGCAGGACGTCCGGTGCACGTGATCTACCGGCCTTCGCGCGGTTTCGAAGTCAGGGACAACTGAAGGGAGGCGTAGGTGCCGATCCGTACCAACCGCGGCCGTGCCGCGGTCTACCGCAGGCTCTGGGGCTGGCCGCTGCGTTCCCCGCGTCACCTGGCCGCCTCGATCATCATCTTCGTGGTGGTCGTGGTCGCGCTCGGCGTGATCATCCCGAGGGTGCTCGACCGCAGCAGGACCGCCGACCAGTCCGCGGCCGCTCCGCCCTCGTCGTCGTCGCAGGGCACCCAGGTCGGTCAGCTGCCGTCGAGCGGTTCCTCCCTGCCGACCAAGGCGCCGTCGCCGTCCAACTCGGCGAAGGCGGCACCTCCGCCGGCCGACGCGGGTCTGGTCGCCGAGCTGTGGGCGGAGACCTGGATCAAGCCGCCGCCGGACAACGACGTCACCAAGTGGCTCAAGCAGCTCGAGGACTACACCACCCCCGAGTTCCTGGCGCAGATGGCGACGATCGACCCGCGCAACGTGCCCGACAGGATCACCGGCAAGGTCAACGCGGTGAAGTCGACGACGTCCTCGGTCGACTACGAGGTCCCGACCGACCAGGGCAAGGTGCGGATCACGCTGGTGAAGGCGCCGGATGGGTCCTGGCGTGTGAACAGCTACACGAAGGTGGACTGAGCCATGCGCGTGATGTTGCTGATCGGGGCGCTGGCGATGATCGTAGTGATCGCCGTGGCGACGTCGGGCGTGTCACAGGTGGTCAGCAACTCCACGAACCCCGCCGCGGGCGCGAACCTCATGCGCATGAGCTGCAACGCCGCCATCGGCCCGTGGGACGCGGGCGGCGGCGACAAGGGCCGTCACGACGCCTCGCGCCTCAACGAGGAGCAGCGCAACATCGTCGCGCGCATCATCTCGATCGGCCAGGAGCGCAAGCTGCCGCCGCTCGCGTGGCAGATCGCGATCCAGGCGGGCATGACCGAGTCGGGCCTGCGCCCGTTGAACTACGGCGACCGCGACTCGCTCGGCATCTTCCAGATGCGTCCGTCGATGGGCTGGGGAACACCGGCCGAGGTGACCGACCCGACGTACGCGATCAACAAGTTCTACGACGTGCTGCTCAAGGTGCCGGACTGGGAGAACAAGCGCCCCGGTGACTCGGCGCAGGCCGTCGAGCGGTCGGCGTTCCCGGACCGGTACCACAACTGGGAGTCCATGGCGGCGTTCCTGCTCGGCGAGCTGGGCGCGATCACGGACCCGGCGGGCTGCGGCTCGGGCGCGGGCCAGTTCCTGCTGGCCTCGAACGCCGCGGGCATCGCGATCGGGTTCACCAAGGAGCAGCTGGGCGAGCCGTACCTGTGGGGCGGCAACGGCCCGGACGCGTGGGACTGCTCCGGCATCCTGGTCAAGGCGTTCGGCGCGGCCGGCGTGAGCATCCCGCGCGTCGCGAACGACCAGTACGAGAAGGGCGGCGCGCACCTCCCGGTGCGCGACGCCCAGGCAGGCGATCTGATCTTCTGGGCAACGGACACGTCGAACCCCCGAACGGTGCACCACGTGGCCATGTACCTGGGCGGGGACGAGTACATCCATGCCCCCCAGACGGGTGATGTCGTGAAGATCAGCAAGATCAACTGGGATTATTACGAGTTGATGCCGCTGGCCGTCCGGCCGGGCGTGTAGATCGCGGGGAGGCGCTCCATGTTCAACCACGACCCCATCCCGAGGCCTTCCGGACCGCCCGCGTCGAGCACACCAGTGCGTGACTACGTGGCGGCCGGAGCACCGGGGGTCTCGGGCGACTACGTGGTGATCCCACGTGCGCTGGCCGAGGCCATGCCGTTGCCGTTCCAGCAGCACCTGGTGCACCTGCTGGCCGACTTCCACCGCACGTACGGCCACCTGAAGTGGCCGGTGTACCGCGTGGTGCCGTCCCGCTACGAGAAGCTGGGCGATCTCGACGAGGAACAGCTCGCCGAGGTGGGCGCGATCATGGAGATCGACTCCGACGGATCGCTCGTCTACCGGGACCGTTCCGGACGTAAGATCGAGAACGCCGAAGACCGCACGGTGCTGGTGTCATGTTTGGACCCGATCCCGTCGGAGTACGCCAACGCCAACCAGTCCACGCCGCCGCGGGGATTCCCGGCGCCTTTGGGAGGCGAACGCGTATGAGTGACAGCAGCGGTTGGTACTTCTGCCTGACCCACCAGACCGTGGAGCAGGGCAAGGGCTGCAAGGGCCCGGACCGCATGGGCCCGTACCCGGACGAGGCCACCGCGGCCCGCGCCCTGGAGATCGCCAGGGAACGGACCAGGGCGGCCGACGAGTCCGACAAGAAGTGGCGCGGCGAGGACGCCGACTGAGTTCGGCGTTCCCTAGTCTGTGCGGGTGGCTTCCCTGGTGATCCGCACGGGCCGTGCGGACCTGTCCTTCGACGGCATTCGCACCGAGTTCGGGCTGGCGGGCTCCTATCCGCCGGCCGCGCTCGCCGAGGCTGAGGCGGCGGTCTCCCGGGATCCGGGCGACCGCCCCGACCTCACCTCGATCCCGCTGGTCACGATCGACCCGCCGGGGGCCAAGGACCTGGACCAGGCGCTGTGCGTCACCAAGTCCGGTGACGGCTTCGCCGTGCACTACGCGATCGCCGACCTGGGGCTGTTCGTGACGCCCGGCGGCGCGTTGGACGCCGAGGTCCGGCGTCGTGGCCAGACCAACTACCTGCCTGACGGCAACGTGCCGTTGCACCCCACCGTGCTGTCCGAGGGTGCCGCCTCTCTCTTGCCGGGTGTCACGCGCCCCGCCGTGCTGTGGACCTTCGAGTGCGGTGCCGACGGCATCCCCGTGAAGGTCGAGGTGCGCCGGGCGCTGGTCCGGTCCACGGCCCAGTTCGACTACGCCGGCGTCCAGGCTTCTTTCGACGCCGGGAACCCGCACCCGTCGGTCGCCGCGCTGGCCGAGTTCGGCCCGTTGCGCCGCGCCTACGCCCGTGAGCGCGGTGCCATCGAGCTGCAGCTGCCCGAGCAGGAGATCGAACCGGACGGGTCCGGCTGGAAGCTCATCACCCGGCCCCGTGCCGCGGTCGACTCCTGGAACGCCGAGATCTCCCTGATGACGGGCATGGCCGCCGCGTCGATCATGCTCGACGCGAAGGTGGGCATCCTCCGCACGCTGCCCGACCCGGACGCCGGAGCCGTCACCTCGCTGCGGAAGTCCGCCGCCGCGCTGAAGGTGAAGTGGCCCGCGGACCTCTCGCCGGGAGCGTTCCTGGCCGGGCTCGACCCCACCACCCCCGAGGCGCTGGCGTTGTTCACCGATGCCACCCGGCTGTTGCGGGGCGCGGGCTACTCGGCGTTCTCCGGCGAGGTCCCCGAGGTGGTGACGCACGCGGGCGTGGCCGCGCCGTACACCCACGTCACCGCGCCGCTGCGTCGTCTGGTCGACCGGTTCGCCACCGAGGTCTGCCTGGCCGTCACGGCGGGCGAGGAGCTCCCCGCCTGGCTGGCCGAGGCCCTGCCGGAGCTGCCGTCGCTGATGGGGTCCTCCGACTCCCTCGCCTCGAAGGTGGACCGCGCGGCCACGGACCAGGTCGAGGCCTGGGTGCTGGCTGGCCGCGTCGGCCAGGAGTTCGACGCGGTCGTCCTGCGCGCCGGGGACGACGAGGCCGAGGTCTTCGTCTCCGACCCGCCCGTCCTCGCGAAGTGCGCGGGCAGGAACCTCCCGGAAGGCGACGCGATCCGCGTCCGCCTGACGGAGGCCGACCCGGTGGAGCGCAGGGTCCGCTTCGAACGCGCCTGAGTCGCACGCCACCACCAGCTCGGTGCCGCCCCGTGTGAAGATGCAGGGGTGACTGAAATCCGTGACCTCACAGTCGGAGTCCTGGGCGGCACTGGAGCCCAGGGCAAGGGCCTGGCCATCCGCTGGGCCCACGCAGGCGTCAAGGTGATCATCGGCTCCCGCAGCGCCGAGCGGGCCGAGCTCGCCGCGAAGGAGATCGTCGAGGTCGCCGGCGGCACCGTGAGCGGCGCGGACAACGCCGACACCGCGGCGAACTCCGACATCGTCCTCGTGGCGGTGCCGTGGGACGGCCACGGCGACCTGCTGGCGTCGTTGCGCGACCAGCTGGCCGGGAAGATCGTCATCGACTGCGTCAACCCGCTCGGCTTCGACAAGCAGGGCCCGTTCGCGCTGCCCGTCACCGAGGGCAGCGCGGCCCAGCAGGCCGAGATCCTCCTGCCGGAGTCCAGGGTCACCGCCGCGTTCCACCACGTGTCCGCCGTGCTGCTGGCCGACCTCGCGAACGTGTCCGAAGTGGACATGGACGTCCTCGTGCTGGGCGACGACCGCGAGGCCACCGACACCGTGCGGGAACTGGCCGAGCTCGTGCCCGGCTTCCGCGGCGTCTACGGCGGCCGGCTGCGCAACGCGCACCAGGTCGAGGCGTTCACCGCCAACCTGATCGCGGTCAACCGCCGGTACAAGACCCACGCCGGTCTGAAGATCACGGGCGTCTGATGCTCCCCGCCGACGACCTCGGTGAGCCGGTCGCGCTGGACCAGCCACGACGAGTGGTGAGCCTGGTGCCGTCGATCACCGAGGCCGTCGCGCTGACCGTGCCCGGTTCCCTGGTGGGCGCCACGGACTACTGCACCCACCCGGCCGATCTCGACGTGCCGCGCGTCGGCGGGTCGAAGTACCCGGACGTCGACGCGGTGCTCGCGCTGACGCCGGACCTCGTGATCGCGAACTCCGAGGAGAACCGCGCCGAGGACGTGGACCGGTTGCGCGCCAACGGGATCAACGTCTGGGTGACCGAGGCGCCGAAGACGGTGCCGATGGCGCTGGAGTCGTTGCGCCGGCTCTTCGCCCTGGGCTGGGACCTCGAACCGGAGTGGCTCGTCCAGGCCGAAGCCCTGTGGCGCGACACGAAACCGGCGAGGCTGACGGCGCTGATCCCGGTCTGGCGCCGCCCGTGGGTGGTCGTCGGCAGGGACACGTTCGCGACCGACGTGTTGCGGCGCCTGGGAATCGAGAACGTCTACGCCGAGCACGAGGAGCGCTATCCGCGTCCGTCGCTGGACGAGCTGAACGACAGGCGGCCCGACCTGGTGATCCTTCCGGACGAGCCGTACGTGTTCACGCACTCCGACGGCCCGGAGAGCTTCCCCGGCCTGCCGTACGCGTTGGTCAACGGCCGGCACCTCACCTGGTACGGGCCTTCGCTCGTGGAAGCAAAGCCTTCTCTGGAAAGGGCACTCGACTACGGCCAGGGTTGACAACCCAGGGTGGATTCGCGGAACCCGAAGCGCTGTCAGGATTCTCGCCCATGGGGAAACTAGCCGCGATCATCGCGACAGCCGCCGCCACCGTCACGCTCATGGCCGTCCCGGCCAGCGCCGAGCCCGTTGTGGTCTACCAGCTCGCCGGCACCACCCGCTGCCTCGCCGACACGGGCACGAACGTCGTTCTGAAGCCGTGCAACGAACTCGCTGACGAGCAGCGCTGGATCGTCCCGATCAGCGGTGGTGTCGACTGGCCGCACAACATGGCCACCGACAAGTGCCTCGGCGCGACCACCTCCGGTGACGTGCTCGGCCAGGCCTGCACGTCGAGCTCGGGCCAGCGGTGGCGCCGGGTGCCGGTGGGGAGCTCCTTCCAGCTCCGCAACGCCGGCACCGGCAAGTGCCTCACCGCGCAGGTGACGGTCGCCGCCTGCACCTCGGCCAGCGCGAAGTGGAACGGCCTGCGCTAGTCGCGGAACCGATCGGTCGCCGCCAGCAGGGCCGCGAGGATGCCGGGCTCGTCGTAGGCGTGCCCGGCGTCCGGCACCAGCACCAGTTCGGACTCCGGCCAGGCCTGGTGCAGGTCCCACGCCGACACCGCCGGGGTCGCGACGTCGTAGCGCCCCTGCACGATCACGCCGGGGATGTCCTTCAGCTTCACCGCGTCCCGGATCAGCTGCCCCTCCTCGAACCAGCCGTGGTGCACGAAGTAGTGGTTCTCGATCCGCGCGAACGCCAGCGCGTACTCCGGCACGGCGAACTCCGCCACGAGCTCGGGCCGGGGCAGCAACGTCACCGTCGCGCCCTCCCACGTGCTCCACGCGACCGCGGCGGGTCCGTGCACGGCGGGATCCTCCGAGGCCAGCAGCGTCGCGTACAGCTCGACGGGATCACCTTCCAGGCCTGCCAGCGGCGCCGTGAACCTCTCCCACAGGTCGGGGAAGAGGTGGGCCGCGCCGCCGCGGTAGTACCAGTCCACTTCGGACTTTCGCAGCGTGAAGATGCCGCGCAGCACCAGTTCCGACACCCGCGCCGGATGCGTCTCGGCGTACGCCAGCGCCAGCGTCGAGCCCCAGGACCCGCCGAACACCTGCCAGCGGTCGATCCCCAGCGACGTCCGCAGCAGTTCCATGTCGGCGACGAGGTGCCAGGTCGTGTTCAACGACAGGTCGCCGGACGTGGAGGCGTGCGGCAGCGACCGCCCGCACCCGCGCTGGTCGAACAGGACGATCCGGTAGGCGGACGGGTCGAAGAGGCGCCGGTGCGACGGTGAGCAGCCGCCGCCGGGGCCGCCGTGCAGGAAGACGACGGGCTTGCCGTCCGGGTTGCCGCACTCCTCCCAGTACACGAGGTTGCCGTCACCGGTCTCCAGGTGGCCCGACGCGTGGGGCTCGATCTCCGGGTACATGGGCCTATCGTCGAGCACATGGCGCAGTTCTCGCAGGAGACCTCCACCACGGGGGCGTTCGTCCGGCAGCCGAACCGCTTCACCGCACGGCCGGAGCCCGAACCGGGCCGCTACCGGCTCGCGGTCAGCCTCGCCTGTCCGTGGGCACATCGCGCGGTCATCGTCCGCAAGCTCCTCGGTCTGGAGGAGGCCATCTCGCTGGCGGTCGTCGACCCGATCCGGGACGAGAAGGGCTGGCGGTTCGAGGGAACGGACCCCGTCCTCGGCATCGACTACCTGAAACAGGCCTACGACGAGGCAGATGAGCACTACGAGGGCCGGGTCACCGTCCCGGCGCTGATCGACACGACGACGGGCGAGGTCGTCACCAACGACTACCCGCAGATCACCCTGGACTTCAGCCTGAAGTGGCGTCCGGAGAGCACCCTCTACCCGGAACACCTGCGGCAGGAGATCGACGCCTGGATCGAGCCGATCTTCCACCACGTCAACAACGGCGTCTACAAGGCCGGTTTCGCCACGTCACAGGAGGCCTACGAGCAGGCCTACACCGCCCTGTTCGCCGAGCTGGACCGCATCGAGGCCCACCTCGCCACGCACAGCCACCTGGTCGGGGAGCAGCTCACCGAGGCCGACATCCGGCTCTGGACGACGCTGGTCCGGTTCGACGCGGTCTACCACGGCCACTTCAAGTGCAACCGCAACAAGCTGACCGAGATGCCGAACCTGTGGGAGTACGCGAAACGTCTCTACGCGCAGTTCGGGGACACAGTGGACTGGGACCACATCAAGCGCCACTACTACGTGACGCACCACGGCATCAACCCGACCGGGATCGTGCCGGCGGGCCCAGAGCCGGAGGTCTGGACCCGCTAGGACGAACGATCAGTGGAAGGTGTGCTCGGGACCGGGGAACTGGTGCCCGCGCACCTCGTTCGCGAACTCCGCGGCGGCACCCAGCATGACGTTGCCGATGTCCGCGTAGCGCTTGACGAACCGGGGTGCCTTGCCGCGGTTCAGGCCCATCATGTCCTGCCACACCAGCACCTGGGCGTCGGTGTCCGGACCGGCACCGATGCCCACGGTCGGGATGACCAGGTCGTGCGTGATCTGCTTCGCGACCTCGGCGGTCACCATCTCCAGCACGACCGCGAACGCGCCCGCCTCCTGCACGGCGATCGCGTCCTGCAGCACCACGTCGTGGTTGTCGTGCCGGCCCTGGACGCGGTAGCCGCCGAGCTGGTGCTCGGACTGCGGGGTGAAGCCGATGTGCGCCATGACCGGGATGCCCGCGGCCGTGATCGCGCGGATGTGCGGTGCGAAGTAGGCGCCGCCCTCCAGCTTGACCGCGTGCGCCTGGCCTTCCTTCATGAACCGGACCGCCGTCGCCACGGCCTGCTCGACCGACACCTGGTAGGAGCCGAACGGCAGGTCAGCGACCACGAGAGAGCGCTTGACCGAGCGCGTCACCGCGCGTACGAGCGGCACGAGCTCGTCCACGGTGACCGGCAGCGACGTGTCGTTGCCGTAGACGGTGTTGGAGGCGGAGTCACCGACCAGCAGGACGGGGATGCCGGCCTCGTCGAAGATCGAGGCGGTGAAGGTGTCGTACGAGGTGAGCATGGGCCACGCCTCGCCGCGTTCCTTCATCTCACGCAGGTGGTGGACACGAACGCGCTTGGCCGGGGGCTTCTGGCCCGCTCCGGAGCCGTAGGGCGCGGAAACTTCGGCAGTGGTCATCGTCGACCGGTCCTTTCCTCGAGGCCCACATCAGTGGGTCCCCGGGCGCTTGGTGCACGGTTGCCGAACACCAGGGTGGCACCGTTGGCGACAAACGGAACACCGATGCGGTCACCGTCACACGCCTGGCCCCCCGAATCACTCGTCGGGCACGCCCTTGAGCGATTCACGAACCGCCATGACGACAGCGTCCGGCCGGTCCATCTGAATCATGTGGCGGCTGCCGGGCACGGGCACGTTGCGTCCCCACGGCACGAGAGTGGCCAATGACCGGTGCTCGGGCCACACCTTCCGTCCGGCCGTGAGCACCAACCAAGGCACACGAGGCAACGGCCGGCGCTTCCGCAGCCGTTCGAGCGTCGCCACCTGACCGGGGTACGACGCGAGCTCCCACAGCACCGTCCGGCCGACACCAGGCCGCCGGTAGACGAGTTCGACCAGGTCAGAGGGCGCGGGATCGGTCACGCCGAGCGTCGAGACGGCCGTCAGCAGGTTCCGGAACGCGTGCCCGTACCGCTGCGTGATCCGGGCGCCGAGCCAGCGGCTGCCGATCGCCCGCACGCCCTGCGCGATCACGGCCGACACGTCGAACGGGGCTCCCGCGCCCGGTGTCTCGGCGTCCGGGTCCAGCAGGATCACGCCGCTGACCCGGTGCGGCCGCAGCCGTGCGTACGCCTCGACGTGCATCGACGCCATCGAGTGCCCGATCAGGATCGCTTGAGGCACGCCGCGCAGCACCGCGTCCAGCACGGCCACCTCGCGCGCCAGCGACGGGCCGCGCCGGGCCGGCCCGCTCATGCCGAGACCGGGCCGGTCGAACACGATCACCCGAGCGAGTGGTTCGAGCAGCCGCACGGTCCGGTCCCAGTCGAACCACGCCCCGCCCAGGCCTGAGCTGAGCACGACGACGGGTCCCCCGACACGCCCGGACACGGCGACATGCACCCGCCCGGCGGAAGACGGAATCATGGCGGTCATCGGCTGACCTCGGGAGTGGTAGTGGTACCGGCGTGGAAGTGGAAGACCGCGGGCGCGATCGCGACGATCGTGCAGCTCGCCGGTGTGCTGTCGCTGCTCAGGGTGATCCTGCCGGAGGACAGCTGGTTCACCGACGTCGCGGACGGCATCGGGTACTTCTTCGGCCTGCCGATCGACGGCAACCTGTTCATCGCCATGGTGTTCTTCGTCCTCGGCGCCGCCCTGCGCAGGCACAAGCGAGCGGCGCTGTGGACGCTGCTGCTGTTCCAGGTCATGGGCCTGGTGCTGGTCGGCTTCATCATGGTCATCCTGGCCCTGGCACCTGAAGAAGTCCTGGATCCGGGCGAGGAACCGCACTGGGTGTTCCTCGGCGTCGGGGTGACGACCTCGCTGCTGTTCGTGGTGCTGCTGTTCGTGGTGCGCGAGGCGTTCCCCGCCCGCGTGGCGCGTGGTGCGTGGCGGCGGGCGCTCGTGTCGTTCGTGCTGGGCATGCTCGTGCTGATCGGCGTCGGCTGGGGTCTCACCGAGATCTTCCCCGGTGAGCTGGTCGCGCAGACCGACAAGCTCGCGTGGGCGGCGAACCAGGCCACGGGTGAGGTGGTCCGGCTGGGCCGCCTCGACATCCCCGAGGGCCCGCAGTGGCTGAGCGTCGTGCTGGGCCTGTTCGGCGTGCTGGTCGCGATCCGGGCGATGTACCTGTTCTTCCGCGGCGTCCGCAGCCAGGCCATGATCACCGGCGACCAGGAGCTCGACGTGCGCCGGCTGCTCGCGGCCGACGGCGAGCCCGACTCGCTGGGGTACTTCGCGACCCGGCGCGACAAGAGCGTCGTGTTCGCGGCGTCGGGCAGGGCGGCGCTGACGTACCGGGTGATCGGTGGCGTGACGCTGGCGTCCGCCGACCCGATCGGCGACGAGGAGCACTGGCCCGAGGCCGTGCTGGCGTGGCTGGCCGAGGCACGCACCTACGGCTGGACGCCCGGCGTGCTCGGCGCGTCCGAACGAGGCGCGCAGGTCTACTCCGACGCCGGGCTGAAAGCGCTGGAGATCGGGGACGAGGCGATCCTCGACGTCCGCCGGTTCGTCCTCGCCGGTCCGGAACGCAAGGGGCTGCGCCAGGCGGTGTCGCGCGTCGAACGCGCCGGGTACACCACGCGCGTCCGCCGGCACAGCGAGATCGCGCCGGACGAGATGGCGTCCATCCTGGACCTGGCGGAGGCCTGGCGCGGTGCCGAGACCGAGCGCGGGTTCTCGATGGCTTTGGGGCGCCTGGGAGATCCGAGCGACGGCCGGTGCGTGATGGTCGAGGCCTACGACGCCTCGGGTGCGTTGCGCGGCCTGCTGTCGTTCGTGCCCTGGGGCCGCCGAGGGGTCTCCCTTGATCTGATGCGCCGGGACAGGGCCGCGGAGAACGGCCTCAACGAGTACATGGTCGCCCAGCTCGCGGCGGCCGCCGGACACCTCGGCGTGCAACGGATCTCGCTGAACTTCGCGATGTTCCGCGCGGTGTTCGAGGAGGGCGAGAAGATCGGCGCCGGACCGGTGCTGCGGGCGTGGCGGCGGGTGCTGTCCCTGGCGTCGCGGTTCTTCCAGCTGGAGTCGCTGTACCGCTCGAACGCCAAGTACCTGCCGGAGTGGGAGCCGCGTTTCCTGTGCTACCAACGGTCCCGGTCGTTGCCGAGGGTCAGCGTCGCCGCCGGTGTCGCCGAGGGTTTCGTGCCGTCGCTGCGCTCGTTGCGCAAGCGGGCGTTGCAGAAGACGGACGTGAGCGACGACTTCGCCGCGAAGGTGGCCGAGATCGACGCGATCCGCGTCGAGCCGAAGACCGTGCGGCGGCCGGAGCAGGTCCGGGTGCGCATCGCGAAGGTCGAACGGCTGGTGGCCGCCGGGGTCGACCCGTACCCGGTCGGGTTCGCCCGCACGGACCTCCTCGCCGGGGCGCGGGAACGGTTCGGTGAGGAGGTGTCGGTCACCGGACGTGTGGTGGCGCTGCGGGAGATGGGCAGGCTCTGCTTCGCACAGCTGCGCGACTTCAGCGGTGAGATCCAGCTGATGCTGACCGTCGACTCGCTCGGTGAGGCCCTCACGTCGTGGAAGGCGGACGTGGACCTCGGCGACCACGTCGGTGTGACCGGGCGCGTGGTGAAGTCGGACCACGGCGAGATCTCGGTGCTGGCCACGTCGTGGACGATGACGGCGAAGTGCCTGCACCCGTTGCCGGACAAGCGGAAGGGCTTCACCGACCCGGAGGCCCGCGTCCGCCAGCGCTACCTCGACCTGGTCGTGAACCAGGACTCGGCGCACCTGCTGAAGCTGCGCAGCGACGTCATCCGCAGCGTGCGCGAGTTCCTGCACTCCCACGAGTACCTCGAGGTCGAGACTCCGATGCTGCAGGCGGTGCACGGCGGCGCGAACGCACGCCCGTTCGTCACGCACATCAACGCCTACGACATGCGGATGTACCTGCGGATCGCGCCGGAGCTGTACCTGAAACGGCTCTGCGTCGCGGGTGTGGACCGGGTGTTCGAGCTGAACCGCAACTTCCGCAACGAGGGCGCGGACGCCACGCACAACCCCGAGTTCACGATGCTGGAGGCCTACCAGTCCTATGCGGACTACCGGGTCATGCTCGACCTGGTGCGCACGTTGATCCAGCACGCGGCCCGCGAGGCGTTCGGCGTCGAGGTCGCCATGAGGCCCGAGGGGCAGTTCGACATCTCGGGGGAGTGGCCGGTGGTTCCGGTCTACACGGCGGTGTCGTCGGCGTTGGGCGTGGAGGTCACCCCGGACACCTCGGTCGCGGACCTGCGGTCGGTGCTGTCGGCGCGAGGTGTGGAGATCAACGAGGACTGGGACCACGGCCAGCTCGTGCAGGAGGCGTACGACTCGTTCGTCGAGGCTTCGACGGTCGGTCCGACCTTCTACGTCGACTTCCCGACGTCGGTGTCGCCGCTGACCCGCCAGCACCGCGTCGACCCGCGCCTGGCCGAGCGGTGGGACCTGGTGGCGTTCGGCGCGGAGATCGGCACGGCCTACTCGGAGCTGACCGACCCGCTGGAGCAGCGGCGGCGGTTGGAGGCGCAGTCGCTGAAGGCCGCGTCCGGTGACGTCGAGGCGATGGAGCTGGACGAGGACTTCCTGCGGGCGCTGGAGCACGGCATGCCGCCGACCGGTGGGCTCGGCATGGGCGTCGACCGGTTGCTGATGATGCTGACCGGTACGTCCATCAGGCAGACCGTGCTCTTCCCGTTCGTCCGTCCTCAGTGATCGAGGTACGCGAGGACGGCCTGGACGCGTCGGTCGCCTGTGCCGTCCTCGCTGTTGAGGCCGAGCTTCAGGAAGACGTTGCCGATGTGCTTGTGCACGGCTCCCGCGCTGAGAACGAGCTTCTCGCCGATGGCGGCGTTCGACAGACCTTCCGCCATCAGCCCGAGGACCTCGCGCTCTCGCGGTGACAGCACGCTGAGCGCGTCGTCCGCCTTGCGCCGCACCAGAAGCTGCGACACGACCTCGGGGTCGAGCGCCGTGCCGCCGTTCGCGACGCGGTGCAGCGAGTCGAGGAAGTCCGCGACCTTGCCGACGCGTTCCTTGAGCAGGTAACCGACGCCACCGCTGGTGCCGGCGAGCAGTTCGTGCGCGTAGCTCTGCTCGACCCAGGCGCTGAGGACCAGCACGGCCAGCTTCGGGTGCCGCCGCCGTGCCTCGACGGCGGCCCTCAGGCCCTCGTCGGTGAACGTCGGCGGCATCCGCACGTCGACGACGGCGATGTCCGGTTCGTGCTCGGCCACGGCGGCGAGGAAGTCCACGGGGTTGTCCGCGGCCGCCGCCACTTCGAGGCCTTCGTTGCGCAACAACAACGTCAGCCCCTCGCGGAGCAGCGCGTCGTCTTCGGCGATAACGATGCGCATGGTCACCTCCCCACCGGCAGCACGACGGTGAGCACGGTCGGCCCGCCCTCGGGACTGCTCATCTCGGCGCTGCCGTCCAACGCCGCCACCCTGCCGCGAATGCCTTCCAACCCCGTCCCCTGCTTCTCGTCCGCGCCACCCTTGCCGTCGTCGTGCACGACGACGGTGAGCTGGTCGTCACCGATGCCCAGACTGACCCACGCGTGCCGTGCGCCGCTGTGCTTCGCCACGTTGGTGAGCGCCTCGGCCACCGCGAAGTACGCCGCCGCCTCCACCGCCGCGGGCAGCCGGCCGAGGTGGTCGGCCTGCAGCACGCACGGCACCGGGCACCGCGCCGCCAGCGCCTGGATCGCCCCGTCCAGTCCCAGATCCTCCAGCACCGGCGGGTGGATGCTGCGCACGACGTTCCGGAGCTCTTCGAGAGCGTCCCCGGCCGCGTCCTGCGCCCGCAACAACGCCGCCAGCGCGTTGTCCGGGTTCTGCTTGAGCGTCCGTTCCGCGATCCCGAGCATCATGACCACGCCGACCAGCTTGTTCTGCGTCCCGTCGTGCAGGTTCCGCTCGATGCGCCGCAGCTCCGCCCCGTGCGCCTGGAGCGCGGCGGCCCTGGTCGCGACGACCTCGGCCAGCCGCTTCTCCAGCGAGGCCCGCGGCGGGGACAGCATCTTCTTCGCCCACTTCGCGTCGAGGTCGGCGAGCTTCGGCAGCTGGATGACGATCAGCGTGAGCCCGATCGCGATCGGCACGCTCAGCAGCGCCTTCGGCCACGAGTCGATGCGCAGGCCGAACGAGTTCTCCATCGGCACCAGCCACCAGAGCGTCGCCGCCAGCGGCTGCTGCACCAACGCGCCGGGAATCCCGATCGCGACTGCCCCGAACAGCGTGCCGAACAGGGCGTGCGTGATCAGCCAGATCCCGTCTCGCCGGCTGTCCGGATCGGCCAGCACCCGTTGCGCCCGGTGCAGCCAGGGGCCGTCGAGCGGCGGGGGTGGCGGGATCCGGTCGCCGGTGTAGCGGGCGAGCCGGGACCGGTCGAAGTCCACGATGCGGCGGATGTAGGGCGCGGTGACCGGCAGCAGCGGGAGGACCACCACGGACAGCAGCAGAACGCCTATCGCGAGCCACGACGCGATGGCTGTCAGCAGACCTGACGCCAGGTAGAGCAGCGCCGACCAGATCCGTTTCATGTGGAGAAACGTATCCGTACGGACCCAGAGCGCGCGGTGGAGCAGACTCCACTCCTACTGTGGCCGCATGACTCTCACCCGCAGAGCCGAGATCTTCCTCAACGTGCACGGCCATCGCCAGTACCCGCTCGGCGAGGAAGTGCGGGAGACCGAGGCAGACCGGCGCGGGGAGTACCAGCAACGCTGGGGAGGTCTCGTCCTGCCGCCCGCGCTGGAGTACGACGGTGGCCCGCGTCGCCTTGAGGCCGGCCTCTCGCAGGAAGGGCCCGGCGGCCAGTGGTTCGAAGCGGGACCCGTCCGGACGGCGTTGCCCTACACGTTCCTGATCGGGCCGAAGGGCGAGTTCGGCGTCGAGGACGACGTGCTGGTGGTGTTGCACGAGTCAGTCGAAGGCTGGGTGGAGGCATTGGCGCTCACGAACCACGCCGTCCCGCTGGCGACCCGGATCACCAAGGTCGTCGGCGAGGACGTCGACCTCGATGGCTACGAGCCGCTTCCCGAGGTTCGCGGGGCAGCCGACACCTGGTGGCGACGAGGAGACACCCTCGTCGCCGTGCACACCGGCGAAGCCCGCCTCTTCGACGCACCACACCTGCGGGTGACCCGGATCTTCGAAGGGATCAGCTGGGGGATCTAGCCCTCGCGCCACCCGTTCGTGATCGGCAACCGCCGGTCCCGCCCGAACGCCTTGTTCGAGATCTTCGTGCCCGGCGGGTACTGCCGGCGCTTGTACTCGGCCTTGTCGACCATCCTCAGCACCCGGTCGACCAGTTCGGGCGAGTGCCCGGCGGCCAGCAGCGCGTCGTAGCCCTTGTCGTCGTGGACGTAGTCGTCGAGAAGCGCGTCGAGGATCTCGTAGTCCGGCAGCGAGTCGGTGTCGACCTGGCCGGGGCGCAGTTCGGCGGACGGCGGCTTGACGATCGAGTTCTCCGGGATCGGCGGGGTCTCGCCGCGCTTCTCGGCCTCGGCGTTGCGCCAGCGGGCCAGGTCCCAGACCAGGGTCTTCAGCACGTCCTTGATCGGGGCGTAGCCGCCGACCGCGTCGCCGTAGATGGTCGAGTAGCCGACCGCGAGCTCGGACTTGTTGCCCGTCGCGAGCACCAGGTGGCCGTGCTGGTTCGACAGCGCCATCAGCAGCATGCCGCGGCACCGGGCCTGGATGTTCTCCTCGGCGAGGCCCGTCAGCTTCAGCTGCGAGACGTACACGTCGACCATCTCGCCGATCGGCTCGGTGGTGAAGTGCAGCCCGGTGCGGTCGGCCATGTCGGACGCGTCCGAGCGGGAGTGTTCCGACGAGTAGGAGGACGGCATCGAGACGCCGTAGACCGCGTCGGCGCCGAGGGCGTCCACGGCCAGAGAGGCCACCACTGCCGAGTCGATGCCACCGGACAGACCGAGCACCACGGACCGGAAGCCGTTCTTGTGCACGTAGTCGCGCAGGCCCGTCACGAGTGCGTGCCACACCTCTGCCTCATCGGACAGCGGCTCGAACACGCGAGGAGCGGGCAACGGCTCGTACGCCGGGACCGCATCCGAGAGGAACACACGGCGCACGTAGAAGTCGCCGATCTGGCCCTGCTCGTACTCGCGGCCGCCCGGCACGTCGAAGTCCACGAACATCAGGTGCTCGACGAACTGCGGCGCGCGCCCGACCAGTCGGCCCTCCGCGGACACGACGAGCGAGTCGCCGTCGAACACCAGCTCGTCCTGGCCGCCGACCAGGTTGCAGTAGGCGAGGGGTGCGCGGGCCTCGGCGGCACGGCGCGCGACCAGCGGCAGCCGCAGGTCGTCCTTGTTGCGCTCGTACGGCGAGGCGTTGGGCGAGACCACGACGTCGACGCCAGCGTCACCGAGTGCGGTGATCGGGCCGCCGTCCTGCCACAGGTCCTCGCAGATCACCATGCCGACCTCGACGCCGTTGATCCGCACGATGTCGAGCGACGACCCCGGCTTGAAGTACCGGCGCTCGTCGAACACGCCGTAGTTCGGCAGGTGGTGCTTGCACTGCCGCGCCACGACACGTCCGCCGTGCAGCACGGCGACGGCGTTGCGCGGGCCGACGGAGTCGTGCTCCAGGTACCCGACGACGGCGGCGACGTCACCCAGGCCGGCCTCTTCCAGCGACCCCGCCAGCGTCTCCAGCGCCTCCGACGACGCGCGCGCGAACGAGGTGCGGATCGCCAGGTCCTCGACCGGGTAGCCGGTCAGCACCATCTCGGGGAACACGGCGACGTGGGCGCCGCCCTCCCGGGCCTTGCGCGTCCAGTCGACGACCAGCGACGCGTTGCCCTGAAGATCACCAACAGTGGCGTTGACCTGGGCCAGCGCGATCCGAAGCTGCGGCATGCCCTCATCATCTCCCATACCATCGGGCTGTGGCCCGTCTCTTGAGCGTGTTGCTCGTCATTCCGCTGCTCGCGTCCTGCACGTCGATCGTCGAAGGGGCCGCCAAACCAGGCGTGACCTTCGAAAAGGTCGGTCCGGCAGGGGTCGTTCCGGCCGGTTTGGAGGAGTTCTACGGCCAGCAGCTCGCCTGGGAGAACTGCGAGCCGTACGCCACGACGGGGTCGAGCCGCGACGCGTACGGCAAGAGGCGTGACGTCGAGTGCACCCGCCTGAAGGTTCCCCTCGACTACACCAAGCCGACCGGCGACACGATCACGATCGGCGTGCTCCGCTACAAGGCCACGGGGCAGAAGATCGGCTCGTTGCTGACGAACCCCGGCGGCCCCGGCGCGTCCGGCATGGCGTCGGCCGCCGGCATGGTCTCGGCCTTCCGCAAGACCGACCTCGCGGCGAGGTTCGACCTCATCGGATTCGACCCGCGGGGCATCGGAGCGAGCGAACCGGCGGTCAGCTGCCTCACCGGACCGGAGCGCGACGCGGAGCGTTTGGACCTCGACATCGACACTTCTCCGGCCGGAATCGCCCAAACGGAGCAAGAGAACAAGGCATATGCCGAGAAGTGTGCCGCCGGTACAAAATTCGGGGCTTCAATGCTCGCCAATTTGGGCACGCGGGACGTAGTTAAGGACATGGATGTCCTCCGCTCTGCGCTCGGCGACGCGAAGCTGAGCTACGTCGGGTACTCGTACGGCACCCGCATAGGCACTGAATACGCCGAGACCTTCCCCCAGAACGTGCGCGCGCTCATCCTCGACGGTGCCGTCGACCCGACCCAGGACCAGCTCGCGTCGCTGGTCGCCCAGGCGGCCGGCTTCCAGAAGGCCTTCGACGAGTTCGTGAAGTGGTGCCGAGAGAAGAAGGACTGTCCTCTCGGCCCCGACGCCAACGCCAGCTTCCGGCAGCTCACCACACCGTTGATCCAGAAACCGGTGGACGTGGGCGACCGCAGGCTGTCCTACAACGACGCCATCACCGCAGCGATCCAGGCGATGTACTCGGAACAGCTGTGGCCGATCCTGCTCACCGGCCTCCAGGAGCTGACCAAGGGCAAGGGCACCACGCTGCTGCGCCTCGCCGACGCGTACTACGACCGCGACGACCAGGGCGAGTACTCGACCATCACGGACGCGTTCAACGCCGTGCACTGCGTTGACGACGCACGGCTGACGGACAAGAACGCGCTCCTCGAGACGCAGAAGCAGTACAAGGCGGCGGCGCCGTTCCTCGACGACGGCAACCCTCCGGGCGCTGCTCTCGACTCGTGCGCGTTCTGGCCGGCACCGGTCACCGCGCGCACGGGCCCGCCCAAGGCCGACGGCATCCCGCCGCTGCTGGTCATCTCCACGACCGGTGACCCGGCCACGCCCTACGAGGCGGGCGTGAACCTGGCCAAAGCGCTCAACTCGCGGCTGCTCACGTTCGAGGGCGTCCAGCACACGGTCTTCCTGCAGGGCGACCAGTGCGTGGACTCCGCCGGTGTGAAGTACCTGATCGACCAGACGTTGCCCGCCGACGGAACCCGGTGCGCCTAATGACGAAGAGGCGATCCCGAGTCACCGCGGCCTTGTTCGCCTTGATCGTTCTGCTCGGCACGTCCACGTCCTACGCGCGCATCGACGGCAAACCCGTCGCGGGCCGCAAGGGCATCGAACGCTTCTACGCGCAGACGTTGTCGTGGGGTGCGTGCCAGCCCTACGCGACCGATGCGAAGAGCAAGGGTCTGTACGAGCGCGAGGGCATCCAGTGCGCGCGTCTCGCGGTCCCGCTCGACTACGAGAAGCCGGACGCCGGAACGATCACGGTCGGACTGCTGCGCCGTCCCGCCACCGAGAAGGACCGCCGGGTCGGTTCCCTCGTGGTGAACCCCGGTGGTCCGGGCGGGTCGGGCATGTCGCACGTCGCGAACATGCAGGCCGGCAACCCGGTCGGCAAGCGGTTCGACGTGGTGGGCTTCGACCCGCGCGGCGTGGGGGCGAGCCAGCCCCGCGTCCAGTGCCTGACCGACGCGGAACGTGACGCGCAACGGCTGCGGCCCAAGGGCGAGAGCGCGAACCAGACCGAGCAGGAGAACAAGTTCTTCGTCGACCGCTGTGCCGAACGCAGCGGCATCGACCTGCTGCGCAACGTCGGCACGCGGGACGTCGTGCGCGACGTCGACGTGCTGCGCGCCGCGCTGGGGGAGAAGAAGCTGAGCTACCTCGGCTACTCCTACGGCACGCGCATCGGCACGTTGTACGCCGAGATGTTCCCTCGCAACGTGCGCGCGATGGTGCTCGACGGTGCGGTGGAGGCCAGCGCGGACAAGGTGGCCGCGTCCGCACGTCAGGCGCAGGGCTTCGAGGAGTCGTTCCAGCGCTTCGCGGGCTGGTGCGCCCAGCGCGACTGTCCCATCGGGAGGGACACGGCCGCGGCGGAGTCCAAGTTCCGCCAGATGATCGAGCCCCTCAAGAAGACCCCGATGCAGGTCGGCGACCGCAAGCTGTCCCACTCGGACGCGAACACCGCCATCATCCAGGCGATGTACACCGACCGGCTCTGGGAGACCGCGCTCAAGGGCCTCCAGGAACTGCGGCAGAACAAGGGCACCACCCTGCTGCAGCTCGCCGACCAGTACCTCGGCCGCGCCCAGGACGGCACCTACAGCCGCATCCAGGACGCGTTCGTGGCCATCCGCTGCGTCGACGAACCGCCGATCAAGGACCGCGCCACCCTGGAGTCCAACCGTCGGAGGCTGTTGGAACTGCTGGGCAACGACACCGTGCCCACCGACGAGACCGCGCTCGGCCCGTGCGCGTTCTGGCCCGCCCCGCACACGTCGGAACCGCACCCGCCCAACGTGACCGGACTGCCGCAGGTGCTGGTGGTGTCGACGACCGGTGACCCGGCGACGCCCTACCAGTCCGGCGTGGACCTCTCACGGGCGCTGGGCGCGCGTTTGCTGACGTACAACGGGAACCAGCACACGGCGTTCCTCGCGGGCATCGGCTGCGTGGACGGCGTGGGCACGAACTACCTGGTGGACCTGAGGCTGCCGGAGACCGACTCGGTCTGCTGACGACGTCTCCCGGGCAGGAGGACCGACCCCAGCGCTCCGAGCGCGCAGATCACCGCCGTGATCAGGAAGATCTCGTGGTACTCGGTGAGCAGCGCCTCGGTGAGCCCGCGCTGGTACTCGGCCATCTGCCGCTGGAACTCAGCGGGTTCCACGCCGAACGGCAGCGGTGTGTTCAGGTCTGCCGTGAGCTCGCGGAACCGGTGGAGTCCCCACGCGGACAACGCCGCCACACCGACGAGCATGCCCGTCATGCGCGCGACGACGACGAACGCCGACGCCACGCCGTGACGCACGGCGGGCACCACCCGCAGCACAGCACCGGACAACGGCGCGATGACCAGACCCAGCCCGAAACCGGCGATGGCCAGGTCACGCGTGAGCACGAGCCCGCTGACGTCCGCGGGCCACTGCGCGATGAACACGTACGACACCGACGCCATCGCAAGGCCGCCGAACGACACCCAGCGGTCACCGAGCCGTGACGCGAGGAACCCACCCAGGACCGCACCGACCGGCAACGCGATCAGGAACCGCGTCAGCAGCGTCGCCGCGGATGCCGAGTCACGGCGCAACACGGTCTGCGCGAACAACTCCACGTCGACCAGCGTCACCATCAACGCGGCACCGGCGGCCAGCGACACCCCGAGCACGGCCCAGAACGGCCGCCACTGCACACCCTCGGGATCGATGAGCCGCACGGCACTACGGCGTTCCCACAAGAAGAAGCCGCCCAGCACGACAAAAGCGGCGATGAGCGTCGGCCAGCCCCACGACGGCAGCACGGACTCGGCGGGCGTCGGGTTGTAGAGCGCCACCACCAGCAACGACAAGGCGAGAGCGAGCAACACCCCGCCCACGACGTCGATGCGCACCTCGCGCCGTGTGTTCGGCACGGTCCGTTGCACGACCACCATCGCGATGATCGCCAACGGAATGTTGACCCAGAAGATCCACCGCCAGCTCTGCGGCTCCCAGCCCTCGAACAACGGCCACGCGTTGAACAGCGACGCCACCGCGATGCCGTACAGCGTGCCGAGGACAGACCCCAGCTCCTGCGCGGCACCCACGGTCCCGAGCGCCGACGACCGCCGTTGCTCGTCCCACAGGTCCGCGACCAGCGCCATCGTCACCGGCAGCAACGCGCCGCCGGCCAGACCCTGCACGACCCGGCCCACCACCAGGAGCGGCACGTCGGCGGCGAGCGCCGTGACCACCGACCCCACCAGGAACCCGAGCAGCGAGACCTGCAGCACGAACCGCCGCCCGAGCCGGTCCGACAGCTGCCCGAGCAACGGCATGCCCGCCACGTACCCGAGCAGGTACCCGGTGACGATCGGCGTCGCCTGCTCCAGCTCGTTCACCGCGATGCCGAGATCGCGCACCATGTCCGTCAGGACGCCGACGACGACGTACGCGTCGAGCGCCCCCAGCAGCACGGCCGCGCCGGACGCGGCGAGAGCGAGTTTGCGCATTACGCAGGCGCTGTCACGGTGACGGGCTTGTCGAAGTCGGTCAGGCCGATGTCGACCTTCTGACCACCGGGGAGCTCGAACAGCGCGTTCTTGAGCTTGTTGTCCTTGTCGACCGAGAACGTCGCCTTCACGTCCGCGGAGATGCCCGGCACCAGCCCGGCCGCCACGTCCTTCGGCACCGTCGCCTCGACCACCGACACGTCACCGGACGACTTGGTCCTCGCGTCCTTGGCGCTGCTCAGGACCTTCGCCACGCCCTTGTCCGGGTTCAGGATCGCCGAGGGGTCGTAGACCTGCCCCGCGAACGCCGCCGGAAGCTTGGTGAACCCGCCGGTCGGGCCCTTGAAGTGCAGGTTCCCGCCGGTCAGCACGTACTCGACGGACAGCAGCTGCCCGCCGAACGTCACCTTGGCGTTGCCCTTCGAGTCCCCTGCCGAGGTGAGGTCGCCGTCGGCCTCCTTCACCGGCACGTCGGGGAGCTCACCGTCGACCTTGATGGTGAAGTGGACGCTCTTGACCGACTTCATCGAGTCGGCCGACTTCGAGAGCAAGGTCGCACCATCGGGGAGATCTCCCCCGGACGTGCAGCTCGTGAGCAGGGCGAGTGCGCAAACCAACAACCAACGGGCGGACATGCGTTGATCGTAGAGTCACCCGAGCCCTTAAGCTGCGCCCTATGGACCGCCAGCAGGAGTTCGTGCTCCGCACGCTAGAGGAACGCGACATCCGGTTCGTCCGGCTTTGGTTCACGGACGTCCTGGGCTTCTTGAAGTCCGTGGCGGTCGCACCGGCCGAGCTCGAGGGCGCCTTCAGCGAGGGCATCGGGTTCGACGGCTCGGCGATCGAGGGCTTCGCCCGCGTCTACGAGTCGGACATGGTCGCGAAGCCGGACCCCTCGACGTTCCAGGTGCTGCCCTGGCAGACACCGGAGGGCAGCAACTACTCGGCGCGCATGTACTGCGACATCACCATGCCGGACGGTTCCCCGTCGTGGGCCGACCCGCGCCACGTGCTGCGCCGCACGCTGTCGAAGGCCAGCGAGGCCGGGTTCACCTGCTACGTCCACCCCGAGATCGAGTTCTTCCTGCTCAAGGGCCTGCCCGGCGACGGCAGCGAGCCCGAGCCCGCGGACAACGGCGGGTTCTTCGACCAGACCTCGCACGAGACGGCCACGCACTTCCGCCGCCACGCCATCGAGGCGCTGGAGGCCATGGGCATCTCCGTCGAGTTCAGCCACCACGAGGGCGCGCCCGGCCAGCAGGAGATCGACCTGCGCTACGCCGACGCGCTGACCATGGCGGACAACGTCATGACGTTCCGCTACCTGGTGAAGGAGGTCGCGATCACGCAGGGCGTGCGCGCCTCGTTCATGCCCAAGCCGTTCTCCGACCAGCCGGGTTCGGGCATGCACACGCACTTCTCGCTCTTCGAGGGCGACCGCAACGCGTTCTACGACGACGAGGACCCGTACCAGCTCTCCGACATCGGCAAGCAGTTCGTCGCGGGCATCCTCAAGCACGCGCGCGAGATCTCCGGCGTCACGAACCAATGGGTCAACTCGTACAAGCGCCTGATCGTCGGCGGTGAAGCCCCCACAGCCGTGTGCTGGGGTCACGCGAACCGTTCGGCATTGGTGCGCGTGCCGATGTACTCGCCGGGCAAGTCGTCGTCCCGCCGCGTGGAGATCCGTTCTCTCGACTCCGCGTGCAACCCGTACCTCGCGTACTCGGTGATCCTGGCCGCCGGCCTCAAGGGCATCGAGAAGGGCTACGAGCTGCCGCCGCCCGCCGAGGACGACGTGTGGTCGCTGACCGACCGCGAACGGCGTGCGGCGGGGTACTCGAACCTGCCGCAGAACCTGGGCGAGGCGCTCACCGAGATGGAGAACTCCGAGCTGCTGCCCGAGGCGCTGGGCGAGCACGTCTACGACTTCTTCCTGCGCAACAAGAGGACGGAGTGGGACGCGTACCGTCGTAGCGTCACCCCGTACGAGTTGCGCACACTTCTCCCCATGCTGTGAGGCCAGGTACGTGCTCTCCGTGACTGAGGTACCCGAGTTCCAGCCGACGATCTGCGCGTGCACCGTCGCCACGGCGGCGGAGCTGCCCGCGGTCAAGGTCCTGTCCAGCTCGTTCCTCGCGGAGCACCCCGAGGGCAGGTTCGTCGCACTGGTCGTCGACGCGCAGCCCGAGCACTCGGGGCCGGGGCTGATGACGCCTCTCGACATCGGTGTCGGCGAGGTCGAGCTGCACGAGCTCGCGACGTCGCTGGACGCCTCCGGGCTCAAGGCCGCCATGGTGCCGCGGCTGCTGGAGGCGTTGCTGTCGCAGGGCATGCCCGTGCTGTACCTCGACCCGTGGGTGCAGGTGTTCGGGTCGCTCACGAAGCTCGTGCTGGAGGCGTTGCGCACCGCACCGGTCGTGATGTTGCCACGCACGTTGCGGCCGTTGCAGTCCGACGGGCTGCAGCCGGGGCCGTCCGACCTGCACGACCAGGGTGCGTTCGACCCCGGGTTCATCGCCGTCGGTCCGGGTTCCGAGCCCTATCTGACTTCCTTGGACATGCCGGCGATCGTGCCGCATCACGTCGTGCGTGACGCACGGGTCGGATTGTCCGTGTGGAACGTCGCGGACCGGCCGTTGCACCGCACCGAGTCCGGCTCACTGGCCGTGGTCGGCCAGGACCTGCTGACGGTGCACTTCCGCGGGTTCGACCCACGTCGTCCCTGGTTGTTGTCGGCCGATTTCGCGGAACGTCCCCGTGTGCTGCTCTCGGAGCACACGGAGATCGCTGAGCTCTGCCAGTCCTACCGCGCCGAACTGGTGCGCAACGGCTGGTCCGCGCTCCCGGTGCCGTACCGGTTCGACGCGCTGATCGACGGCACCCAGATCCCGTCCGAGCTGCGCGCCGACTACCGGACCTTCGTGCCGACGCCGCCGCCCGCGTTCGGCGAGGACGGTGGCGGCGGGTTCCTCATGTGGGCGTGCGAGCCGACCGAGACCGGCGGCACGCGCTGGGCCGACGCGGTGTGGCGTGCCGACTCCTCGCTGCGCCGGCAGTTCCCGGCGCCTTTCGGCGCGGACGCGGACGCCTGGCGCGAGTGGTGTGCCGGGGTCGGCGTCGCGTCCGGGCGGCTGCCCGCGCCCGCCGTGCCGCAGCCCCGGTCGGAAGGACCGGCGCTGCTCGACCAGCTCGGTGTGTCCGTCGTCGGCTCGGGGCCGCTGGCGGAGCTGATGCTCGCCGCCGCCCGTGCGTCCGGACTGCCCGTGTCGGCCGCCGCCGGATATCCCGTCGTGGTGCGCGCTTCTTCTTCGGACGAGGTGCCCGCCGGACGGTTCGTCGTCGACGTCGCGTTGGACGCCACGGCCGCGGACGACCGCACGGGCGTGAACGAACTATGGCTTTCCTCTGAGGTGTCCCGTGCCGCCGCCGAACGCATCGGCGGACCTGTCGTGCGTGTGGTGCCCGTGCCCGTGCGTGACGTCGGTGCCCGTGAGTTCGAATCCGGCGAAGTGGTGGTGTTCGCGGCGATCGCGGACCACGAGTTCGACAGGCCCGGCAACGTGCTGGGTGTCGTGTCGGCGTTCCTCACGGCGTTCCCCGATCGCGCCGACGTCGCGCTGCGGATCGCGGTGTCCGGTGCCGTCGAGCACCCGGAGGCCGCCGAGCGCCTGCGCCTCGCGACCGCCTCCGACCAGCGGATCTCGCTGGTCGAGGACCTGGACGTGGGTGCCGTCGCCGACGCGGTGGTGTCGTTGCACCGGGGAGGCGCGGACGACCGGATCGCGTTGCGCCTGGCCGAGCTCGCGGTGCGGGGAGTCCCCGTCGTCGCCTCGGACCACGGCGCCGTCGCCGAGCTCTTCGGCAAGACGGCGGTCCTCGTGCCGTGTCATCAAGGCGCCGAACCTGACGTGCAGGCCGCCGCGAAGTTGTTGCGCTCGCTGGCCGATGACCTGCCCACGGCCGCGGCGCTCGGTGCGGCCGGACGTCAGCACGTGTTGTCCGTGCGGTCGGTCGCGCGCGTGGCCGAAGTACTCCGCGAACGCGTCGAGCACGCGTACCGCGGGTGGCGGGCCCGCCGGCCGAAGGCCAAGGACGAGGTCGACCCGATGCTCGCCCTGCAGTCGGCCAAGCACGCGTTACTGCGGCAGCCGACCGTGGACGGTCCCAGCCGGACGCCGATGGCACCCGCGCTGCGCAAGGTCGTGCTGCGCGCCCTGGACCACTACGACAACCACATGCGCCAGGTGCTGCACACCCTGATCGACGGGGTCGAGCGCACGGTGTCCGAGCTGGTCAACCGGCAGGACGCGCTGAAGGCGGGCATCGGTGCCGGTGAGCTGGAGCTCCTGCGCGCCGAGGTCGAGCAGGTCGCGGCACGGCAGTCGCACTTCGTCGACCAGCTGGTCGGGGTCGACGACGGGGTCGTGCGCGTGCGCGCGGACATGGCCGGTCAGGGCCGCCGGCAGCGCGACGTCGAGGACGCGGTCGTCGCCGAGGCGGCCAAGCGCGCGAAGTCGGACGAGGTGCTGGCCGAGCGGATCGACAAGCTGACCGTGGCCCTGGACCGCACGCTCGACCGGATCGACTCGCTGGAGTCCAAGGTCGTCGAGGTGTTCCGCGAGCGCGACACGCGCCTGGACGCCGCCCTGCGCACCGCTCACCAGGCACAACAGACCGCGGACGCGTTGCGTCGCGTGGTGGTTCGTCAGCACGAGTCCGCGGGTGACGCGCCTGCCGTGCGTTCGTCGTTGGTGTTGTGCGACGCGGGCATGATGCGGCTGCCCTCCGACGACGCGTTCATGCTCCCGCTGTTGTCGTCCAACGGAGTGTGGGAGCCCGACCTCGCCGAGCTGCTCGATTCGGTGCTGGAGCCGGACGGGATCTTCCTCGACGTCGGCGCGTACGTCGGTTACCACTCGATTCGCGTGTTGTCCCGGCTCGGACTGATGGGCGCCGTTGTCGCCGTGGAGCCGGACGCGTCCGCTGCCGCGCTTCTGAGGCACAACGTCTCGGCGAACCTTCCTGCTGCTGTCGCCTCCCGGCTCACCGTGGTCGAAGGCGCCGCATGGGAGAGCGCGGGCGAGTTGGCCGCGTCACCGACGTTGACCGGTGGCGTGTCCGTGTCGCCGTTGGCCGAAGACGCCGGCGAAGACGTCGCACGGGTGAAGTCGCTCCGCCTGGACAAGGCGCTCGAAGACATCTCACTTGTGCAGGGGATGAAGCTTTCCGTCGTGCGGGTCGACACGCCTGGACGCGGACATCGCGCTCTCGCGGGACTCGTTCGGTTGTTGCGCCGGGACAGGCCGCACGTGTTCCTCGAGTTCTCCGCGACCGCGACCGCGGATCTCGGTGACGATCCGGTGACGGTGCTCAAGGAGTTCGGCGTCTGGGGCTACGACCTGGTGCCGGTCGCGACCCGCCAGGCCGCCTCGGCGGACCAGATCGTGCGGGCGATGGAGGGACTTCGATCCATCACCTTGTGGCTGCGACCGCGTCCGATCGGGGCCAAGCCGGCTGCTCCCGCGCCGTCCGTGCCGATCAAGCAGCCCGCTGACCAGGCGATTTGACTTTGATCCTCCCCGTGAGTAACTTTCTCCAGGTCGCAAGCGAGACCCCGGAACGAGCGGTTGACACCGCGGATCGGGCCGGGTAAAGTCTCACGGCGTCAAACCCCCAGAAGTAAATAAGCGGCCTAACGTGCTGTCCGGGATCTGAAAATGACCCCGATTTGACACCGGGAAAGCCACTCAGATAACTTCTGAACCAAGCCAAAAACTGAATGCGAAGCGAGTTTGCGCGGAGCCTGAATCGCCGGAAACGCCGATTTGACAAAGCGAAAACGAACTGGCTAAGCTTTCAACACAAGCCCCGAGAGAAAGCCTCCGGAAACGGAGACTGGAACCGGTGAGCGCGTGTTCTTTGAGAACTCAACAGCGTGCCGAAACACAGCCAGTAATAT